>CACHML010000031.1 GCA_902580945.1 uncultured Pelagibacteraceae bacterium | reverse complement strand
AGCCCTAATTCAAATGGATTTGTATTAATATCTGCATCAGCATGATAAGAAAGCATTCCCCCTTCTATTCTTCTAATTGAAGAAGTATGACCTGGTTTAAGTCCAAATTCTTTTCCCGCTAACATAACTTTTTCATATAGCTCATTTCCTTTTGAGCCATCCTTTAAAAATAACTCATAACCAAATTCACTTGACCAACCAGTTCTTGATACAATTAATGGTATTCCCTCTAAATCTAATTCTCTAAACCAATAATATTTTAAATCTTTTATATTTTCTCCAAATAATTTAATCATTATTTCAGAAGATTTTGGTCCTTGTAATTGTAAAGGCGAAACATCAGGCTCAGTTATCTTTACATCTAGACCTGAATTTACAGCTACTCCTTGGGCCCAAAGTAAAATATCACTGTCACCTAAAGATAACCAAAAATGATTTTCTCCTAATCTTAAAAGAACAGGGTCATTTAAAATTCCACCCTTTGCGTTCGTAATTAAAACATATTTACATTGTCCAATTGATAATTTTGATAAATCTCTTGGTGTTAATAATTGAATAAATTTATAAGCATCCGGTCCAGTAATTTCTACTTGTCTCTCAACGGCAACATCACAAAGAATTGCAGTTTTTATAAGGTTCCAAAAATTCTGTTCTGGATCTCCAAAATCACGGGGTATGTACATATGGTTATAAACAGAAAAACCTGTCGCGCCCCATCTCACTGTTGCATCAAAATATGGAGATTTTCTAATTTGAGTTCCAAACCCAAAATTTTTATTAATCATTAATTAGTTTCTTTTCTGATTTGCTCTATTTTAATTTTTTTTTGAAGACTTCTGTTTGAATCATATAGAAGATTAAATTTCACTTTTTTATTAATCTTAATAGATATTGTCTTTGCATTTCTAACTTCATAATTATCAGCAACTGCACTTATTGGTCTTTTATTAATATTTAGATTCTTAATTGTAATTTTTGATTTATCGCTAACAACTCTTCCCTTCCATCTTCTAGGTCTAAAAGCACTAATTGGCCTGATGGACAGTTTTTTAGAGTCTAAATTTAAAATTGGTCCATAAACTGACATATTATATGCAGTACTACCTGCAGGTGTTGAAATCAATACACCATCAGAGACTAATTTTTTTATAATCTTTTGAGAACCACTTGAAATTTCAAGTGATGCAGTTTGTCTACTTTGTCTTAAAATTGAGACTTCATTGATAGCAATAGACTTTTTAATTTTATTAAACTTATTCTTTACGCTCATTTCCAAAGGTGAAATCGAAACTTGTTTTGCTTTAGATAAATTTCTAATAGTATTTTTTGACGAAAACTTATTCATTAAAAAACCATAACTACCAGCATTAATTCCATAAAAAGGTTTTTTATACTTATTGTATTTTTTTAATGACGAAAGCATGAAACCATCTCCTCCAATTACAATTATGAAATTACATCTACTAAGAGAAACATTTTTGATATTGTGATCTAAATAATTTTTAATCTTTTTTGACTGTTTTGTATTATCAAAAAGAATATGCGAATTAATCATTTAGTGGTGCCCTCGGCCAGACTCGAACTGGCACTCCATAAATGGCAAGGATTTTAAGTCCTTTGTGTCTACCAATTTCACCACGAGGGCATTAATGAATTTCATGAGTATTTATGCTAATATTTATAATTGAACAAGAGGAATAAGTAAAATTTTTTTATTTTATCTCTCTATGTACGAGGCATGTACGAGAAGTCCTATAATAATTAAATTTAAGATCCTTGAAAAATTAATATTCTACAAATTTACAAATAGACTCAAATCTTTTGATATTAATGTTTTCTCCAGGCTCATATAAATTTATATATGTTTTCATTTCATCTAAATTTATAAAAATATCAAAAACTCTTCCAAAGGCCTCGGCATCTTTGTACTTTGGGTATAAGTGATAGATATTATCAACAACTAATTGAACACCAAACGGGGCTTCCTCCCAACCTGGCATTTCAGCTCCATTTAAACGATAAAAGTATCCTGTACCTAAATTAGTCTGCTTTTTGTAATCAATCTTAAAAACAAGATTCTTGGGTTGGAAATAATCAGGATCAGGTTTTTGAACATCGCAATACAGAAACTTATTTTCAAGATTTGCAAAACTGACATTACACAATGATAGAAATAAAAAAATATATAAACTTAGTTTTTTCATTTATTTTTCAGGACCCTTGTTTAAAATACATTTTTTGTATTCTGGGGTACCAATTTCATATAAATCATTGAAGAGTTTTTTCTTACACTTGTCTCTAAATTC
>CACHML010000030.1 GCA_902580945.1 uncultured Pelagibacteraceae bacterium | reverse complement strand
ATCTTTAAATGTAGAGAAGTATGATGAGTGGAAGGATGATGAAAACTTCATCCAAGATGTCATGAGGTTCCTAGACAACGTTATGACTGATTTTATAGAAAACGCTCCTGAGCAATTTAGTGATGCAACATATTCAGCAATGAGAGAAAGAAGTGTTGGATTAGGTGTAATGGGACTTCATTCTTATTATCAAAAGAGAATGATCCCAATCGAATCTGTTATGAGTAAAACTTGGAATAAAAAAATCTTTGAACATATTCACAAACATGTGGATAAAGCATCTAAAGATTTAGCAGAGGAGAGAGGACCATGCCCAGACGCAGCGGACTATGGTATTATGGAAAGGTTTTCTAATAAAACTGCAATAGCACCTACAGCATCTATATCTATCATATGTGGTGGAACCTCACCGGGTGTTGAGCCAATTGCTGCAAATAGTTTCACACATAAAACTCTTTCAGGATCTTTTAATGTGCGTAACAAATATTTGAGAAAACTATTAGAAAAACATGGAAAAGACACAGATGAAATATGGTCGAGTATTACAACTAACCAGGGATCTGTTTCACATTTAAATTTTTTAACTCAAGATGAAAAAGATGTTTTTAAAACTGCTTTTGAGTTAGACCAAAGATGGCTTGTTGATTTGAGTGCAGACAGAACACCTCATATTTCTCAAGCTCAATCTATTAACTTATTTTTACCTGCAGATGTACATAAGAGAGATTTGCATCAAATCCATTTCCAAGCTTGGAAGAAAGGTTTGAAGAGTCTTTATTACTGTAGGTCTAAATCAATACAACGAGCTGAAAATGTTAATGATGCAAACTCAACAGACATTGCAGCAAACGTTTATAAATCAAAAGAAGAAAGTAATAACCAACAAGATTATGAGGAGTGTTTATCGTGTCAGTAGCAGAAAAAATAAATAAAGAAATAATACAACCAAAAAAAATGGGTTTATTAGTTGAGAACCCAGTCTATAAACCTTTTAGATATCCATGGTGTTATGATGCTTGGTTAACTCAACAAAGAATTCATTGGTTGCCCGAAGAAGTTCCATTAGGAGATGATGTAAGAGATTGGCAAAAAAACTTATCACAACCAGAAAAAAATTTATTAACTCAAATTTTTAGATTTTTTACTCAAGCTGATGTTGAAGTTAATAATTGTTACTTAAGACACTACACGACTGTATTTAAACCAACTGAAGTACTAATGATGATGACTGCATTTGCATCTATGGAAACTGTTCACGTTGCAGCTTATTCACATCTACTTGATACAATTGGGATGCCAGAGTCAGAATACTCAGCTTTCATGAAATACAAAGAAATGAAAGATAAATATGATTACATGCAGGGTTTTAATGTAAACTCAAAAGAAGATATTGCAAAGACAGTTGCAGTATTTAGTGCATTCACCGAAGGTCTGCAATTATTTGCTAGTTTTGCTATCTTGCTTAATTTTCCAAGACACAATAAAATGAAAGGAATGGGCCAAATTGTAACTTGGTCTGTGAGAGATGAGACACTTCATTGTAATTCAATGATTAGAATCTTTAAGGAGTTTATAAAAGAAAATCCTGAGATATGGACGCCAAAACTTAAAAAAGAACTTTATGAGGCATGCAGAACTATTGTCGAGCATGAAGATTCTTTTATTGATTTAGCTTTTGAAATGGGACCTATGGAAGGTTTGACAGCAAAAGAAGTTAAAGATTACATAAGATTTATTGCAAACAGAAGATTAGATCAGCTAGGTTTAGAACCTATTTATGATGTTCAAAAAAATCCATTAACTTGGCTTGATACAATGTTGAATGCTGTAGAACATATGAACTTCTTTGAAGGTAGAGCAACCGAATATTCTAAAGCATCTACAAGAGGGTCATGGACAGAGGCATTTAGTTAAAAATACTTTAAAAATTTAAAATGAAAATCTTAAGAGAATTAAATGATGCCAAATTAGTTATTGTTGATTTGGAAGTTAATTTGGGTGATAAGATTAGAAGTGCACCTACATTATGTGCAAAGTATAAAGGAAAAATTATACCTCTCAATACCGCTCATGACGGTAGACCAATATTGATGAGAGAAGAAAACTCAATAGAGTAATTATCTTTGATTTAATTGAAGAACTCTTCTGTGTTTATTGCCTTTGTAACTTGCAAGAGGTCTTATTAATTTATTAGCAGCATGTTGTTCAATTATGTGAGCTGACCATCCGGTTATTCTAGAAATTACAAATATTGGTGTAAAAAAATCAGTATCAAATCCCATCAAATGATAAGTTGGACCAGTAGGGTAGTCTACATTTGGATGAATATTTTTTCTATCAATCATTACCTTTTCAACGATGTCATAAATTTTTTCAAATCTTTTATCTTTT
>CACHML010000029.1 GCA_902580945.1 uncultured Pelagibacteraceae bacterium | reverse complement strand
TCATCATTTTACTTTTCAAAAAAAATAAGTACATCTGATGAAAAAAATATTGAAAATATTTTCAAGAAAAAAATTAACAATTTTAAAAAAAAGTTTGAATACTATAGTAAAAAAGAAACTCTAAAATAAAAATGAATATACTTGGTATCCACGGAGGATTTTATATTGGTCAACACGATGCAAGCGTTACTTTGATTCAAAATGGAAAAGTAACTTTTTCTGTTGAGGAAGAAAGGTTAATAAAAGTAAAGTCCCCAAGAGGTGTTGAACCAGTTGAAGGTGTTAGACAAGCCTTAAAAAATTCAAATCTTAATATTAAAGATGTACAATATATTTCTCATCCCGGAAGTACTTATAAGGATATAAAATCACGATTGAAAAGTTTTTTTATACATTACTTTGGCTATTGTCCTAAAATTGAAATCGTTAATCATCAATTGTCACATCTAGCTTCATCTTACTTCTATTCTGGATTTAAGTCTGCAACATGTATTTCTTATGATGCTTATGGTGACAGATTGAGTGGTGCAATAGCAGTTGCAAAGAACAATAAAATAAAAATTTTAAAGGAAATACCTTTGGATAATTCTCTTGGTTCTTATTATGCATTATTTACTAATTACCTTGGTTTTGATGTAGCTGAAGATGAATATAAAGTTATGGGAATGGCTGCCTATGGAAAAAAGAATTATAATATTGAAAAAGTTTTATCTTTAAAAAATAACGACTATTTTAAATTAAATAATTCTTTTCTTAATAGATCAAAAAGCTCTCCAACTGGTAATAACCAAGGATCATTTTATTCAAATAAGTTAGTTAAACTTTTAGGAAATCCTAGAAAACGTGAGGAAAAATTTAATCAAAGACATTTTGATATTGCAAAATCTGTTCAAGAACATCTTGAGAATGCGTGTATTAGAGTGATAAAAAAAGCAATTAAATTAACAAATGAGAGAAATATTTGTTTATCTGGGGGTGTTGCCTTAAACTGTAAAGCTAATGGTATTCTAAAAAAACTTCCAGAAGTTAATAATCTATTTGTGCAACCAGCTGCATCAGATAGAGGACTTTCATTAGGCTGTGCAGCTTATACACATGTAAAATATTCAAAAACTAAATTATCTCCCCTTAAAAATTTATATCTTGGTCCTAGATATTCCAAAAAAATAATAGAAGAAAATTTAAAACTTTGCGGACTTAAATATAAAAAAATCATAAATCCTGAGAAATTGGCTGCAAAAAAAATATCTGAAGGCAAAGTTATTGGATGGTTTCAGGGTAGATCAGAAATAGGACCAAGGGCTCTAGGAAATAGGTCAATTCTTGGAGATGCTTCAAATAAAAAAATGAAGGATATTATTAATAAAAAAGTTAAATTTAGAGAGGAATTTAGGCCTTTCGCTCCCTCTTGTATTGAGCAAAAAGCAAAAAAATATTTTGAAATTTCAGATAGCTCTCCATTTATGACAGCAGCCTGTTTTGTTAAAGAAAAATATCAAAAATTATTACCATCAATCACACATCTAGATAAAACAGCTAGATTACAAACTGTAAATAAAATACAAAATAATAAATACTATAACTTACTCTTAGAAATTGAAAAAATCACCGGATTTCCAATTGTTTTAAATACAAGTTTTAATATAAAGGGGCAGCCAATTGTAGAGACACCTTTGGATGCAATTTCCACTTATTATTCAACTGGTATGGATTGTCTATTTTTAGAAAATTTTTTCTTAGAAAAAATTTAACCTCTCATTATATAATCTGGAGACAATTCTTTTAAAGATGATTTATATTTTTCAACCCACAATTTTACTTCTTGTAGACCATCGTCCCAATTTATTTCTTGCTTCCATCCTAAATTATTAATTTTTGATGAGTCAAGCCAGTATTTACTATCTTGACCTAATCTATCTTCTGTAATTTTTGCAATTTGGTTTAATTTTAATTTATATAATTTTCCTACCCTTGTTACTACTTCCTTGATTGAGGTAGGCTTTTTTGGTCCAACATTATAAATTTCACCATTTTTACCTTTTTTTATTACGATATGAATAGCTTTTGCTAGATCTGTTGCATGTATATAAGATTTCATTGCTCTACCACCTCCGTGAAGAGGTATTTTTTGATTATTTATTATTGATAAAAAAGTTCTTGGAATAACTCTGTGCAGTAATTGTCCTGAACAATAAGCATTTGATGGTCTAATAATATTCATATTAAAACCAAGATTTTTGTAAACTGACAAAAGATATAAATCAAAAGCTACTTTAGATGCAGCATATGGACTTGATGGCAAAATAGGGTCATTTTCTTTCGATGGTTTTTTTACAGAACCATACATTTCAGAGGTTCCAATATGAATAAATTTTTTCAAAAATTTTTTGTTGAGTAAATTTTCTACTAACTTTGATAAGCCCACTGAGTTTGTTTCAAAAAA
>CACHML010000028.1 GCA_902580945.1 uncultured Pelagibacteraceae bacterium | reverse complement strand
TATTTTTATATTTTCACTAATGTTTCTCAACCTATGAAATGTGGTAATTGGGCATGTGATTTGGGTAATGGTTACTACGATACTTGGCATGTTTCAATTCCAGCTGCAAAGAAATATATAGATGATCAATATGGAGAGAAAAAAAAAGTTGCACAAAAAAAGAAAAAAAAGGATTTACCTAAAATATCCAAACCTAATTCAACAGAAAAAATTGATAAATTACAAAGTTTGATTAAAAAATTTGAAAATGGAAGTATATCTCGTGAAGAATTTAATAAACAAAAAAAAGAGCTCTTACAAAAGTAATATATGAAAAAATTTTTACTTTTTTTGATAATTTTTTTATTTTGCACAGTTAATAGCTACGCATCAAAGACTGACGAAATTAAAAAAATTAATGAAATGTTTATTAATGGTTACATTGATGAAAATGAATGTGCAGATTTAAAATACGATGTATGGAAAGAATATTTTCCTGATAGCACCTATTCTTGTAAAAATTTAGTACAAAAAAAAATTGTTACCAAAAAGGGTAAATCACTTGATGAAATAATAAATTTTGAAACAACTTATACAGAAGTAGGCAAAGTAACTCTAGATTCTAAAACATTTACTATATTTTCTAAAAAAGATTTTAAAGATTACGATGATAAAGAGCGAAAATGGTTGGCTTTTATTAATTATGATGAAAATGATATTAAACAAGAACAATTCTTTTTAATTTACTACAATGATAGAACTAATTATCAAAGATTAATTGATCCTAATGACGTAAAAAAAAATAGCTGGCTTACTACTGATAAAGTCAAAGATGGGTGGTATGAGAGAAGGGTAGTTTATATTTCAAAACAAGAATTTGGAAAACAAAATGCACTCTATGGAAAGTGGTTTGATCGAGAGGAGCAAAAATGGATGTGGGGTGTTTTTTTACCTGAAAAAGATGATAAAGAGAGCTGCTGGATGGTTTTTGGATATAATTCAAACGAAGTAAGTTCAGAGGATTGCTTTGGCATAATATTAACAGACGCAAGGAAAAATTTTTTATTTAACCAAGCAAAAAAATATTCCTCTGAGGCTGAAAATTATTTTTATTTTTTAAAGGATTTGGAAAATACTTATTACGCAAAAATATCTGGTAAAGCAGTCGATGAAAATATTTATGTATTTGATTATAAATGGAATGGAAAAAAACTTTCTAAACAAGATTATTGTGAAAAAGCTTTAGAAAGTAAACTAGATAGATTCGAGCCTGAAAAGTTTGCCTCAAGATGCGGTAATTTAAATATTAACATAGTAAACAAGAATAATCCTTCAGAATTAGAAAATGAAAAAAAACTTATCGCAGAGGAAAAAAAGAAACTTGATATAGAGAGAAAAAAAATAGAAGAAGAGAGAAGAAAGTTAGAAAAAGAGAAGGAAAAACTTGCAAAAAAAATCAAAGATAGAGATGAAACAGAGGAATTATATCCTTATGGCTCAGGCTCGGGTTTCATTACATCATCTGGATCAAATGCAGATGTAGTAACTAATTTTCACGTTATAGATAATTGTGATGAAGTAATAATTGTACACAAAGGCAATAGAATAAATAGTAAAGTTTATGCTGTTGATAGAACAAATGATATGGCAATCTTAAAGGCAAACATTAAAAGTGATAAAGTCTACCCTGTATCACAAGAAGATGTAGAGTTGTTAGAAGATGTTATTATTGCTGGTTTCCCACTTGGTAAAGAAGTTAGCCAATCAATTAAGGTTACTAAGGGCAGCGTTTCCTCATTAGCAGGCTTTGGAGATAATTTTTCAAATTTTCAAACAGATGCTGCTTTGAACCAAGGAAATAGTGGTGGTCCGATTATTAATGACAAGGGTAACGTAGTAGGTGTAGCAGTAGCCACATGGATTGAAGAAGGTGTTCAAGGTGTCCATTTTGGAATCAAATCTTCAACCTTAAATTCATTTGCAAAATCAAATAATATTAACTTTATTAATCCAAATACAGAAATATTAAGCAATAAGGATCTAGGCAAACTTATAACAGAAGCAACTGTTTACTTAGAGTGTCAAATGACAAAATCAAAAATAAATAAAATAATTGAGGAAGAGGAAAAAGCCAAAAAAGCTCAACAATAATATTCATATATGAAGAAATATTTTTTAGTCTTTTTAATAAAACTGATTTTTATATTTAATAGTTTTGCATCAGATAAAATAGATGCATATTCCTTTTTTTATGAAGAAGATGGAGAAGGTGCTCTAATACTTTACTATCAAAATAATGATATTTATGGACAAGTAATTTCTTATGGTGGTTATAAGTGGTTCAAAGCAACATATTCAAATAAAGATACAGAAACCTCAACATTTATACAACCTTCTCATTTAGGAAAATCTATGGACCAAGACTCATGGATGCAACCAAGATACCAAATTGATGAGATAGTTTATGAATTTGAAGAATATGATAATGATCAATTTTTAACTTTTTATTCTCCTGAAGCAACACAAACAATAATTGGATATATGACCAGAAATGAGTCTTTTTCGATTGCATCATTATCAAATGTTGCGTGGTACGCAGGCACCTTTATTCCCATTAAGAATACTGATAATTTAGAAAATTTACTC
>CACHML010000027.1 GCA_902580945.1 uncultured Pelagibacteraceae bacterium | reverse complement strand
AATTCTGGAATAAATAAAGAAAATTTTTTAAAAAAAATATTAGATCGAAAGATATTTATTGAAAAAGAAAAACAACATAAATTTACTAAAAAACTTGATGAAAAAAAAGACCCTGTTTTTATGATAGGTTTCCCGAGGTCAGGAACCACATTGTTAGATACAATTTTATCAAATCATCCTGATATTTTTGTAATTGAAGAAAGACCTTTAGTTGAAAATACAATTAGTTTACTTAATATTAAAACTGGAAATAATTTAGAAAAAATTAATTTTTTAAAAGATGGCGAAATTTTAGAATTAAGAAATTTTTATTTTCTCGAGAGGGAAAAATTAAATTTAAAAAAAAATAATTCAAAAATAATTATTGATAAAATGCCATTAAATATTATATACGCAGCTGAAATTTTAAGAATATTTCCTAATTCAAAATTTATCTTGTCATTAAGAAATCCCTTGGATGTAGTCATAAGTTGTTTTTTTCAAAATTTTAAACTGAACGATGCAATGGCTAATTTTCTTACATTGAATGATACAACAAATTTATATTCTAAAGTCATGGATCTTTGGGTAAATTACACAAGTAAATTAGAGATTAATTACCATTCTGTTAAATATGAAAGTTTGGTCACCAAAAATCAAGAAACACTTGAAAATTTAATTAAATTTCTCGAGATAGACTGGAATGAAAGCTTATTCAATAAAGATATATATAAAAATTCTGAAAGATTAATTTCAACACCAAGTTACCAACAAGTAAATAAGCCAATTTATTTAGAGTCTATAAATAGATGGAAAAATTATAAAAATCAGTTAAGTGCAGACGTAAAAAGGCTTGAGCCTTGGGTTAGAGTTTTTGATTATGCATAAAAAATTTTGTAGTTTTATTTCAAAATATTTTAGCGATCATGATTCTAGATTACGTGGTTTTATAGGATAACACGAAACAAAAGAGATAAATCAAGGTTTGAGTTAAAATGAACAAAGAAAACGCAATTAAACTCTGGAAAATTATTCAGGAAGCTGGCGATTATTTACGGGATTAGTGGTTCAACCTATCCTGCATTAAGCTACACTATTCTACAGTACTTATGTGGATATTAAAAAGTTAGCTTGAAATAAATCGCTTAAAGACTCATCAATTTAATTAAAAAACTCGATGTCAAACTCGAAACAAAAGAGATAAATCAAAATAAGAAAAATTAATTAGACGTTTTCTTCTGTGGTAATAAAACTAATTTTTCCATGACGACAATTATAGAATAGCCTACAGAAACCTTTTTTATTTTTAACTAAAACAAAATGATGTCTTGCATAAGGAAATTTATCATAGTCTCGTGCACCAAATATACCTCTTGATCTAGTGATAGATTCCCAATTAGCATATTTTTGATCATAATTTTCAATATTTTGAGATTGATGAATTGCAATATCCTTGCTGGGAACGCCAGAAATTTCTTTTATGAAAGCCATTATATGTGCTGGTAAAAATTCATTACCAAATTTCTTAATCAAAAAATCTAAAGCTTCATGTGAGTCGTTAGAACCAGAATATTTTTCAACTATTTCATCCATTTCAGGTTCATATTTAATTCTATTGAAACTCATTTCTCCTTTTTCAATATGCACTTGAGATTTATCAATACTTGATGGTGATACTGCCTTTGTTCCCATTCCAGTAGCCCAACTAGGATGCATGTTGGATCTTGCTGATAAATATGAAATTCTATGTAATAAAAAACATGTGTGCCAACTATCCCAAAGATCACCCGGTATTGTTAACTCGAAGTGTTTCATATCCTCGTCATTTCTATTCCCAAACATTCTTGCTCTTTGAATATATGTGTCTTGCTGCATAAGACCTTTTACATTTCTGGTAAAAAACATTGATAACAAATTATTAAAGGTGATACCTCTAGAAATAATGTTTCCACCAATCGCAAAAGTAAATGGGTTAGTTGGTTCCTCTGTTAATAAAGGAAGCAAAACATCTTTGTTAGATGGCTCGCTATTAAGGACTCCTATCAAATATTGACTCGAGTAATCAGCAACATATTCTGTAATTTCATCAGCAACATTTTCATTTTTAGATTTTTTTAATGCTTGAGTGTAAATAAGCTCCAAAACTTTATCATATCTTGGATTTTCAACCCTTTTTCCATTTTCATCATCAATTTCAGGTGTGGTTAAATCAGTCATTACTTCATCAACAACTTCTCTATCTTCATTATGCATCAACTTTCTTACATCTGTATGAACCAGCATAATATAATTTTTTTGTTTTTGTATATTCACAAATAGATTTAGATAAGCGACGTTAACCATGAATCTAATTACAGCATCTCTTAATTCCTTTTTTGTGTTGCTGCTTTCAGGTTCAAGTTTTTTAAGATTGTAAATAATTTTATTTCCAGATTTTGGAGGAAAGAAAAAATCTTGGCCTCTATATCCTTTGTGAGGTTCAAAATAAACCCAGTGGTGATTTTCATTATCGAAAGTTCTATTAACATCTATTCTAATTGGTGTTGCAGTAACTCCTAAATAAATTCCATCATCTCCAATTAAGTCATAAACTCTTTTATTGATCTTTGTTCTTTCTTGATCACCTTTTTCATCTTTTTTATTTACTTTTGAATTTGGACTTGCAAAATCAGCCTCATCATCAATGATTACCTTATTTTTGATGTTTTCTACTTTATCGATTAGTCGTTTTAAATTACTTGAATTTTTTTTACATATGACCACGAATTCTCTTCCCTCCAGCTTCACATCAGGTGGTATTACTTCTTGGTACATTTTTGGTGATGGTTTTAATGTTGATCTTTGAAATCTTAGAGAGTTTTGTTCTAATAAATTAAGATTATCTTGGATTAGTAAAATAACTAGCTTGTATCCTTCGTCTAGCATTTTTGCAGTTAACCCTATCATCATTGATGTTTTGCCACTTTGTGGTTCACCATAAATAACAAAAGACTTAGCTTTTTTATTTTTAATATTAGTTACTGCTTCTGAAATTGTATTTTCTATACTTTTGGTATCTATTTTATTCTCTTTTAAGCTTTCTATATAGGTTTCATACCTTTTTAAATTTTTTTTCTTATATTTGCTTGGATCAAAAACCATAATTAATTATAATAACTTTATGCCAATAAATGAATACCAATTTTTTAATGGTGTTGTTTTAAATAATTTAGTTAGGAATGAACTAAATAAATTAAATAAGCCAATTAAATTGGATGTTTTTCCGTCTTCTGGAAATAATGCTTTCACAATAAATAACAAAAAAGTTGGTATTTATATAAAATACTCAAAAAAAATTATAAGCCCATGGAGATTTACATTCTTAAAAGAACACCAGGATGAATTTAAAATAATGAATGAATTATGTGAAAATACCTTTTTAATATTAGTTTGTAATAAGGATGGAATTGCCTCTATAAAATATAAGGATATTAAAAAAGTTTTAGATGAACATCATGAAGAAGCTGAATGGATATCAGCATCTAGATTAAAAAGGCAAAGCTATGCAATAAAAGGATCTGATGGAAAATTGAAATTTAAAATTAATTTAAGAGATTTCCCAAGAGATATCATTAAATGTTTGTAAATAATTTTATAAATAGGATTTTATAGGATAACTCGAAACATACTCGAAACAAAAGAGATAAATCAAGGTTTGAGGTAAAATGAACAAAGAAAACGCAAGTAAACTCTGGAAAATTATTCAGGAAGCTGGCGATTATTTGGAAGGACAACTTCCAGAACATCCTAATCATCCTAAAGGACGAAACCCTTATGCTCATGTTGCAATTTGTGTAAAGAGTAAATTTAATGCAAGTTATAAAGATATTAAGGATGAAAGATTTGATGAAGTAGTAAATTATATTAACTTTTTAAGAGAAAACCCAAGTTAAACTAAGATTTAATTATACTTAGAAATGAATCAACATCAGATGGTTCTGTGTTCCATGCGGTAACTAACCTAACTGCTTTATTCTCCCATTCTTCATCGTTAATTTTGTAAC
>CACHML010000026.1 GCA_902580945.1 uncultured Pelagibacteraceae bacterium | reverse complement strand
TGTGACAGGTTGATGATAAACAATGATTGCAAGGGTTTCTATCGCAGCTCTAGATAATTTTTTTTCAACAGTCTTTTGTTCTGACATTAAAGATGATAAATTTACTGCTGTCCTAAAAGACCATTTATTTGAAATACAAATTAGATTAATACCTCTTTTAGAGTAAAAATCTTTTAGATTTTCTAGTGATTGTTTAATGTCAGTTGGTTTTGATAATTTAGATTCTATCGTTTCTACTGATAGAGGTTCTGCAGCAGCAAATATAATAGCCTCAATTTCTCTTTCTACTTCAGTAAGTTTCGTTGGAAATTTTACAATATTATCTTTTTTTTTTTTATTCATTAATTTTCCTTAATAAAAATATCATCAAATAATTCTTTTTGTTTCAGGGATACATTGCCTTCTTTAACTAATTCTAATGATCCTGCAAATATACCAGCTTTACCAGTTTTTTTTAAATTAGGAGAATTTTTGAAACCTGATGGAACTAACTCTGAAATATTTTTCCATTCATTAAGATTTCCAAAAAACTCTTTAATTCTTTTAATAGCGTCTTCGGTTGTAAAAACAGGCAGTTTGGGAATATTCATAGTATGAAAATCTTTTGTCATCACAATTCCTGAATATGCCTTCAATAACTCAAACAAAGTTAAAGAAACTTTTTTGTCATAAATAGACTTAACGCCGCTTTTAGAGCCACGCATAAAAATATCTCTTCCCAATCTTTTTCTGTTTAACATTTGTGAAGACAATAGTCTTATCAACTCTAATTTTTTTAATTGTAATTTAAGTTTTTCAGCTACCTCAAGTGCTTTAAATTCATCTTCATCTGTTTCAGGAAGTAATAATTTAGACTTTAAATAAGTGAGCCAAGTAGCCATCAATAAATATTCAGATGCAATTTCGAGATTTAGGTTTTCCTTTTCAGTGATATATTGGTGAAATTGATCAGCTAATTTTGTAATTGATATTTGTTCTAAATCAACTTTTTGAGATTTTGCAAGATCAAGTAATATCTCTAATGATCCATTAAAATTATTTAAATTTACATTAAAGTCTAAAGAATCATCTGATTGCATAAAATACTCTAACCTATAATCTTTGTTAATTGTGATGTTTTTTTAATAATTAATTGGTTTATTTTGGGTGAATTTTGAGCAACAATTTTCATTTCACTCAAATTTCCATTGCAATGTAATACCAGGTTGCAACCTGCTAAAAATGATTTTTTTACACTTATTGCAAGCTTATCCTTAATTGCTTTCATTGAAATATCATCGGTCATTATCAAACCTTTAAATTTTATTTTATTTCTTATTAGCTTATTTATTTTTTTAGAATGCGTTGCATTATTTTCTGGGTCTATTTTTTCAAATAACAAATGACCTGTCATTGCTAATAAAGAACTTTTATTTTTAAAGGGATAAAAGTCGTTTTTGATCAAATATTGCACATTTCTAGTTATTCTTGGCAGATTTTTATGACTATCTACTTTAGCTAAACCATGTCCAGGGATATGCTTAATCACTGTAGCAACTCTATTTGAATGAAAAAGTTTAATACATCTATCACCTATTTTTGAGACAATTTTTTTATCTGTTGAAAATGATCTATCATCAACAATTTTATGAAATTTTTTTCTTTTTATATCTAAAACAGGTACTGTATTGATATTAATACCTAATAATCTTAAAAGGTAAGCAATTTGTTTAACATAAACACTGTAATATATATCAAATTTATTATTATTTTTTTTATACAAGTTGCCAAAATATTCGGCTGTAAAAATTGAGTTATCAATAAATTTTCTTAATCTACTTACTCTTCCACCTTCTTCATCGACCATTATTGGATAATTTTTATTGTTAAAAATTTTTTTAATCGAATTAGTTAAATTTATAGTTTGTTTAATACTTCCAATATTTCTTTTAAAAAGAATTATTCCCCAAGGCTTATATTTTTTTAAAAATTCAATTTCTTTTTTTGATAAAACTTTACCTTTTACACCACATATAAATGATCTATGGTTTTTAATTATCATTATAAAGAAGTTTCCAAAATGAATATTTATTTGTTTTTTTGTCCTTTTTAAATTCAACGTATTCAATGATGTTTTCAGTATCACTCTCTAAAAATATCAAATCTTTTTCAATAATATTTATTTTGTCATCAATCAATGAGATAGACCTGTAAGATTTTTTAATATTTTCATCGGAAAAATAATATCTTGCTGTAAAAAAAATGAAGAAGAAAATAATTATTAAATAAAAAAGATATTTTAATTCTTTTATCATTACATTTTTTCAGGTGTATCAACGCCTAAAATATCCATCCCTGATTTAATAGTGTTGGCTATAGACTTTAAGAAGACTAACTTTTCTTCTTTTATCGAGTTATCCTCTTCAATAAATCTCTTTGAAATGTCATCTTTACCCATATTCCAATACGAATGAAACTCTGAAGCTAATTCATATAAATAAACAGATATTCTATGTGGTTCTAATTTTTCTGTAGATACTTCAACACATTTTGGCCATTCACTTATCTTCTTGAATAATTTGATTTCTTGGTCGCCAAATTTATATTCAGAATTAGTTATTTTAATATTGTTTTTAATTTCATGTTGAGTATTTCTGAATACAGATGAAATTCTAGCATATGCATATTGAACATAATAAATAGGATTTTCTTTTGATTTTTCTTTTACTTTATCAAAATCAAAATCAATTTCAGCATCACTACTTCTGCTTAACATTATAAATCTTGTAGCATCTTTACCAACTTCATTAATTAAATCTTCAATTGTTATATAATCACCTTTTCTCTTAGACATTTTAAAAGGTTTCTTATCTTTTATTAATTTAACTAACTGACTAACTTTACAAATTAACTTATTTTTTTTTCCTGAAAGAGCTTCGACAACAGAAGTAATTCTTTTAATATAACCAGCATGATCTGCTCCTAATATATTAACAAGAACATCAAAATTTCTTTTCAGTTTAGTATTATGATATGCAACATCACTTGCAAAATATGTCCAAGACTTATCTTCTTTTTGTAAGGCCCTGTCTTTATCATCTCCAAATTCAGTAGATTTAAAGAGTAATTGCTCTCTTTCTACCCAATTTTCGTTATTTTCACCTTCAGGTGCTTTAATTTTTCCCTTATAAATAAATTTCTTTTCTTTTAAATTTTTTATTACTTCGTCAACTTCTTTATTTTTTATAACTTCGGTTTCGCTAGCAAAATTATCATGTTTAATTCCAAGATTTTCTAAATTTGTTTTTATTAATTTTAAAGACTCTTCAATCGAAAGTTTCTTTAATTTTTCAGATATTTTGTCGTAGTCATTAAAATCAATATCTTTATTTTTTGAAATTATTTTTTTTGCTATATCGATAAGATATGCACCTGGATATAAATCTTTGTCTTCTATTGGAAATGTTTCGTTATTAGTAATTTCCTTTATTCTAAAATAAACTGATTTAGTAAAATGAGAAATTTGATTTCCATAGTCATTTACATAGTATTCTTTGGTAACATTGTGACCATTAAATGATAATAGATTTGAAATAACGTCACCAAGTATTGCACCTCTTGAATGTCCAACATGAAGTGGTCCTGTTGGGTTTGCTGAAACAAACTCAACTAAAAAACTATTTTTTTTACCGTTTAAATTACTTCCATAAGAAGGTTTATTAAGCACATCTAATATAAAAGCACTCCAAAATTCTTTCTTAAATTTTAAATTAATAAAACCTGGTTTCTCAATACTAATATGATCAATATTTTTGTCATTTTTTTTTAATAATCCTGAAATAATTTCTGCAAGTTCAATTGGAGGTTTTTTATTAATTTTTGATAAAACCATCGCAACATTAGTAGATACGTCACCATTAAATTTAGCGGGAGGAATATCCACATTTATACCAGATAAATTTTCTGGCAATTCCAACAAATTATCTTGATTTGCTTTCCTAATAGTATTTTCAATTTTTATTAAATAGTCTTCAAAAATATTCATTTTGACATTTTGTATAATTGTATTGCATATCTATCAGTCATGCCTGAAATATAGTCTGAAATTGATCT
>CACHML010000025.1 GCA_902580945.1 uncultured Pelagibacteraceae bacterium | reverse complement strand
TTCGCAATATTTACAATTTTTTTATCTTTCATTTTTAATGTGACCAGATATCTTCTTTAAAAGATGCAAAGTCTAACTCAACTCTTGTATTGATAAATTTTATTGTTTTTTCATAAATATCAATTCTGTTTTCTCGAATTAATATCTTCTTTAAGCAATCGTATATTTTATGTAAGTAAATTACATCTTGAGCACAATATTTTAGTTGTTTATCTGACAATTCTCCACCAAAATCTGAGGTTTGTAGTTGTTTACTTATGTCTATTCCTTCAAATTCTTTGATTAGATCTTTGAGGCCATGTTTGTCAGAATAACTTCTTGCAATTTTACTCATTATCTTGGTACAATTTATGTTCTCCACATCCACTTCTAAATATTTTTTTATAAATAGCAGGTCAGCTCTTGCAAAATGGAATAATTTATTAAGTTTTTTATTATTTAAAATATTTTTAAGATTCGGAGCATCATAGTTGTCTTTATCTAATTGAATTATGTGAGCGTCATTATTTCCTGAGGATATTTGCACCAAACATAGCCTATCTCTATCAACATTAAGGCCAGTAAATTCACAATCTATTGCTATCTTGTCACTGAACTCTATTTCATCTGGCAAATCTTTCTTATGTAATTTAATATCTAAATTCATTTATTAGATTTATATATATGAATAATCAGGATTCAATTTTAATATTTGGTTCATCAGGTCAAATAGGAAGATCTTTAATAAGAAAGTTCACAAAAAAAAACTATAGAGTTATTGCGGTAACCAGAAGTATTCACAGAAAAGGATATCTAATAAAGACCCAATCAAATTATGGATATTTAGAATTAGAAGAGGTTAATTATTTTACAGAAGAAAGCATATCTAAGTTAATGGAAAAGTCTTCAATATGTATAAATTTAATCGGAATTTTGTATGAAAAAAAAGAAAATCAATTTAAGCTTATTCATTCAGATTTACCATCTTTGTTATCAAAGTGTGCCTTAAAGAACTCGCTTGAGCAGTTCATTCATTTGTCTGCACTTGGAATTGAACAAGCAACTGACAGTAATTATGCTTTAAGTAAATTGAGTGGTGAAAAAAGAGTCAGAGAAAATTTTCCTAATTCTGTAATTTTAAAACCATCTGTTGTTTATTCCGTGGATGATAATTTTACTACAAATTTTATGAGATTGTTAAGTGTACTTCCATGTATGCCTTTATATTACGGAGGAAAAACAAAATTTATGCCTATTCATGTTTCTGACTTAGCAGATATAATTTTTACAGTTGTTCAAAAAAAAATTACTGGAGAAACTATTGAGTGTGTAGGTCCAGAAATAATTACATTTAAAGAAATACTATTGAGAATTTTAAAGTCTATAAATAAAAAAAGATTTTTATTTTCTGTACCTTTATCAATAGCTAAAATTAATGCTAGATTATTTGAATTAATGCCAAAGCCATTATTAACACTAGATCAACTTAAACTTCTAAGATATGATAATATTGTTTCAAAAAAATACAAAACAAATTTAGATTTTAAAATGAATGCAGTAAAAAAATTTGAGGACGAAATAAATCATTATAGCTTTAATTGGACTAGTGGTGGACAATTTTCAAAAAAAAAATAAAAAAGGTATTTAATGTTGACATATATAATATATATTTCTGTCTTTTTAATTCTAGCATTTGTTTTATCTATAGCAGTTAAAGCAATAACCAGAGGTGTAGAGGCAAAACAAATTATCAAAGAAGAAAAAAATTTAGAATTTCAAAATATAAAACAAAATCAAAATTTAGAAGTCACAATTCAAATAAAAGAATTAAAGAAGCTTTACGATGAGGGAGTACTTAGTGAAGATGAGTTTAAAAAAGCCAAAGATAAGATATTAAATTAAGTTAAGCAGATTTTACTTTTTTTTCTATAAATTTTGGTACCTCATCATCCTTAACTACAACATCATCTTTTTTTCCTTTTGGTTGAAACACGACCATAATGTGCAATGGACAATAAGAAAATTTTTCAATAGTTTTCCTCCCACAAAAAGACGAATCTTTTTCATCAGGATGACCTTCCATGTATTTACAAGTATTTTCACTTAGATCTTCTAGCTGAAGATTTTTTGCAGGTTCAAAATTCTTATCTAAAAGTAGAGATCTAAACCTATGCTTTCTGCCGCCTTTCTTAATAATATTGTTATTTTGTGAGTTTGTCCCTGCATTATTATTATTTTGTGAAATTGTTGATCTAGTTTTGATTTTTGCTGACAAATTTAATCTATGAGCTTTTCCAATAACGGCATTTCTAGTTACTCCACCAATTATTTCTGCAATTTGACTTGCAGTCTGTCCTTTGCCCCAGAGATCTTTTAATTTGTTAACTTTTTGTTCTGTCCAACTCATATAACTACATCTAGTATATTTAATTTAAATTACAACATTATCTTGAAATCATAAATAAACTATTAGAACAAGCTTTTTTTTCTGTTTTTTAACAATTATTAAAAAAAAAGTTTATTAATAAATACTTATGGTTGAATTACAGAAAAAATACCAAATTGGGGTCAGAAGGTTCGGAGTTATAAATTGGATAGGAACTTACTCTTTATTTAAAAAAGAAGTTTTAAGATTTTTAACAGTTTCTGGCCAAACTTTATTTGGTCCAATACTAACTAGCATATTATTTTTAACAGTAATTTCGCTGGCAATTGGTGACCAAAGAACTGATGTATTGGGTGTTCCATATATTAAATTTTTAGCAAGTGGACTTATAATGATGCAAGTTATTCAACAAAGTTTTGCTCATTCTAGCTCCTCATTAATGATGGGTAAGATGATGGGTACAATTACTGATGTAGTTCATAGTCCATTATCATCGTCAGAAGTTGTATTTGCGATAACATTTGCATCAGCTGCTAGAGGTCTATTAATTGCATCAGCTTCAACATTAATATTTATTTTTTTTATAGATTTATCAGTACAAAATTTTCTTTTGTGGTTCTGTTATTTATTTTTAGGTGGATTATTTATGGGATCACTAGGAATAATTGTGGGATTGTATGCGGATAAATTTGATCAAATGAGCACGGTAACTAACTTTATAATAGTACCTTTAAGTTTTTTAAGTGGTACTTTTTATAGCATTGATAAATTACCAAATTTTTTAAAATTTATTAGTAATTATAATCCCTTTTTTCATATGATAGATGGATTTAGATATTCATTTATTGGTCAATTAGATGGCTCAGTTGTCTTTGGAATCTCGCTATTAAGTTTTTTAAGTTTAGTTATTACATACATTGCTTACATTTTAGTTAATAAAGGTTATAAAATAAAATCGTAATTAAAAATGAGTTCTTTAGCTAAAAATTATAAAAGAAGAAACCTCTCATTTGCTAGTGGCAAGGGATCTTTCTTATACACAAAAGCAGGTACAAAATATTTAGATTTTGTTCAAGGTATTGCCGTCAATTCATTGGGTCATACAAACCCAATTTTAGTAAATGCCATAAATAAGCAGTCAAAAAAACTTTGGCATGTTTCAAACTCTTTTATAATTCCTGAAGGAGAAGAGCTGGCAAGAAAATTAACAAATAAAACTTTTGCTAATGCAGTAATTTTTCAAAATAGTGGAGCAGAAGCCACAGAGGCTGCCATAAAAATTGCTAGAAGATATTTTTACTCAATAGGCAAGCCAGAGAAAAATAGAATTTTGTGTATTAAAAATTCTTTTCACGGAAGAACTATAGCTGCAATAAATGCAAGCGGTTCACAGAAAATGACAGAGGGATTTGGTCCTAAAGTAGGAGGTTTTGATCATTTTAAATTTGGAAATCACAATGAACTAAAAAAAAAAATATCAAATAAAACCGCAGCAATAATGATTGAACCAATTATGGGAGAGGGAGGTATTAAGGTAATACCAGATTGGTGTTTAAAAGAACTAAGAAAAATATGTGATAAGAATAAAATTCTCTTAATTTTAGACGAGGTCCAATGTGGAATTGGAAGAACTGGCAAATTTTTCTCTTATGAATATGCAAAAATTAAACCTGATATAGTACCAATAGCAAAAGGAATTGGAGGTGGATTTCCTATAGGTGCTGTTTTGATGACTAAAAAAGTTTCAGCAGCTATGGTGCCTGGTACGCATGGATCAACTTTTGGAGGAAACCCTCTAGCAATGGCAGTAGGCAATGCCGTAATGAGTGAAATTTTTAAAAAAGGCTTTCTTTCAAAAGTTAAAATAAATTCAAAATATTTTATTTCAGAATTATATAAAATTAAAAATGAATTTCCAAAAATCATAAAAGAGATTAGAGGGAGAGGTCTAATTATAGGAATACAGCTACATCATGATCAAACAAAATTCATTGATAGTTTAATGAAAAATAAATTACTAACAATAAGAGCTGCAGAAAATGTGATTAGAGTTTTACCCCCACTCAATGTAAATAAAAATGAAATAAATATGGCTTTAAAAATTATAACCAAAGTTTGTAACTCATATCAAAAATAATGAAAAATTTCCTTCATATAAAAGACATTCC
>CACHML010000024.1 GCA_902580945.1 uncultured Pelagibacteraceae bacterium | reverse complement strand
GTTATTTAAATTACGTGGATTACCTACAACAATATTAATAGATAAAAATGGTTTCGAAATTGGAAGAATAGTCGGTTATATTGATTTTAGTGACAAGAGTCTCCATGATTGGTTAATTAAAAACTTATGAAATTTTCATTAAATACAACAGTTATAAAACCAGAAAACAATGAAGATGTGCAAAATGCTGTAATCTTGCTCCATGGATATGGAGGTGATGGTAAAGATATTAGTATGCTTACACTTAATTGGAAAAGATTTTTAAAAAATACAGTTTTTTTATGCCCGGATGCACAAGAAAGATGTGTCATAAATCCAATAGGCTATCAATGGTTTGATTTAAATACTGAGGATAAAAATTATATACTTCAAGAGTCAAAAAAGGCAGAAAAAGTTTTAAATGATTATATTTTAGAAGTAAGTAATTATTTTAACTTAGCATATTCTCAGATATGTGTATCTGGATTTAGTCAGGGATGCATGATGTCATTAAATGTTGGGTTAACTTCAGAAAAAGAATTTGCTTGTATCGTTGGATTTTCTGGAAAAATTATAGACAAACAAGACTTATCTTCTAGAATAAAAAATAAAACTAATATATTGATGATACACGGTGAAAATGATCCAATAGTGCCTCCAAATAATTTATTAGAGGCAGAAGATTTTTTTTTAAGAAATAAAATCAAAATTGAAACTATGATGATAAAAAAATGTGATCATCATATACCTATAGAGGCATCGAGTGCGGCATTAAATTTTATAAAAAAAAATTTAATCGTTTAATAAATCGTTATTACAAGATTAGTAATCTTGATAAAAATAATATTTAATGTATGTTTTAGATATGATTGAGTTGTCAGATCAAAAAATTTCTTTAGAAAAATGTCCGGCATTGGTTTTAAATGCAGATTATAGACCATTAAGCTATTACCCACTTTCTTTATGGAGTTGGCAGGACTCAATAAAATCTGTTTTTCTCGATAGAGTTTCTATCGTTAGTTATTATGATCGACAAATACGAAGTCCTTCGTTTAGTATGAAGCTTCCTAGTGTAATTGCACTTAAATCGTACATTAGACCTCAATCTAACCCTAACTTCACAAGATTTAATGTTTTTTTAAGAGATAAGTTCAGCTGCCAATATTGTGGAAGTAAAAATGAATTAACGTTTGATCATTTATTACCGAGATCAAAAGGTGGAAAAACCGACTGGGATAATGTTGTTACAGCTTGCTCATCTTGTAATGTTAAAAAAGGTGGAAGATTAATCAAAGACTCTGGTATGACACTTAATCAATGGCCTTTTCAACCTACTACTGAGGATCTTCACAAAAATGGTAAAAATTTCCCACCAAATTTTTTGCACAAAAGTTGGATGGATTATCTATATTGGGATGTAGAACTTGAACCTTAATTATATTTTCTCTGAAATTTTTATAGCAACTTTTGAACCAGTTTTAATTATCTTATCCATAATTGAATAAAGACCTTTTTTTGTTGCTCCTTTCTCGTAAGCTATGTCTTTATGGTCCAATTCATCTTGTCTAAATTTAATTATTTTTTCTTTTAGATCTTTTTCATCAACTTCAATTTGATCAATTTGATTTTTGTAATGTTCATCAATTACTTCCTCTACAGATGCAGTGCATAACATTGCAGCCCTTTTTCCAAGTATTGTGGAGCCAAATCCAAGACCTAATCCGAGTAAATCCCATAATGGTAATAATTTTGTCGGTTTTATATTTCTTTTTTCAATTTCGTTTTCAAAGAAGTTTGAGTGTTCCTCCTCATGCTTTTTCATATCGTATACAGTTTTTTTTAAATCATCATTATTTACTAAAGTATTTAAAGCAAGTAGTTGACCTTCATATATTTTAATTGCACCTCTTTCCCCAGCATGATCTACTCTTATAAATTCCTCTAATTTTTTTTTATTAGTTTTTTTCATAGCTTAAAGTTCGAATAGAGATAATTATAATTAAAATTGATAAAAGAGTATTAATTGCCGCTAGCGAAACACCTAAAATTGTAAAAGTTGCATCTTTACAGTCCACTGGCATACTTTTACTTAAAGTTTCTAGTAATTTTGCTCTATCTGAAATATTTAATTGGTTATTAGTACAACTAGAAAATTCTTCAAAAAAGCTATTTTCAATTCCAAAATGATATCCAGAAATAAGAGCACTTATAGTAAATATTATTATTAAAATTATTAAAATATTATCATTCTTAACATAATATAATCCAATAAAACTTATGAATATTGCAGCTAAGTAAGGAAGTCTTTGATAGATACATAACTTACATGGCTGGTATCCAAGTATAAACTCAATATACAAAGCTGACAAAATAGAAATCAAAGAAAATAACAAAATAATCAAGTACAAATTTTTACGACTGGGAAATAATGTCATATTTAACTAATAAAATTATTTAAAAATTTATAAATAAAAAAAGCAAAACCAATCAAAATCACAGATGCAATAATAGAAAATTTTAATAATTTTTTCTCAATAATTTTTTTCATTGTTTGTCCGAAATTTCCAATCAGAAAAGCTATTAAAAAAAAACGAGAGCCTCTGGTTAATAGACTTATAATTATGAAGTAAAATAAATTAAAATGAATAAACCCACTTGTAATTGTTAGTAGTTTAAATGGAACAGGTGAAAAACCTGCAATAGCTAAAAGAGTGATCCAAGCAATTACACCTCCTTCAGAAGAAACTTTTTCTTTTAAAAAAGAGGTATTATCTACACCATAAATTTCAAAAATTCTCAATCCAATTTCGTTAAAAAATACATATCCAATAAAGTATCCAAGACATGCTCCCAAAACAGAACCTACGGTTGCGATAAATGCAATTTTAACCCACTCATTTTTCCTAGCAATCGTCATTGGAATTATTAATACATCTGGAGGAATTGGAAATATAAAGCTCTCAATAAAGGATATAAATCCTAAAATTGATTTAGATTTCCTATGACCTGCAAGTTGAATTGTTTTGTTGTAAAGTTCTTTAAACATATTTTCTTTTATTATAATAAATGATTTAATACTATGAGTTAAAATATGTTTAGTTTTGGGCGAATGGCGGAACTGGTAGACGCGTTGGACTCAAAATCCAATGGTAGCAATACTGTGAGAGTTCGATTCTCTCTTTGCCCACCATAAAATTATGAATACAAAAAATATAAATAGTCTTGTTGAATTATTTTTCGAAAATTATCAAAAACAAAATAAAAATAATATACTTTTAACTTCATTAAAAGATTCATCTAATTATTTTAGTTGGAAAAAAACATTTCATTCTATAAAAAAAATTTCTTCAGAAATAAATAAATTCTTAAAAAAAGGGGATAGATGTTTGTTAATTTCTGAAAATAGACCAGAATGGTTTATTTCAGATCTTTCCATAATGTTGTCAGGTGGTATTACTGTTCCAGCATATACTACTTATGCAGAACGTGATTATGAGTATATTATTAACGATTGTAGTCCAAAATTAGTTTTTGTATCTAATCAAGAACAATTTAACAAAGTTGAAAATATAATTAATAAAAATAAATTTATTGAAAAAATATTTTCATTTGAAGAATTAGATCTTGATCATAATAAATATATTAATTTAAATAAATTAATTTCAAATTTAGATAATGAAGATGAAAGTTTTCCAAAATTGGGATTATATAGAAAAGATCCAGCTTGTATTATCTATACTTCTGGTACACAAGGTAATCCTAAAGGAGTAATATTAAGTCATGGGGGTATTTTAAATAACTGTGAAGGGGCTTTAGATATTTTAAAACCTTTACTAACCGACCAAACTAGGTTCTTAACTTGGCTGCCTCTTTCTCATTCTTATGAACACACAGTACAATTTGTGCAAATCAGTGTTGGGGCAAAAATATTCTACGCTGAAAGCATAGAAAAATTAATTACAAATATGAATGATTGTAAGCCTCAATTAATGACTGCCGTTCCTCGTTTTTACCAAAATTTATACCAAAAAATCAATGCTAGTTTTAATAAAGCCACTGGTCTCAGAAAAAAATTAATATTAAAAATGTTAGAACTTGGTAAGAAAAAAATTACAAAACAAGATTTGTCATTTGTAGAAAAAATTCTTGATAATTTATTAGAAAAGATCGTTAGAAAAAAAATTAAATCTCAATTTGGAGGTGAGCTTAAAACTTTTGTTTCTGGAGGTGGAGCTCTTGATAAAGATGTAGGAGTTTTTTTAAATGCTATAGGACTTCCTACATTGCAAGGTTATGGATTAACCGAAACATCACCAGTTGTTAGTTGTAATCCAATCCATGATATAAGAGTTGAAACGGTTGGTCCACCATTTAGGGGCAATCAAGTAAGAATTGCTGAGGACGGAGAAATTTTAGTTAAAGGTGAAAATGTTATGTTAGGTTATTGGAATAATGACGAAGAAACTAAAAAAGTTTTAAAAGATGGTTGGTTGCACACCGGTGATATTGGAGTATTTGATGAAGGTTATTTAAAAATTACTGATAGAAAGAAGGATATTTTGATAACTCCAGGCGGTGATAATATTTCTCCCGTAAAAATAGAAAATGAATTATCTAATTCTAGCTTCATTGATCAATCAATTGTATACGGAGATAATAAACCATATCTGGTTGCTTTATTGGTCTTATCTGATGAACATTTAAATGCAACTCAAGATGAATTAGAAAAAGAAATTGATAAAGTTAATCTTAATTTATCAAAAATTGAAAATATAAAAAAATTTTTTGTTATTAAAGAAAAATTTTCAATTGAAAATGGAATGCTCACTCCAACATTAAAACTTAAAAGATATAAAATAGTTCAAAAATATAAAAATCAATTTG
>CACHML010000023.1 GCA_902580945.1 uncultured Pelagibacteraceae bacterium | reverse complement strand
TCAGCCTGTAATTTTATTGGTCTATTATCACAAAACAAAAGTGAATGGATAAAGTTCAAAGAAAAAAAATCAGATATAGATGTTGATTATATTGAAGACAAAATTGATCAAAGAAATAAAGCTAGAGATAATAAAAATTACGATTTAGCAGATGAAATAAGAGATGAACTTCTACAAAAAGGAGTTCAAATAGAGGATAAAGATGGTAAAACCTCGTGGAAATTTAAATAATGACAGACAAGATATATATATTTGATACCACTCTGCGTGATGGCGCTCAAACTCAAGGAGTTGACTTTTCTTTAGATGATAAAGAAAAAATTTCTTTAGCATTAGACAATTTAGGCGTTGATTATATAGAAGGTGGATGGCCAGGGGCAAACCCAACTGATACAGAATTTTTTAACAAAAAACACTCTTTTAATAATTCAAAATTAATCGCATTTGGAATGACAAAAAAATCTGACCATAGCGCAGAGAATGATCCAATGTTATCATCTTTAATTAACTCTAAAGCTAATTCAATTTGCCTGTTTGGAAAATCATGGGACTTTCATGTTGATGTTGCGCTTGGAATTTCAAAAGATCAAAATTTAAAAAATATTAGTGAAAGTGCTAAACACATTATAAAATCAGGTAAAGAATTTATGTTTGATGCAGAACATTTTTTTGATGGATATAAGTCAAATAAAGAATATGCATTAAGCTGTATTAAATCTGCATATGACGAAGGAGCACGTTGGATTGTTTTGTGTGACACCAATGGAGGGACTTTACCAAATGAAATTTCTGAAATAGTGACCGAAGTTACTAAATATATACCTGGAAAAAACTTAGGCATTCATGCGCATAATGATACTGAAAACGCTGTTGCAAATTCTTTGATAGCTATTCAAGCTGGAGTGCGGCAGGTACAAGGAACAATTAATGGACTTGGTGAGAGATGTGGGAATGCTAATTTGATGTCTGTAATTCCATCCCTGTATTTAAAAAACGAATTTTCAAAAAATTTTGAAATAAATATTAAACAAAATAATATAGAGCATTTAACACAATGTTCTAGACTTTTAGACGAGATTTTAAATAGAAAACCAAACAAACATTTACCTTATGTTGGAGCTGCTGCATTCTCACACAAAGGTGGAATGCACGTATCAGCAGTTCAAAAAGATCCTAAAACTTATGAGCATATAGATCCGAAAAAAGTTGGAAATGTGAGAAATATTGTGGTTTCAGATCAAGCTGGACAATCAAATATTTTATCTAGATTAGGAACTATAGGAATTGATATTAAAAAGAATGATCCAAAAATAAAACAACTTCTAGAAGAAGTTAAAGGAAGAGAGTTTATTGGCTATAGCTATGATGGTGCAGATGCTTCTTTTGAACTGTTAGCTAGGAGAATTGTGGGTGAAATTCCAAGATACTTAATTATCAAAGCTTACGATGTATCTGTGAAAAAAAATTCTGCAGGAGATATAATTTCATCAGCAAAGGCAGAATTAGAAGTAGATGGAGAAAAAATAGTTTGTGAAGGTGAGGGTAATGGACCAGTTAATGCATTAGATAACGCAATCAGGAATAATATAGAAAAAATTTCTAAATATTCAGATTATCTAAAAGATTTAAGATTAGTTGATTACAAAGTAAGAATTTTAAATACTGGAACAGAAGCTGTAACGCGAGTTTCAATTGAAAGTACAGATTCTAAAGGAAAAAATTGGTTCACAATCGGTGTATCTCCAAATATTATTGATGCATCATTTAAAGCATTAATAGATAGTTTGGATTATAAATTATTTAAAGACAATGCACCAGCAAGTGCTTAATGAATTTTAATAATATATCTTTCATATTACATAAACCTCAATTATCTGAAAATATTGGATTGTGCGCAAGAGGTATGAAAAATTTTGGTTTTAAAAATTTATCACTAATAGATCCAAAACCAGTTTTTCCTAATGATAAAGTAATAGCAACTTCTGTTGGAGCTAAGGATTTAATTCTCAAATCTAAAGTTTATCAAAATTTAGAAAAATCTCTTAAAAAAACCGATATTTTGATTGCTACATCTGCAAGATTTAGGAATAAAAATGTTAAACATATTTCATTAGATGGTTTAAAAAAAATCAATTTTAAAAAAAAAGTGACATTCTTATTTGGATCAGAAGCATCTGGTTTGACAAATAACGAGATTAGTTATGCGGATTATACTTTGCAAATACCAAGTAATAATAATTTTAGGTCATTAAATTTATCTCATAGTCTTGTAATTGTAGCACAAGCAGTTGCTAGCTTAGTCTCAAAGAAAAATAATGAATTTCAAAAGTCAAAAAAAATCCAAAGAGCAACAAAGAATGAAGTATTTAATATGATAAATTTTTGTTTATCTAACCTTGAAAAACAAAATTTTTTTAAGCAAAAGGCCAAAAAACCAATAATGATAGAAAATTTGAGAAGTATTTTTTACAAAATGGAACTATCTCAAAAAGAAATTCGCATTTTATCAAGTGTATTTGCAGGTCTTACTAAAAAACCTTGATTGACAAAAAAATATTGATGTCTATAAACCCGATAACCACAGTATGACAAAAAGATTAAATTCAAAACATAAAGTAGATAGAAGACTTAAGGTAAATCTATGGGGAAGACCCAAAAGCCCTTTTAATACTCGTGCTTACCCCCCTGGTCAACATGGACAAAATAAATCTGCAAAACCTTCAGATTATGGAATTCAGTTACAAGCTAAGCAAAAACTAAAATGCTATTATGGAAATATGAATGAGAGACAATTTAGAAATATGTATAAAAAAGCTATAATGAAAAAAGGTGATACAGCTGAAAATTTGATTGGACTGTTAGAGAGAAGATTGGATGCTGTAATTTATAGATCTAAATTATCAAACACTATTTTTTCTTCTAGACAATTGATAAATCATGGCCATGTGAGAGTTAATGGTAAAAAAGTTAATATTTCAAGTTATCAAGTGAAGGAAGAAGATAGTATAGAAATTAGAGATAAATCAAAACAGTTAGCTTTGATTGATATAGCGCTAGCTAATAAAGAAAGAGATGTGCCTGAATATTTACAACTTGATGAAAAAAACAAGAAAGTTAAATTTGTAAGAGTGCCAAAATTTGAAGAGGTACCTTATCCAGTGGTGATGGAACCAAATTTAGTAATTGAGTATTATTCTAGATAATCTAATTCTTAGATATACTTATTCTTAACTTTTCTTTTTAAAACTTATTCCACTATCTTCAAAAAGTTTTGCTAATTCTCCATTTTCGTACATCTCTTTAACTATATCACAACCTCCAATGAATTCATTTTTAACATAAAGTTGAGGTATCGTAGGCCAATCACTGTAAACTTTAATTCCTTCTCTTAGACTTTGATTAGCTAAAACATTTACACCTTTAAAATTAACTTCAAGTATTTTTAAAATATTTGTAACAGCCATAGAAAATCCACACTGAGGAGCATCTGGAGTACCTTTCATAAATAAGCATACCTCATTATCTTTTATTTCATTGTTTATTAATTCTTTTGTTTGATCATCCATTTAGTTCTCCTTAGTTTTTATGGCTAATGCGTGTAATTCATTCCCCATCTTACCTTTTAATGAATTGTATACCATCTTGTGTTGTTGAATTTTACTTTTTCCTGCAAATTGCGACGAAATTACTGTCGCTGAATAGTGATTTCCGTCACCAGCAAGATCTTGTATTTCTATTTTTGCATCAGGTAACGCCTCTTTAATTAAACTTTCTATTTCTTTTAGATCCATTGCCATTAGCTTACCATATACTCCTTTAACCATTTTTTATAGCCTTGTTTGATATCATCAATTGATATTTTTAGATCTTTTCCGTAATTTATTTCATTACCTTTAACTAAGCCTAATTTATCAAAATGTATTGAGTCATTTTTTATTATTTTTTCTACATTTTCTAAATTTTCTGGTTTTATTTCAATTATGTATCTTCCTTGATCTTCACCAAAAAAATACTGAAATTTGTTTACTAAACCATTGATAGGAAAAATATTTACACCTTTATTTCCTTTAATACTCATTTTTGACAGTGCAGTTAAAATTCCACCTAAAGACACATCATGACATGTCTCTATTAAATTATTATCTATTAAATTTAAAACAGCCAAACCATTTTGTTTTTCATTAAATAAGTTTACTTCTGGAGGAGGACCCTCAAATTTAGATAAAATATTTCTAGCAAATACTGATTGGTCTAAATGTCCTTCTGTTTTTCCAATGACAAAAAGATAATTTCCGTTGTTTTTTAATTCCATTGTGATCATTTTTTTATAATTAGCCAACAGACCAATGCCACCAATTGAAGGGGTAGGTTTTATACCCTTATCTTTTGTTTCGTTATAAAAAGATACATTTCCTGAGACTACAGGGTAATTTAAATACTTAGATGCTTCAGAAATTCCCTCAACACACTCAACAAATTCACCCATATTTTTTTCTTTTTCTGGATTTCCAAAGTTAAGACAATTTGTAATTGCTATTGGCTTAGCACCTACAGAAATCATATTTCTCCAGCTTTCGCAAACAACTTGCTTACCCCCTGTTAATGGATGAGCATTGCAGTAAGTTGCAGACGAGTCTACTGCTGCAGCTACAGCTTTATTTGTACCATGAACTCTTACAACACCTGCATCACCACCAGGTTTTTGAATTGTATCTCCCATAACTGTGTGATCATATTGGTTCCAGATCCATTCTTTATCTGAAATATTTGGATCGCTTAAAATTTTATTTAAACAATCACTTAGTTTTAAAGATTTAAATTGATCTTTTGAAAAACTATTCTCTTTTGGAAGTTCTAACTTAATCCATTTTCGGTCGTACATAGGAGCATTATCAGCTAAAAAGTCAATTGGTATTTCAGCTACTTTCTCATTTTTAAAAAATAGTTCTATATTTTTGCTATCTGTAGTTTTTCCAATTACTGCAAAATCTAAATTCCACTTATCAAAAATTTTTTTAGCTTCTTTTTCTTTTCCTTCCTCTAAAACTATGAGCATTCTCTCTTGACTTTCAGAAAGCATTATTTCATAGGGTGTCATACTTTCTTCTCTACAAGGAACTTTAGTTAAATCTATCTCAATACCTAAATCACCTTTTGATGCCATTTCAATACTCGAAGATGTTAATCCAGCTGCCCCCATGTCCTGAATTGAGATAATTGATTTTCCTGCCATAAGTTCAAGACAAGCCTCAAGAAGAAGTTTTTCAGTAAACGGATCACCAACTTGAACGGTTGGTTTTTTTTCTTCAATTTTATCATCGAAAATAGCTGAAGCCATGCTCGCACCATGTATTCCATCTCTTCCAGTCTTAGAGCCAACATAAATAACAGGCTTATTTATTCCAGCAGCTTTTGAATAAAATATTTTATTTTTATTAACCAAACCCAACGTCATTGCATTAACTAAAATATTGCCATTATAGGACTCATCAAAACATGTTTGACCAGCAATAGTTGGAACACCTATACAATTTCCATACCCTCCAATTCCTTTAACCACTCCTCTTAACAGATTTCTTGTTTTTTCATGATCAGGAGATCCAAAATGAATAGAATTTAAATTAGCAATTGGTCTTGCACCCATAGTAAATACATCTCTCATTATACCTCCAACCCCAGTAGCTGCACCTTGGTAAGGCTCTATGAATGACGGGTGGTTATGACTCTCTATTTTAAATACAATTGCATCATTGTCATCAATATCTACAACACCAGCATTCTCACCAGGTCCCTGAATAACTTGTTTACCCTTAGTATGTAATTTTTTAAGGTGTCTTCTGGAAGACTTATAAGAGCAATGTTCATTCCACATTGCTGAAAAAATACCTAATTCAGTAATATTTGGAGTTCTTTTTAATAGATCACAAATTTTTTTATATTCATCTTTTTTTAATCCATGCTCGATTGCAATTTTTTCATTAACTTCAACCATTATAAACTTCCAATTAAATTTTCAAAAAACAAAGATCCATCTTCTCCTGATAAAAATGGATCTATCATTCTTTCAGGATGAGGCATCATTCCTAAAATATTTTTATCTTTGTTAAAAATACCAGCAATATTCTTTAATGCACCATTAGGATTATTTGCTTCATTATCATTACCTTCCTTATCGCAATAGGTAACAGCAATT
>CACHML010000022.1 GCA_902580945.1 uncultured Pelagibacteraceae bacterium | reverse complement strand
GAACATGACAGGAAGATTGGAAGAAAATTTGGTAAAGATTTTTTTGATGGCGATAGAAAATATGGCTATGGAGGTTTAAATTATCACCCCAAGTATTGGTCAAAAGTAGTTGATACATTTATTGATCATTGGTCTCTTAATGAAAATTCGTCAATTTTAGATGTTGGTTGTGCAAAAGGATTTATGATGTATGACTTTTCTAAAAAGTTACCAAAAATGAATATTCAAGGAATTGATATTTCAAATTATGCAATAGATAATTGTAAAGAGGAGATGAAAAATAATGTAAAAGTAGGTAATGCTAAATCTTTAGAATTTGATGATAATAGTTTTGATTTTGTTTTATCTATCAATACAATTCATAATTTAGAAATTGACGAATGTGAATTAGCAATTAAAGAAATTGAGAGAGTTAAAAGGAAGGGTGCATATATAGTTGTAGACGCTTATAGAAACGAATTTGAAAAAGAGAGATTATTGGCATGGGTTCTAACAGCAAAAACTATTTTATCAGTTGAAGATTGGATTAAGCTTTTTAATAAATGTGGATATACAGGTGATTACTTTTGGTTTACCCCTTAGAGGAAAAATAACTAATATTTTGAGTTTAAAATAATGAAAATTATAGCAGTTATACCAGCTAGATCTGGTTCAAAATCTATTAAAAATAAAAATATTAAGATGCTCTTGGGAAAACCATTAATTGCTTATTCTATAGAGCAGTGTTTTAAGTCTAAAATTTTTAGTAATGTTTATGTTTCTACCGACTCAAGCGAATATGCAAATATTTCAAAAAAATTTGGACCTGTTAAAATCATTCATAGACCAAAAAAAATAAGTAGAGACAATTCTACTGACTATCAAATGATAAATCATTTAATTCATAATGTTATTGAAGATTATGACCTCATAGCTCATATAAGACCAACTTCGCCACAAAGAAATATTTATGATTTAATAAAAGCTCCAAAAATTTTATATAATTCAAATTTTAGTTCTCTAAGATCAGTTCATGAAATGTCAGAAACTGCTTATAAGGCAGTTGAAATAGAAAATGGAAAATTAAAACCTCTTAAAAAGTTAAAACTTGTAATGGAAGACTTAAATAGACCAAGACAGAAATTTCCAAAAACTTATTCACCCAACGGTGTAATAGATATTTATAGAAAAAAAATTGTTATAAAAGATAAAAAATTACTAGGTAAAAAAGTTAAAGCATATATAACTTCATATTCCCAAGAAATAGATCTAATTGAGGATTTTAAATATATTGAGTACTTATGGAAAACAAAAAAATAAAATTAAAACATATAAATATTAAGTCTATTTTACCAGCACCAGGTACAAATAACCTGTTTAACAGATTAAAAAAAGTTGAATCTAGGTCAATGCATGGACAATTACCGATAGCATGGAAAAGTGCTAAAGATTTTTATGTTTATGATATTTCTGGAAATAAATTTATTGATTTTACCTCAACAATTTTTGTAGCCAATGTTGGACATTCAAACAATAGAATAAAGAGCTATATTAAAAAAACCTTAGACAAAAACTTTCTTCACAGTTACGTTTATATAAATAAAATCAGAGCAGATTATATTGAAAAATTGATAAAATTTGCTGGCAAAGGGTTTCAAAAAGCTTTCTTAATGTCGTCTGGTACAGAAGCTACTGAAGCTGCATTCAAACTTATGCGTATGTATGGAATAAAAAAAAAAAAGAGAAAGTTAGGAATTATATGTTTTGAAGGTAATTGGCATGGTAGAACCTTGGCTGCTCAAATGATGAGTGGAAACGAAAGTCAAAAGAAATGGGTAGGTTTTAAGGACAAAAATATACATCATTTACCTTTCCCATATCCATGGGATGTTTCAGACTTAAATTCAGAAAAATTTTTAGAAGATTCTATCCTAAAGTTAAAAAAAAAAATTAATTTAAAAAAAGATATCTGCGGAGTGATGATAGAAACTTTTCAGGGTTGGGGAGCACTTTTTTATCCAAAAAGATATATTAAAAAGTTGAGTAAAATATGTAAACAAAATGATATTTTAATTACATTTGATGAAATGCAGGCTGGATTTTCAAGGACTGGTAAGAACTTTGGTTTTCAGCACTATGGAATCAAGCCAGATTTAATTTGTTGTGGAAAAGGTATGGGAGGAGGTGTTCCATTATCTGGTGTTATAGGGAGGAGAGATTTGTTAGATCTTCCAGAAATTGGTAACATGAGCAGCACTAATTCTGCTAATCCCATTTCATGTAGTGCAGGCCTGGCTGTTATTGAAGAAATTCAAAAAAAAAATCTTACAAACCAAAGTAAAATTAAAGGAGTAATTTTACACAATGAATTAAATAAGATTTCAAAACTTAAAAAAAATCTATTTAAGGTTTATGGAAAAGGATTAATTGCAGCATTGATATTTAATAAAACTATAAAAAACATTGACTCAAGACTTAAAAGTTTAGTTGAAGCTTGCATAAAAGATGGCCTACTAATGGTATATACTGGAAGAGAGTCCATAAAATTAGGTCCACCTCTTACAATCTCAAAAGATGCAATTAAAGTAGCTACAAAAATAATCAAAAAAAATATTTTAAAAATTTTTAATGATTAAAATACGACATACAGGTTTAGTTACATATGATTTAAAAAAATCTCTAAGTTTTTGGAATAAAATATTAAAATTTAAAGTTAAAAAAAGAGCGATTGAAAAAGGAAAATTGATTGATAAAATAATGAAATATAAGTCAGTAAAAGTAGAGACATTAAAATTATCAGATAATCATGGATGCCTTTTAGAATTACTTCATTTTAAGAATCCTCCATCAAAAAAAAGGAATGTTTTAAAACCTTATTCTATTGGCTTTACACATATTTCAATTACCGTTAAAGACATTTTAAAAGTATATAAAATTCTAAAAAAAAACAGGATTAAATTTAATTCTGAACCTTTAAAATCAGCTGATGGGAAGGTGTTAATGACATACTGCAAAACCCCTGAGGGTGCATATTTAGAATTAGTTCAAGAGATAAAAAAAAATGCTTACTAATATTGGTTTAATGCAAGGTAGACTTTCTCCTTTAATAGGTAATAAGATTCAAGCATTTCCAGTAAATAATTGGCAAAGAGAATTCAAAATAATTAATAAGACAAGTTTAAATTTAATTGAATGGACATTAGATTATAAAAATTTAAGTCTAAACCCTTTAATAACTACCAAAGGTAAAAAAAAAATTAGATTTCTTAAACAAAAATATTCTATTAAAATTAATTCCATTACTTGTGATTGTTTTATGCAAAAACCTTTTTGGAAAATTGAAAAAAATAAAAAGATAATTAATTTTTTAGAAAAAATAATTATCGCCTCAGGTGAACTGAAAATAAAATTAATTGTTATTCCTTTAGTCGATAAAGGCTCAATTCAAAGCATAAATCAGGAGAAAAAACTATTAAAAATCTGTGAAAGTTTAAAAAAAATTTTGAAAAAAAATAAAGTACAAATTATTTTTGAGTCAGACTATCATCCAAAAAAGCTTGGAATTTTTATTAAAAAATTCGATAGAAAATATTTTGGTATAAATTATGATACAGGTAATAGTGCTTCTTTAAATTATAACATGAATCATGAATTTAAATATTATGGAAAACGTATATTAAATGTCCATATAAAAGACAGAAAAAAATTTGGTAATACTGTAAGGTTGGGACAAGGAAATGTAAATTTCAAACAATTGTTTATGAATTTAAAAAAAATTAATTATAAAGGAAATTTAATTCTTCAAACTGCTAGATCTAAAATAAATAAACATTTAGAAGAAATTTTAATAAACTTACAATTTTTAAAAAAAATTCAAAATGAAATCAAGTAAACCAAAAGTATTGATTACAGGTTCCACTTCTGGAATTGGATATTTTTTAGCTAAAGAGTTTTCAAATAAAAACTATAAAGTAATACTAAATGGTAGAAGTAGAAAAAAACTAAACCTAGCATTGAAAAATGTAAATAATGCAGATTATATTTTTGGGGATATGTCCAAAACAAATATAATTAAAAATAATATTAAAAAGTTATATAAAAAATATAATTCAATTGATGTCATAATTGCTAACATTGGTAACAGTAATTTTAAAAAAAATAATAAAAATTTTGATTTTGCAATTAAAAACAACCTAATGCCTGCTATTAACTTAATTGAAAATTCAAAAAAAATTTTGAAAAAAAATAGTAAAATTATTTGTATATCCTCAATTTGTGGTGCTGAAGTAATTGATGGTGCGCCAATAGGTTACTCAGTTGCCAAAGCTGCTCTAAATTTTTATGTAAAATCAGCTTCTAAAGAGTTAGCAAAGTCAGGTGTTTCTTTAAATGCAATTATGCCAGGTAATATTATTTTTAAACACTCTGTATGGGAAAAAAAACTTAAAAAAAATAAATTAAAAACACTTAAGTATATTAGTGAAAATGTGCCTAGTAATAAATTCGGAACTCCAAGCGATATATTTTTGATTTGTGAGATGTTATGTAATAATAAATCTGGCTTTATAAATGGGAGCATATTTAAGGTAGATGGTGGTCAAACCCTTAGTCTGTGAAAGTAAATGCAAAAAAATAAATACTTAGAGACAGTTTACAGTGAGGATAATGCACCATTTTCAAATTATCCTTCAAAATTAATTAATTTTTTAACAACAAAAGCTCAACTAAAAGAAAATCAAAAAATACTTGAAATGGGATGCGGTAGAGGAGATTTTTTAAATGAGTTCAAAAAAAAAGGATTAGAAGTTTATGGAATTGATTTATCAGATTATAGTAAAAAATATTTTCCAGAATTAAATTTTTCACAAGTTGATTTAACTAAAGATAAATTGCCTTATGAAGATAATTTTTTTGATGTAATTTATTCAAAATCATTTATCGAGCATTTTTATTATCCAGAAAAAATTTTCCAAGAAGCATACAGAGTTCTCAAACCAGGTGGAACAATTATAACATTAACACCGGAATGGGAATATATTTATAAATCTTTTTATGAAGACTATACTCATAGGGTTCCTTTTACAAAAATATCATTAGGTGATATACATAAAATACATAACTTTAAATTGATATCTGTTGAAAGTTTTATCCAACTTCCAGTAATATTTGAAAAAAGATTTTTTTCAAAATTTTTTTATACCTTATCTTTTATAACAAGAATATTTGTACCAGATTATTTTCGTTTGAAAAACAAATGGATAAGATTTTCTAAGGAATTAATGCTCTTGTCTGTTGCAAAAAAAAATTAATATTTAAATTATAGTTCTTCCTCCATCAGCTACAACAATAGACCCAGTCATATATGATGAAGAGTCACTACAAAGAAATAGAATTAAATCGTTGTACTCATTTTTTTTTGCAAGTCTTTTTAAGGGAATTACTTTTTTTATCTTACTTAAAAATAATTTATTCTGATTATTTTGAATTCCACCAGGTGCTATAGCGTTACACCTCACATTCTTTTCAGCCCAATAAGCTGCTGTATATTTTGTCAATCCATTAATACCTTGTTTTACAACAGAATATGTTACTGGTTTAATGAAATTTAGTCCTTTATATAACTTTTGATTTGGTGCAATTATACTTAGGTCAGAAGATATATTCAATATCACACCTTTTTTTTTGGATGCCATTATTGATCCGAATACTTTTGTACATATAAAGGAACCATTTAGACCAACTTCTAAATCTTTTTTCCATATTTCTAAACTTATTTGCTCTAAAGACAAATTATAATTTTTTTTTTTGGGCACATAGTCTGAGGCTGCATTATTAATTAATACGTCAATGTTTTTATTTTCTTTTAAAATTTTCTTTGCTACTTTTTTTACTTTTGACTCATTAGTAATGTCACATTTATAGAATTTTATTTTATCGATATTTTTGGGTTTAATAATATCTAGTATTATAACATTTGATCCATATGATTTAAAAGCTTCTGTGATTTGTTTACCTAAGAAGCCACTGCCACCAGTAAGAATTATGTTTTTGTTTTTTAAATCGCTGTACACTTTTGATTTTTTCGATTAATTATAGTTTATGAAAATAAAAAAACCATTTTTAATTGCTGAAATAGGCATTAATCATAATGGTGATATAGAGATCGCTAAAAATCTGATTTTAAACGCAAAAAATGCTGGGTTTGATAGTGTAAAATTCCAAAAAAGGACGATTGATTTAGTTTATTCAAAAGAAATTCTTGACCAAAAAAGAGATAGCCCATGGGGAACAACACAAAGACAACAAAAAGAAGGTCTAGAGTTTAGTAAAGAACAGTACCAGTCGATAGATGCTTATTGTAAAGAAATTGGTATTGAGTGGTTTGCATCAGCTTGGGATTTAGAAAGTATTAAATTTTTAGATAATTTCGATTGTAAGTATCAAAAAATTGCATCTGCAATGATAATAGATAGTAATTTTTTGTCCGCAGTAGCAAGTAGAAAGAAACATACATTTATATCAACTGGTATGAGCAACATTAATGATATTGAAAATGCAGTAAATATTTTTACCCAAAAAAAATGTTCTTTTGAATTAATGCATTGTGTATCTACTTACCCTATGAAACCAGAAGATGCTAATTTAAATACAATTTCAGCTTTAAAAGAAAAATTCAAATGTAATGTGGGTTATAGTGGACATGAAAATGGGGTGGTAATTTCTTTAGCAGCCTCGTTCTTTGGTTTGTCTTCTTTAGAGAGACATATAACACTAGATAGAACAATGTATGGATCAGATCAAGCAGCCTCACTTGAATTTTCAGGTATGAAACAATTAACGTCATCCTTGGACAAAATGTTAATTGCTATAGGCGAAAATAAACTTGGGAATATAACTGAAGAGGAAAAAATTATTGCCAAAAAATTAAGAGCACATATTAATTAAATAAAAGAAATAATATATTTATAAATAATTAAATTTAAAAAATGAAATTTCCTAAAAAGAAGACAAAAAAAATTGAAATTTATTATCGAGAATATAAAAAAGTTCTCAACAAAACTCTAAACACTGCGAATTTAAAAAATCTATCAAAATTTTCAGATGTAATTGAGAGTGCAATTTTGAAGAATAGAAATATTTTTGTCTGTGGTAATGGAGGATCTGCGGCAATTGCTAATCATTTACTTTGTGATTACATAAAATTATTAAGAAAAAATACAAAGTTAAAACCCAAAGTAATAAGTTTATCTACAAGTAACGAATTAATAACCGCAATTTCTAATGACTTTGCATATGATAAGATTTTTTCTGAGCAACTTGAATATTTAGCAAATGCAGGAGATCTATTAATTTTAATTAGCTCATCAGGTAACTCAAAAAATATTATTAATGCAATAAAATTTTGCAAGAAAAATAAAATTAAAACTATTGGACTTTCTGGATTTAAAGGTGGTTATTTGTCAAAAGAGGCAGATATAAATTTACATTTCAAATGTGAAAATTATGGAATATCAGAGGACTCGCATCATATTGTTATGCATGTTGTTATACAGTATTTAAGACAAAAATATTTACT
>CACHML010000021.1 GCA_902580945.1 uncultured Pelagibacteraceae bacterium | reverse complement strand
AGTAAATAGGTAGGGATTTTATCTTACTTATCAGCTAAAATAATAATACCTTAAATTTAATAATTCAGAAGCTAAAAAAAGTAAGCAAATATGCTAATTTTTCTAATTTATAATATTCAGAGATATTTCATTGCGATTATTTTAAATATTAAAATCAGAATTTTTAATAGAATAATGAGTAATTTTAATTAGCTCTGCAAAAATAGAATATAGCATTTAAAAGCCCAAAATAGCCTCTATTTTAAACATTTTCTGTTTTATGGTGCAACTTATAGGCGATATTAAAAAAGTATGACTAAATATTGTATTATAAGCAAAAACCGTTAATTTTAGACATTTCTAGAGCAAAATACCCTCTGACTTTAGTAATTTTCTCTTAGTATTTATCCCACCTTTGCCTGAATAACCGCCTAATGAACCGTCCGATCTGATTACTCTGTGACAAGGTATTTTTGGGGCATATGGGTTCTTTCCTATTGCATTTGCAACAGCTCTTACTGATTTTGGTTTATTTATAGCCTTTGCTACATCAGAATAAGTTCGTATCTGACCTTTTGGTATTTTTTTAAGATATTTCCAGACTTTTAATTGAAATTTAGTGCCTTTAAGGATCATAAAAAGAAAAAACCCTGTTTCCTTGTACCTTTTCAGGCACAAAGAACAGTAGTTTTTGGCACGTCGTTTTATGCGCTACCGCCATGCCTTCCACTCTACTATTTTAGCGCTACTCTGTAGAGCTTTCTGCCCTCTGGGCTTGAACCTCTCGGTTTTTCCCCAGCTGGTCAGTTAAGAGTTGCCTCTTAATTCATTTTAAACATTATCAGATAGAGTAGGTTGTATGTATCACTTTATTGTTGAATTTTGTGGGTTTTTAACAGGGCAGAATAGTGGGGATAACTTAATCTAAAGCTTTAAATAAACCATCTAAAACCCTCATACATCGCAATTCCATAAATTGAGTGACGTATCAAGAACATAATAGAGGTTTTAACCGGTATATCTGTATTTATTGCAAATATACCTTGTCCAGTGAAAGGCAAAAATATTAGTAATGGTGCTAAAGTTGTAAGAGCTCCAAAAATAAAGCCTGAAAAATAGGTCATTTTTAAGCCTATTTGTATAAAGAAAAAATAATATATCACAGCCCAACAAATTGATACGTAGTAGTGAAAAATCCACCCCAGTAAGACCTCATATTTAATAGTTTGCATTTGCGCTATGTTTGGATTGTTAAAAGATCCATTTTTAAGCATATAATAGGTCCACCTACCAACAATTCCCCAGGATGGCTCAGGAACGCCTAATAATTTAAGCAAATAACCTAGAATATCTAAAATTATGCAAGAAAATATACCAGCAACTAGAATGCTTAAAATATCGATCAAAATACCTCAAAACATTAATAGAAATAACAGAACAAATATGCTTATGAAAAATATGCCAAAAATAACCATTAAAATTCGATTTCTTGTTTGTTCCTTTAGTTTTGGCCAGTAGTTCATAATTAGGAACGTTCCAATAACAACAATAAGACCAATAATTACATATTTAGGCATTGAGAATCTTTTACATTAAATGCTTGACATGTAAAATGAGTTATATTATTACTAGTGATAATTAATTGTTATCAATAGTAATATATGAATGAGTTGACTACAGATCTAAAATTGCTACATGAAGAAACTTTAAATAATCTTAAAAGATCTAAAGCATCTAACACTTTAAGAGCATATAAATCAGATTTTAAAGATTTTAGAGCATTTTGTCTAAAACATGGATTTAATGCATTGCCCACAGAACCAAAGATTGTTTCACTTTATCTCACTCATTTATCAAAAACTTCTTCAACAAGTACTTTAAGGAGAAGAATAGTTGCTATAGCAATGTTACATAAGCTTAAAGGTCATTACTTAGATACAAAGCATCCTTTAATTATTGAAAATTTAATGGGTATAAAAAGGGTGAAAGGTAGTATTCAAAAAGGTAAAAAACCATTATTAATCAATCATTTAAAAGCATTAATTAATGTAATTGATAAAGAAATTGATAATAAGGTCAAAAAATTTAGAGACAAATCATTGTTTCTAATTGGTTTTGGAGGAGGTTTTAGAAGAAATGAGTTAATTTCAATTAATTTTGAAGATCTAGAATTTGTACCAGAAGGAGTTAAAATAACAATAAGAAGATCAAAAACAGACCAATTAGGTGAAGGGATGGTAAAAGGGATACCCTACTTTAAAAATGAAATTTATTGCCCCGTAACTAACTTGAAAAAATGGTTAGAATTTTCGAGTATTAAATCAGGACCTCTATTTAGACGATTTTCTAGAGGGTTAACATTAACAGATAAAAGACTAACAGATCAATCAGTCGTCCTACTATTAAAAAATTATCTAAATTTAGCAGGGATTGAAAACACAAACTTTTCTGGTCATAGTTTAAGATCAGGTTTTGCAACTGTAGCCGCTGAATCTGGTGCGGATGAAAGAAGTATAATGGCTATGACAGGACATAAAACAGCTCAAATGGTAAGAAGGTACATAAAAGAAGCAAATATATTTAAAAATAATGCTCTAAATAAAATTAAAATTTAAACAAAGTAAATTATTTCGTAGCTTCTAAATATAGGCTTATATCCTTGGTGTCAGCATTATCAAATCCATCATCTGAATGTTCGGTTGTAATCTTAAACTCATCAACTTCGGACTCACCAAAAGAAAAAGTTTTAAATTTTTTAAAACCTGATGAAATTAATAAGAGCTGTAATGAGGATAATGAATAAAAAGATAAATGCATTGATTTATCTAAAAATCTATTATTTTCTAGATTGAAACCAAATAGTTCAAGAATAGAGTCTTTTAAGGTATAATGACCTCTAGTTTTGTCATTATAAAATTTATAATTAGAATTATCTTTATATTTATCGTAGATTTTTAAAAGTTTATCTACATCAGGAACAACAATTCTTAAAACTCCACCTTTTTTTAATTTTTTATAGACATCATTCAACAGAATAGATGATGTATTAAAATTTAAGTGTTCAATACAGTGAGATGTATAAATGTAATCAATTGAATTATCAAAGAATGGTTTTAACAATTCATCTTCAAGTTTATAATCGAATATTATATCCAAATTTTCCCAACCATTCTTTCTCCACTCACCTCCACCTATGTTAATCTTTTTAACATTAATATTGGGTTTGTATCCTTTTATAAGTTTTATCTTAATTAAAAAGAATTTTAGTTTAGCTCTTAATGATCTTAAAAAATACCTTATTCTTTGTGAGTGTTTCATAATATTATTTCCTTACGATATAGTCATCCAAAACTAAAAAATTAATATTAAATTTCCTAAAAGTTTCTAAAGCATTTAAAGGAGTTTCAACAATAGGTTCTTGCATATTAAAAGAAGTATTTAATAAAACAGGTATACCAGTTTTTTCAAAAACAGATTCAATTAGTTTATAAAGAAAAGGGTTATTTTTTTCTATAAGTATTTGAGGTCTTGTGGAATTATCAACATGATTTACTGCATCAAGTTTATGCAGCCAATGCTTTTTAATAAAAGCACTTGTTGTCATATAAGGAGAATGACTTATATAATCATACAAGATATCATCGACAAACTTATCTAAAATTATGGGAGCATAGGGTCTATACCATTCCCTTTTCTTTATTTTAAAATTTATAAAATCTCTACCGTATTTGCTATCAGGAACACACATTATACTTCTATTTCCTAGTGCTCTTGGACCACTTTCGCTTCTTCCTTTAAACATGCATATTACATTTCGCTCAGATAGGTATTGCGAAATTTTATCAATTGTCATTTCCTCGTATTTTAATTTTGATTGACGTTTAAAAAGTCTCTTAATAAATGAATTATCTTTGTTTATAGCACTTAGAAAATCATTCTTTGAATATTTTGGTCCTAAATAGGGTGAAAAACTTTTATTTTCTTTTGGGTTATTTTCAATTTGATGCCAATGATATAGACCCATTCCAATGGCCAATCCTGTATCATTAGGAAATGGTGGAACGTGCAAATTTTTAAAATCGCTCTTGACCCTTGTATTTGCAACACAATTAAGGGCAATACCTCCTGCTAAACACAAGTTTTCATTGGGATAAGTTTTATAAGTATCATTATAAATTTTAAGCAGTTCTTTTTCAGTAATAGACTGCAATGATGCGGCAACATCTTTGCTTCTATCTGTATTGGTATCTGACAAATCTTCATCAAAATTAAAAGCTGGAGAATATTTGTCAGTATATTTTATGCTTGAACCTAAACTCATTGTATCTTTAATTAGTTTTTCTAAATCGTTATTAGATTTACCATAAGCTGCTAAAGCCATAATTTTACCAGCTCCAGATCCTGGATCCCATTTGTGTATTCTGCGCATCCTATAGTTATTCAAAGTGATACCAGACCACCATCCAGCGAGATTAGTTACTATTTCTGTTTTAAATTCTAGAATTTTATTTTCATTGGCTTTTGCAATTGAAAAATTTTCATTATCACCTCCCCCATCCTGAGTAATTATAGTTGCACTTTTGAATGGAGAAGTAAAATAAGAAGATGATACATGGCACAAATGATGGTTCAATGCGAAGGCTTTTGTTTCATTTATTTTAAAACTTACACAATCAGACTTGTCAGTTGATGGAACGTCCCATGGAGGTTTTCTTCCATAATCTTGTTTGTTAGTTATAATAACATCAATATCTTTCAGTTTTAAATTGCAAATATCTAGACTTTTGTTTAAAAAATCTAAGTTAAATCCATAATCATGCTTTATTCTTGAAAATCTTTCTAATTCCCAGTTTAAAATCACTACACCATCCTTAATAATACAGATAGCTGCGTTATGTCCATTATAGATAGATAATGAAATCATATTAATAATTAAGGAAAATTAATATGTTCAAGATCTTTATCAATTTTAATTTGTTTCAATTTTTGTATGCTGGATGCAGTTAAATCTTTTACAACTTTATTGTTTTTCATAAATAAACATGCAGAACAGTGTTTCCTTGGGTCAAAAAACTTTTTCCATTTTTCTTTATATAGTAATTCCACCTTATCATTAGTTACTGTGCCCCAAATATTTCCATCAAATCCTCTTTTTGACTGTTGCCTAGTATTTTCTTCGGCTAATACTGTTACAGAGTCACATGGATAACAAAAGGATTTTCCATTTGTTTCATGACCAGTTGTATCCCAGAAAACGTTATATGTTTGCAAATAGCATTTACCTTCACTCCACAATTCCTCTGCTTCTTTTTCAGTTCCATGAAACTTAAGTTGATGAAAAATTTTCCCATTATTATTTCCAAACTTGTCAATTAAAGATAATTTATAAAGTTTTTCAGCAAGAACATTGTGGGATTTTAATTGTTCATTTCTTGTTAAGTTACAGTCTGTTAACATTCTTATGTAATCCAAATTCCATTTATTTATTGATAATGATAGTCTTTTTAATATATCATCATTAGTCCAGGGCCCATAAACATATGATAATCCAAAAAAAGTTTTTTTATTATCAATTATATTTTGAGGAATTCTCTGAAGATTAAACTTTTTATCAATATAGTGAGGTGATGCATCTTCTGGAGTTATTGACAATCTTATCCATTTAAATTTATCATATATTTTATCATCTATATTTTTGGGAAACCCATTTGTAATTAAACCAATATCAATATCTAAAGAGGATAACCAATTAACCAATTTTTCAAAATGCGGCCAAAGATTTGGTTGACCACCCCCAGATAATATTAAACCTTTTAATCTTATATCAGAGCCAGTTAATTTTTTATATTGATCATTATATTTAGAAAAATATTTTTTATTATATTCAGCTTGATCAAAATATAATTTTTCAATAAATTCCTTAGTTTCCTCAAAGGTTGTTGAGTCTTTTTTGTTTCTATTAATTGTTGAGCAAAATTGACACCTCGAAGAACATACTTGATGTAAGGTTAAAGTTGCCCTAATAATACTTCCAAATCCTGTCTCATTAAGTTTATGAAATATTGGCCAGTGAGCATTTAATTTTGCACCTGTGCTAGTGAAACTTTTTTCACTGTTACCACTAATATGTCTTATTTCGTCTGGATTAATTTTTTCTTCGTCAAAATTTGAATAGTTATCATTTTCGTCAAATTTTAAAATAAACCCTTCAGTTATTCCTTTTTCTTTTATTGATTTTACTAAGATATCTTGGATTTCCTCACTTATATCTGCATTAACCTCTTTTCCATTCGGAAATCTCTTCGTAAAAGTTCTATAAACTGCAAAATGCTTAGCTTTGTTTAGAGATCTAATTCTTATGTAGTGACCAATTTTGTCATTTAATGCTAGAATTTCATACTCTTGATTAGTCATCATTTTTACATTGTAACTAGTTTAAAAAAACCGTTTCCTTTTGTATTTACATCATACCATTTATCTTTGATACCTTCAATATTGTGACTAAATGATTTTACTTTAAATTTATTTTGATTAAATAATAGTTTCCACCATCTTTCATTTTCAGCTATTATATGCGTTTTGTCTCCCTCATAACTTTCTATCCTGTATTTACCATTATCTCCAAGTGGAACTACAACAAAAAGTTCTTTAGTTATCAATGACATTTGTCTGAGTAATCTCTTTAAATCATTTGGTTCAATGTGTTCAAAAACATCTTTTGCAATAATGAAATCAAATTTAAAATTAATTTTCATTTTATTTAATGATTTTTTAATATTATTGTTTTTTAATAAATTTATTTTTTTTTTTAATGCAGGTTCAACCTTACTTAAGGCATATCTTGAAACATCTAATCCATATGTATCTATATTAAAATCATTTAAAGCCTTTACTAAAAAACCATGCGCACATCCAAACTCTAGAACTTTGTGTGTTTGTTTGATATTCAAAGTTCTGCAGATAGAATAAGCCATTGGATATGTTAGTTCTGGAATCCATCTATAATTATCGTAGCCACTTATACCTTTTGCAACACCATTTTCATAATAATCTTTATTATATTTGATTTTCATATTTTTACATTAACTGATTATTTTAAAAATTTAAAATATCTTATGGGTATTTTATATTTTATTGCTTTCTTGATTAAATGTTGTGAACCAAGGCTTATTTCAAGATTTTCAGTATCAGGTTTCCAATTAAGCCACTTATTTTCATACCAATTTTCATCTGGCTCAGAATCGCCAATCACTTTTGAAAATACAATTGATGTTAAATGTTTATAAAGCATAGTTTCTGGATTAAATGAAAAACCTAAATTTAGAATTTTAGTTAAAATCGAATAATTATTTTTTTTTTTAAATGAACCGCCTCCAAATTCTGTAACTATGCCTTTTTTATTTTTCTTAATTTTCCATAAAACAGGTCCAACACGTCTTTTTCTTAGGGGTATTCTATATGTAATTTGAAATTTATTAACATTATCAAATTTCCATATTTCTATCTGTCTAGCTATAATAGCATTGGTCCAAAACTTTAAATCTAGTTCTATTTTTAAAATTTTTAATTGATTTTCCCCAAAAAGCATATCTGGTTCCATAAATAAAACATACTTAGGCTTAGATGATGATATTTTACATGATATATCATAAAGTTTACCAAATTGATTTAATGGCGTGTCGCATTCATAATTTTTAATAATAATTTTTTCATTTTTAAAATTATTTAATAAAAAATTTTGGATATCTTCAGGATTTTTGGGGAATTTAATCTCTTGATTTCTATATTTTACAAAATCTTGTTTAACCCATGGGTTCATAGAGTAAAAAATGAATATTTTATCAACATCATTGATGATAGACCTTACAGATTGTTTTAAAAAATCTAGACCATAATGTAGTCTATAAATGGCCCAGATCATTGATTATTTGTATTATCGCCTATTCTTATTACTTTTGAATCTTTTACATTATAAATGTATCTAAATGGATCAATTATTATTGAGTCTTTTGGAAAGTCAAAATTTATAAAATCTGGATGCTTCGTACCTATAAAAAAAATATGTTTGATTATTTCGCTATCCCAATTCATTTCTTTTTTTACATCCTCATAAGCTTTATCTACATATGGATCCCAAGAAAAAACATTTTTATTTTTTTCTTTTAATAAGTTTTTTAACAATATGGATGGACTTCCTAAAATCAGATTAGTTTCGGGTTTAAAAGTTTTTCCGAGTATATTTATCTGTCTATTTTTTGAATTAGAAATGATCATATTTGCAAGCCATTCGCTTTGGTTTTCACGTTGCATCATTATGCTCTCAAACCAATCATAAGATAAATTAAGTTTTTTCGATAAATGACTAAGTGCAATGTTATCTCTTGGATGACAGCCTCCTCCATCACCCATTCCCCCTGACATATATGCTCCTGAAATTAATCTCCTATTTGACATTTTTAAAGCATTTGTAACATCATCAACATTTGTATTTGGTAAATTATGACAAGCTTCCATAATAGTATTAACAAAAGATATTTTTGTTGAAATCATTGTATTATAACAAACTTTAATTAACTCAGCATTTTCAATAGTTGTTTTATAAAATGGTGAGTCGCAGATTGTTTTATAAAATTCCTCTGCCTTTTTTGCGGCACTGTCATCATCAACACCAAATAATATAAACTCTGGGAATAAAAAATCTCTTATAGTTGATCCCATGGCTATAAAAAAAGGGTTATAGCAAAGTTTTGTATGCTTACCTAAAATTGGTTTAATCTCGCTTCTTATTGTTCCAGGCAGTACTGTAGATATAATAATTACAACTTTATCTGAACCATTTTTTTCGATAGCTTCAGATAAATCTTTTATGCCAGATT
>CACHML010000020.1 GCA_902580945.1 uncultured Pelagibacteraceae bacterium | reverse complement strand
ATTTTACTAAGCAGATAGCTTTCAATGCAATACCACATATCGATAGCTTTCTTGAAAACGGAAGTACAAAAGAGGAGCAAAAAAATCATGATGAAGTGAAAAAAATTTTAGATAATAAAATCAGTATTACCTCTACTTGTGTAAGAATTCCTGTTCTCGTATCTCACTCAATAAGTGTGAATGTAGAATTTAACAAGAAACATAACTTAGAAGAGGTAAAAACTGTTTTATCATCATCTCCAGGATGTAAAGTAATTGATGAACATAAAGATGGTGGGTACATTACTCCAGTTGAAGCTGAAGATAAATTTGAAACATTCGTATCAAGAATTCGTGATGACTCTTCACAACCTAATTCAATTAATATGTGGATAGTATCAGATAATTTATTAAAAGGTGCTGCACTTAATGCTGTTGAAATTGCTGAAGCTTTAATAGAAAAAGATTTTTATGGAAGATAAAAATCCAATATCACCACATATACAGATTTATAACTGGCACATTTCCTCATTGGTTTCAATATCACATCGGATAACTGGTATAATAAATTTTTTTGCTATTACTTTAATAGGTTTATGGATAGCCTCATTATTATTGGGTGAGGGTTATTATGAACACACAAGTTCTTTTTTGTCTTCTTTTTTCGGTAAATTTATTTGTATTGGGATAATCTGGTCTTTCACATTTCAAGTTCTAAGTGAGGTAAGGCATTTGGTAATGGACTTAGGATATGGTTTTGAGCCCAAAACTACAAAAATATCTGGATTGATTGTTTTGATTGGCTCTTTTCCTATATCAGTTTCAATCTACGCTATCGGAAGGTTAATAATTTAATGGGATCTGTAACTAAGAAATGGTTGTTTTTAAAAGTAAGTTCAGCAATTTTAATACCTTTAATGATATGGTTTGCAATGAGTTTGGCCTCTATTTATGACAAAAGCTATAATGAGGTTCTAACATTTATATCTTCACAGCCATCCAAATTATTATTTAGCATGTTTTTGATTTTTGCATATTTTTTCTCTGCACTAAGCATAAGCGAGGTTTTTGAAGATTATATTGAAGACAAAAATATCAAAAATGCCGCAAATAAAACCTTAAATATCTTTGCTATAGTATTTCCATTATTAATAATTATCTTAGTATTTAATTTATAGTTATGAGTTCGTACAAAATAATTGATCATGAATATGATGTAGTTGTCTTGGGTGCTGGTGGCTCAGGTTTAAGAGCTGCAGTTGGCCTAAGTGAAGCTGGTCTAAAAACAGCCTGTGTGTCAAAAGTATTTCCCACAAGAAGTCATACTTCTGCTGCACAAGGAGGTATTTCTGCAGCGTTAGGAAATATGGGTGAGGATGACTGGAGATGGCACATGTATGATACAGTTAAAGGTGCAGACTGGTTGGGCGACCAAGACTCAATAGAATATTTATGTAAAGAGGCTCCAGCAGCGGTGCTAGAATTAGAAAAGTATGGAGTTCCATTTAGTAGAACAGAGGATGGAAAAATCTATCAAAGACCTTTTGGAGGTATGACAAAAAATTATGGGAACGAGACAGTCCAGAGAACATGTGCGGCTGCTGATAGAACAGGTCATGCAATACTTCACACTTTGTATGGTCAAGCCTTGAAGCACAATACAGAATTTTTTATTGAGTACTTTGCTTTGGATTTAATAATGAAAGATGGAGCATGCAAAGGTTTAATTGCTTGGAACCTTAACGATGGAACTATACACAGGTTCAGATCTCACATTACTATTATTGCAACAGGAGGCTATGGAAAAGTATATTACTCAGCTACTTCAGCTCATACTTGTACTGGAGATGGTAACGCGATGGTTTTAAGAGCTGGTTTACCTTTGCAAGATATGGAATTTGTACAATTCCACCCAACTGGTATTTACGGACACGGTACTTTAATATCAGAAGGTGTTAGAGGTGAAGGTGGTTATTTGGTAAATTCAAAAGGTGAAAGATTTATGGAGCGTTATGCACCAAAAGCTAAAGATTTAGCATCAAGAGATGTGGTAAGTAGATCAATTGCGGTAGAAATAAATGAAGGTAGAGGTATAGGAAAAGAACAAGATCATGTTCATCTTCATATAGATCATTTAGATCCTAAAGTTATAGATGAAAGATTACCTGGTATTTCTGAAGCTTCTAAATTATTTGCTAACGTTGATGTAACTAAGGAGCCAATACCAGTTGTTCCAACTGTGCATTACAACATGGGAGGAATACCAACAAACTACAAGGCCGAAGTTCTTACAGTTAATGGATCGGAAAAAACTGTTCCTGGTTTAATGGCAATTGGAGAAGCTGCATGTGTTTCTGTTCACGGTGCTAATAGATTAGGCTCAAACTCATTAATTGATCTTGTAGTTTTTGGAAGAGCAGCTGCAAAAAGAGCAGCAGAACTTGTAAAACCAGGAATGAAACATGATGAGATCGACAAAAGTGAGACTGATAGATGTTTAGTTAGATTTGATAAACTTAGAAATTCTGAAGGTTCTAATCCCACATCTGAACTTAGACTATCAATGCAAAAAACGATGCAGTCTAAATGTGCTGTATTTAGAACTGAAAAGACATTAAAAGAAGGTGTTCATGAAATAAGAAAACCTTTTGAGGGTATGGACTCATTATCCGTTAAAGATAAATCATTAATATTTAATACAGATCTAGTCGAAACTTTAGAATTCGATAACTTAATTAGACAAGCGATTACTACTATGGACTCAGCTTATCACAGAAAAGAAAGTAGAGGAGCACATGCGAGGGAAGACTTTCCGAAAAGAGATGATGAAAATTATATGCAACATACTCTTTCATGGTGTAGTGGCTCTAAAACAAAAATAAATTATAGACCAGTTCACAGATCAACACTAACAAATGATGTACAATATTTTCCTCCTCAGGAAAGAGTATATTAATGGTACAGTTTAATTTACCTTCAAATTCAAAAATACAAAAAGGTCAGTATTACAAAGACAAAACAGGATCAAAGAATATAAGAAAAGTTAATGTTTATAGATGGGATCCATCTAAAAATGAAAATCCAAGAATAGACACTTATGAGGTTGATATGGATAATTGTTCCTCTAAAGTTTTAGATATTTTAAATAAAATCAAAAATGAAATTGATCCGTCTATTGCTTATAGAAGATCTTGTGCTCATGGGGTATGTGGGTCATGTGCAATGAATATGAATGGAAAGAATGGTCTAGCATGTACAAAATCTCATTCTGAATTAAATGGAGATATTGATATTTATCCATTACCACATCTAAAAGTTTTAAAAGATTTAATTGGAGACTTAAGTACTCTTTATAAACAATACGAGTCTGTAGAACCTTGGCTTAAAACATCAAAAATAAGTGACAAAGAAAACATTCAGACAAAAGAGGATAGAGCAAAATTGGATGGTTTATATGAATGTATAATGTGTGCATGCTGCTCAACTTCTTGCCCAAGTTATTGGTGGAATGGTGAAAAATATTTAGGTCCCGCAGTTTTACTTCAAGCTTATAGGTGGATAATTGATAGTAGAGACGAAGACAGAAAAGAAAGACTTAAAAAAGTAGCCGACGAACTTAAACTTTATAGATGTCATACTATCTTGAATTGTACAAATGCTTGTCCTAAGGGCTTAAATCCTGCAAAAGCTATTGCAGAAATAAAGAAAATGCTTGCAACAGCTTGATTACTTAATTAAATAATTTCAATCATGAATTTAATCAAACATTTTGTTGGTGGAAAAATTACTCCAGGCAATTCAGAAAGAAAAGGTAAAGTCTTTAATCCTGCTACTGGAGAACAAGAATCTGAGGTCATTTTAGCCTCAAAATCAGATTTAGACGGTGCAGTTGAAATTGCACAAAAAGCTTTTGAGACCTGGTCATTAAATCCTCCACTGCAAAGAGCTAGAATAATGTTTAAATTTAAAGAGCTTATAGAAAAAAATTTTGATGAACTGGCAAAACTAATAGTCTCAGAGCATGGAAAAGTTTATGAGGATGCCAAAGGGTCATTAATAAGAGGATTAGAAGTTGTAGAGTTTGCATGTGGAATTCCACATTTAATTAAAGGAGAGTTTTCTGAAAATGTTGGAACAAACGTTGATAGTTATTCAATGCGGCAGCCTTTAGGAGTTGCAGCTGGTATTACCCCATTTAATTTTCCAGCTATGGTGCCGATGTGGATGTTTCCATTAGCAATTGCATGTGGAAATACTTTTATTTTAAAACCATCAGAAAAAGATCCTTCATGTCCGATGAAATTAGCTGAACTTCTTCATGAAGCTGGTCTTCCTGAGGGTGTCTTTAATGTTGTAAATGGTGATAAAGAGGTTGTTGACGCTATATTAACAAACCAAAATATTAAAGCTGTTAGTTTTGTTGGATCAACTCCTATTGCTAAGTACATATATGAAAATGCAGCTAAAAATGAAAAGAGAGTTCAAGCATTAGGTGGAGCAAAAAATCATTTAGTTGTTATGCCAGATTGTGATTTAGATGGTGCCGTAAATGGTTTAATGGGCGCTGCATATGGTTCAGCTGGAGAAAGATGTATGGCGCAGTCAGTAGCAGTAGCGGTAGGAGATATAGGTGATGAGTTAGTCTCAAGACTATCAAAAAAAGCTGAAGCATTAAAAATTGGACCAGGTATGGATAAATCATCTGAGATGGGCCCTTTAGTAACCAAAGAACATTTAGAAAAAGTAAAAGGCTATGTAGATCTAGGAGTTAAAGAGGGAGCAAAACTTGTTCTTGATGGAAGAAATTTGAAATTACAGGGATATGAAAATGGTTTTTATATTGGTGGGTGTCTTTTTGATCATGTGACTACTGATATGAGAATTTATAAAGAGGAAATATTTGGACCAGTTTTATCTGTTGTTAGGGTAAAAACATTTGAGGAGGCTACAAAAATGATTAATGAGCACGAATACGGAAATGGAGTTAGCATTTATACTAGAGATGGAGATGCAGGTAGAACATTCGCAAGCAAAATTCAAGTTGGAATGGTAGGGATAAATGTTCCAATACCAGTTCCAATGGCTTTCCATAGTTTTGGAGGATGGAAAAGGTCATTATTTGGAGATAGTGGAACGCATGGTATGGAAGGTGTAAAATTTTATACTAAATTAAAAACTATTACTTCTAGATGGCCATCAGGAATTAGATCTAATCCTGAATTTATTATGCCAACAATGAAATAAAATGAGTAAAATTTCTTTAATAGGGGCAGGTCAAATTGGAGGAACTTTAGCCCATTTAATTGGTTTAAAAGAACTGGTGGATGAAGTTGTTTTATTTGATGTTGTAAGTGGAGTAGCAAAGGGAAAAGGTTTAGATATAGCCCAATCTTCCTCGGTAGACGGATTTAATGTAAAATTTTCAGGAACAGATAAGTATGAAGATATAAAAGGATCAGATGTTATTATAATTACAGCAGGTGTTCCTAGAAAACCTGGAATGAGTAGAGACGATCTATTAGGAATTAATTTAAAAATTATTAAACAAGTTGCAGAAGGAATAAAAAATAATGCCCCTAATGCCTTTGTAATTTGTATTACAAATCCATTGGATGTAATGGTAATGGCATTTCAAAAATATTCAAGACTCCCCGTTCATAAGGTTGTAGGGATGGCAGGTATATTGGATAGTTCAAGATTTAAACTATTTTTATCTGAAGAATTAAATGTGCCTGTAAAAGAAATCGATGCTATGGTAATGGGTGGACATGGAGATACAATGGTACCTCTTCCACGATTTACAAAAGTCTCTGGTCAACCATTGATGGAGTTAGTGAAAGAGGGAAAGATTTCTGAGGAAAAATTAGAGAGTATTAATCAGCGAACTAGAGATGGTGGTGCAGAAATTGTAAAATATTTAGAAAAAGGATCAGCATTTTATGCACCTGCAGCATCCGGAGTTGAGATGGCTGAAGCATTTTTAAAAGATCAAAAAAAACTTTTACCATGTGCAGCATATTTACATGGGGAGTATGGAATTAATAATGTATATGCAGGCGTCCCTGTTATCATTGGAAATGAAGGTGTTGAAAAAATTGAGGAAATCGACCTTAATGAAAATGAAAAAACAGAGTTTAATAATTCAGTAGAAGCAGTAATAAAATTATGGGATGCAGCATCTAAAATAGACCCTGACTTAAACAAAGATTAAATGAATATCCACGAGCACCAGGCAAAGGAAATACTTAAAAAGTATGGCGCGATTGTACCCGAAGGCGTTTATGCTCTTAATGTAAATGAATTAATTGAAAAAGTAAAAAATCTCAAAGCCGATAAGTATGTATTAAAAGCTCAAATTCATGCAGGAGGTAGAGGAAAGGCTGGAGGAGTAAAAATTGTTGATAATATTGCTCTTTTGGAAGAGGAAGCGAAAAAATTGTTTGGCAAAACATTGGTTACCCATCAAACTGGACCTTCAGGAAGAGAGGTGAAAAGATTGTATGTTGAAACTGCATCAGAAATAGAAAAAGAATTCTATCTGTCTTGTCTTGTTGATAGAGCTTCTGCGAAAATTGCATTTATTTCTAGCGATCAGGGTGGAATGAATATTGAGGAAGTTGCTGAAAAATCACCAGATAAAATAATTACTACTAAAGTAGATTTTAATGAAAGTATTTCAGAGGAAGACTGTAACAAAATTATTAAAATTTTTGATTTAGACAACGATGCAAGTAAACAAACAATCAATTTAATAAAATCAATTTACAAAATGTTCATAGATACAGATGCAAATTTAGTAGAGATAAATCCTCTCATTTTAACCAAAAAAAACAAAATTGTATGTTTGGATGCAAAGATGACTTTTGACGAAAATGCATTATTTAAACATCCAGAAATTCAGAAACTTAGAGATTTTAATGAAGAAGAAGAAACTGAAATTGAAGCAAGCAAACATGATCTTGCATATATTAAATTGGACGGAAATATAGGATGTATGGTAAATGGTGCTGGATTAGCAATGGCCACCATGGATATTATTAAATTATATGGAGAAGTGCCCGCAAATTTTTTAGATGTAGGTGGTGGTGCCTCTAAAGAAAAAGTTTCAGCAGCATTTAAAATTATCTTATCAGACAAAAATGTAAAAGGAATATTAATAAATATTTTTGGAGGAATAATGAGATGTGACGTACTCGCACAAGGTGTTGTAGATGCAGCAAAAGAAATTAAAATTAAAGTTCCTTTAGTAGTGAGACTAGCAGGCACAAATTTCAAAGAAGGAAAAAAAATTTTAGATAATTCTGGATTAGAGATTATTTCTGCAAATGATTTATCTGATGCAGCAAAAAAAATAGTCGAGGCAATTAAATAATGTCAGTTTTAATTAACAAGGATACAAAAGTAATTTGTCAAGGTTTCACAGGTGCCCATGGAACCTTTCACTCTGAACAATCTATTAAGTATGGAACTAAGTTGGTTGGTGGAGTTACTCCTAAAAAAGGAGGTCAAATTCATTTGGAAAGACCAGTATTTAATACTGTTAAAGAAGCTAAAGATCAGACAGGTGCAAATGCAACAATGATTTATGTTCCTGCAAAGTTTGCAGCTTCAGCAATTATAGAGGCAATTGATTCATCTATAGAATTGATCGTATGTATAAGTGAGGGAATTCCAGTTTTAGACATGCTAAAAGTAAAAAGAAGACTTTCGAACTCTAAATCGAGACTTATTGGTCCCAACTGTCCAGGTATAATAACTCCTGATGAATGTAAAATTGGAATAATGCCTGGAAATATTCATAAAAAAGGAACAGTAGGAATTGTTTCTAGGTCAGGAACATTAACTTACGAGGCTGTAGCCCAAACCTCAGAAAATGGCCTCGGTCAATCTACCTGTATAGGAATAGGTGGAGATCCAATAAATGGTACAAATTTTATTGATTGTCTAGATCTGTTTTTAAATGATGAAAAAACTGAGTCTATAGTCATGATTGGTGAGATCGGAGGTACTGCTGAAGAAGAAGCTGCTGAATTTATAAAAAATCATAAGATAAAAAAACCAATGGTTGGATTTGTAGCTGGAATTACAGCACCACCTGGTAGACGAATGGGGCATGCTGGTGCAATAATATCAGGGGGAAAAGGTAACGCTGATGAAAAAATTAAAATTATGGAAAAATCTGGTATTACAATGGCAAAATCACCATCTGAAATTGGAATAACTCTATTGAATAAATTGTCTAATTGATAACACCTTATTCGTGTATAATTATATTTAAAAATGTCATCATCTACAAATCTAGAATACAAAAAAACTTCATTTCTTAACAAATCAAATAGTGCATTTATAGAACAAATGTATGTGAAGTATGTAAATAATGATCCAAATTTACCTGAGAGTTGGAAAAAATATTTTATTGATATTGGCGATGATATTAATTCAATTGTTAAAGAGGTTAATGGACCATCTTGGAGTCCAAGAAAAAATAAAATTGATGAGAGTAAAGTACTTGAAAATGAAAATGAGATTCTAGAGAGTCAAAATAAAGAAATAGATCAAAACGATATAGTTGCAAGTAACAGTAATTCTATTAAAGCAGTCTCTTTGATTAGAGCTTATAGACAGCGTGGTCATTTATTATCAAAAGTTGATCCATTAGAAATGAGAGAAAGCGAGTATCTTGACGAACTACATCCTGAAAATTATGGATTTAAAAAAGACGATTATAGTAAAAAAATTTACTTAGATGGTGTCTTAAATAAAGAATATTCTAACATAAAAGAAATTCTTTCTGTATTAAGAAAAATTTATTGTGGAAATATTGGTTATGAATATATGCATATTTCAAATCCAACAGAGAGAAAATGGTTTCGTGATAGAGTTGAAAAAGATGAAAATGCATTGAAATTTACAGTAAATGGAAAAAATGCAATCTTAAATAAATTAATACAAGCCGAGGGTTTTGAAAAATTCTTACACACAAAATATGTGGGATCAAAAAGATTTGGTCTTGATGGTGGTGAAAGTTTGATACCTGCGTTAGAGCAAATAATTAAAATTGGTGGTCAGTCAAATATTAAAGAAGTTAAAATTGGTATGTCCCACAGGGGAAGACTAAATGTTTTAGCTAACGTTTTACAAAAATCATACAAAAGAATATTTAACGAGTTTGCTGGTGAAATTAATAATACTGAGGAAGATAGCGCAGGTGATGTGAAATATCATTTGGGAGCATCTTCCGATAGAGAATTTGATGGAAATGTAGTTCATGTAAGTCTTACTGACAATCCTTCACATTTAGAGGCAGTCAATCCAGTTGTCTTAGGTCAAACTAGAGCAAAACAATTTTTTCACAAGGATGTAAAAAGAAATAAGGTTATTCCAATTTTAATTCATGGAGATGCCGCTTTTGCAGGACAAGGTGTTGTAGCTGAATGTTTTGCCATGTCTGGTTTACCAGGTCATAATACTGGTGGAACAATTCATATAATTGTAAATAACCAAATTGGATTTACAACTAGTCCAAGATTTGCAAGATCTTCACCTCACCCATCAGATATTGCTAAAATGGTTGAAGCGCCAATAATTCATGTTAACGGTGATGATCCAGAGGCTGTAGTTTATGGATCAAGAATTGCAACTGAGTTCAGGCTTAAATTTAATCGAGATGTGGTTTTAGATTTAGTTTGTTATAGAAGATTTGGACATAATGAGGGAGATGAGCCATCTTTTACCCAACCTCTCATGTACAAAAAAATAAGGTCACATCCTTCAACGGCAAAAATTTACGGATCAAAACTTATAGAGGAGGATTTACTCTCAGAAAATGATTTAAATAATCAAATTAATAAATTTAAAACTTTGTTAGATGATCAATTTAAAACTGCAAAAGATTATAAACCAAAAATAGAATGGTTTGAAGGCGCTTGGTCGAGTTATAAGCCTAAAAAAGGAAAAGATAAAAAGGGAATTACAGGTGCAGATCCTGATTTGTTAAGAAATATCTCAGATAAAATAAATGTAATTCCTAACGAAACTACTGTTCACAAGACTATTAGTAAAATATTTCAAAACAGAAAAAAAACAATTGATCAAGGTTTTAATATTGATTGGTCATCAGCAGAAGCACTTGCTTTTGGTTCATTGTTGGAAGAGGGTTTCCCGGTAAGGTTTGTAGGTCAAGATTCTGGAAGAGGAACTTTTAGTCAAAGGCACTCAGTTTTACGTAATCAATTAGATAATACCAGATATATACCTCTAAACAGTATTTCAAAAAATCAAAAGAAATTCGAAATTGTAGATAGTTTCTTATCGGAGTTAGCAGTTCTTGGTTTTGAGTATGGTTATAGTTTAGTTGAGCCCAATACATTAACAATCTGGGAAGCGCAATTTGGTGATTTTGCTAACGGAGCACAAGTTATAATAGATCAATTTATATCTTCAGGTGAAAGAAAATGGCAGCGAGCCTCAGGTTTAGTAATGTTATTACCTCATGGATATGAAGGTCAGGGTCCGGAGCATTCATCTGCAAGATTAGAAAGATTTTTACAGTTATGTGCTAATGATAATCTTCAAGTGATGAATTGCACAACACCTGCTAATTACTTTCATGCTCTTAGAAGACAAATTCATCGTGACTTTAGAAAACCTTTAGTTTTAATGACACCAAAGTCACTTTTAAGAAATAAATATTGTGTTTCAAGTATTGAGGATTTTAATAAGCAAACTTCATTTCACCGAATTTTATGGGACCACGCACTAAATGAAAATTCTAAAAATTTTATAAAATTGAAAAAACCTGCAGAAATTAAAAAAGTTATTCTTTGTTCTGGAAAAGTTTATTTTGACTTATTGGCTGCTAGAGAAAAAATTAAAAGAAATGATGTGATCTTGTTTAGAATAGAACAATTATATCCTTTTCCCGTGAAAAGCTTAGTCAAAGAGCTTAAGCCCTACGCAAATAATGCTAAATTTTATTGGTGCCAAGAAGAACCAAAAAATATGGGAGCATGGTTTTCAGTGAGAGATTATATTCAATGGACATTAGAAACTATTAAAGCTAAAAATAATAATATTTCTTATATAGGAAGAAACCCTGATGCATCTCCCGCAACTGGCTATGCAAAAAGGCATATGATAGAACAAGAAGAGATTATAAAAAAAGTTTTTGATAATGAGTGAAAAAATATTAGTTCCTGCATTAGGTGAAAGTATTACAGAAGCAACTGTTTCAAAATGGCTTAAAAAAGTTGGAGATCCAGTTGAAGCAGATGAAGCTATTGTCGAACTTGAGACTGATAAGGTTAACTTAGAAGTTCCATCACCATTAAGTGGAATTTTATCAGAAATTAACTCAAAAGATGGAGATACTGTTGAAGTTGGGGCAGTGCTAGGTTCTGTTTCTGAAGGGAAATCAAATGTAGAGAAAAAAGCACCCTCAAAGCAAGAAAAAGAAGTAGATGCCGTTCCTGAAGATCTAATAAAAGAAGAAAATACAAACGTAATAAATCTAGAAATAGAGAAAAAACCTACTCCAAAATTAGGTAAAATTTCTGCAACTAGCAAAGAAGAGCCAATGGAACTTTTAGATGAGGTTAATGAGGAACCTCTTCTACTAACTGACGAAGTTCAAACAAACCAAACTACAAAAGTTAATCCTATTGTTCTTTCACCAGCGGTGAGAAAAATTGCTGCTGAAAATAATATTGATGTGGAAAAGGTTAAAGGTACAGGAAGAGATGGTAGAGTATTAAAAGGTGACCTTTTAAGCTTGATGGGAACAAATCCACAACCTAATCAAAGAAGAATTCAATATGGTGAAGAAGAGAGAATTAAAATGACAAGGTTAAGACAAACTATAGCTAAAAGACTTAAACAAGCGCAAGAAAATGCAGCAATGTTAACAACTTTTAATGAAGTTGATATGTCTAGTATAATGTCGATGAGAAAGGACAACCAAGAAGATTTTAAAAGTAGATATGGAATAAAGCTAGGATTAATGTCATTCTTTGTAAAAGCCTGTGTCGTTGGCTTAAAATTATTTCCAGCAATAAATGCTGAAATTGAAGGTGAAGATATTATTTACAAAAATTATTATAATATAAGTTTTGCAGTTGGCACTGATAAAGGATTGGTTGTACCAGTTTTGAGAAATGCGGACGAAATGTCATTTGCTGATATAGAAAAAGAAATTAAAAGACTTTCAGAAAAAGCCAATAGTGGAAATTTGTCAATTGAGGATCTTCAGGGAGGAACATTCACAATTAGTAATGGTGGAGTTTATGGTTCAATGTTATCAACTCCTATTTTGAACCCACCTCAATCTGGTGTTTTGGGAATGCATAATATTGTAGAAAGACCAGTTAATGTTAATGGTGAAATAAAAATTAAACCAATAATGTATTTGGCATTATCATATGATCATAGAATAATAGATGGAAAAGAGTCCGTTACTTTTCTAAAAACTGTAAAGGAGAATCTTGAGGACCCTAGAAGGTTATTTTTAAATATATAATGGCTGATAAATTTGATGTTACAGTAATTGGTGGTGGTCCTGCAGGATACGTTTGTGCTATAAGATTGGCTCAATTAGGTTTAAACACTGCATGTATTGAGTCAAGAGGATCTTTAGGAGGAACTTGTTTAAATATTGGATGTATACCATCAAAAAGTTTATTAAATCTCTCTAAGAATTTTCATAAAGCTAAAAATTTTGCTGATATTGGTATTGAAACAGGTGAGATAAAACTAAATTTAAAAAAAATGATGGAAAATAAAGAAAAATCAGTATCGACGTTGACAAAAGGTGTGGAATTTTTATTTAAAAAAAATAAGGTCACATACATTAAGGGGACTGGAACATTAATTAAAAAAGATGAAATATTAGTAAAAAATAATAATCAAGAGATAAAAATAAAGTCTGACAAAATAATTATTAGTACTGGCTCTGCCCCTTTACCTCTTCCTGGTATAGAGTTTGATGAAAAGCAAATACTATCTTCTACAGGTGCATTATCTATTTCTAAACTACCAAAAAAAATGATTGTTGTAGGTGGTGGCTATATTGGTTTAGAAATGGGATCAGTTTGGTCGCGATTGGGAACTGAGGTTCAAGTTATAGAGTATCTAGATCATATTACTCCTGGATTAGATAAAGAAATTTCAAGTGAGTTTATGAAAATTTTGAAAAAACAAAATATTAAATTTGATTTAAAAACTAAGGTTGAAAAAAT
>CACHML010000019.1 GCA_902580945.1 uncultured Pelagibacteraceae bacterium | reverse complement strand
TTCAAATCCAAGTCAGTTTAAAAGTTTTTTTAGAGAGAAAATTAATATTCTTCATATAGATTGTGATGTAAGTTTTTTAATTTATCCTTATGGTTTTTCTTTCAATAAAGATCTTGAAAAAGAAATAAAAAATTGGACAAAAAAATTAAAAAAAAAAACAATTATTAAAAAAGTTTGGTTTTTAGAACCGTATTCATATACCAACATTAAAAAAAATATAAATTCTAATTTGAAATTCTTAAAAATAATCAAAGAAATTGATAAACATGGAATTGACATATTGCTTGTTCCATCCTTAAAGCATTATTGGGAAAAAATTATTGTAAATTATTATAATAATAAAAAAATAGTTGGATATCTTTTATCACCACCCTCTGGTCTTGATCTTTTTAATTCATTAAAAGATTTTAACAATAGTGTCCGTAAAAAAAAATTAATTTTTGAAATGGGGAAATTTTCAGTCAAAAGTGATACTAAATATTTGCATGAAATAAATACTGATTTTAAAATGTTAAAAAAAGAATTTTTTATTATTAGATATATTTTTGAAAAAATAAAAATAAGAATTAATATATTAATTAATTTTTTTTTCTTACCAGTATATTTGAGATCGTATGATAATAAGACAAATAATTTTTATGATAAAATCAATTTTAATTTTTTTAAAATAGATAAAATTATTTGTTTTCACCCACTATTGTTTAAACTTTTAAAAAAATCTTTTCCAAATAAAAAAATTTATTTAAACAAATTGAAAACTGAAAAGTATTCAAAGATTCTAAAAGTAAAAAAAAAATGGATTTTTTTATGTAATGATAATTATTTTAAAAGCTTGAATGCCTTTTATCAGGTACTATTAAATCTAAAAAAAATAAACAAAATCGACAAAATTTATATAAAGAGACATCCTACATGGCAGAGTAAAAAATTAGACAAAAATTTTTTCATAAAATTAAATGAAATTAAAGTTAAATATAAAATATTAAATAAAACAAAGAATATTATTTATGAGAAATATTTTGGTATTATTTCTGAGCCAAGCACAGCTTATATTGAAGGTTTATTGCATAACAAGAACATAAAAATAATAGGTATTTCAAAAAATATTCAAACCACATCTGGTGCAATTTTTGAATTGTACAAAAAAATAAAAGAAATATGTTGGGATCCAGATATAAAAGTACTTAAAAGACATTTAAGTAATAAAATTTTACAAAAAAGTTTTTCAGATATTACCAGAAAGTATATTGATTTATAAAAATGGAAAATATTGACCTAGTAATATTGGCAGGAGGAAAAGGAACTAGAATTAAGAAATTTTCAAATTCTCCAAAACCAATAATAAAATTTAATGGTCTATATTTTTTGGATTATTTGATTCAGAATTACTCAATATATAATTTTAAAAACATTTACATTCTTGCTGGTTATAAAGGCAAACAAATTAAAAATATTTATAAAACAAGAAAGTTTAATTTAAAAAATATAAATGTGATTATCGAAAAAAAACCAATGGATACAGGGGGAGCTTTATTTAACTTAAAAAAGATTGTTAAAAATAATTTTGTTTTAGTTAATGGTGATTCAATTTTAGATATTAATTTAGATAATTTTGTAAAAAAAAAATTGGGTAATAATCTAATAAAAATTGCACTGATTAATAAAAAATTTACCATAATTAAAAATAAACTAGGCAATATTATACTTAAAAAGGATAAAATTATTTACAGTGATTATTCTAAATATATGAATGCTGGTGTTTATTATTGTAATAAAAAATTATTAAAATTAATTAAAAATCAAAAAAAATCTTTAGAAAATCAAATAATTCCAGATTTAATAAAAAACCAAAAAGTTTCTGGAGAAATTATTAAAAATACCTATTTCTTAGATATTGGAACCCCATATTATTTACAAAGGTCAGAAAAAATTTTAAAAAAAACATTTGAAAAGCCAGCTGTATTTTTTGATAGGGATAACACATTAATTTATGATAAAGGTTATACTTATAAATTAAATGATTTAAAATTTAAAAAACAAACACTAGAAGCAATTAAATTTCTAATTAAAGAAAATTATTATATTTTTCTTGTTACTAATCAAGCAGGTATTGCAAAAGGATTATTCAAAGAAAAAGATTTTTTCAAATTTCAAGAAGTAATGAGACAAAAAATGAGAGAAAGAAATATTTTTTTTAATGATATTGAATATTGTCCTTATCACCCAAACGCAAAATTAAAAAAATATAAAAAAAAAACAAATTTAAGAAAACCTGGAAATTTAATGATTAAAAATATAGAGAAAAAGTGGTTAATAAATAAAAGAAAAAGTTTTATGATAGGAGATACCTTAGCCGATAAACAGACAGCAAAAAAAAGTAATATTTATTTTGAATATATTAGTAACAAATTATTGTTACAAGTGAAAACAATCGTAAAAAAAATAAATTAAATTTGTTTCATAAAATATAATTTTGGTATAAATACTTTCTAACACAAATTAATTTATCTTAGTTTAAATAAAAAATAAAAAAATCTATAAATAAAATGAAGAAATATTTCACACATCCACTAATGGATAATAATATTACAGACTCAGATGTTAATTCTTTAATTTTATTTTTAAAAAAAAACAAAAAAAAAATATTTACTCAGTCAAAAAAGGTTATTGAATTCGAAAACAAATGGTCGAAATGGCTTGGAATTAAATACAGTGTATTTGTAAATTCAGGTTCATCAGCAAATTTGTTAACATTGTTAGCTTTAAAAATTATTTATGGAACTGGAGAAGTCATTGTTCCACCATTGACTTGGATTTCTGACGTTGCATCTGTAATTCAAAATGGGTTTAAACCAGTTTTTGCAGACATAAATCCAAAAACTTTATGTATGGACGAGGATGAGATTATAAAAAAAATCAATAGTAAAACTAAAGCAGTTTTTATAACTCATGTGCAAGGTTTTAATGGTCTTTCAACAAAGCTTTTAAATATTTTAAAACAAAAAAAAATAATTTTATTAGAAGATGTTTGCGAGTCTCATGGAGCATCATTTAATAAAAAAAAATTAGGAACATTTGGTTTAATATCAAACTTTTCATTTTATTATGCACATCATATGTCTACCATAGAGGGAGGAATGGTATGCACAAATGACAAAAAAGTTTACAAATTAATAAAAATTTTAAGGTCACATGGAATGCTAAGAGAATCTGGTGATAGAAATTATGAAAAAAAAATAATTAAAGAAAATCCGAAATTATCACCTAAATTTATTTTTTTATATCCTGCTTATAACTTAAGGAATACCGAAATTCCTGCGGTAATTGGATTGAATCAACTCAAAAGATTAGATAAAAATAATATTTTAAGATCAAACAATTTAAAATATTTTTTAAATAACTTAAATAACAATTATTATAGAACTGACTTTGAGTTGGAGGGAAGTTCAAATTATGCTTTTCCCCTAGTTTTAAAAAAAGCAAATATTAAAAATAGAAATTTGCTAGAAAAAATTATGAATATCAATAATATTGAATTTAGAAGAGGTAATGCAGGTGGTGGTAATCAACTAAGACAGCCTTACTTAAAAAAATATTTAAAAAATATAAATTTTAAAAATTTTAGAGAAGTAGATCATATTCATTTTTTTGGTTATTATATTGGAAACTATCCCTCATTAAAAAAAAAGAAAATAATTAAAATTTGTAAAATATTAAATAATATTAGTTATGAATAGAGTTTTTAAAAAATGCTTGATCACAGGTGTCGCTGGATCTGGTGGAAGCTATTTAGCTGAGTATATTTTAAGAAAAAGTCCTTCAACTAAAATATATGGATTTTATAGGAGCCTTGGTTATTCTACTTTTTTAAAAAAAAAATATAAATCAAAAATATCTCTGTCAAAAGTTAATTTAAATAATTTCAATAATTTAAAAAAAAAAATTGGTACTATTAAACCTGATGTTGTGTTTCATTTAGCCTCTAACGCTGATGTTAGAAATTCTTTCTTTGAGCCACTAAAATTTTCTAAAAATAATAATATGATAACCGCAAATTTACTAGAAGCTTTAAGGCAAATTAAATCTAAATCGATAATAGTAATTTGTAGCACTTCGGAGGTGTATGGAAACGTTGAAAAAAAGAATATGCCAATTAAAGAAACACAACAAATTGCACCAATAAACCCTTATGCTGTTACTAAAGTTTTTCAAGATTTAATGTCACAAGTTTATGAAAAAACATTTGGAATGAATATTATAATTACAAGAATGTTCTCTTATATGAATGCAAGACGAGATAATCTTTTTCAAACTGCATTTGCAAATCAAGTTGCTGCAATTGAACGAGGTAAACTAAAATATTTAAGACATGGAAATTTAAAAAGTAAAAGAACAATAATTGACATAGATGATGCTATGGAAGCTTATTGGTTAGCTGCAAAAAAAGGAAAAATTGGGGAAATTTATAATATTTGTGGTAAAGAAAAAATCTCAGTAGGTGGATTTTTAAAAAAACTACTCTCTTTCTCCAAAAAAAAGATTGAATGTAAATTAGATAAAAATCTTGTGAGGCCAAAAGATATAGATTTACAAATATCAGACTCAAAAAAATTTCACCAAGATACAGGTTGGGAACCTAAAAAAAATTTAAATTTGTCTATTTTAAATTTACTAAATGAGTGTAGAAAGAAAAAATTTGATTAGAAATATGAAAAAAAAAAAAATATTAATTACAGGCGCTGCTGGATATTTAGGTTCAATTATTTCTACAAAATTAGTAGAATTAGGTCATATTGTGACTGCTGTAGATATACTTAAGTACGATAAAAATTCACTCTCCCACCTTTTTTATTTTAGTAATTTTAAATTTTTAAAACAAGATATAACAAGTGAAAGAGTTGTAAAAAAAATTCTAAGAAATCAAGATATAATTATTCCTTTAGCAGCTTTAGTGGGTGCACCATTGTGTGAGAAATTTAAGAAAAAAACTGTTCAAACTAACGTTAAATCAATAGAGATTTTATTAAAATATAAAAAAAAAAACCAAAAGATAATATATCCTACAACAAATTCAGGATATGGAGTAGGAAAAAAAAATAAATTTTGTGATGAAAACTCACCCTTAAACCCAATATCTTTATATGGTACAACAAAGGTAAAAGCAGAAAAATTAATTATAAAAAATGGAAATTCAATTTGCTTCAGATTAGCAACTGTATTTGGTTACTCTTATAGAATGAGAACAGATCTTTTGGTAAATAACTTTGTCGAAAGAGCAATTAAAACAAAAAAATTACAAATATTTGAGCCTCATTTTAGAAGAAATTACATCCATGTTAAAGATATTGTTGAAGCGTTTGTTTTTGCAATAAATAATTTTCAAAAATTAAAAAATAATGTTTATAATTTAGGTTTGTCGTCAGGTAATATTACAAAAATACAATTAGCAAAAAAAATAAAGAAATATATTAAAGATCTAGAAATAAAAATAATTAAAAACCGTGAGGACCCAGATAAAAGAGATTACTATGTAAGTAATAAAAAAATTGAAAAACAAGGGTTTAAAGCAAAAGTTTCTCTAGACACAGGTATTAAAGAACTTATAAAAATTTTCAGATATTGTGATATTAAATTTAAAAATAATTATTAATACTTTTTAATCTTCCATGAATATAGCATTTTGGTTAAGAGAGGATCAGTGTAGTAACAATAATATCTTTTTTAATCCACAGGATGCTACCGGTGCAAAAGCTCACTTAAAATACAAGCATCTTTTTGAATTTCTCAAAGATAAAAATATTAATTTAATAACCTACGATGCTGTTGAAAATTTTGACTCTTTAGACGCCTTAATATTTGTTGATTATCCTTTAATCCCATCGAAAAAAGCAATTGAAATATTTAACTTAAAAATACCAAAAATATTAATAACAGATGAAAACAAATATATTAGACCAGAAGTTTGGGATAAAAATAATCTAGATGCTTTTGATTATATTTTTTGTTGTGATGATTCCTACATTGATAATATTAAATTCTATAAACATCACGCACATGATCATTATAAAGATCTAAGTTTAAATTATGAAATTATAGGAAAAAAATTTGAAAACAAAAAATTTATAACAATGATTTCTTGGAACAAAAAATCCAAAAATTTATCAGTAAATTATCAAAAGAGAATAAAAGTTATTGATTGGTTTGAAAAAAACTATTCAGAAGATTTTGATTTGTACGGACCCAATTGGGATGAATTTGTTTTTCCTTGGGATGTGCCAATATTAGCAAGATTTAATACAAACCGCTTTACTAAATTTCGAAGAATATTAGGAAAAAATTACTCAAATTGGAAAGGTAGTGTAGTGGACAAAGTTAAGTGTATCAATGATTATAAATTTGTATTTGTTTTTGAAAATACTGAAAAAATTAATGGATATATTACAGAAAAAATTTTTGATGTTTTTTATGGTGGTTCTATTCCAATTTATTTTGGAGCAGAAAATATAGAAGATTACATTGATAGCAAGTGTTTTATTGATTTTAGAAAATTTCAAAGTTTAGGTGATTTATACGTTTATCTTAAAAAGATTGATAAAAATAAATATCAAACAATGCTAACTGAAGTGGAAAAATTTCTGAGTGGTAAAAATAGTTTTTCTTTTACAACTAAATATTTTTGTGAGAAAATTTACTCGGTTTTATTGAAGATATAAAGAAAATATCATTTGAAAAAATTATAATATCAATATTATGTTCGAAATTATGATTTGATTATCTTTAGAATATTTTTTTTAATTTTGCTAACGGACAAACCATATTTATCTAACAAATTATCTCTACCCATATTTTCAAATATAAATTGATCAGGTAAACTCATTGGAATAATATTTTTTTTTGATGATATGTTTTCTTTAATTAAAGATTCTAGACTTCCTGTAGAAGTTTGTTCATCGATTGTAATAATAGAGTTGTATTTAGATAAATTTTTTTTTAATTCTTTTGGAAATGGCTTCGCTCTTATCAAGTCTATGAGATCAAATTGCTTTGATTTATTTATTTTAATGCCATCTAATGCAGCCAAGGGTCTTTCAATTATAGTACCTTGTGACAAAATCAAATTTTTTGAGTTTTTTGTTTTTCTAAGATACCTAAATCCTTTTATAATATCTTTTTTACTAACTTTTGTTGTTAGGTTTTTGGATGCTTTTCTGTCTAATCTGACAAAAGTAGGAGTTTTAACTCTCAATGTCTCTTTAGCAACCATTTTTGCTGTTTCACTATCAGAGCAAGTATAAATATTGCAGTTAGGTAGAGATCTTAAACTTGCAAAATCTTCAGTAGAATAATGTGTTGGGCCTGAGTTAGCGTAACTTAAGCCAATACCTGTTACTATTGAACAAACATTAAGGTTCATTAAGCAGGTTGCTGTTTTATGCTGCTCTAAACATCTAAGAGCTAAAAAGGGAGCCATTGCATAAATAAAAACTTTCTTTTTTTCTAGTGCTAATCCACATGCAAAGTCCACCATATTTTGTTCACATATTCCAAGATGTAAAAATTGCTTTTTTAAATTCTCTCTAAATTGATCTAAGGCTGGAGCCCCAAAATCTGCACTTAAGAAAAATATATTTTTATTTTTTTTCGCTCCTTTATATACCTCTGTGATAAACGAGTCCCTTTGAAAAAACAAATTATTGGTCATATTTAATCCTTAATTTTTCTATAGCATCATTATATTGATTAATAGACATTGGATTCCAATAATGCCAATTTGATTTATTTTCCATAAAATTGAAACCTTTACCTTTGACAGTATTTACTATTAAACAAGTAGGTTTATTAATTTTTTTATGTTTAAGTAGTTTTTTATTTAAAGCTAAAAAATCATGTCCGTTACACTCATCAGTGAAAATATCAAAGCTTTGTATTTTTTTTCTCATATTTCCAAGATTTAGTAAATTTCTTGGATCACCTAAAATTATATTATTGTTCACATCCAATATAATAGTTACGTTTCTAAGTTTGAGGCTACCCAACAATATTAGTGCTTCCCAAGTAGATCCTTCATATAATTCACCTTCACTTATAATAACATAAACATTTTTTTTATTTTTTTTTTGATTAGCATAAGCAATGCCAGTTCCAAAACCTATGCCATGACCCAAAGAACCTGTTGCTGTTTTGATCCCTGATATATTATTGTTACCAAACATTTTTAATGAGGTATTTTGATTTTTACCCCAATTTTTCCAATCTTTGTCTGCAATAACGCCTAAATCATATAATATCGGATATTGACCAACAGTTGCATGTCCTTTGCTCATTATAACATCATCCAAAGTTTTATTTTTGTTTATTCTTACGAATTTTTCGTAATAAAGCACAAGTAAAACATCTAAAATTGAAAAAACAGAACCAGGATGACCTTCTTTTAATAAGAAAAATTTTTCTAATAATATTTTTCTAATTTCATAAGATTTTTTTTTATAAAATAATAAACCTTTCATATAAGAAATTTTAACATTTAGGTTTTTATATTTTCTATTTTTAGAAATATTAAATTAAGCATCTAAATTATCTTCTACAATTTTTCTAGTGAGCTTGATTTTTGACATTTTTTTAACATTTTCAAAAGCTTTATAACCAAATCTTTTTTTAATTCTATCTAAAAATTTAGGATCTGAGTGATAATTTACAAATGCGTCATCTCTTAGTTTTAATATTTCCCATGGTTTTAATTTTTCTGTTGGTAGGCATATAGTATCATAAGCATGAAATGAGTATCCAGAATAACTTTTTGGCATTTCAATACCATTTTCAACACCTTGTTTATATAAAAGACTTCCAGGCAGAGCCATTGCAGGATAAGTGTTCCAACCAGATGTACAAAGTTCGAGACTTAATTCAAACGTCTTCTTAATAGTTTCCTTATCATCGCCTGGTAATCCATACATATAATTAGCCATTACATCAATATCTGCATTATGAACTTGATTTATAATTTTTCGAACATCTACGTCTTCAAATTTTCCTTTTGCAACTTCAAGCCTAACTTTCTTATCACCACTCTCTATACCAAGACATAACCATTTTATACCTGCTTTTCTTACTATAGAGAGAACGTCAGGATTTTTTACAGTATCAATTCTTGAATAAGCCCACATTCTTAGACTGTCATCAATATTTAGCTCTGCCAATTTTTTACATAGAGGCAAGTAATATTTTGGATTTAATAAAAACATTTCGTCAGTAATTCTTATAGTTTTAACCCCCATTTTAATTAATTTTTCAAATTCCTTAATTATAAATTCAGGACTCCAAAATCTCATTTTATTATAATGAGTTGATACTCCAATGTCTTCATCATCATTTCTATTAATTAAATTAATCATACAAAAGCTACATTTAAATTGACAACCCAAAGAAGAATGTAGTGCAGCATAAGGAGATCTTTTGTCTTCATCATATTCCGCATGCCACATCGGAGATCTATACAAGTCTAGAGGATTTTCTTTATAAGGAAGAAGATCCCATGCATATCCTGGCAAATCTAAATCCATTCTTTCATTTGGAACTACTATTTCTGGTTTATTCTGAATAATTTTTTCATTTTCTCTAAAAGCTATTCCATCTACTTCTTTTAGATTGCTTATTTCAAAATTTTTTAGACTCAATATATTTTTAAGGGCATACACACCTTCATTGGTAAAAACAAAATCAATACTTTCTTCTTCTGTAAGTGCTTTAATTGGTAAAGCTTGAACATAGGAGCCAACAAATGATATATTTAAATTCTTATTTTTTTTTTTAAAAAATTTGCTTAATATGACTGCACCCTCCATATTAGTTGTGCCCGCATTAACATTTTGACCATAAACTACAAAAACTATTAATCTAGGTTTCAACAATTGAATTCGATCATATACTTCTTCCTCAGATATATTTTCTGCATTAGCATCTATAATTGAAACATTAAATCCAAAATTCCTCATAGATTGTGCTAAAAGTAAAGACCAGGTTGGAGGTTCTATGGCAGTATATTTCGATTTAAGTGATTGATAATTATTTCCAATTGAGGGATTTATGAATACTGCATCTATTAATGTATTTGACTTCATTTTTTAAATTTTAAAGTATTTTTTTCAGTATTTATAATGATTTTACTTAATATTTTCTTCATTTTTTTTATTAATTATTTCCATGAATAATTTGTGTTCCTTTATAAGTTACATTTAAAGGGAAAATATAATGTTTTTTTAGCGATAATTTTATTTTTGTAATAACTCTTTGATTTGCCACAACCAATATAAATCCACCATATCCTGCTCCTAAAAGTTTAACTCCATATGCACCATTTTTGAGACAAATGTTACATAGATTATTTATTTTATCATTCGTAATAAAATCAGAGGTTCTTTTTTTAAGACTCCAGCTATAACTTAATAATTCACCAAATTGTTTTATGTTAAATTCTCTTGATTTTAACATTCGTTCTGCTTCAGTTGTTAAATTCAATAATTCACTATAAATATTTTTTTTTTTACTGATTTTAGAAACTAAATCTGCGGTTACTGTAGATGACTCTCTTTGAATTCCAGAATATATAAGAATTGAATTTTCTTGAATTTTTGACAAATTTTTTCTGTATTTATCCAGATTTAAAATGTTAATTTTATTTTTTTTGAAATTAATTGTTTTAAAACCACCAACAGTAGAAATAACTTGGTCTTGTGAACCTATATTTTCTTTATTATAGTTTTGCTCAATATCTATTGCTAATTTAAATATGCTATTTTTAGATAACTTTAAATTATACATTTTATTTATTGCATTAATTAATCCTGTGGTAAAAGCAGAACTAGAACCAATTCCAGTAGCTGCAGGTAAATCACTAAAATGTACTAAATCTAATTTTTCTTTTACGTTGAAATATTTATATAAGTTTCTAATTGTTGGATGTTTAATATTATTAATTTTATTAACTTCTTCTCTTTTATAATATCTAATTCTATAGTTATAATTAAATGCGTTAGGCAATTTTTTTAAAACTATATAACTATACTTATTAATGGAACAACATATAGTTTTTCCTCCTTTTATATTATTTTCATACCAATTTGGATAGTCAGTTCCACCGCCAAAAAAGGAAACGCGATAAGGAGTTTTTGATATAATCATTAATTTTCCAATTACATATACATTAATGTCTTACCAAAAAAAAGAAATTTAATTTTAGTCTTTATTATTTAAAATAATTTGTTTTAAATTTTTTTAAATAAGAGTTTAATTTATGCTCAAAAACCAATCTATGAATTTTTCTAAACCTTTGTCAATTTTGGTGTTAGGCTTAAAATTTGATATTTTTTTTAAAGAATTTATATTCGCATAAGTTTTTTCCACATCTCCTTGCTGCATACCTCTAAAATTTTTCTTTGCTTTTAATTTTAATTTTTTTTCGTAAAATTTTACAATATCCATTAATTTAACTGTTTTATTATTTCCTATGTTATAAATTTTAAATGGAGCTGCACTTGTATCAGCACTCATATTCTTATTAGTTTGGTCTTTAGTTTTCTTGGGAGTTCTGTTGTATAAATTTGTAATACCTTTTACAATATCATCAATGTAAGTAAAATCTCTAAACATTTTTCCGTAATTATTAATATTTATTTTTTTTCTGTTCTTCATTGCTTTTGCAAATATATACATTGCCATATCTGGTCTTCCCCACGGACCATATACTGTAAAAAAACGTAAACCTGTTGTTGGTAAATTATATAGATGACTATAGCAGTGCGCCATTAATTCGTTACTTCTTTTAGTTACAGCATAAAAACTTATTGGGTGATTTACACCATCTTTTTCTGAAAATGGAATTTTTTTATTTGCTCCATAAACACTAGAGCTACTTGCATAAAGAAGATGTTTTACCCTAAAGATTTTACAATTTTCTAAAACATTTAAAAAACCTGTAACGTTATTATCTACATAACTTTGTGGATTTAAAATGGAATATCTAACACCTGCTTGTGCAGCTAAATTTATTACATATTTAAATTTGTACTTTTTAAATAAGTTATTTAATTTTTTAAAATCTCTTAAATCAATTTTGTAAAACTTAAAATTTTTATACCTCTTCAGTTCTTTTAATCTTTTTTTCTTTAACTCAATATCGTAGTAATTATTAATATTATCTAATCCAATAACATTTTTTTTTTGTTTAAGGAGAGCCTCACAAGTATGCATACCTATAAAGCCTGCAGCTCCGGTTACTAATGTTTTCATTTGATTTTTTATTAACAGTATATATAAAAATTATAAGTTTATGACTATAATAAAAAATAAATTAACACAAATGATTTTAGTTGGTCTTTTGTTTGCGTTTATTTTGGGGGTTTTAAGTTATTTAGTTCGAAACAGTATCTTCACTAATAAAATAAGTCATGAAAAACAAATAGTAATTGTAGATGTTTATTATAAAAATAAAATAGTTGAATATTTAAACAAACTAAATCAAATTGGCTATCTTAATAGGAACTTAGAATTAAGTCAGGAATTATTTAAATCTATAAAATATATTAAACTTAGGTACCAAAGGGATAAGAAATTAAGTGCCGGTTGTTATAATTTATCAATGAATTTAACTGATGAGTCTATATTTTTAGAAACCAACTCATATCTACTACAAAATAAAAAACAAATGAATAAATGTTTATCAAATTTATTTGAATTATCTTACAATAGATTAAAAGAAAAATTAGATCTATATAATTATCGAGAAATATCACTTTTAAATTTTGAATTAGATGGGGAAACATCTGTTGTAAATAATACCAATGATGAGAATGAAGAAAATTTAAAGTCAGAAATAGAAAAAAAAAATGTTGAATTTACAAAAGAAGTCTGTTCGGATTTAGATAGAATTCCTAAAGGATTTAATTTGAATGCAAATGATAAAATAAAATTAAATAATGAGTCTGATAATATTGGAGTGAATTTATTATCATTATTTAATTTGCATCAGAGCTTTATAGCATTAAAGTCTTTAGAACAAATTTGTGATTCTTTTAAGTATAGTACCTCTAAAAAAAAAGAATTTATATTTCATTTGAATGCTTTAAAAAATTTGATTGAAAAAACAGAATTTGATGAAATTTTTAAAGTAGAGAAAATAACTGAAGTTATTGACGAATCCAATCAATATTTGTCTACAAAAAATATTGTTTTAACATTTTCAATATTTGGACTTATTTTTGGAATTTTACTTGTTTATAATTTTGGATCTTTAAAAGATAAGAATGAGTAAAAAAAAAATATGTTTAGTATGTCCATCTTGTAAGGTTTCCGAAATAGATTTTAAAGATGACAAGTTTTTTTGTAATGAATGTGATATACTCTACAAAATTAAAGATAGTTATCCAATATTAATTAACTTTGATCTTGAAAATGTTTTAATCAAAGAAAATGAAATAATAGTCAAAAAAAAAAAAATTAAAACTAATATAATTAAAACAAACATTTTAAATTTTTTTTATGGAGTTTCCAAGGTTACCCAAACTAACGTAATTAAATTTTTAGAAAAAATATATAGTAATAATGGTAAAAATATTTTAGTCATAGGCGGTGCAACAAGAGGTTCTGGTACCAACAAATTATGGGAAAATAATCAAATTCAAATAACCAGTTTGGATTTGATAGGAACAGATAATGTTGATTATATTGCTGACGCACATTATTTACCATTTAAAAATGAAACTTTTGACGGAGTATGGATACAAGCAGTTTTAGAACACGTAGTTTCACCAGATACAGTTGTTAATGAAATTTTTAGAGTTCTCAAAAATGATGGATTAATTTACTCAGAAATTCCATTTATGCAGCAAATACATATGGGTAAAAATGACTTTACAAGGTATACAGCCTCAGGACATAGATTTTTATTTAAAAACTTTGAAAAAATCGATTTAGGTATAAATGGAGGACCTGGTGTATCCCTGTCTTGGTCTTTGAAATATTTTATTTGGTCTTTTACAAATGAAAAAATAGCAAATATTTTAAGTATTGTTCCTTTTTTTATTCTGCGGTTTTTAGATAAATTTTTATCTCAAAGAGCGTCATGGGATGGTTCTTCCGGATCTTATTTTTTTGGAAAAAAAAATATTAAAATTAAATTTGATAAAGAAGAGTTGAGCCAGCTTTATAAAGGAAAACAAATTTAAAAATTCCAAAATTATGAAAATA
>CACHML010000018.1 GCA_902580945.1 uncultured Pelagibacteraceae bacterium | reverse complement strand
CATAGAACAGGTTTTACAACACCGCCAAAATTTACACTAGATAGTCTAATGAGTTTTGCCATGAGACCACAGTGGGTATTTAATTATTTTACTAATAAGAAATTTGAGCTAGCTAATCTTAAAGATAAAGTTGAAAAAGGCACAAATATTGCTCAATCAGTTATGGGATACATAAATGAACAGTATGATCCAGCTATGAATTGGAAGGACGCTGAGTATTGTATAAAAAAATGGGATGGGCCTATAGCTCTTAAGGGAGTTATGTCAGTTGAAGATGCTAAAAAAGCCATAGATATTGGCTGTACAGCCATAATGATATCAAATCATGGGGGAAGACAACTTGATGGATCAAGGTCTCCATTTGATCAAGTAAAAGCTATCAGGGATGCAGTAGGTGATAAATTAGAGGTTATATTAGATGGAGGAATTAGAAGAGGAACTCATGTACTGAAAGCTCTTGCAGCGGGTGCGACAGCTTGTAGTTTTGGTAAAGCATTTTTGTTTAGTTTAGGGGCTGGTGGACAACAAGGTATAGAGAGATTATTACAAAATATGCATGATGAAATAAGACGTAACATGATATTGATGGGCTGCAAAAGTATTAAAGACCTTGATGAATCAAAAATTATTTTCCGAAAATAATTAAAATTTATTAATATAAATGATAAATAAAAAAACTAATTCTAATAGACATACACTTACTTTTCAGTTAATTTCCTCACCTTAAAATTAAATTTATGAAATTAGCAAAAAATTTAGAAAATTTAGGAACAGAATCCGCGTTCAGTGTGTTAGCTGAAGCTAAAGCATTAGAGGCTAAAGGTCATCCAATGATACATTTAGGGTTAGGGCAACCAGATTTTAAAACTCCAAAACATGTAGTTGAAGCTGCCAAGAAAGCTTTAGATGATGGTCATCATGGTTATGTCATGTCAAATGGTATTCCAGAATGTAGACAAGCAGTAACGAGATGGATCAAAAAACGTTACAACACAGATATAGATTTTGAAAGAATTTTAATAATGCCAGGTGGAAAACCTACAATGAGTTATGCAATTCAGTGTTATGGTGAACCAGGAGCAGAAATAATCCATCCAACACCAGCTTTTCCTATTTATGAATCAATGATAAACTACACTGGTTCTACTCCAGTACCATATGATTTAACTGAGGATAAAGACCTAAAATTCGATCCTGATAAAATACTTTCTCTTATAACTGACAAAACAAGATTATTAATTTTAATTAACCCAAACAACCCAACGGGTAGTTTTGTTGAGAAACCAGTTATAGATTATTTTGCTAAAGAACTAGAAAAACATCCACATGTAACTATTTTAAGTGATGAAATTTATAGTAGACAGATATTCGATTACAAAGAAATGCCATCGTTCTTCCACTATGAAAATTTAAGAGATAGATTAATTGTATTAGAAGGTTGGAGTAAAGCGTATTCAATGACTGGATGGAGATTAGGTTGGAGTTTCTGGCCAAAAGAACTTGTTGAGCATGTGAATAAATTACTGATAAATAGTGTTTCTTGTGTAAACGCGGCTGCACAATTTGCTGGAATAGCAGCTTTGGATGGACCAGACGATTCAATTAAAGACATGTTGGATAAATTTACTTTAAGAAGAAATTTAATTCATTCAGGTTTAAATGATCTACCAGGAGTAGAATGTAGTTTACCAGGTGGTGCGTTTTACGCTTTCCCAAATGTAAAAGGAACTGGAATGACAGGCGCTGAGTTTTGTAAAAAAGCTATGCATGAGGCTGGAGTAGCAATTGTGCCGGGAACAGCATTTGGACAAACATGCCAAGACTATGTGAGATTTAGTTTTGCCGCATCAAGAGATAATATACAGCAGGCTTTAGAAAATATAGGCAAGATGCTTTCTAAATAGACTGTATTTTTTAAAAGAAACTTCTATAATATTTATTTATGAATGAGATTGTTCAAACAGAGTTAAAAAAAATTTTTAATGGAAGGTTTTCAACCTCAGAGTCTACAAGAGCAAACTATGCCAGAGGAGAAGATACTTATGATCCAATTCTCTCAAAAGCAGTAGTTTTTCCTGAAACTAATGAGGAAGTATCACAGTTATTAAAGTTATGTAACGAACATAAAATTCCAGTTGTTCCTTTTGGCACTGGAACTTCTCTAGAAGGCCATGTGGTTGGTAACCAAAATGGAATAACAATTTCTCTTGAAAAAATGAACAAGGTCTTGAGTGTCAATGCTGAAGATTTTGATTGTAGAGTACAAGCAAATGTAACTAGAAAACAACTTAATGAATATCTACGTGAGGATGGAGTATTCTTTCCAATTGATCCAGGAGCAGATGCTGCTTTAGGAGGGATGGCCGCAACATCAGCATCAGGTACAATGGCGGTGAAATATGGAACCATGAGAACTGTAATCTCAGGTTTAACAGTTGTTCTTCCCAATGGTGATATTATTAAAACTGGAGCTAGAACAAAAAAAACTTCTGCAGGATATAATTTAACAAATTTATTTATTGGATCTGAAGGAACCTTAGGAATAATTACAGAAGTTCAATTAAGGTTATCACCAATACCAGAAAGTATCATGAGTGCAGTATGTTACTTTCCAGATTTAGACTCTGCAGTTAAAGCTGCCCAAGAAGTTATCCAATACGGTGTTCCAATAGCGAGAATTGAAATGCTAAATAAAGATCAAATGGAAATAAGTATTAAATACTCAAAATTAGATAATATAAAAGCATCACCTACCTTGTTTTTTGAATTTCATGGCAGTGAAAATTCAAACAACGAGTCAATTGGGATAGTTGAAGAAATTTCAAAAAGTAATGGTGGAAGTGATTTTCAATGGGCATCTTCACCTGAGGAACAGAAAAAATTATGGAAAGCAAGACATGATGTCTATTACTCTGTTAAAGCTTTGGGTAATGATATGAAGGTTTATTCCACGGATGTTTGTGTCCCAATTTCAAGATTAGTAGAATGTATTTCATGGGCAGAAAAAGAGGTACAAAAGTTAGGATTAACTGCACCTATGGTAGGACATGTAGGAGATGGAAATTTTCACTCAATAGTACTTTATGATCCAGATGATGAGGAAAAACAAAAAAAAATCAGACAATACAGTGATGACTTAATTAATAAAGCTCTTGAACTCGAGGGGACGATTACAGGAGAGCATGGTATTGGACTTCAAAAGAAACATTATTTACTTAGAGAACATCCAGATAATGTTCCTGTTATGAAATCTATTAAAAGATCATTAGATGTTAATAACATAATGAATCCTGGGAAAATCTTTGATTTAAACTAATCAAATTGTATGAAAAAAATTTTAGTTACTAGAAGGTTGCTAAGATCTTGTGAAGATCGAGCAAAAGAAATGTTTGATGCAAATTTAAATTTAAATGATGAACTTTATTCACAAAAAAAATTAATAGAAATGAGCCAAGGTTGTGATGGTATCCTTTCAGCATTAACTGATAAGTTGGATGCTGATACAATCAATCAACTACCAGATAGTGTAAAAATACTTTCAAACTTTGCAGTTGGATTTGGAAACATTGATTTAGAGGCAGCAAAAAATAGAGGTATTGTTGTAACAAATACTCCAGATGTTTTAACAGATGCTACTGCTGAAATAGGAGTATTATTAATTTTAGGTGCATGTAGAAGGGCTTCAGAAGGAATTGAGCAAGCAAGACAAGGAGGATGGGTTTGGTCAGCTGATCTTTTAATTGGGAAACAACTGACAGGCGCTAGATTAGGAATTTTAGGGATGGGAAGAATTGGACAAAAAATTGCAAAAGTAGCAAAATCTCTTGGTATGATAATTCATTATCATAACAGATCAAAACTAAGTGAAGACAAAGAGCAAGGTGCTATTTATCATGATAATTTAAAAGATCTTTTATCTGTATCAGATGTGCTATCAGTATGCTGCCCAGCATCAAAAGAAACAATTGATATGATTAATAAAGATACAATTGAATATTTACCAAAGGGCGCAGTTGTAACAAATGTTGCAAGAGGAGACATTATTGAAGATGAGGCAATGATTGATGCACTTAACAGAAGAAAAGTTTATGCAGTAGGATTAGATGTTTATAAAAATGAGCCACATTTAAATAAAGGTTACTATAAGCACAAAAGTGCTTTCATTCTTCCACATTTAGGCAGTGCCACCAAGCAAACTAGGACTGCGATGGCTAACTTAGCTATTGATAATATTGACGAATTCTTCAAAACAGGAAACTGTAAAAACAAAGTAAATTAACAATCTGAAGTTGTATTTAATTAAATATCAGTCATTTTTAAAATGACTCTAAGTTACATATGTGTTTAATATCCTGCAGTTAATTAACTTAAGAGGAGAAATAAATGATTAAAGACAAAAAGCTGAAGGTTAAAAAAACACCTTCAAGACGTAAGTTCTTTAAAGCTGCTGCCGCAACTGGTGTTGCTGCTGTAGCTGCATCATCTTTAGCTGCTCCAGCTGTTGCTGCTGAAAGAATTGAAGCATCAATGGTTGCTACTTGGGGAAGAGATTTTCCAGGTTTAGGAACAGGAGCTCAAAGATTTGCACAAAGAATCTCAGATATAAGTGATGGTAGAATTCAAGTTACTTATTATGCAGCGAACGAAAGAGTTAAAGCATTTGACTCATTTGATGAAGTTGCATCTGGTAACTCACAAATGTACCATGCTGCTGACTACTATTGGGTAAAGAAAGATCCAGCTTGGGGTTATTTTACAGCGGTACCATTTGGTTTTACTTACACTGAAATGAATGCATGGATTAGATTTGCAGGCGGTCAAGAGCTATGGGATGAACTAGCTGACAAATTTGGTCTTAAAAACTTTATGTGTGGAAGCACAGGAGTTCAAATGGGTGGATGGTTTAACAAAAAGATTAGAAGCCCTAATGACTTCAAAGGTTTAAAAATGCGTATGCCTGGTTTGGGTGGACAAGTAATTGGTAAACTTGGAGGATCTCCAGTTTCGTTACCTGGTGGACAAATTTACGAAAACCTAGTATCTGGAGCAATTGATGCTACAGAGTGGGTAGGTCCATGGAATGATGAAGCTATGAAATTCCAAGAAGCTGCTAAATACTACTACTATCCTGGTATGCACGAGCCTGGATCAATGTTAGCATGCGGAACAAACAAATCTTGGTTCACAAGCTTAAATAAATCAGATCAATTATTGATTGAAGCTGCTGCAGCAATGGAAAACGACGTGATGATGTCTGAGTACAATGCTAAAAATGGTGCAGCTTTAGCTAGATTGATCAATGATCATGGTGTTAAACTAGAGAAGTTTAGCGACAAGGTATACGATGGCTTTGCATCGGCTGCTAACGAAGTGTTTGAAGAAACAAGAGCTAGCAGTGGTCTTGCTGAAAGAGTTCATTCGAGCTTCTTAAAAGCAAGAAAAGACATTGGATCTTGGACTAACTTGTCTGATTCACCGTACATTTCTCAAAGAAACAGAGCTTTAGGAATGTAATCAAACTTAATTTGATAATTAAAAGGGCCCTTTTTGGGGCCCTTTTTTTTATTTTAAAATTAAGTATTACTAATAGAAATTAAATTCATATGAGTTCAGAAAGCAGTAAAATATCTTTATACCTAAGAATTTTAAGCTACTCAGTATTAGCTTTCACCCTAGCATTCCTAATAAATAATGTTTTAACAGTTTGGAGTGATTGGCCTGGAGTTAAGAAAATTTTCTCTCATTATGAAATGTTTGGTTTCAAGAGAAAGGCACTTGATGGATCTGCTTTAAATTACGGTTTCATGCAGATTGGAGTATATTTAATATGCATTGTAGCTGTAATAATTTATGTTTTTAAAACTTTCTCTCAAACTTTAGAACGAGACTCAGAGATACTATCAAAATTTTCAGCTTATTTGGTTAGGTCATCTTTTTGGGCAGTCTTTTTAGTTGGTGTTGCAGACTTTATAATTTCGTTCATGGTTGTTGAAAGATTATGGGAAGCAATATTCAGTCCAGAAGTAAAAGCCTTTATGGTGAAATCACCAGAAAGAATTACATTTATACATTTTCCAATTATATTAATTTCATTTGTAATTGGTTACTTTACAAAATCTGTTGGTTTTATTTGGTTAGCAGTTTTAGTTGTTGTTAGTGAATTTATAATTGTCTTATCTAGATTTATATTTTCTTACGAGCAAGCTTTTCAAGGAGATCTTGTTCGTTTCTGGTATGCTGCACTATATTTATTTGCAAGTGCTTATGCTTTAATTCACGAAGGTCATGTAAGAGTAGATGTGCTATACTCTTCGTTTAGTGAAAGAAAAAAAGCTTGGACAAATCTTTTAGGCTCTGCTCTTCTAGGTGTTCCACTTGTATTGATAGTTTTATTTTTAGGACTTAATGGAAAAGCAAGTATTATAAATGGACCGGTGGTTGCCTTTGAAGTTACGCAACAAGGATCTAATGGTTTATACCTTTTATATTTGATGGCTGTATACTTAGCAGTATTTGCAGTTACCATGCTTTTACAATTTACGAGCTATTTCATGGGTAGTAGTTATAAAATTTTAAATGGTAAGGAAAATTAAAGTATGGAACTATTTTTCTTAGCAGTTTTAGTCTTAATAATGATAGTTGCTCTTGCTTCAGGATATCCTGTAGCATTTGCGCTTCCTGGTTCAGCTATAATATCAATTGGATTAGCTGCATTTTTTGGATATTTATTTGAAGGTGATGCAGATGCTTATTTTGCAGTTGATGGTCCGATAGAATGGCTTGTTGCTGGAATTACAAACTTTAGGAGTAATTATTGGGATGTTGAAACTGACACCCTAATTGCAATTCCTTTGTTTATTTTTATGGGAATTATGCTGCAAAAATCCAAAATTGCAGAAGATTTATTAATAACAATGGGTCAATTATTTGGTCCAATTCCTGGTGGTCTTGGTATTTCAGTAATTTTTGTTGGAGCATTGTTGGCAGCAACTACAGGTATTGTTGGGGCAACCGTTATTGCAATGGGATTAATCTCATTACCTACTATGTTAAATAACAACTACGATAGGAAACTTGCCAGTGGTATCGTATGTTCATCTGGAACGTTAGGTCAAATAATACCCCCATCTATAGTTTTAATCATTATTGCTGACCAATTAGCTAGCGCATCAGATGTTGCAAACAACATCCGTCAAAATGATTACAAAGCAGTCACTGGAGAATTTAACATGCCAGGAGAATTTAGAGTTGGGTCTTCAAGTGCTGGTGATATGTTCCTTGGTGCTCTTTTGCCTGGTCTCGTTTTAGTTGCGCTTTACATGATCTATGTATTTTTCTATGCGAGAATAAAAAAAGGTGTAGCCCCACCAGTTCCATTTAAAGGAGAATTTAATTTTAAATTTTGGTTAAGAGTAATTGTTATAATTATTCCTCCTCTTGCACTTATTTTTGCAGTTTTGGGTTCAATTTTGATGGGTATAGCAACAGTTAACCAAGCTGGTTCAATTGGAGCAATTGGTGCAACGTTGATGGCTGGTTATAGATTATTTGAAGGTAAGAAAAGTGCATTTTATCCTTTAATTCTTATAATTGGATCATTAATACCTATTACCTTTCTTGCATCAACATATGAACTTAATGTTAAAAATTTAGAAGAAAGAAATTTAGGTGCTATCTATATTACCGCATTTTTTGTAGCAATTCTCGTTTATGGTATTGCATGGAGTTTTTGGAGAACTTTTAAAACTGAAAACGTTTTAAAAGAAGTAGTTACTGAGACTTGTATTACTACTTCAATGGTATTTATAATCCTTCTTGGTGCTGCGATGCTTACATCAGGCTTTAGAGCATTTGGTGGTGAGGAATTAGTAAGAGATTTTCTTCAAGATTTACCAGGAGGTTTTTGGACTCAGTTTGTTGTGGTCATGATTGTAATTTTCTTGTTAGGTTTCTTTTTAGATTTTATTGAGATTGCAGTTGTTGTTGTACCAATAATTGCACCAATATTGCTAGCTGAAACAGGAGCAAATGTTACAGCCGTATGGCTTGGAGTAATGATAGGTGTTAATTTACAAACTTCTTTCTTAACACCGCCATTTGGATTTGCTTTATTTTATTTAAAAGGTGTAGCTCCAAAAGTGGTCCAAACATTAGATATCTGGAAAGGTGTTGTTCCTTTTATTATCTTACAACTTATCGGTTTAGGAATTGTGGGCGCATACCCTAGTCTAGTAAATTATTTACCAAACAGGGTTTATTTAACATCTAATGTTGCTCCACCGCCGATGAATCCAAAACTACAATATTGCTTACAAGAGTATAAATTTGCAAACTACTCTAATAATGCTGATGTAATAAATAAAAGTATAACTGACTTTGACGACATTATTCTTGCAAATTTACCAGCAGATAAATTAAGTTATTTCCAACGCCATGTTGATAATTCTAAGTACTCTTTTGAACTTGTTAATGAAGTTAAAAGTACAGAGACATTATATAACGATTATGCAGTCGATTACAGAGACTTACATTTTAAAACAAGAAAGAAACAAAAGAAGATTTTAAAATTAAATAAAAAGATAGATAAGTATAAAGCTGAGATTAGAAACTTAGATGACGAAGATGTTTCAGATAAAAACAAACTTGAACAAAAAATTGAAAATGTGAAACTAGAAATAGACGAGATAAGTAGTCAAATCCCAGAAGAATGGAAATCAAAAAATGATGAATTTAATAAAATTAATAAAGCTAAAAATCTTGCAACAAGAAAATATCGAAAAACAGTTGATAATGCTTACGAAGATTTATTGTTGATTAAGAGTTTTATAAATGATGGTGAAAAATTTGAAGAATTAGAGCAAGAAATGAAACTTCTTAAAAATAAAATAGATAACAGAGGTTACATTGATGCAATAGAGTTTATAGATAATATATTTGAAAAAGTTGGAGAAATTTCTGGATCTGATGAGTTTGCCGATAAATTAGATTATCTTATCACTTTAATGGATGAGGACGAAGTTGATTTTGAAAAACTTCAATCCTCAACGGTCGATACTATTGCGTTATTTGAGCAAGAAGTTAGTTGGAGAAAAAATTTCAAGAAAAAATATTTGGATAGAATAAATGCTCATGACAAAGTTATTAGTGAGACTATTGGATTAAGATTGCAATCAAAACTTACGAAAGAACAAGCTATATATGTTTCTAAATGTAATTCTATCCACAGAGATATATCTTTAAACTTTTAATTATTTTGTGATTTGATCAATTAATTTTGATCTTTCGTATAAACCAAGATTTTCCGCTTTTGTTTTTAATTTTTCGTACTCAGATTTTAAATATTCGGTTTTGATGTTAACTTTGTTACCAATTTCAATAAGAGAACCAATAATTGGATCAATTTCTAATGGACGTTTAGCATGTAAATCTTGAGTTGTTGATGGTTTATGACCCTTTATAGAAATCGCAGCATTTATTCTATGATCAATAGAAACATTAAATTTTACACCAATTTTTTCACCTACTTGTTGGCATTCCTCCATCAATTTTCTTACTATTTTTAACAATTTTGGATCATTTCCAATTTCATCTAAGGTTTTATCATAAAGAGCACTAATAATATTAAATGAGCAATTACCCCAGAGTTTTATCCAAATTTCATCTCTTAAATTACTTTTTTGAGGAGCTTTTAAGCCGCCTGCAATTAATAAATCAGCAATGAGTTTAAGTCTTTCTGATTTAGATCCATCAGGTTCACCAAGAGTAAATCTTTCTCCTCCATTATGTTTTATTACACCTGGTTCGGTTATTTCAGCAGCTGGGTAAACAACACAACCAATAGCTTTTGCTGGATCTAAATGTTTCCATATTTTTCCCTCGGGATCCACACTATCAATATGATGGTTGTCTAAATTCGTTCCAGTATTTGCTTTATAAAAATACCACCAAGGAAGGCCATTTACAGCTGATATAATCGAAGTTTTTTCTCCAATAATATTTTTTAGTGAATCAACAATATTTGAAATTGCATGAGCCTTTACGGAAATAAATATATAGTCTTGTACATCTAATGTTTTGGGATCATCGGTTACTTTTAATTTAAAGTTTTCAGACCTACCCTCTTTAATTAATGTCAATCCATTTTCTTCTATCGCTTTTTTATGTGGTCCTCTAGCTATAAGAGATAAATCTATATTTGTTTTACTTAAACAAGCTGCCAAATATCCACCGATAGATCCTGCACCAAATATACAAATTTTTGTCATTAACTACTTAAACCAAATTTTTTTGCTAAAACGTTTCTTTGTAACTTACCAGTTGCTCCCTTTGGAATTTCATCTACAAAAAAAATTTTCTTAGGAATTTTAAATTTTGCTAATTTTTCTTGAGCATATTTTAATACATCTTCTTCTGAACACATCTCTCCGGACTTAATAATTATAGCGCTTGCTATATTTTCACCAAGCATTTTATCCTCATAACCAAAACATACAGCTTGGTCTATTGATGGATGATCCATTAAAACATTATCAACCTCTAAAGGAGATATTTTTTCTCCACCCTTATTAATTATTTCTTTCAATCTTCCTGAAATTTTCAAATATCCGTCTTTGTCAAAATATCCTTGATCACCAGTTCTAAACCAACCATTTGTGAAACTTGTTTTGTTTGCTTCTTCATTATTTTCATAGCCAAGTGTTACGTTTTCACCCTTTATACATACTTCGCCTTCTTCACCTTGTTTCATTATGTCACCATTTTCACTCATAATACATACTTCTGGACCTGCTGGTAGGCCTACAAATCCTGCTTTTTGTTGTTTTGGTGGTAATGGATTTGACGTCATTTGATGCGTTGCTTCAGTCATCCCATATGCCTCAATAACAGGACAATTAAATGCTTCATTTAAATCTTTAAATACAGCAGGAGGTAATGAAGCTGAGGAAGATCTAATTAATCTTAAATTTAAGTTTTTTGCTGCCTCTTTATTTTTATTTGCTCTTAATAAGATTGCTTGATGCATAGTTGGTACGCCTGAATACCAAGTAATTTTTTCTAATCTAGCTAAATCAAGAAACTTTAATGCATTAAAACCGCTAGAGGCACATACTGATGCACCAACTTTCATTGATGTCGCTAAAACTGCTATAAGTCCATGAATATGAAATAATGGCATAATATTTAAACAATGATCATTATCTGTAAGACTTAAACTTTTTGAAATATTTTCAGAAGATGAATAAATATTATTATTAGATAACGGCACAATTTTTGGCCTTGAGGTAGTTCCTGAAGTATGCAGGACTAAAGCCTCATCATTTTCGTTTGGGGATGAATAATCACTTTTGTTATCAAATAAATCAAACAAACCTTCAGGTTGATCTTTATGGATTTTTAATTCACAAATTTCTATATTTAATTTTTTTGCAACTTCTACTGACGGATTATTTGAATTTTTTTCAACAATAATTATTTTAGGATTTAAATCCTTAAGATAAAACTCATACTCTTCTGATTTATATGATGGATTAAGAGGAGCAGCAGACATGTAACTTGAAATTCCTAAGAAACTAGTGGCCATAGATGGTCCATTCGGTAGAACTATTGCGGCTCTATCTTTATTAGATATACCATTTCCTGATAATTGTTTTGAAATATCTTCAACAAATATTTTTAAATTTCTGTAACTAATTTTTGAATTGTTTTCAGAAGAAATTGCAATTTTATCATTTTCACTATTTTCAAAAATGTTTTTAACAATTCTTTTTGACACTTCTAATATCCTTTAGCGTACCCATCTTTTCTAGGATCTGATCCACCTAATAGATCACCTTCGCTTCTATTAATTTTTATTGCTTGCCCTCCACCATGTGTACCATCAATATATTCTACATTGTGACCTACTTCTTTAAGACCATGAAAAATCTCTTTATCAACAGTTTTTTCGAGCTTATAAATATTATTAAAATGAAATGCTCTAGGAAAGCTTAAAGCTTCTTGCGGTCCCATCCCATAATCAATCATATTATTTAAAACATGAACTTGTCCGACTGGTTGATATTGACCACCCATAACACCATAGCTTAAGGTTGCGTTGTTATCTTTATCAATGACCATACCTGGAATAATAGTATGCAATGGTCTTTTTAAGCCAGCAATACAGTTAGGGTGTCCATGCTCTACTCTGAAATTTGTACCTCTATTATGCAAAAGTATTCCACTTTTATTTGTTGTAATCCCTGATCCAAAAACATAACAAACAGAATTGATTATTGATACGCTATTTAAGTCTTTATCTACTACCGTTAGATAAATTGTCTCTGGGTGAGCTGGAATATTTAAGTCACCAACATCACTGCATGAATTTAGATTAATTTTATTAAAAATATCTTCAATATTTTTATCACTTAAAATTTCATCCAAATTAATATTTGCAAAACTTGGATCACCCAAACTTGTTTCTTTAACTTTATAGGCTTGTTTTGTAACTTCTGCTTCAAGATGAAATCTTTCTACGCTGTTGAATTTATAGTTTTGAATGTTAAGTCTTTCTAATAATTTCATCATAACTAATACCGTAACACCAGGTCCATTAGGAGGGCATTGATGAATAAAATCACCTTTATATAAAGATTTGATAGTTTCTGATCTTATTGTTTTCTGCTTAGAAAAATCTTCAAAAGTATGAACGCCTCCTAATTCATTTAAACTTTCAATTATATCTTTTGCAGTTTCACCTTCATAAAATTCTTTACTTCCTTTTTTACTAATTGCCTCAAGCGTTTCTCCCAACGCAATATTTTTCATTAATTCGTTTTCTTGATATGTACGACCATCTCTTAAAAAAATTTTTTTTGAATTCTCATTTCCATTAATTTTATTTAAACTGTTATGCCAAGCTTGCGATACTACTTTAGAAATTTTATGGCCATTTTTTGCAATATCAATTGCTCCTGAAAATAATTGTTCAAAATCAAGTTTGCCAAATTCTTTATGGATAGTTTCCCAAGCATGAACTGCTCCAGGTATAGTTACCGAATGAGGACTTGTTAATCCAATTTTATCTATATTTTTTTCCTTAAAGAAATCATAATTTAATTTTTCTGGAGCCAAACCAGATCCATTAAAAGATACTGCATCTTTATTATTCATTTTAACAATTGCAAAACAATCACCACCGATACTTGTTGCGTTAGGTTCAACAACTGATAAAACAATTGATGCAGCAATAGAGGCATCCACTGCATTTCCTCCCATTTTAAGTATTTTTAATGCTTCTTCAGTGGCCAATGGATGAGAAGTCGCTGCCATTGAATTCGACGATCGTGCATCTTTATCTTTTGTTGATTGATTATTCATAGTAATGATTAAGTAGAGAGATATAAATGATTAGTAAAGCAAATAAAAGTATTTTAATTTTTTGTGTATTTGCCTTTGGCTTTTTTATTTCTAATTTATTAAGATCAATTACTGCCACACTCACTCCAGTTTTAACAAGTGAATTTGATTTATCAGCGGGTAACCTTGGGCTGCTAGCAGGTGGTTATTTTTTAGGATTTTCATTAATGCAAATACCAGCAGGTTTACTTCTTGATAAGTATGGCCCAAAAAAAGTCGTAGCATATCTTTTATTGATAGCTCTGATTAGTACCATTTCTTTTGCATTTGCAAAAAGTTTTACAGGATTGTTAATTTCTAGATTTTTTATTGGTGTTGGTGTTGCAGCATGTCTAATGGGACCTTTGACTGGTTATCGTGTTTGGTTTGAAGAAAAATATCAGCAAAGAGCAAATTCATGGATGTTGATGGTAGCAAGTTTTGGTTTTGTAATTTCAACATTACCAGTACAAATTTTACTACCGATGATCGGCTGGAGATCTATTTTTCTTTTAATTTCAATTTTGATTTTATTAAGTATTATTTTAATTTTAGTTTTTACCCCATCTTGGAATAACGATCCTAAAAATACAATAACTCAGGAGAAAGGAAATCTTTCGGATGTATGGAAAAATAAATTTTTCATAAGTTTAATTCCACTATGTTTTTTAAATTACGGAGGCGTTCAAGCAGTACAAACTTTATGGGCAGGTCCTTGGATGTTAAATGTTACGGGTTATTCTCCACTTGATAGTGCTACAGGCTTGTTTTGGATAAATATAACAATGTTATTTGCATTTATGTTTTGGGGATATATTTTACCAAAATTTTCATCTTTAGGCATTGACAGCATAAAGATTGTAAAGATTGGTTTGCCAATAAGTTATGTAGTTTTATTTTCTATAATAATAATGGGCCAAAATGCAGGGGCTATAATGTTTACTCTTTATATTTTATCGTCAATTGTTCTATCTTTAACACAACCTGCCTTAGCATTAAGTTTTCCTCAAAATCTTGCTGGAAAATCATTAACCTCTATAAATGTATTTATTCATTCAGGAACATTTTTTGTACAATGGGGAATTGGATTATTAATTGATCTTTCTAAAAATATGGGTGCAAACACAGTCACAAGCTATAAGATTTCCTTCTCTATAT
>CACHML010000017.1 GCA_902580945.1 uncultured Pelagibacteraceae bacterium | reverse complement strand
TTTCAAAAAGATTTAGTTAGGTCTTTATTAAGAATTCCCAATATTGATTTAAGAAGTGTAAAATTTTCATCAGGAGATAGATTGATAGAAATAGATGGTAGCTTTGCATCTTTAACTTCAAGTTTTCCAAATGATTTTATCGATTTTAAAAATTTAAAAATAAAAAACTTAAATAAAAAAGTTTTTTATAAAATTGTTGAAAGTATTGAGAATCTGAAATTTGATACTTCTGTATTTAAAGAAAAAAAATGGTTTGATGAAATAAGCTTTGAAAAATTTTCTGGTTCAATTGAAAAAAATCAATTTGCTTCTGGCATAATTATAAAAAAATTAGAATTTAATGATTTTTCAAACAATGTAAGTATTGTAAGTAAAAATGCAAATAAATTTGATTTAAAACAAGATCAAGTCGATCTAATTGCAGCAGCTTTTAGTTTTTCAATAGATAAATTTATAACTGATAACTTTAATTTAGTATTAGATAGTCAAAATAGAGAGTTCGGATATGAAAAATCAGAAGGGTCAGACATCTCTCTTCTTGATTGGGGTTCTTGGTATGTAAAAAATTCTTTTGATATTGATTATAATTTGAACACTGAGGTGACATATGAATATTCTGATGTAAAAGACGTTAGGTTTGATAAAAATGAAATAATTAAAATTGCTCAAAAAATTGATCCAAAAAATATTGATAACATGGATTATAAAATTTTTATTAATATATTAGACTCTCTTGGAAGTGGTAAAACTCAAAATGCTTCAATAAAAGATCCTGTGACAAAGAAAAAATTATTAAGTTTGGATAATGTTAATTTAAATAGCATTAAATTTGATTATATAGATAACAAAAACCAGCAGAAATTTTTGACAGAGTTTGGTTTTGACGTAAAAGGTTTAGACATAAATATTAATGAAGTTTCTCCCGAGTTTTCTACATATTTTGCAATGTTGGGATATAATTTTGTTAAATTTGATTTTGGTACAAATTACAGTTTAGAAAAAAATAGCAATTTAAATTTTGATATTGATATTGGAATAACTGATGCTGCATCATTAAATTTTGAATCAACTTTTTCGGGTCTAGATCTCAATCAAATAACTAATTTCACTGATGATGCTCTTTTAGCTTATCTTTCAACAAATATAAGAGTTAAAAAAATTGGATTAACTCTATTAGATAATTCATTAAGGGATAAGTTGTTAAATCTCGCAGCTCAAACTTCAAATACTTCTGTAGGAGCTTTTAAATCTGATTTAATTAAACAAATGGATGCTTATTTAATTAATTCTCAAAAAACCAGAGTGTTTAATCAGTATCGCCAAGCTGTTGTAAAATTCATAAATGGTTCAAAAAAAATAAGTGTCAAAATTGAACCAAAAACACCTCTTTCATTTATGGAAATGGCACCATATTTCATTAACCCTGATGTAAATACAATTATTGATAAATTAAATTTAAATATTAAAAATTAATTTAGCAAAATGGTAAAAAAATTAATATTTATATTTATTTTAATAAACTTTAAAAATTTATCTTACGCAGTTTCGACAGTAAATAATGGACAAGGACAATTAGAATTATCAGAAAAAATAATTCAAGATTTTTATTCTTATATAACTACTGGAATTCAAAATAATCCAATAAATTTTTTCATTACAGCTGATCATAATAATTCTTATTTTATTATTAATAAAAATACCAATTATAAAGGTTACTCAGGTTCTGGACCTATTAAACGAAATAAAACAAAATGTGAGGCCAAATATAAACAGCCATGTTACTTATTCTCTAACCAGAGGTTTATAGTCTGGAATAATCAAATTAATCCTATTAAAAAAAATAAATCAAAATTAAAAAGAAAAATTTCTTATGATCAACTTATAACTATTTTATTAGAACTTGGCTTTGTTACGAAATCCAATGAAACAAGGAAAAAAGAAAATCTAGAATCAATATTTGATGAAATTTTAAATTAGTTTAATGAAAAAAGCACTTCTTTGTATAATTTTTTTGATAATTTCGACTCAGCAAGTAAAATCAACTCCTATGTGGAATATTTCTAATGACTGGATCTGCAATCCGAAGTTACATACAAAAATTGATATAAATGGAAATATAATTGGAATAAATGAATTAGCAATTACTACAACAATAGATTTCAATAATTCAAAAATAGTGTCTTCTACCGGTAGTGTTGGAATAATAATTGATAAAATTGAGGTAAAAAATCCAAATAGATATATTGAAAATATTCTGGTTATTGATTGGAAAGGTTGGGGAAAATACTCGACAGTGATAACACATAATTTAGAGACTAATCAATTTTGGAATTGGAAATCATCAGGAATGAGTAGAGGTACTATTTATTCAGCTTATTCAAAGTGCAAACCTATATAAATTTATAAATTTTAAAAGTTCATTGAACATTCATTGAAAAGTTCATCGCAGATTTTTGGTTCGGGAAAAAAAAGGGCAGTAACAACTGCTCTTTTAGAATTTTAAATGAGTGAGAACGATTACATTCACATTTCTTGTACGCCAATACTTGCTTATTTAAGTGTTCAATCCAGCATCAACTTAAATAAAAAGCAAACAGAAAGGTGATTTAGTCTGGGAGTTGAGTTAAATTAAAATATTCAAATAATAAATGTCTAAAATTATTTATCTTATTCTGTCTTTCTTTACGATGATCGGTGTAACGTTTGCTCATCATGCTAATGAAAAATACTGTTTTGATTGTATGTATAAATACAAAATAGGTGATAAGAAAAATGATACGTATGAGTTTGAGTTTGATTTACAAACTACCATCTTCGTTAATTACAGAAACAGTATCGGAAGGATACAAACTAACGATTTATCTAAATTAGTTGAAGAACAACTTAAAGATAAGAAAACAGGTCTTGTAAGTTATATCTTATTTGAAAATAATAAAATTTTAGTCGATCAAAATAGAAAAAGTAAATACAGAAGAGGTTACTATCCCTCACATTCAGTAGGTAAAAGTTTAGTCAGTCTTGTTACCGGTTATGCTATATGTGATGGTTACATCAATCATACAGTTTTTGATAGAATAGATTACCCAACAGTTGCTGATACTTTGTATGAAAATCAAAAATTAATTAACCTTCTTAACATGCAAGCAGGTGATGATGTAATAATCGGTGATAGAATTTATGGAAAGGATAATCCAATTAAAGGCAAAGGTCCAAATACAAATACCATTCCTATTAAAAAAGTTATGAAAAAATACTTCAAAGGTAAAAAGCATTTGGGTTTAGAACCTGGTCTTAATTTTAACTATAGTGCTTTGACAACTAATGTTGTTATGAATTATGTTATTTACAAAACTGATGATGATTGGGAAAAATTACTTCACAAAGTATTTGTTGAAGACGCAAAAGTCAAAAATAGGGTTTATTTTGGTAAGTCATTAGAAAAACACAAATATGGTAACAGAAAATCCGGCGAATACGGTCGATATTCTTTTTATGCTCAAAGATATGACTATTTAAGAATTGCAAAATTAGTATTAGATCATTGGAACAATGATACTTGCGTTGGTAAATACTTAAAGACAATGTATGAAAATAGAGTTGATAGACAGCATGGTGAGTATAGCAAGTTAAGAGGTAACCATAACGCTGCACAAACTTATGGTGGTCAGTTTCTTTTTGATCCTATCGGAATTGAAAACAGACCTATTTTAATGATGGATGGTTTTGCCGGACAACAAGTAGTAATTGATTTTGATAATAACAGAATTATTACTGTTCACTCTACAGATAGACACTACGACTATTATAATTTGATTTATTTACAATTGAACCCAGACTCATTTTACAAACCAAACAATGAACAAGATCAAAGAGAGAAATGCAGGGAATATGTTAACGAAACAGGATTTATCTTAAAGTCATGTTAATTGATAATCATTCTTATAAATTCATCACTAAAGATTTTGTAAAGATAAAAAAAAAGGGCAGTAAAAACTGCCCTTTTAAAATTTTTAAATGAGTCAGAACGATTACATTCCCATTCCACCCATTCCTCCCATACCACCCATTCCTCCTGGAGGCATACCACCTGCAGCAGCATCTTTTTCTTCAGGTTTGTCAGCAACCATAGCTTCAGTTGTAACTAATAATCCAGAAATTGAAGCAGCATCTTGTAAAGCTGTTCTTACAACTTTGACAGGATCAATAATTCCTTCTTTAAACATATCAACATATTGCTCTGTTTGAGCATCGTAACCTTGAGAAACTTTATTCGCTTCTAAAAGTTTTCCAACAACAACAGAACCATCTACGCCCGCATTTGTGGATATTTGTCTAATTGGAGCCTGAAGTGCACTCTTCACAATATCTATCCCAGCTTTTTGGTCGGCACCCTTAGCTTTCACTTTGTCTAGGTCTTGAGAAGCATATAAAAGTGCACATCCACCACCAACAACGATTCCTTCTTCAACCGCAGCTCTTGTAGCGTTCAGTGCATCTTCTACTCTATCCTTTTTCTCTTTTACTTCTACCTCAGTTGCACCACCAATTTTAATCACTGCAACTCCTCCTGCTAGCTTAGCTAAACGTTCTTGAAGTTTCTCTCTATCATAATCAGAAGTAGTTTCCTCTACTTGTTGCTTAATTTGAGCACATCTTGCTTCAATGTCAGATTTTTTTCCAGTGCCGCTAACAATAGTACTATTCTCTTTATCGACTTTTACTCTTTTAGCTGATCCAAGATCTGTAATTTTTACGTTTTCAAGTTTAATCCCAAGATCTTCCGATATAACCTGACCACCGGTTAAGATAGCGATATCCTCTAACATTGCTTTTCTTCTATCACCAAACCCTGGAGCTTTTACTGCAACTACTTTTAAACCTCCTCTTAATTTATTTACAACTAAAGTTGCAAGAGCTTCACCCTCAACATCTTCAGATATAATCATTAAAGGTCTTCCTGCTTGAACTACAGCTTCTAAAAGTGGAACCATTGGTTGAAGATTTGTTAATTTTTTTTCATGCAAAAGAATTAATGGATTTTCAAGCTCAGTTGTCATTTTTTCGGCATTAGTTACAAAGTACGGTGATAAATATCCTCTATCAAATTGCATTCCTTCAACAACATCAAGTTCTGTCTCAATACTCTTTGCTTCTTCGACAGTAATGACACCCTCATTACCAACTTTCTGCATTGCTTTCGCAATCATAGTTCCAATTTCTTTATCTCCATTTGAGGAAATTGTACCAACTTGCGCAATTTCATCACTATCTTTGACTTTTTTTGCTGAGGAGATTAATTTTTCTTTCACATGTTCTACCGCGGCATCAATTCCTCTTTTTACATCCATCGGATTCATTCCAGCCGTAACATATTTACAGCCCTCTTTTACTATTGCTTGAGCTAATATAGTCGCTGTAGTTGTTCCATCTCCAGCCTCATCATTTGTTTTGCTAGCAACTTCTTTAACCATTTGAGCGCCCATATTTTCAAATTTGTCATCTAGGTCGATTTCTTTCGCAACTGATACACCATCTTTAGTTGTTCTTGGTGCACCATATGATTTATCAATCACCACATTTCTACCTTTAGGTCCAAGAGTAACTTTTACTGTATTTGCAAGTATATCTACTCCTTTCAGCATTGCTGTTCTAGCATCTGAATCAAACTTAACTATTTTTGCCATTATTAAACTCTCCTTATATTTTAATTTTATTTAGATGTAGAAATTCCCATAATATCAGACTCTTTCATTATGCTATACTCTTTACCATCTATTTTAACCTCAGTCCCTGACCATTTGCCAAAAAGAACTTTGTCACCAACCTTAACATCCATTGGTATAATTTTTCCATCCTCAGTTTTTGATCCACCACCAACTGCAACTACTTTTCCTTCTTGTGGTTTTTCTTGGGCAGAATCAGGTATGATAATTCCTCCGGCAGTTTTTTCACTACTGTCTAATACTTCGATTAATACTCTATCGTGCAACGGTTTAAACTTCATAAATACTCCTTTAAATAAGAGTTCATATAGATGCATGTGACTGTTATTTCAAGATCTTGAATTAAATATATGAAGCAGAAAATTCAAGAATTTATTAGATTTTTAAGCTATATCTGAAATATGATTAAAAATATAGAGCTAACAGGCTTAAAATCCATTGCAAGTGAGTATGATTTATTTTTCATCGATATTTGGGGAGTAATTCATAATGGAATAAAGCTAAATGACAATGCAGTAAAAGTTTTAGAAGAATTGTCAAAAAATGATAAAAAATTTGTATTACTTACAAATGCTCCAAGGCCAAATCTCACCGTGGTTAATACCTTAAAAAAAATGGGATTGAATAAGTTTTTAGAAACAGTTTTTACATCTGGAGAGGCATCTCTTAGATATATTTTAGAAAATTTTAATAACAAAAAATTTTTTCATTTAGGACCCCCAAGAGATTTTGATTTATTTAAAAAATTTGAAAATCATAAAGTCAACGATATAGATAAATCAGATTATATATTATGCTCAGGACTTTTCGAGGAACATGAAAATGATTTGGAATATTATAAAAATTATCTATCAACCCAAATATCAAAAAAAATGATATGCACCAATCCAGATTTAATAGTTGATCGAGGGAATAAAAGAGAGTACTGCGCAGGATCAATAGCTAAATTGTTTGAGGAAATTGATGGAGAGGTAATATATTTCGGCAAACCTTATTCACCTATTTATAAACTTGCTGCAAATATAGAAAATAAAAAAATTCTATGTATTGGAGATAATTTAAACACAGATATTAAAGGAGCTATGACTCAAAATTTTGATTCATTATTAATCTCAGGTGGTATACATAGACATGAAATTCAAAAGTTATCTATTGAAAATGTGATAAAAAATTACGATGCAAAAATTAATTATTTTCAGAGTGAATTAAAATGGTAAAAAAAACTAAGATATTTAATCATTTCAATATTCCAAAAAAATTTAAAAATTCTATTATCTTGATAGGAAACTTTGATGGCTTGCACTCAGGACATCAAAAGCTATTTCAATTAGCTAAAAAATATAAAACTAAATACAAATATAAAATAGGTGTTGTTACTTTTGATCCCATTCCTAAAATGTTTTTTAATAAGCAAATTAAAAATTATAGATTATCAAATTTTAATCAAAAAGTTATTATTTTAAATAAATTCGGTGTTGATTTTGTAATAAATAAAAACTTTAATAAAAATTTTTCAAAAATTACCTACATTAACTTTATTAAAAATATTTTATCAAAAAAACTAAAATCTAAATTCATATTTGTAAGTAACAACTTTAGGTTTGGTTTTAAAAGAAAAGGAGACGTTAAATTACTTAAAAAATATGAAAATAATTTTGGTTATACTTTAATAAAGCCAAATCCTTTAAAGAAAAATAATAAAATTATTTCATCTACGGTAATTAGAAAGTTACTTGAGAATGGAAATCTATCAAAAGCAAATACTTTTCTAAAAAGAAATTGGGAGATTGAGGGTAAGGTCCAAAGAGGCAGAATGATGGGGAAAAAAATTGGCTTTCCAACTTGCAACATAGATATTGGAAATTATGTAATAGCAAAACCTGGAGTTTATGCTGTAAGAGCTAGAATTAATTATGAAAAAAGAGTATTTAAAGGTATTGCAAATTTAGGCTACAGACCAACTTTTAACCAAAAAAAAATACTTTTAGAGGTAAACATTTTTAATTTTTCTGGAAATCTCTATAATAAAAAATTATCTGTAGAATTTTTAAAATTTATTAGAGGAGAGAAAAAATTCCAAGGTATCAGTGATTTAAAAAATCAAATTAAAAAAGATATTTTGAAAGCTAAAAAAAATCATGAGTAAAGAACATTTAAATTTACCTAAGACAGCTTTTTCAATGAAGGCAAATTTACCAAACAAAGAGCCTGAGTATTTAAAATTTTGGGAAAAGATAGGTTTATACAAAAAGCTGAGATTACAAAGTAAAGGAAAGGAAAAATTTATTCTACATGATGGGCCACCGTATGCAAATGGCAATATTCATATGGGCACTGCTTTAAATAAAATTTTAAAAGATATAATAATAAAATTTCACCAAATGGACGGCAAAGACTCAGTTTATGTTCCAGGATGGGACTGTCATGGACTACCAATAGAATGGAAGATTGAGGAACAATATAAAAAAAATAAAAAAAATAAAAATGATGTACCTATTATTGAGTTTAGGAAAGAGTGTAGAGAGTTTGCAAGTAAATGGATAAATGTTCACAAAGATCAATTTAAAAGATTAGGAGTAATAGGAGACTGGGAAAACTACTATTCCACAATGAGTTTTGATGCCGAAGCTCAAATTGTAAGGGAACTTGGAAAATTTTTAAAAGAGGGAAGTTTGTACAAAGGATATAAGCCTGTTCTTTGGTCAACTGTTGAAAAAACAGCTTTAGCAGACGCAGAAGTTGAATACAAAGATCATGTGTCTGATACAATATATGCTGCATTTCCTGTTAAAAATTCAAATATAAGTGAAATAGTTGGCTCTAATATTATTATTTGGACTACAACCCCATGGACAATTCCAGCAAATAAAGCATTAGCTTACAATCAAAGCTTGGATTATGTTTTATGTGAGCTAGAAAACAAAGATATTTTAGAAAATGACAAAATAGTTATTGCAAAAGAGCTTCTTCCATCTGTTACAAAAGATATAGATTACAAAATCAATATATTAAAACAATTCAAAGGAAAAGACTTTGATGGAACCATCTGTAGTCATCCATTTCATAAAATTGGTTATGATTATGATGTTCCAATGCTTGAGGCAAGATTTGTAACAACTGAACAAGGGACAGGAATTGTCCATTGTGCTCCGAGTCATGGACCTGATGATTTTAATTTGTGCATCAACAATGGAATTAAAGCAATTGAAACAGTTGATGATGATGGCAGATACACAAAAAATATCCCAATATTCGAAGGAACTCATATTTTTAAAGCTAATGATGATGTTATCGAAAAGCTTAAAGAATTAAGAAGTCTTTTAAGTAATGGTAAACTAAACCATTCTTACCCTCATTCTTGGAGATCCAAAGCACCTTTAGTTCATAGGGCAACTCCCCAATGGTTTATTTCAATGGAAAGTCACAAGCTCAGAGAAAAAGCTCTTAAAGCAATAGATGATACTACTTTTTATCCTAGCAAAGGAAAAGAAAGAATTAAATCAATGATTGAGACAAGACCAGACTGGTGTGTATCTAGACAGAGAGTATGGGGTGTTCCTCTACCAATATTTACTTCAAAAAAAAATGGAGAAATTCTAATTGATGAGGAAGTTTTTGAGAATATAGCAAAGATTTATGAAAAAGAGGGATCTGATTGTTGGTTTGAAGATGATTTTCAGAGACTACTTGGAAAAAAATATGAAGCAAAGGATTTTGAAAAGACCAATGATATTGTAGAAGTATGGTTCGATAGCGGATCAACTCATTCTTTTGTTTTAGAAAAGAGAAAAGATTTAAAATGGCCTGCATCAATGTATTTAGAGGGTTCTGATCAACATCGAGGATGGTTTCATTCTTCATTATTAGAGTCATGCGGAACAAGAGGAAGAGCACCTTTTGAGAGTATTTTATCTCATGGCTTTGTAGTTGACGGTAAAGGGCTCAAAATGTCCAAATCTACTGGAAATGTAATAGCCCCTGAAGATATTCTAAAAAAATATGGTGCAGATATATTAAGGATTTGGGTTGCATCATCAAATTATGCAGAAGATTTAAGAATAGATTATTCAATTTTAGACCAACACTCAGAGTCTTACAGAAAAATAAGGAACACCTTTAGATATCTTTTAGGTAATATACAAGACGAGTACTCAAAAATAGATTTTAATAAAATTGATTTAGATAATATTCCCGAATTAGAAAAATATATGCTACATAGATTATATGTGATTAATGAAAGCTTTAATGAATATTTTAAATCTTACAATTTTCATAACTTATACAAAGAATTATTGAATTTTTGTACTGTAGAATTATCAGCATTTTATTTTGATATTAGAAAAGATCTTCTTTACTGTGATCCAAAAGACTCCAAAAAGCGATCAGCTTGTATCTTAATATTAAAAGTAATTTTGGAGTGTTTACTAAAATGGTTTGCTCCGATCCTGTCATTTACCACTGAGGAAATTTATCATTTAATAAATAAAGAAGATAAAGATGGAAGTATTCATTTGCAAAAATTTGTTAAAATTCCTTGTCAGTGGAAAAATGAAGAGTTAAATGATAAGTGGGATAAACTAAAATTCATCAGAGATGAAGCAAATATTAGTATCGAAAACAAAAGAGCTAACAAAATTATTGGTTCAAGTTTAGAGGCAAACATAAAAATTAGCATAAAAGATAAAGAATTATTTAGTTTAGCTAAAAACCATGATTTCTCTGAAATTTGCATTACATCTTCTGCTTTAATTTCTAATGATATTAATTTAGAAAAAGAAATTGAGATAACCAGTTCAAAAGCTGAAGGTAGCAAGTGTCCTGTTTGTTGGAAAATAAGTAAGGAAATATGTAAGAGACATGGGCATCTTAGTGTTAAATGAAAAATGAAAACGTAAAAAAAATAATAATAAGTTTTTTAATTTTATTATCTATTTTTTTATTAGACAGATTATCAAAAATATTTATTCTAAATATATTGGAGGAAACAGGACAAGTTGACATTTTTATAAATCCAATTTTAAATTTTTATTTAGTTTGGAACAAAGGAATAGGATTTGGTTTGCTATCCTCAGATCAAGAGTATTTTTATAATTTAGTGACAACTTTGATTGTTTTAGTTAACTTCGTAATTATATATTTATTACTAAAAGAAAAGGGTATTAAATACTATTTTTTACTGGTTATTTTAGGAGGTTCACTTGGTAATTTATTTGATAGGCTTTATTATAAAGCTGTACCAGACTTTATAGACTTGAATTATAATGGTTATCATTGGTTTATTTTCAATGTAGCAGACATATTTATAACTATAGGAATTATTTTGCTTATTCTGGCCGAATTTATAAGTTATAAAAAAGTAAATGAATAAATTTGTTAAAATTTTTAAATTATTATTTTTATTATTTTATTTATATTCTTGTGGATCTGTTGGAGAAGCTTTGCAAGGAAAAAAAAGATCCGACCAAGGAGATGAATTTTTAATTGATAAAAAAAATCCATTAGTTATGCCACCTGATTTTGACAAATTGCCTGAGCCAGGAGAGATTAACACAAAATCTTCTAAGGATATTTTAAATGATCAATCTAAAATAAAAAACTTAATTAAGAATAATAATGACGAAAGTATTAAAAGTACAAATGAGTCAACATCTATTGAGACTTCCATCCTAAAAAAAATTAAGTGAAAAAATGTTTTCAAAAAATATAATTTTTAAAAATTTTATATTAAAAAAAAATACAAAAGTAGCAAAAAAATTAAATAAAATTCTAAAAAAAGAATTGATTTTAAGTTCTTCTTTACTTAAGTCGCTATCTTCAAACTATAAATATAGTTTTAATAAAAGTATAATAAAAAAATACAAAAATTATAAAAATATCAATTTAATTGGCATGGGTGGATCGATATTAGGTATGGAGGCAATCCATGATTTTCTTAAATATAAAATTAAAAAAAAAATAAGATTTTTTAATAATCTTAATAATAAAATTAAACTTGAACCAAATAAAAAATCAATCAATTTAATTATTTCTAAATCTGGAAATACGCTTGAAACAATCTCAAATTTAAATTTAATTCTAATGTCACAGAAAACAAATAAAAATATTGTAATTACAGAGGATAAATCGAGTTTTTTAACTTTATTAGCAAATAAATTGAAAGCAGAAATAGTTGAGCATAAAAATTATATTGGGGGAAGATACTCTGTTTTATCTGAAGTGGGAATGTTGCCTGCTCAACTACTAGGGCTAGATGAAATAAAATTTAAAAGATTTAATTATTTAATTAAAAATAAATCTTTCTTAAACTCATTAATTTATAACGTAAGCTTTATTTTAAAATGCATTTCTAAAGGAAAGAAAAATTCTGTAATTTTAAATTATGATGAAGATTCAGAAAATCTATTTAAATGGTACCAGCAATTAATAGCTGAAAGTTTAGGTAAAAAAAATAAGGGTATTTTTCCAATAATTTCATCTATGCCAAAAGACAATCACAGTTTACTGCAGTTATATCTAGATGGACCAAAAAATAATTTTTTCACGTTCTTTGGAGTGATAAAAGAAAAATCAAGCAAATTAAATAACAATAATCTATTTGGTAAATTTTCAAATTTAAAAAATAAAAATTTGAGTCAAATTATTCAAGCTCAAAAACAAGCAACTCAAATAGTTTTTAGAAGAAAAAAAATACCTTTCAGAAGTTTTGATGTGCTGAAAAGGAATGAAGAATCTTTAGGTGAGCTTTTTTCTTTTTTTATTTTAGAAACAATTTTGCTTGGAAGAGCAATGAAGATAAATCCTTTTAACCAACCATCTGTTGAACTAATTAAAACTGAAACATCAAAAATACTTAACTAGATTAATTTGCAAAAAAAAATTTTTGATAATCCATATTTTTTTTTATATACTACATTCAGATATTGAGAAATCTTATCATCTGACTTATTATTTCTATGAATAATTAGTAAAGAATTTACATCAGTAATTTTTAATTCCTTAATTTGTTCAATTAAACTTTGAATTTTTTTGTCCTTAAATGGAGGGTCCAAAAAAATTATATCAAATATCATATTTTGTAAATCTGCGTCTCTTAGATTGTAAGCACTAGAATTATATACTGTACTTTTAGTTTCCAGTTTTAAAGAAATTATATTCTGTTTTAAAATTTTCAAAGAATTATGGTAATTTTCAAAAAAAAATACTTCCGTTGCTCCTCTAGATAAACACTCAATCCCAAATGATCCAGTGCCAGAAAATAAATCTAAAACTTTTGCATTTTGTATTTTTGTAGATATTTTGTTTGAATGGTCTAAAATATTAAAAATTGACTCTCTAACCATATCTTTTAATGGTCTAGTTGACTTATCTAGTGGAATTAATAATTTTTTTCCTTTAAATTCTCCTGAAATTATTCTCATTTATCTATAATTTTAAAACCAATATCTTTTCTATAAAAACCATTTCCCCAATTTAAATTTTCAATTTCATTAATCACCGATTCTCTTGATTTCTTAAAGTCATCAGAAATACTTACAAAATTAAGTACTCTTCCACCCGTTGAATAAAATTTATTATTAATCAACTGAGTACCAGCATGATAAATAAAGGTATTATTATTAATTGAAATTTTTTCTAAGTTAGGAATTTCTACATTTTTTTTATATGTATCTGGATACCCTTTAGAGCATAGTACAATGCTCATACTTTTTTTATTTTTCCACTCTACTTTTTGGTTTTCTAAGTTTTGATCACAACAGGCTAAAATTAATTCTAATAGATCTGTCTTAAGCAATGGTAAAATTGTTTGACATTCTGGATCTCCCATTCTTACATTGTATTCAACAAGATATGGGTTATTATCTTTAATCATAAGGCCAACATACAAAAATCCTTTATATACTTCTCCCATATCTTTAATTGCTTGAAAAGTTGGTTTAACAACGCTTTCAATAATTTTAACATCTAAATCTTTGTTTATAAGTCCTGACGGAGAGTATGCTCCCATACCACCAGTATTTTTACCTTTATCGCCTTCACCAACTCTTTTATGGTCTTGAGCAGTATTAAATTTCTTAAATGTTTTTCCATCAGATATTACAAAGTAACTCATCTCATCTCCCTGTAAAAACTCTTCAATAAGAACTTGATTAGCGACACCAAATTTTCCGTTAAAAATTTCATCTATTGCATTTTTGGCGCTTTCATAGTCTTCACAAATATAAACACCTTTTCCTGCTGCCAAACCATCTGCCTTAACCACTATAGGCATTTTTGAGCTACTTAAAAATTTATTAGCATTTAAAACAGAATTAAAGACACCAAAGTTTGCAGTTGGTATATTATATTTTTTACATATTTTTTTTGTAAATATTTTAGAACCCTCAAGTTGAGAAGGAATTTTGTTAGGCCCAAATACTTTTACGTTTTTATTTGAAAGAAAGTCTACAACACCTTCAACAAGAGGTTTTTCTGGTCCCACAATTACCAAATCTATTTTATGTTCATCAACAAACTTTCCTAATATGTCAAAATCATTAATATCAAGGTCTACATTCTCAGCAATAAATTTAGTACCTGCATTACCTGGTAAGCAATATAATTTGTTTAGTTTTTTTGATTTTGATATTTGAGCTGCTATAGAGTGTTCCCGCCCTCCGTTTCCAAGAATTGCAATTTTCATATATTTAAATATATATCTTATAAATTATGAACAAGTTAGCAAAATTAAAATTCCTTCCTAACAATTTTGAAATTATTGAAGCAGGAGACCACGTTATTTGTGCAATATCAGGAAAGAAAATTCCGTTAGAGAAGTTAAATTATTGGAATGTTGAAGATCAAGAAGCTTACTATTCCTATATTGAGGCTTCAGTAAAAAAAGAAAAGTAACCAGATTTCAATTATTTTTTCCACCTATCGTGTGTCCAAATCCATTGATCAGGGTTTTTTAATATCATTTTTTCTAAAATTTTATTTAAATGTATTGAGATTTCTTCATTGGATTTCTTTGAATTTATCAAAATTGGCTGAGAAACATACATTTTGAAATAATATCTGTTATTTCTTTCTATATAAATTGGTACTAGGTCACAATTATATTTTTTGATAATTTGCGCTGGTATTGTTGTGGTAGAGGCCAAATCTCCAAAGAAATTTATCTTAATTCCTTCAGTAACCCTTTGGTCAATCATTAAAGCTATAGAGTTACCTTTTTTTAAATTTTCTAAAATCTTTCTAGTTCCTGATCTCCCTTTTTTAATTTGATTTCTGCAAATATATTTGGTTCGAATATGCTCCATCGTTCTATTTAAAAAACTATTATTTAAAGGTCTGTATATAGCAGCGAGATTTATTCCATGTTTCTCAATTTGCATTGCCATCAATTCAAAATTATTGAAATGTCCTGAAATAAATACTACAGGTTTTTTTTTATCTTTTATCTTAATTAAATTTTTGACACCATCTACTTTAATAAATTGTTCCAATTTATTTTTTCTAAAATCTTTTAAAAAGGGGTATTCTGCTAAAATTCTTCCATAGTTTCCTAAAACATTACTAGCAAGTTCATTGTCAGACATACTAATAACAATTTTAGATTTT
>CACHML010000016.1 GCA_902580945.1 uncultured Pelagibacteraceae bacterium | reverse complement strand
AAATACCAAATGATTTAAATAAATTTGATGCAATGTTTTGTATGGGAGGCCCAATGGACACATGGATGGAGCAAGAATATCCATGGTTAGTTGAAGAAAAAAATAAAATTAAAGAATTTGTTGTTAATTTAGAAAAACCTTATTTAGGCTTTTGTCTTGGGTGTCAATTACTCGGAGAAGTAATAGGCGGAAGTGTTGTTAGAACAAAAAATCCAGAAATAGGAATGTTAAATATAAATTTCTCAGAAGAAAAAGAATACGATACTCTTTTTTCAGAATTTCCAGAAAAGTTAACATCATTACAATGGCATTCTTATGAGGTTCAAAATTTAGAAAATAATAAGGATGTTACACATATTGCATCATCGAATGAAACGAAATACCAAATATTTAGGTACAAAAATCATGCTTATGGTATCCAATTTCATATTGAAATAAAGGATACAACTGTAAATGATTGGGGGTGTGTGCCAGAATATAAAATGTCTTTGGAAAAGCAATTAGGTAAAGGAGCGCTCGAAAAGTTTGATTTTGAGGCGAAAAAAAATATGCAAAAAATGAATAATTATTCAGAAATTTTGTATACCAAGTTCAAAAATGAGATCATTCTTAACAACTAAAGCAATTATTTTGCACTTGTAGTTGTCCCATTAATCAGGTTTAATTTTATTTGTAATAATTAGGAGGAAAAATGAAATTTAAAAATTTTATTAAAATTTTCTTTGCAATTTTATTTGTTTTTGTATCAACAAATTCATACGCGAAAACAATTAAATGGTCTATGCAGGGTGATAGTTTAACTTTGGATCCTCATGCACAAAATGAAGGTCCTACTACTCAAGTTTCAAGACAAGTTTATGAGGCGCTTGTAACAAGAGGTTTAGATATGAGTATTGAACCTCAACTAGCTACCGATTGGAAAACAACAGATCCAAATACATGGATCTTTAATTTAAGAAAAGACGTAAAATTTTCTGATGGTAGTAATATGACAGCGAAAGATGTTGTATTTAGTATATTGAGAGCAAAACAACCTACATCAGATTTTAAAGAGTACATTAGTACAATTTCAGATGTTAAAGAAATTGATAATTATACCGTACAGATTAGTACCAGCAAACCAAATCCAATTCTTTTAAACCAGTTATCAAATATATTTATAATGTCTAAAAAATGGTCTATTGATTTTGGAGCTACAGTGTCACAAAACTGGGATGGTGGAGAAGAAACATTCTCAGCGACTAATGCAATGGGAACTGGACCATTCAAAATTACTTTAAGAGAGCCAAATACTAAGACAGTATTTGAGAGAAATAGTAATTGGTGGGGTTCGATGAAAGATAATAGTGTTACTGAAATACACTTATTACCAATTAAAAACTCAGCTACAAGAGTTGCAGCATTGTTATCTGGTGAAGTTGATTTAGTTACTGATGCACCGGTTCAAGACTTGGCTAGAATTGGAAATTCTTCAGATCATGAAGTAGTTAGTACTGCTCAAATGCGTACAATCTTTTTAGGTATGGACCAAGCAGCAGATAAACTAAGATCTGGAAATACTGGAGACAACCCATTTAAGAAAAAAGAAGTAAGACAAGCTCTTTATCAAGCAATAGATATTGAGGCGATAAAGAAAAAAGTAATGAGAGGTCTTAGTGAACCTGCAGGAATTATAACTTTTCCTGGTGTAAATGGATATACAAAAGAGTTAGATAAAAGATTACCTTATGATGTTGATGCAGCTAAAAAATTATTAGCAGACGCAGGATATCCTAAAGGTTTTGATGTTGAGTTAAGATGCCCTAACGACAGATATGTAAATGACGAAGCAATTTGTACAGCTGTTGTTGGTATGTTAGGCAAAATCGGCGTCAATGTTAATTTATTTGCTCAAACAAAAAGTAAGCACTTTAAGGAATTAAAAGAAGATAAAGGTGATTTCTATATGTTAGGTTGGGGAGTTCCAACTTTGGATAGTCACTACGTATTCCATTACTTATACGAGTCTGGTGCTAGCTGGAATAAAGTAAACTTTAGTAACAGCGACGTTGACGCTGCAATTAGAGTTATGGAAGGCGAAGTTGACTTGGATAAAAGAAATGCTGCTATTGCAAATGCTTGGAAAATTGTAAAAGACGATATCTCGTATCTTCCTCTACATCACCAAGTAATTTCTTGGGCAACTAAAAAAAATGTAGATGTTCCAATTAGACCGAATAATGAACCATTATTCCGTTTTGCAAGTTTTAAATAAATAACTTTGTTTACAAGCCCTTTAATTAAATAAAGGGCTTGTAATTATAAAAATTTCTTAAATTGATTAATTATTTTTTCAAACGTCTGATTCAATCAGTAATAGTGATGCTCGTCGTATCATTTGTTTCATTTTCCTTATTTAATTTTGTGGGAGATCCAATTAACAACATGGTTGGTGAGGAAACTTCAGATGAAGAAAGAGCTGAATTAAGAGAAACACTTGGATTAACCGACCCTATACATATTCAATTTTCAAGATTCGTAGTTAACGCTTCTAAGGGAGAGTTTGGAATTTCATACCAACTTAGAAGACCAGTTTCAGAGTTAATAATTGAAAGACTGCCAGCAACTATTGAACTAGTTCTAATTTCTGCATTAATTGCTTTAGTTTCCGGTACTTTATTAGGGGTTTATACGGGTATTAACAGGAAAGGTTTTTTGAGTGACTTTATATTAGCGGTATCTCTTCTAGGGGTATCTCTTCCAACATTTGTGATTGGAATACTATTCATATATCTTTTTGCAGTGATATTAGGAGTACTTCCATCTTTTGGAAGAGGAGAGGTGATAGATCTAGGTTTTTGGTCAACAGGACTTCTAACAATTTCAGGATTGAAAGCAATCATACTCCCATCTGTAACACTAAGCCTTTTTCAAATGACTTATATAATTAGATTGGTAAGAGCAGAGATGATGGAAATCTTACAAACTGATTATATAAAGTTTGCGAGAGCAAGGGGAATAAGTGAAAAAAGTATAAATTATAAACATGCATTAAAAAATGGATTAATTCCTGTAATTACTATTGCCGGAATAAATATTGGAACTTTGGTAGCTTTTTCAATTATCACTGAAACAGTATTTCAATGGCCTGGTATGGGTTTTCTTTTTATTCAAGCAGTCCAATTTGTAGATATTCCAATAATGTCAGCTTATTTGGTTTTTATAGCTTTTGTTTTTGTGATGATAAATTTTATAGTAGATATTTTGTATTATTTTATTGATCCAAGAATAAGAGTTAAAGGAGATGTTACCAGTGGATAATAGAACATTAAATTCTTGGGAAAAATTTAAAGATAGTGATATTTACTTTAGTTTTACAAAATCCCCAACTGCAGTTGTATCTTCGATAATACTATTAATAATTTTCTTCTGCTCTTTTTTTGTTGAATTTGTTACCCCACATAATCCATTTGATCCAGCATCACTATCATTAATGGAAGCATTCACACCTCCATCATGGACAGATGAAGGTATGGCAAAGTTTATTTTAGGCACAGATGGACAAGGAAGAGATATGCTCTCTACTATACTTTATGGTTCACGAATTTCATTAATAGTTGGATTTTCAGCAATTATTTTCAGTCTAATTCTTGGTGTCTCACTTGGTCTAACCGCAGGGTACTTTGGTGGAAAATATGAAATGATAGTTATGAGATTAACTGATGTTCAGTTGACTGTACCTAGTATATTGATGGCTCTATTAGTAGATGGAATTGCAAGGGGTATCATTTCAAGAGAAATGCACGATGAGATGGCAATTTATGTTTTAATTTTTGCTATAGGAATTTCAGAGTGGCCTCAATTTGCAAGAGTTTCTCGTGCAGCGACCTTAGTAGAAAAAAATAAAGATTATGTTTCAGCTTCATCCATTATAGGAGTTTCAAATTTACTGATAATGTTTAAACATATTTTACCAAATATTATGAGACCTGTTCTAGTTATAGGAACTATTGGTCTGGCACTTGCAATAATAGCCGAGTCAACATTGAGTTTTTTAGGAGTAGGAGTTCCTCCAACAACACCATCATTAGGTACATTAATTAGATTAGGAAATGACTTTTTATTTTCAGGTGAGTGGTGGATAACTTTTTTTCCAGCAATATTTTTAGTTATCCTTGCATTCTCAATTAATTTATTAGGAGATTGGATGAGAGACACACTTAATCCAAAGCTTAAAAAATGACCTTTTTAAAAATAAATAACTTAAGCATTGAATATAAAATGAGGAAAGAAACAGTTAATGCAGCAAAAAATATAAATATAGATATTAATAAAGGTGAAATAGTTGGATTAGTTGGGGAGTCTGGGTCGGGTAAAAGCACTGTTGCTAATGCTATAGTAAATTTGATTGATGAACCAGGTAAAATTTCAAATGGATCAATATTTATGGGTGACACAAATATAAGTGAAAATCAAGAAACTATCATTCAATACAGAGGAAAAAAAATAGGATTGATATTTCAAGATCCACAAACTTCTTTAAATCCAATTTTAACAATTGGTGAACAGCTCATTGAAACAATACAAACTCATTTAAATATTAATACAGATGAGGCAAAAAATAGAGCAATCAATTTATTAAAAGAGGTGGGTATAAAAGAAGCAGAGAAAAGATTTAGTAATTATCCTCATCAATTTTCTGGAGGTATGAGACAAAGAGTTGTTATTTCTCTAGCTTTGTGTTGTGAACCTGAATTATTAATTGCAGACGAACCAACCACAGCACTGGATGTTTCAATACAATCTCAAATTCTTGAATTAATAAAAAAGTTAACAAAGGAGAGAAATTTAGCAGTCATACTTATAACTCATGATATGGGCGTAATTGCAGAAACTACAGATAGAGTAGCTGTAATGAAAAATGGAGATCTGGTAGAGATTGGTCCAACAAAGCAAGTTTTAGTAGAACCAAAAGAAAAATATACAAAAAGTCTAGTTAGCTCAGTACCACCAACAAATAAAAAAATATCAAGGTTTACAATTATTGAAAAAGAGAATCTAAATAATCAAAATAATAATATCAAAATATTAAACAGATGGTCTAAAAAAAGTATTGTAGATCAAAACTTAGTTAAAATCCAAAATTTGAGTAAATCTTTCGATGATAGTTTTTTCACTGAAAATACAAAAAATTCAGTAATGGCAGTAGATGATGTTTCTTTTGACATTAAGGAAGGTAAATCATTTGGTCTAGTTGGAGAGAGTGGTAGTGGTAAAACAACTATAGCAAAAATGGTTGTGAATTTATTTAAACCAAGTTCTGGGGATATATTTTTTGATAATGTAAATGTTACTAAGATCAAAAAAAATAAAGATTTGTTAAAATTTAGAAGACAAATTCAGATGATCTTTCAAGACCCATTTTCCTCTTTAAATGGTAGACTCAAAGTAAAAGAAATTATTGCAGAACCAATTAAACTTCATAACCCAAATATAAAATCTATGGATTTAGATAATTATATTTACGATTTATTAGAGTCTGTAGAATTAAGTCAACAATCTGCAATAAGATACCCTCATGAGTTTTCTGGTGGTCAAAGACAAAGAATATCAATTGCAAGAGCATTAGCCACACAGCCTAGACTTCTTGTTTGTGATGAACCAACATCAGCCCTTGATGTTAGTATTCAGGCTCAAATCTTAAACTTATTAAAAGATTTACAAGAACAATTAAATTTAACTATTTTGTTTATCAGCCACGATTTACCTGTAGTTAGACAAATGTGTGATAAAATAGCTGTACTTAAAGATGGAAAATTATGTGAGGTTTCTGAAACAGAGGAATTGTTTAAAAATCCAAAACATAATTATACAAAGGAACTACTAAAATTAATGCCAAAAATTGAGTCAATTTATAACTAAAAGGAGAAAATTATGACAGTGTTTAATAAAATTTCAGATAAAGAAGCATCTGGAAAAGTAAAAGAAATTTTTGATGAAATAAAAGAGGCAAGACAAATTACTGAAATTCCAAATTTTTGGAAAACTATGGCTAACAGTCCAGAAACGCTAGAAAGGACTTGGAGATCATTGCAACAAGTAATGAAAAAAGGAGCTCTAGCGCCAGAGATTAAAGAATTGATTTATGTTGCTGTATCTATAACAAATGCTTGTGAGTATTGTATTAAATCTCACACATTGGCTGCAAAAAAAAAGGGTGCCACTGATGAGATGATAAATGAAATGATTGCAATAGTTGGAATGGCAAATGAAACAAATCGACTAGTTGAGGGATACCAAGTAGAAGTCGATGATTTTCTAAAATAAAATGAATTTTGATTTTGTTTACAAAATTTGTACAAAATCTGAATGGAATGATGCAAAAAAAATTAAAATTTTTAAAGGCACATCTCTTGATTTAAAAGATGGTTTCATCCATTTTTCAGATAAAAATCAAGTAAAACAGACACTTAATAAATTTTATGGTAACCAATCTAATTTAGTACTTTTGAAAGTAGATGCGCTAAAACTTCAAAAATTAGTTTGGGAACAAGCATCCTCTGGAGATATGTTTCCTCATCTATACTCAGATTTTGATATAGATTGTGTAGTTAAAGAATATTCTTTGGATCTAAAAGAAGATGGCAATCATAAAATACCAAGTGAAATTAAATAAGTTAACTTGATTTTCCAACTAAATTTACAATCAATACTCCTGAAATGATTAGTATTAGACCAATGATTGTAAATAAGTCTGGAATTTGATTAAACTTGTAAATTCCAACTATAGAAGTTGCAATTATACATAATCCAGCAAATGAAGCATAAGTTATTCCAACAGGTATAGTTTTCATAACTAAGGACAATGTGTACATACAAGCAATTATAGCTATCGCAGTAAAAACACTTGGTAAAAAAATTGTAAAACCATTCGCAGCTTTAGCAAATCCATTTGCTGCAGTTCCTAAAGCAACTGCAATAATTAAAATTATGTAAGACGTTATATTACTCATTAAAAAAGAATAATATTATCTAAAATTAATATCTACAAAATTTTGATGTTATTCAATAATTATTGGTCCAACCATTCCACTTTCATAATGACCAGGAATATTGCATGCCATTTCCAATGCTATGTCTTTTGAAAATTTCCAAATAATTTCACCAGTTTTATTAGGCTCTAACATCACACTATTAGCATGCTTATGACCAAGTGATTTGTCTTTTTTAGACATTTCTTTCATCTTAGCATGATCGATACTGTCTCCTAATAGAATGTCGTTATCTATTAATTTTGCCATCTCAGGTTGATGTTTAATATGCATTTCTTTTGTTGCAATATTATATTCATGAACAAGTTCACCTAGATTTTTAACAATTATTTTTACCGTCTCACCTTTTTTTACTTTAATTGAACTCGGTTCATAGTAATTGTCATACATTTTTACTTCTATTACTCTGGTTACGTCTTTCGGATCTCCTTTGGATCCAATCATCTTCATTGATGCTGCATTTGAATTAAATGCGATAAAAACAAATAAAAGTATAAGTTTTTTCATTATTTTGGCATAGGTGTTGCGCCAGTCTCTAAACTCATGATTTTTCCGTTATCATATTTGTAGACTGCCATTACTGCTTCAACATTACCATCATCAAATGTTACAAACGCATGGTGTACTCCAACCTCATCATTTTCATAAACAATTCTAGTGTCTCTCTGTTTAATATCTCCACTCATGGCCCATTTGATCACATCAGATTTGCTTAAAGTATTGCCTGATTTATGCATTGTAAATTTAAAATCATCATGCAAAAGCTCATTCATTGCTGCCTCATCTTTATCTTTTATTGCAGCGCTATATTTTTCTAATATCGACATAATTACTCCTTTATATTCCTTCTATTATCATTCCATTAGAATCTGCGTTATCTAATCGAATTTGTTTTATGGGTTTATAATCTTCAGAATTGTACCATTCCATTGCTTTATCGTAACTAGGAAATTTTATCACAACTGTTCTTGGATGTTGCCATGATCCTTCTACTGTTACATTATTTCCACCTCTTACAAGATATTCACCACCATATTTTTCAGCAATTGGCTTAACCTTTTCAACATATTCTTTATAATTTTCTGGATTATTTACATTTATGTTAAAGATTGCATATCCTGTCATAATTATTCTCCTGGTTTAATAACAGATTTTGTGGCATTTGCAGCATTTTCAAAAGCTTTATTGTAGTCAATAACTTCGTGTACCATCAAATCATCCATAAGACCTGAATTTTTAAAAGCAATCTTCAATGCAAGTGCTTGTTCATAATCTCCTTCTACACATGAGATAACATCAAATCTACCTCTTACCCATTCATAGCTGATCAATTTTAAACCAGCCGCCTCAGTAACTTTCTTAGTCGATGCATATCTATCTGCAGAAGGATCATTTTGCATTCGTTTCATTAACTCTGCACTTATTTTACCAATCAAATAAAATCTTGCCATATTACATTTCAACTTTAGTCAAATCCCAAGCAGTCATTTTCTCAACACACTCATCATAAATTGGCTTTGCAACTGGATGTGTACCAGATACTAGTTCTTTCATTTTTTCCATATTATGAACGAATACTTTAAACATTACACCGCTTTTATCTGGCTTTACTGCTCCAATAGTTTTTTCTGGATGAGCTGCTGATTTTCTGACGCTCATACCCTCTTCTGATTGCATCCATCCCATAAATTTTTCAAGCTTTCCTTCTTTCAAATCTACGATCACTAAAACTTCTTTTTCCATATTGTTTCTCCTTTTTTTAATTTATTTTTTTATTGCATTAGCACTGCTTAGCGTATCATCAAAAGCCATGAACATAGACATTTTTCCATCAGTTACCTCAAAATAATGACCAAATATAGTATCCATTCCATCGGCAGTTGCCTTGCATTTTGCAAATACTTTATTTCCTTCGGCAATCATAAATTCAGGTGTTACTGAAAAATTATCCCATAGTTGTGGAACTAAAGACATTGTTTTCATCATTGCTTCTTTGCCTTTATGTGTTCCTGACATTGGATGTTTGTCACCAGGAAAAATCCACGTTATATCATCATGAACTACTTCGGTAAAAAAAGTTTGCATATCTCCTTTTCCAAATAGTTCATAGCCTCTTTTAACTAATTCTTTTGGGTCCATAAAATCTCCTTTGTTTAAAAATTATATTTTGAATTAATCTATCAAAGAAAGATAAAGCTTTTATTACAAATCAGCTATGCGTGATTATATCCAGTGAGGATAGGGAAGGCCTTTTTCTTGTAAAAAAGATTTATTAAACATCTTTGAGTTGTATTTATCAGATTTATCACAGAGAATTGTCACAATTGTTTTACCTGGACCTAAAAGTTTACCCAATCTTATTGCTCCAGCAATGTTTACTCCACAACTTGTACCTAAACTTAAACCCTCCTTTTCAATTAAATCAAATAAAACAGGCAAAGACTCATGATCACTTATTGAAAATGCTCCATCAATTTTTGCTTTTGCAAAATTTGCAGTAACTCTACTAGATCCAATACCTTCAGTTATTGAACCACCTTCACTCTTTAATTCACCATTTTCAATGTAACTATAAAGAGAGGAACCTGTTGGATCCGATAAATATATTTTAATATCTTTATTCTTTTCTTTTAAAAAACTACTAACTCCTGCAATTGTACCACCAGTGCCAGATGAACATACAAAACCATCTATTTTGCCGTCAGTCTGTTCCCATATTTCTGGCCCAGTCGTTTCATAATGACCTTTAGAATTGGCTGTATTGTCAAATTGATTAGCCCAAACTACACCGTGATTGTTACTACTTTTCAATTCATCAGCCAATCTTCCTGCATATTTAACAAAGTTATTTTCATCTTTATAAGGTTTTGGTGGAACCAACCTTAAATCAGCTCCAATATTTCTTAATAAATCTTTTTTTTCTTGTGTTTGATTATCGTTCATTACGATAATAGTTTTATAACCAATAGAATTTCCTAATAGACATAATCCAATTCCAGTATTACCAGCAGTTCCTTCAACAATTGTTCCACCTTTTGAAATTAGTTTTTTTTCTTCAGCATCTCTTATTAAAGCTAGAGCCGCTCTATCTTTTACAGAGCCACCTGGATTAAGGTACTCTGCTTTTCCATAAATATTACAACCAGTGATTTCTGATGCAGCTTTTAATTTAAATAATGGAGTGTTTCCTATTGCTTCGACAAAATTATTTTGTAAAGTTTTCATACATCAAGCTTTGTATCACCCCCTGGTGCAACACCATAGGGTTTAAATTCTTCAGATGCGGTTCCAACATTTTTTGCAGGAATACCAACCATTACTGCATTTTCTGGAACATCTTTTGTAACAACAGCGTTAGCTCCAATTTTTGCATTTTTACCAACTACAACTGGTCCAAGTATTTGTGCACCTGATCCAACAACAACATTTTCTTTTAATGTTGGATGTCTCTTAACATTTCTTTGATTGTCTGAATTTATACTTGGAGCAATTCCGCCTAATGTTGCCATGTGATAGATAGTAACGTTATCTCCAATATCAGATGTTTCTCCAATTACTACTCCCATACCATGATCTATAAAAAGATTTTTTCCAATTTTAGCATTTGGATGGATTTCAATACCTGTTAAAAATCTTGAGAACTGAGAAATTATTCTTGCAACAAGATGAAATTTTGCAATTGAAAAAAAATTTGCAATTCTATGAAAAAATACAGCTTTAACACCAGGATAAGTTAGTATTAAACTTAACTTTGATCTTGCAGCAGGATCTCTTTTAATTATCGACTCTAAAAAATCATTCATGTTTATTTAAGATTAGTTATTAAAATCTAACTACTTGTTACAACAGCAGTTTTCTGATGATGGTTTGCAATCACAGTTTTTACAAACGCATCTGTCACAAGAACAGTTTTTACATTTACAGTGTGTATTATTGCATGCCATGAGAGTTATATAATTGTATATTTTTTAAAAACAATACTAATAATAACCCCGATTTTAGAGTTCTTTAAGCGTTAATCCCTTGAGATTTGCTGGTACTGCGATATCCATCATTTTTGGATTGGCAAGATTAAGATTATCCATTATTTCAGCATATTCCTCTTTTGAGCTGACTTGTAATCGAGGGTTATTGCTCTTTTCACTACCAATTGTTGAATTTTTTTTTCCATTATAATCATGAGCAGGATAAACAAGTGTTTCCTCAGGAAGCTTTAATAGTTTACCAAACAATGACTCATAAGCCTGATGAGCACTACCATTTTGGAAATCTGTTCTACCTGTCCCATTAATTAAAAGCGTATCTCCTGTAAAAACTCTATCATTCATTAAGTAACTATACGAACAATCTGTATGACCCGGCGTATAAATGGCTTTAAGTTCAATATTCTCGACATTTATATTTTCATCATCTTTTAATTTAATATCAATAACTTCAGATTTAGAATTTTCACCCATTATACGAGTACAGTTTGTTCTTTTGTTTAATTCGTTTAATCCAGTTACATGATCTGCATGAATATGGGTATCAATTACTTTAACAAGTTTTAATTCTAAATTTTCTAAAACTTTTATGTATTCATCAGTATGCTCAATTACTGGATCTATGATTAATGCCTCACGTCCTTTTCCACTAGAAATGATATAAGTGTATGTTGAGGATTTAGTATCAAAAAGTTGTTCAAAAATCATAATTATAAAATAATTAAAATTTTATAAAATTAAGATTAATTTTCAATAGCTTTATGATTAGGCTTACTCCACTCTTTGCCTTTAAACATCACATTCCATTGCAACCAAGGAAAAAGTCTAGATTTCATTTGCCAGTACATTGAACTTGGTTTTGTAGGATCAAAAGGAAAGCTTGGAGTAACTTTTCCTCCATAACAAAATTCAGCTAACATTACTTTTCCATATGCAACTGTTAGAGGACAAGCTCCATATCCATCGTAAAGTCTATATGCTTCAGATGATTTATTAATATCTTTTACAATGTTATGAGCAACTATCGGTGATTGTTTTCTTACTGCTGCACCTGTTTTTGCATTAGGTGCATTCATTACATCTCCTAAACTGTAAATATTTTCATATTTAGTATGTCTTAATGTCCCTTCTTTATGATCTACATCAACCCATCCACCAGCATCAGCTAATGGACTATTTTTTATAAAGTCAGGTGCAGTTTGAGGTGGTGTAACATGTATAAAATCAAATTTTTTTGTTACTTCTTTTGTATTTCCATCTTTATCTGATTGTTTGAATACAGCTTCTTTTGCTTCACCATTAATTGAAATTAAATTATGTTGAAAACTTCTTTTAATTCCATATGAGTCACAAATTTCATTTAGTGGCCCTTGAAAATGAGGCACACCAAATATTACAGGCTTTGCACACAAAAATTCTAAATTACTATCTTTAAGAGCACCTTTTTTTTTCATGTGATCTGCAGCTAAATAAGCAATTTTTTGCGGAGCACCAGCACATTTAATTGGCATTGGAGGCTCAGTAAATAGTAAAGTTCCTCCCTGCAAATTCTTTAAACATTCCCAAGTATAAACAGCCATATCTGAACTGTAATTGGTACAAACATTATTTTTTCCTAAAGTTTCTTTTAACCCTGCCACTCCATCAAAGTTAATTTTTAGACCAGGACAAACTACTAAATAATCATAAGAATATTCACCACCTGAAGTCTTTACAGAATTAGACTCTGGAGAAAAACTTTCAGCATATTCTTTAATCCAATTAACATAACTAGGCATTACAGATGACATTGGTTTTATAGTGCTGTTTACATCATAAGCACCTGCACCTACTAAAGTCCATGCTGCTTGATATAAAGATTTTTCCGAAGGTTCTATAATTGATATTGATAAGTCAGACTTTAAACTTTTAAGTCTTGTAGCAACTGATATACCAGCGCATCCGCCACCGATAATCAAAATATTTGAGTGATTAGAGTTGTTCATACATTAAAAATCTAACACTTATAATCTTCACAAGATACACGTCTTATAAGTTGTTTTTTCAAAGTTAAATATCGTTGATAAACCTCATCAATAATTTATAATAGTTCTAATTAATTAAAGGAGAGTAAAGAATGTTAAAAATAAACAGTATGTGTCCTGACTTTCAATGCAAAACTACTGAAGGAGATATCTCTTTTCATGAGTGGCTTGGAGATAGTTGGGGTGTTTTATTTTCTCACCCAAAAGATTTTACACCAGTTTGTACAACGGAATTAGGTTCATTAGGACAAATGAAAGCTGAGTTTGATGCAAGAAATGTAAAAGTTATTGGACTTAGTGTTGATGGGGTAGAGGATCATAAAAAATGGTTAAATGATATTAAAGATGTATCTGGAACAATGCCTGATTATCCTATAATCGCTGACGAAGATTTAAAAGTTGCAAAACTTTTTAATATGTTAGAAGCTGATGCAGGAACAACATCAATGGGTCGTACTGCAGTTGATAATGAGACTGTAAGAACTATTTTTGTTGTAAGACCAGATAAAAGAATTGGTCTATATTTAACTTATCCTATGGCAACAGGAAGAAATTTCCATGAAATTTTAAGAGCCATAGACTCTATGCAGCTGACTGCAAAACATAAAGTTGCAACACCAGCTAATTGGAAAAAAGGTGAAGATGTAGTTATTCTTCCAGCAGTAAAAGATGAAGAGGCTAAGAAAATTTATCCAGATGGGTGGGAAACAGTTAAACCATATTTAAGAAAAGTACCCGACCCTTCAAAATAAAAGGTTATAAAAAATACAATAATCTCAGTTTTAGTTAATAAATACTGAAACTGGATTATTGTTTTTTTAACTTTTTATATTTTTTCATTGAAACGTTAGCTAAAAGCAGATTTGGATCAACAAAAATTTTAGATTGTTTGATTTTTTTAAAAGATTTATAAGCAAAAATTGCAATAGGTAATTCCGTACAGCCTAAAATAATTTTCTTACATTTAATTTTCATTAGATAATTTACTGCTGGTCTAATTGCTTTCTCAGCTTCTTTTATTTTACCCATTTTAACAAATTTAATTGATTTATTTACAGATGATTTTTGAAGATTTGAAATTGGACTTACTAATTTAAAACTTTTGTCAAAATATTTATTATAAACTTTTGTTTTTAATGTAGCTTCAGTAGATAATATCCCTATTTTAGAATTTTTTTCACAGCTTTTTAGGGCATCTAAGTATACTTCTTTAGGCATACTAAGAATTGGTATTTTAATTTTTTTACTTAGATCATCGTACCAGTAGTGAGCAGTGTTGCATGGCATTACAATAAATTTGCAACCATTTTTTTGTAATCTCTTACAACCTTCAACCAAAGCATTTAATACATTGTAATATTTTTTTATGTTTTCAGGTCGTTTAGGTGTATTAGATTTATTGTACAATACAAACATTGGGTAGTCTTGATCTAGTTTACCTCTATTTATTTTAGCTAGTTTATTGCAAAAATCTAAACCAGCTTGCGTCCCCATTCCTCCAAGAATACCAATCATAATAATTTTTGAATTTTGTTTTAAAAGTTAAGTTATACAACTATATTTTAAATATAATTATGCAAGAAATTTATACAGATGATATTGGCTCAGGATTTCCACTTATTTTGGTGCATGGATACCTTGGATCTTCAGAAATGTGGAAATTCCAAAAAGATTATTTATCTAAAAATTTCAGAATTATTTCTCCTGCTCTACCGGGGTTTGGTGAAAGTTATAAAGCAAAATCCTTAAACAGTATAAATTTAATGGCAAAATTCATTATCAATGAAATTGATAAAAAGAAAATTGAAAAATTTAATTTAATGGGTCACTCAATGGGAGGAATGATAGTTCAAGAAATTGCTAAAATATTTGGTGAAAGAATAAATAAATTAATTTGTTTTGGGACTGGACCTATTGGAGACATTCCAGGTCGTTTTGAACCCATAAATACCTCTATAAAAAAACTTAGAGAAGAGGGCATAAAAGAGCAAGTAAAAAGAATACCACCAAAATGGTTTGTCGATGGAGATAAAGATAAAAATTATTATTTGTGTGAGAATGCAGTCAAACATATAAATGAAGAAGCTGCTCATAACGCATTAGTTGCTATGAGAGACTGGAATGGTTTAGAAAATTTAAAAAACATTAAAAACAAAACTTTAGTGATATGGGGTGATCAAGATAGATCCTATAATTTTGATCAGGTTTCTTTGCTGACCAATAATATTCCAAATTGCGAAATTGAAATATTTCAAAATTGCTGTCATAACGTACATCTTGAGGAACCAGAAAAGTTCAATAAAACTGTGCAGAATTTTTTGAATAACACTTGATCATTTTAGGTTTTTGCATATCTGAATTAACATTTTTCAATACTGTAATCATTGACTCTAAAATTAAAAAAAAGTTTAATTTAGGTTTATAAATTAATTAAATCGAGGGAAATATGAATATAATAAAAAAAATACTTGTTGCTGGAGTAATTTCACTTTTTTTACCAGCATCAAGTTTTGCTGAAAAAGTAAAAATTGGTGATCCAGGTTGGACTGGTGCTACAGCAATAGCAAATTTACTTGCGGCAGTTGTTATAGATAAAATGGGTGGTGAAGCTGAGTTAGTACCAGGAAATAATACTGCTATCTATGGAGCAATAGATAGAAGCAAAGGTGAGATTGAAGTACATCCTGATATATGGCTTCCAAACCAAGAAGCATACACAAATGATTTAGTACCAAAAGGAACTCTTAAATTAAGTAAAAATCCTTACGAAGGTAACCAAGGATATTGTGTATCTCAACAATTTGCAAAAAAAATGAATATCACTGCAATAGAAGATTTAGGTAGACCGGAAGTTGTCAAAGCTATGGATAGCGATGGAAATGGTAAAGGTGAATTTTGGATTGGTGCAGATGGATGGGCTTCAGCTAATGTTAACCAAGTTAAATTAAGAGATTATAAATTATATGATGCTGGAATTGAGCCTATTAGAGCTGCAGAAGCAGTAAAAAATGCTAGAGTTCTCGACTCTATTAAAAAAGGTGAAGGTTATGCATTTTATTGCTATAAACCACATGCAATTTGGGGTATGGCAGACGTAGTTATGCTTGAAGAACCAGCATATGATCCAGCAAAATATAAAATGATCCAACCAAAAGCTGACGCTGACTGGTATCAAAAATCATATGTTGCTTCAAAGGATGCTTTGAAACAAATTCAAATTGGATGGGGTACATCTCTTGAGAGTAAATCTCCAGCAATTGTAGAATTTTTCAAAAACTTCCAAATAACAGCAGATGATGTTTCTTGGATGGCATATGAAGTTTCTGTTCAAAAAAGAGATCCAGGAGAAGTTGCTAGAGACTGGATGTCAAAAAATAAATCAACAGTTGACGGCTGGTTAGGTTTATAATTTACTAATAAAAATTAATTTACCTGGCGACTATTAGTTGCCAGGTATCATTTTCAGTCTTTTTAAGTTAAAATATTTTCATGGAAGCAGCTATACAAATTCAAAATGTCTGGAAAATATTTGGCAATACATCACAAGACGCATTGGATGCAATCCAAAATAAAAAAATTTCAAAACAAGAAGCACTAGAGAAATATAATTCTGTAATTGGTGTTTCGGATGTTTCATTTGATGTCAAGAAGGGTGAAATATTTTGTGTAATGGGTTTGTCTGGAAGTGGAAAATCAACACTTGTTAGACATATAAATAGATTATTAGAGCCTACATCTGGAAAAATATTAATAAATAATCAAGATGTAATGCAATTTGATAAGGAAAACCTTCAAGAATTAAGAAACAAAAAAATTGGTATGGTTTTTCAAAATTTTGCATTAATGCCTCATAGATCAGTTTTGGATAATATAGCTATGCCTTTAGAAATTAGAGGTGTTAGCAAAAATGATAGGTTAGATGCTGCAAATAACATTTTAAATATTGTCGAATTACAAGGATGGGGAAATAAATATGCTCATGAATTATCCGGAGGTATGCAGCAAAGAGTAGGTTTAGCTAGAGCATTAGCAGCAGATCCAGAATTTCTTTTAATGGATGAACCTTTCAGTGCTTTAGACCCTTTAATTAGACGACAACTTCAAAGTGAATTTATAAAACTTTCAAAGCAAATGAAAAAAACAACCGTATTTATAACTCACGATTTAGATGAGGCAGTAAGAGTAGGACATAGAATAGCTATAATGAGAGATGGAGAGGTAGTACAAATTGGAACACCAGAGGAAATTGTAGTAAATCCGTCTGATGAATATGTTGCGGACTTTGTAAAAGGAATTTCAAGACTAAAAGTCGTTCAAGCTAAGACAATTATGCAATCTATCGAAGAATATAAGAAAACTTTTGGAGATAATTTAAGTAATAATGAAAGAGTTAATGAAAACGACATATTAAGCAAACTTATTGAAACTTCAGTATCAGAAGACAAACCAATAATAGTTACAAATAATGATAACTTAGAAGTTGGTATAATTACACAATCAGATTTACTGAAAGCAGTTGTTGAGGGGAATGACAGTGAGTAAAGAAATTAAAAATTTATCTAGATCTGAATTAATTAAAAATTTTGTGATTTCTAGTCCAGAATACTACATTGATGAATTTAAAAAAATTGGAAGCAAACCCTCTTATTCTTTTTCTTTTAATTTATTTGCTGCATTATTTGGACCAATGTGGTTTGGGTTAAGAAATATTTGGAATTATGCGCTAGCATTTTTAATAATCGAAACATTTGCTGTTGTTCAAATAATTAGAGGCTTATTTGGAAATATTACTAAAGATGCCTTAGAAAAAATTGATAAAATTCAATCAACTATCGATTTTAGATACAAACAATTAGAGGCCGCAAAAGAGAACAATCCAGATAAAGTCGAAGTCTACGAGAGGGCAATTAAATCACTCGAAGACGCAATGAAGGAATATGTAGTTGATGTTCAGCAAATCGAAGCTTCAGCAATATGGATTACTATTTCAGGAATTGCGTTATTAATTTTTGTAAAATTTATTCAAGGAATATTAGCAAATACAGTTTTAGAAAAAAGATACTCTGAATGGTTGTCAAATAAATCGATTAGTCCTGGAATGAAAATAAAAAATTATTTTTTAAGTATTGGTTTTACTATAATTATTATGTTTTTTTCAGTAATTCATTATAGCTTTCCAGGTTTCTTCTCAATAATGAATGATTTTCCTACACATCCAGAAATAAGACTTACCTCAATTAAATGGGTTGAAACGATTTTTGATTATGCAGTAATAAAAGGAGATGCAGTATTTACCGCAATAACAATTGGAATTAGATCTGTTCTTGATTTTTTAGAACTTTTATTTGTCAAAACACCATGGATTGTGATTATAACTACCATTGTAGTTTTAACTGCTTTATCAGCAGGCATAAGGACCGCAATATACTCTGCAGGATTTTTAGCTTACATGGGTTTTTTGGGATTTTGGGTTAAAGCAATGACTACACTTGCCTTACTGGGAACAGCTGCAATTTTAAGTATTGTTATTGGAATACCTCTAGGAATTTATTGTGCAAGACGTCAAAGATTTTATTCAATGATAAGACCAATAATGGATTTTATGCAAACAATGCCTGCATTTGTATTTATGATTCCCGTCATTGCATTTTTTGGAACAGGGAAGGTTGCAGCAGTAATCATTACAATGATTTTTGGAGGAACACCTGTTGTAAGACTTACAGTATTAGGCTTAAGAGGAGTTCCTGAAACTATTAGAGAGGCGGCAATAGCTTACGGTGCATCTAAATGGTATCTTCTTAGAAAAGTAGATTTACCGCTTGCAACACCATCAATACTTGCTGGTGTAAATCAAACTGTAATGTTAAGTTTAGCAATGGTTGTTGTGGCTTCACTTATTGGAGCAAAAGGTTTAGGACAAGACGTGCTAGAGGCACTTCAATATGCAAATGTTGGGCAAGGAATTTTAGCTGGTGTTGCAATATTATTTGTTGCATTAATATTGGATAGAGTAGTTCAAGGTAAGAAAAGAGTATAATACCTTAATGAACAAAAATGTATGGTTGTTATTTGCTAGCAATGCATTTGCATTCTCAGTTGCACCTGTAACTGTTTTTTTAAGTGGAATTATTGGAACTAGTATTAGTCCAATTAAATCTCTTTCAACATTACCAATGTCATTATCAATTGTGGGTACAGCTATTTTTATTATAGCTGCCTCTAAAATTATGAGTATTACAGGAAGAAAAAAAGGTTTTATACTTTCATCTATAACAACTTCATTATTTGCACTATTAGCAGCATATTCTGTATTAAAGCAAAATTTTATTCTGTATTCATTTTCTTGTTTTTGTCTTGGATTTGGAATGGCTTTTGCTCATCAGTATCGTTTTGCTGCAGCGGAAAGTGTTGACAAAAAACAAGCACCAAAAGCTATTTCATTACTACTTTTTGCAGGGATTTTGTCAGCTTTACTGGGTCCAAACTTAGCAAATTTTGGAAAAAATATTATTTCAGAGGGATTGTATGTCGGTTCGTATCTTTGTTTATCTTTATTAACTTTATCATCTATTATTTTTTTAATTTTTTATAAAGAAAACGAAGTAAAAATTAACAAGAAAAATTTAAAAGGAAGAACAGTTTTAGAATTGATATCTCAACCAAGATTTTTACAAGCTCTTGTATCATCA
>CACHML010000015.1 GCA_902580945.1 uncultured Pelagibacteraceae bacterium | reverse complement strand
TTAATTAAAGAACCTAAAAAAAAAATTACAAGTAAAACAATAGATCAAATCAAAAATATTTCACAACAAGAAAAAAATGAACCAAATTTAAATAAAGATGAAGTAATTAATGAACTTAAAATAGGTTCATTTGAAAGTTTGATAAATCTATGTACAGAAAGGAAAGAAGCTAAGCTTAAATATGAGCTTGAAACTAATACAAATTTAGTCTCATTCTCTGAGGGTTTAATAGAAATATCTTTTAATGAAAACTTAGATAAAGACTTTATTAAAAATCTATCTAACAAACTGTATGAATGGACATCTAAGAGATGGATTATTTCCCTATCTAAAAAGCAAGGACAAATTTCAAAAAAAGAAAAAAATAAAATTGATGAGAAAAAAATATTTGACGATGTTAAAAAGTCTGAAGCATATAAAAAAGTGATTGAAGCATTTCCTGATGCAGAATTAATAAATGTTAAATTTAAAGAGGATTAGAATGACAGATTTTTCAAAATTAATGGAAAAAGCTAAAGAAATTGAGAGCAAAATGAAAGAAAGCCAAGAAAACATTAAAAAGATCGAGGTTGAAGGTGTCTCTGGAGCTAATGATGTAAAAGTTATGTTAAATGGAGAGGGAGCCATGATCTCAATTAAACTAAGTGAAAATGTTTTGAAAGAAGAAAAAGTAATTCTAGAAGATCTTATTACTGCTGCTCATAATAACGCAAAATCAAAACTTAAATCAAAAACAGCAGAGGAAATTTCTAAAGCTTCAGGAAATTTTGGAATACCTGGATTTAAGTGGCCTTTATAACTAGAATGCAAAATATTCCTGAAATAGAAAATTTAATTAAACTAATATCCAAACTACCAGGATTAGGACCTAAGTCTGCAAAAAGAATGATTTTGAAAATGATTAATAATCGTCAAGAGTTATTAAAACCATTGGCTCAGAATTTAAGTGAGGTATTTAAAAATGTTGTTAGATGTAAAATTTGTGGAACTTTAAAATCAAATACGAGTCCATGTGATAATTGTGAAAACAAAAGTAAAAAGTTTAATAAAATTTGTGTTGTAGAAAATATCTCAGACCAATGGACAATAGAAAGTTCATCAATTTTTCAAGGTTACTTCCACATCCTTGGAGGTACACTTTCAAATAATAATAGTCAAAATAAGGAAGACTTGTTGATCAATTCCCTCGTAGAAAGAATTAGAAGGGACAATATAGACGAGGTAATTTTGGCAACCAGTGCGACTGTAGAAGGCCAAACTACTGCATTTTATATCCAAGATACACTCAAAAATACAAACATTAAGATTTCAAGACTTGCTCAAGGTTTGCCTGTAGGTGGAGAAATTGAAAATTTAGATGATGGTACTCTTATATCTGCATTTAAAAACAGAAAAAAGTTAGAGGTTTGATTAGCTTTTTTTAATTAATCTGTTTAAATGTAAAAGAGGTTCTGTATAGCCAGAGGGCTGTGATTTTCCATGAAAGATCAATTCACATGCTGCTTTAAAAGCAATAGATTTATCATACTCTGGTGACATACTTTCGTAGTTAGAGTCGTCTTCATTCTGTTTATCTACAACTTTTGCCATTTTTTTTAAAATTTCAAGGACTTGTCTATTTGAGCACAAGCCATGATGAAGCCAATTAGCAATATGTTGAGATGAAATTCTTAAGGTTGCTCTATCTTCCATTAATCCAATATCATTTATATCTGGAACTTTGGAACAACCTATACCTTGATCAATCCATCTGACTACATAACCCAAAATAGTTTGGGCAGAATTTGAAATTTCATTATTAATTTCATCAACAGACCAATTAGGACGATCTGCTATTGGAATAGTAAGAAGATCGGATAACTTTGATGGCTCTCTTTTTAATATTAACTTTTGTTTTTCAAAAACATTTACCTCATGATAGTGCATAACATGTAATGCAGCAGCAGTTGGAGAAGGAACCCAAGCACAATTTGCACCTGCATTTACATGTCCAATTTTTTGTTCCATCATCTCATTCATTTTGTCAGGCATGGCCCACATCCCTTTACCTATTTGAGCAACTCCTGAAAACCCACATTTTAAACCTATATCAACATTATTATTCTCATAGGTTTTAATCCATTTGGACTCTTTCATATCTCCCTTTTTGATCATTGGTCCAGCTTCCATTGAAGTATGCATTTCATCACCAGTTCTATCTAAAAATCCAGTATTGATAAAAAATACTCTATCTTTAAGCGTCCTAATACATTCTTTGAGGTTTGCAGATGTTCTTCTTTCTTCATCCATAATTCCGCACTTAATTGTGTTTTTTTCTAATTTTAAAACTTCTTCAACTTTTGTAAAAACTAAATTGGTGAATTCTGTTTCTTCTGGCCCATGCATTTTTGGTTTTACAATATAAATTGATCCTTTTCTTGAATTACCTTTTCTTTTTAAGTCATGAATACAAGCTGCCGAAGTAATGAAAGCGTCCAATATTCCTTCGGGAACTTCTGATCCATCATTTAATATAATTGCAGGGTTTGTCATTAAGTGGCCAACATTTCTTACAAGTAAAAGACTTCTTCCATGAAGTTTTGATTTTTTACCATTCAATGAAATATAACTTCTATCTGGATTAAGTTTTCTCTCTAATTCTTTACCATTTTTTTCAAATATTGACTTTAAGTTTCCCTTCATCAATCCTAGCCAATTTCTGTAACAAATTACCTTATCCTCGGCATCAACTGCAGCCACACTATCCTCGTGGTCACAAATTGTTGACACAGCTGACTCAATTATAATATCACTTATACCTGCGGAGTCTCTAGCAGCACTAAAAGCTCTAGGATTAATAATTATTTCAAGATGAAGATTATTATTTTTTAAGATTATAGCATTTGGTTTAGCCGCATCACCTCTATGACCAATAAACTTTTTTAAATCTGATAAATTATATTCTTTATTTTCTTTATAAATTAATAGTTTTTTATTATCTACTGCTAAACCAGTAATATTTTTCCAGTCTAGATCATTGATAGGAAAATATTTATTTAAAAAGTCTCTAGTATATTTAATTACTTCTTGTCCTCTTAAAGGATCGTATTTTTCACTTCCACTTTCCTCAGATTCAATGATATTAGAACCATAAAGACTATCATATAAACTTACCCACCTCGCATTTGCAGCATTTAGGCTATATCTGGAATTCATAATTGGAACAACTAATTGAGGTCCTGCTATATTAGATATTTCTTCATCTAAATTTTTAGTTGATATTTTAAAATCGTCTCCTTCTTCTTTTAAATAACCTATTTCTTCTAAAAAATTTTTATATTTATTATAGTCAATTTCTTGACCTCTATTTTTTTTATGCCAAAGATCTATTTCTTGCTGCAAAGTTTCTCTAAATTCTAGTAATTTTTTATTTTTAGGTGCTAAATCATGCACCACTTTATCGAAGCCTTTCCAAAATTCATCAGCACTCAAATTAGTATCCAATAAAAGCTCGTTTTTGACGAAATCAACAAGCTCTTTAGCTACAGATAAGTTGTGGATTTTGACATATTGCTCTCTCATAAATTGAAAATCTTATAATAAATTTTCATTTTTGCGCAATGAAAATTAATTATTTTATTTTTAACAATTTATTGCCTTTTTTGTTTATAATATAGAGATCAAATGAAAAATTACTTGAATTTTGAAACAGATATTAAAAATCTTGAAGAGGAATTAGATAAATTGAAAGACCCTTATAATCAGGAAGGTCTATCTGAAGTAAATACCTCTAAAATAAGCAAAGTAGAAGAGGAAATAAATGAAAAATTAAAAAAAATTTACTCAAATTTAAACCCATGGCAAACAGCATTAGTAGCTCGTCATGAAGATAGACCTAAGGCAAAATTTTTTATTGAACATCTTTTTGAGGATTTTATTCAGCTTTCAGGAGACAGATTCTATGGTGAAGACAAAGCTGTTATAGCTGGATTTGCAAAATTTGAGGGTAAATCAGTTTTAATAATAGGTCAGGAAAAAGGATCAGATTTAAATAAAAGAATTGATCATAATTTTGGTATGATGAGACCCGAGGGTTACAGAAAAACTATCAGGCTTATGGAGCTTGCTAACAAATTTAAAATTCCAATAATTTCTATAATAGATACTCCAGGAGCTTATCCTGGAGTTGGAGCAGAGGAGAGAGGTCAAGCAGAAGCAATAGCTAAATCTATAGAGTGCTCTATGAAATTAACAGTTCCAACAATAGCAATTATAATTGGTGAGGGTGGATCTGGAGGGGCAATAGCTTTAGCATCATCTAACAAAGTAATTATGCTTCAAAATGCGATATACTCAGTCATTTCTCCAGAGGGATGTGCTACAATATTATGGAGAGACCCCAAAAAAACTTTAGAGGCTGCAACTGCAATGAAAATGTCATCTAGCGATCTATTAAAACTAAATATAATCGATGAAATAATTCCAGAGCCAGTTGGAGGTGCTCATAGAGATAAAGATTTAATATTGGATAATGTAAGAGTATCATTAAAGAGGAATTTAGATTTTTTTGAAACAATGGAAAAAGAAGAAATTTTAAGTCATAGAAAAAATAAATTTTTATCAATTGGAAGAAACAATGGGTTTAATGCTCAAACAAATACTGGCAGCGATCTTTCTATGAAAGCTTCATTTTTTAACAGTTTAAAAATAAATTTTAAAAAAAACTATATAATTTTTTACAGTATTTTTGCTGCTGCTATTTTAATATTGTTGCTAAGTTTTATTTTATAGAGCACCATGACAATGTTTATACTTTTTTCCTGAATTACAAGGACAGGGTTCATTTCTTCCAACTTTTTTGGATGAGAGTTCAGCAAATTTTTTACCCATGTCCTCCTTACTTTGTACTTCTTCATCCTGCTTTTCAATAAGTTTTAAATTAAACAAAACAGTAATTAAATCGTATTTTAACTTATTCAGTAAATTTTCAAAAAGTGAAAATGCTTCTTTTTTATATTCTACCAAAGGATCTCTTTGCCCATATGATCTCAAACCTATAACTTGTCTTAATTGCTCTAAATATTGTATATGTGATTTCCAATTTTGATCTATTAACTGTAATAAAATTCTTTTTTCTACTTGATTATATTGATCCTCATTTAACATTCTTATTCTTTCCTCTCTCAAAGTTTTAAATTTATTTTTTATTTTTTCTTCAAACAATTTGTTATTTAAATTAACTAAATCATTAATTTCACTGTCATCAAACGACTTACCCAATAGAGATTTTAACTGCATGTTAATTTCGTTTGACCCTGCGTTTGCTAACTTTTTAGTTTTCTTTAGTTTTAGACCAACAATAATTTCATCTAAAAAATTTTCAGAATACTGCTTAGTGTCTTCATTTTTGATTACTTCATTTCTTTGCGAAAATATTACCTGCCTTTGATCATTCAACACATTATCAAATTTTAAAAGGGTTTTTCTTATATCAAAATTTCTTGCCTCAACTTTTTGTTGTGCTCTTTCTAAAGCTTTATTTATCCATGGGTGGTCTATGCTTTCTCCATCCTTTAGTCCAAGTTTTTCAAGTATATTGTTCATAGACTCAGAGCCAAATATTCTCATTAAATCATCCTCTAAACTAACATAAAATATTGAACTGCCTTCATCACCTTGTCTACCAGATCTCCCTCTTGCTTGATTGTCTACTCTTCTACTTTCCATCCTTTCAGTCCCAATGACAAATAATCCACCTAATTTTTTTATTTCAGTCTTATCACTTTCATCTTGACCACCTAATTTTATATCTACTCCTCTTCCTGAAATACTAGTTGTTATTATTATTGAACTTCTTTTTCCAGCATCTGCAACAATTTCTGCTTCCCTCTGATGATTCTTTGCATTTAAAACTGTGTGTTTAATATTTTTTTTATCTAGCAAGCTAGAAAAATGTTCAGACTTATTAATACTAGATGTGAATACTAGTAATGGCTGACCTTTTTCATTACATTCAATTATTTTTTTAATTATTGCATCATCTTTTTCAGCACTAGTTCTGAATATCTGATCATTCCAATCTTTTCTTATCATTTTCTTATTTGTAGGGATTGAAACTACTGGAAGATTATAAATTTCAAAAAATTCTTCAGACTCTGTTAAAGCTGTTCCAGTGCACCCAGATATCTTTTCATAAAGTTTAAAAAAATTTTGATAGGTAATTGATGCTAAAGTTTGATTTTCAGCATTTATTGTTAAATTTTCTTTTGCTTCTAAGCTTTGATGTAGTCCATCTCCAAATCTTCGCCCAGGCAGTTGTCTTCCTGTTTGCTCATCAATAATAATTATATGTCCATCTTTAACTATATAATCTTTACCATTTTGAAAAAGGTGAATTGCACGCAATGATTGATTTACCAAGTGAACTAAATGTAAATTTTCTGGATCATAAAAATTATTATTTTTAAGAATTCCAGCATTTGAAAAAATATTTTCTACATTATCTATACCTTTGTTGGTTAATAAGATATTTCTATCTTTTTCATCAATTTCAAAATCTTCTTTATTTAAATTTTTTACTAGTTTATCAACTGCCATATATTGATTAGTTTTGTCCTCAGTTGCTCCAGAAATAATTAATGGTGTTCTTGCTTCATCAATCAAACAGGAGTCTATCTCATCAACTATTGCATAATTATGTTCTCTCTGAACCATTGTCTCTTTAGAAAATTTCATATTATCTCTTAAATAGTCAAATCCTAATTCACTATTTGTAGAATAAGTTATATCTTTAGAATAATTTTCTTTTCTTACAGTATCTTCCTGACCTGTATTAATGTAACCGCAAGTTAAACCTAAAAACTCATAAATTTTTCCCATATTTTGGCTATCCCTTTTAGCTAAGTAATCATTTACTGTTACGATATGAACTCCTTTTTTTTCTAAAGCATTTAAAAAAGCTGCGAGCGCAATTGTTAAAGTTTTTCCTTCTCCAGTTTTCATTTCAGCAATTTTTTTTTCGTGAATTACAACACCACCTATGATTTGAACGTCAAAGTGTCTTTCATTATTTAATCTTTTGGATGCTTCTCTAACCATCGAAAAGGCTTCAGGTAGTACTTCATTTAGCCCTTTTCCATTTTTAACTTCCTCAATTAATTTTTGTGTTTTTTTTGGAAACTCTTCATTGGGTAAATTTTCTAGATCTTTTTCTAAAAAATTAACTTTATTAACAATTTGCTGAATTCTATGAAGTTCTTTTTCGTTTCCACTTTTAAAAAGCTTTGAAAATATATTGAGTGGTTTAAACATTTTGATGTAATATTAAATATTAGAAATATATAGTAATTAAATATTTTTTTTAAATATCATGAAATTTAACATAAACAATTTTTTAAATATTAGTAGTCAAAGATCAAAAATTGTTGATTTTCAAGATTTAGACCATATTGATGGAGTTTCAATTTCTGCAGTTAGTGCTGGATTGTACAAAGTTAAAAGAGATGAGGTTGTATTATTTTATTTTAGAGATGGAGCTAATTATGCATCAGTTTTTACTCAATCAAAAATAACATCTGAGAATGTCAAATGGAATAAAAAAATAAAAGCAAAAAAAGTATATGCTTTATTGATAAATACTAGAAATGCTAATGCACTAACAGGCCCTGAAGGATATAATGCTTTAAAAAAAATTTCTCTAGATTTATCTTTAAGACTAACCAAAATCCAGGAAAGAGATGAAGATATTCCCAAAAAAATTTCTTCAAAAGAGTTACTATTTGGTTGCACAGGAACTATAGGAGAGAAATTTCCTTTAGAAAAAATAAAAGACTCATTATCAGAACTAGTCCAAAAAATAAAATATACGCAAAATAAATTAATTTGGATGAAGGCCGCAATGGGTATAATTACAACTGATTTAAAACCCAAATTGGCAATGGCAGAAACCAAAATAGGTTCATCAAAAATTAAGGTTTATGGAATAGCTAAAGGATCAGGCATGATTTATCCAAATATGGCTACAACCCTAGCCTATATATTTACAGATGCAACCTTATCTTCATCGGTTCTGAGAGATATTTTGAAACACAATATAAAGACAACCTTCAATGCAATCTCTTGTGATGGAGACACCAGCACTAACGATATGGTCTCAATATTTTCAACAAATAAAGTCCAAAATCCTGCAATTAAAAAATTTAGTGATAAAAGAATTTCAAATTTCAGCAAAACAGTCCATGAAGTTTTGTTAAATTTAGCAAAACAAGTTGTTTCTGATGGCGAAGGTGCATCAAAATTAATTTCTATTAATTCTATTAATTGTAAATCAGAAAAGGATGCAAAAAACATATCTTTTAAAATTGCAAATTCATTATTAGTTAAAACAGCAATCGCGGGAGAAGACCCGAATTGGGGAAGAATAGCTATGGCAATTGGTAATTGCGACTCTAAGATTGACGAAAAAAAACTTTCTATCTCAATTGGGCCTCATAAAATTTTTTACAAAGGTTCTCTTTTTGAAAAATATGATGAAAAAAAAGTTGCCGAGTACATGAAAAGTCAACTAATTGAAATAGAAGTTGACATTGGTCAAGGAAATAAAAATTTCAAGGCTTTTACAATGGATTTAACAAAAAAATATATTGAAATTAATGCAGATTATAGAACTTAGGCTTATTGAAATTTCTTAAACTAATATTTACATAATAGTTATGATTAAATATTTATTAAAATGTAATGACTGCGAAAATGAATTTGAAAGTTGGTTTAGTGCCTCATCAGAATATGATAAATTACAAAAGCTGAAACTTCTAAGTTGTCCAAATTGTGATTCACTGAGTGTTGAAAAGTCATTGATGTCCCCTAATTTATTAAAAACTAAAAAAAATCAAAATTTTAAGGACGAGAAAAAATTTAAAGATGTAAGAAAAAAGCTAACTGATTATAAAAAATTTGTTAAAGAAAACTTTGAATATGTTGGAAAAAATTTTACTTATAAAGCTAGGTCAATGCATTATGACAAAAAAAAAACAAAGAAGGGTATTTATGGAAGTGCCACACTAAAAGATGTTAAGGAATTAAGAGAGGAAGGAATAGAAACAGATATAATTCCTTGGATTGGAGATGATAATAATTAAATTTTCATAAATTTTGAAATATAATTAACAGACTTATCAGATGAAACAGACCATTTGTTTAAGATTGGATTAAAGGTCATTCCGTCAATTTTTTTTAATATTAAAGAATTTTTTTTGCAAATTTTAGTTAAATATTCTGGTTTTACAAATTTTTCCCAATCGTGCGTGCCTATTGGAAGCCATTTCAAAATATATTCAGCACCTACAATTGCAAATAAATAAGATTTTAAAGTTTTATTAAGCGTAGCAATAAACATTACTCCAGATTTTTTTAAAAATTTTGAACTTTCTTTTATAAAATACTCAACGTCCTCAACGTGTTCAACAATTTCCATATTTAAAATTATGTCGAACTTTTTTTTTATTTTTAAATTTTCTGGTGAACAATTGTAATAATCAATTTTAAGTTTACTTTTTTTTAAGTGGTATTTTGCAACTTGAATATTTTTATACGAAGCATCTATTCCAGTAACATTTGCTCCTAACCTTGCCATAGGCTCAGAAAGTAATCCACCTCCACAACCTATGTCTAGGATACTTAAATTTTTAAATGGTTTATAATCTTTTTTAATTTTGAACTCAGATACTATTGTATCTTTTATATATTTAATTCTTATAGGATTAAATTTGTGCAAAGGCTTAAATTTACCAGTAGGATCCCACCATTCTTCAGCAATTTTTGTAAATTTTTCTATTTCTTTTTTATTTATTGTGTTATTTCTCATTGCTTGTTGACATTACAATTAAGTTGTATTTTATCAATATATTTTGACGTAAACTAAAAATATTATCAATGAAAATAATTGTTTTAAAATTTGGAGGTACTTCAGTAGGTACAATCAAAAGAATAAAAAAAGTTGCAAATATTATTGCGAGATACAAAAAAAAATATTATGTAATTGTCCTATCCTCAGCAATGAGTGGAGTTACCAATAATTTGATAAATTTATCAAAGAAAATAAGTAAAAATTTCTCTGCGTCTGAGTATGATGTTTTGGTCTCATCGGGAGAACAAATGTCTTGCGCATTGATTTCAGCGGAACTAATTAACAAAGGTTTTAATTCAAGATCTTGGATATCTTGGCAGGTCCCTATCCTTACTGAGGGAAAATATAAATTTTCAAGAATTAATAAAATTAATAAAAATCAAATAATCAGTTATCTAAGAAAAGGAGGGATACCTATTATTACGGGATTTCAAGGTATAAATAATAAAAATAGAATAACTACAATTGGTAGAGGTGGTACAGATGCCAGCGCAATTATGTTTGCAAAGTTTTTTAAAGCACAAAAATGTATCATTTATACTGATGTAGACGGTGTTTATTCCACTGACCCAAATAAATTGAAATCAGCAAAAAAAATAAAAGTTATATCTTATGAGGAAATGTTAGAAATGGCATCACTGGGAGCTAAAGTTATGCAGCCCCACTCAATTCAAGATGCTAGACTTAACAGGGTAGATATAGAGGTAAGATCATCTTTTACTGACAATAAAGGCACTCTTATAACAAAGAGAAAAAATATTATAAATAACAAGATTATAACTGGTATATCAAGCACTACTAACGATGCAAAAGTAACTCTTTTAGGAGTAAGAGATAAACCAGGCATTGCTGCATCAATTTTTAAACCATTATCTGAAAATTCTATCAACGTAGACATGGTGGTTCAAAATATTTCAGCCAATGGTAGAGAAACAGATTTAACTTTCACCGTAAAATCAGAAGATTTAAGCAAAACTAAAAAAATTGTTTTACAAAATAAAAAAATTAATTTCAGAGATTTGGTATTTGATAAAAGTGTATCAAAAGTTTCAATTATAGGCGTTGGAATGGTGACTACTCCAGGTGTTACTTATAGAATGTTCCAAGCTTTAGCAAAACAAAAAATTAATATACAAGTAATATCAACATCAGAAATAAAAATTTCTGTATTAATAGAGAGAAAAAATGTTCAAAGAGCTATATTGTCATTACATAAGGAATTTAAATTAAACAAATAATTTATGAACATCAGACCATTCAGAGAAATAAAAAGAAGAAAAACAAAAGAAATTAATGTTGGTCATGTTAAAGTTGGGGGTGATAATCCTATTTCTGTTCAGTCAATGACGAATACTTTAACAAAGAATGTGAAAGAAACTGTTAAACAAATTGAGAGAATTGCAGAGGCAGGAGCTGACATTGTTAGAGTATCTTGTCCAGATGAAGACTCAACTAAATCTCTTAAAGAAATAGTTAAAAATAGCTCTTTACCAGTTGTAGCTGATATTCACTTCCATTATAAAAGAGCAATAGAGGCAGCAGAGAGTGGTGCCGCCTGTCTAAGAATAAACCCAGGGAATATCGGAGATATTTACAAAATTAAGGAGGTAATTACTGCAGCAAAAAATAACAACTGCTCAATACGAATAGGTGTTAATGCTGGATCATTAGAAAAAGACTTACTAGAAAAATACAAAGAACCTTGTCCTGAAGCTTTGGTGGAAAGTGCATTGAGAAACATAACAATTATTGAAGACTTGGACTTTTATAAATTTAAAGTAAGTGTGAAATCTTCAGATGTATTTTTATCTCTTGAAGCTTATAGACAACTTTCTAAAATAACTGATTATCCCTTACATTTAGGTATTACTGAGGCAGGAACTTTTTTACCTGGCAGTATAAAATCTTCCATAGGCTTTGGATCGCTCTTATTAAGTGGCATAGGAGATACTATAAGAGTTTCATTATCTGATGATCCTGTTGAAGAAATAAAGGTTGGCAATGAAATTCTCAAATCTTTGAATTTACGAAATAGAGGAGTAAAAATTATTTCTTGTCCATCATGTGCAAGGCAAGCTTTTGATGTAATCAAAACTGTTAAAGAGTTAGAAGACAGATTATCACATATAAAAACTCCAATTTCCTTATCTATAATTGGTTGTGTCGTAAACGGACCAGGCGAAGCAGCGCAAACTGACATTGGCATTACTGGTGGCGGCAAAGGTAATAACATGCTTTATTTAAATGGAATTGAAATGATGAAGATATCAAGTAATGAAATGATTTCCAAAATTGTTAAATTAGTTGAGAAAAAAGTAGAAGAAATCGAAAAAACTCAATAATGGTTCCTTTATCAAAAGTTCAAGACCTAATAGCAAAGCATTCTAAATTAGAAAAAGAGCTTTCCTCACAAGAAATTGAAAAAAAAACATTTGCTGAAAAGTCAAAAGAATACTCAGATTTAAACGATATTATTGAAGAAGCTAATTCTTACTTAAATTTTCAAAAAAATAAAGATGAATTGGAAAAATTAATAAATGATAATGACACTGACAAAGAAATGAAGGATTTGGCAATAAGTGAATTGGATGAACTTGAAAAAAAAAATGAAAGTAACGAAAAAAAAATAAAACTTTTTTTACTTCCTAAAGATGAAGCAGACACTAAAAATGCAATGATAGAAATTAGAGCTGGCACAGGAGGTCTTGAAGCTAGTTTATTTGCTTCTGATTTATTTAAAATGTATGAAAAAGTAAGTCAAAAAAAAAAATGGATACTAGAAATAATATCTATTTCAAAAAGTGATGCAGGTGGATTAAGGGAAGTAATCGCATCTATTAAAGGTAAAAATATTTATTCCTCATTAAAATATGAAAGTGGCGTACATAGAGTTCAAAGAGTTCCAGACACTGAAACTCAAGGTAGAGTACATACTTCTGCTGCTACAGTTGCTGTAATGCCCGAAGCCGAAGAGGTCGATGTTAAAATAGAGGATAGGGATTTAAGAATTGATGTATTTAGAAGTAGTGGTCCTGGCGGTCAAAGTGTAAATACAACAGATTCTGCTGTAAGAATTACACATATTCCAACTGGCATAGTTGTAAGTCAACAAGATGAAAAATCACAGATAAGAAATAAAGAAAAAGGTTTAAAAATTCTTAGATCAAGAATTTATGAATTAGAGCGACAAAAAAGAGATGAAGAAAGGTCCAAAGATAGAAAAAACAAAATCGGAACTGGGGATAGATCAGAAAGAATTAGAACTTATAACTTTCCCCAAGGGAGAGTTACAGATCATCGAATTAATTTAACGCTTCATAAGTTAACTGAATTTATGGAAGGTGAAATATTTGATGAGATGATAGAGAATTTAGTTATTCAAGCTCAAGAAAATCAACTTAGCACTACTTAAACATGAATTACAATGAGATTTTAAAAATAGGTGAGAATGTTTTAAAAAAAAGTAAAATTCAAAATCCATATCTTGATACTCAGCTAATTTTATCAAAAGTAATAAATAGAAAAAGAGAACATTTATTACTAAATACAAATGAAAAATTAACAAATAATGACATAATTAAATTTAAAAATTATCTACTAAGAAGACAAAAAAAAGAACCAATAGCATATATCCTTGGTTTTAAATATTTTTGGAAATATAAATTTTTAACAAATAAATCAGTCTTAATTCCCAGACCAGATACTGAACTAATTGTAGAGGAGTCTTTAAATTATTTGCCGAGTGATAAATCAAAAAATATATTAGATGTTGGAACGGGATCTGGCTGTATAGTGATTTCGCTATTAAAAGATAGACCAAAATGTGTTGCAACAGCTATAGATATATCAATAAAAGCAATAAATGTTGCTAAAACTAATGCAAAATTACATCAATTAGAAAATAAAATTAATTTTATCAATATCGATATTGACAAATATAAATCAAGTAACTATGATTTAATTATATCTAATCCTCCATACATTAGTGATGTTGATTTAAATAGATTAGATGATGATATAAAATTCCACGAACCTAAATTAGCTTTATCTGGAGGTTTTGATGGTTTTAGAAATATAAAAAAAGTAATTATTAAAAGTAGAAAATTGTTAAAAATAAATGGAAAATTGATATTAGAGATTGGACATAAACAAAAAAATCTTTCAATCAAAAACTTAAGAGAGAATGGCTTTTACATTAACAAAATTTCCAAAGACTTTTCAGGTAAAGACAGATGTATTGTATCAACTAAATTGTAAAAATGAATAATTTTAAAAATAATAACAGAAGAGGAAGATTTAAGCCAAATGGTGAAAGAAATTTTAGACGAAACGGTAACGGACATAAAAATAATTCAGATTTTGGAAATGGTTCATCTTTTAAAAGAAGGCACCCGGGAAAAAATAATCAAAATGCTGCTAAACTTGTTGAGAAATATAATGATCTTGCAAGGGAGGCTCTTTCAAATGGGGATAAAATCTTGTCTGAGAACTATTTGCAGCACTCTGAACATTTTTCTAGAATTCTTATATCGCAAGAAAATTATAAAAATAATAATGAAAATATAACAGATGCAAATACTAGCAATCAGATAAAAACCGATACTTTAGAAAAAGAAGCAGAAGAAACAACAACGAAATAAATTACATTTTCGAAATTAGTTCAGATTTCAAAACATCTATTTTGATCTTATTTACTTCAAAATTTTTACGTAGATTTCCTTTTAAAACCTTTCCAGAAGGCAATTTGAGTTTTTGTGAATTGATTTTTTTACCATTTTCAATTACTTCATAATGTAAATGAGGACCGGTAGAAAGACCTGTAGATCCTACATAACCGATTACTTGGCCTTGTTTAACTCTAACTCCTTTTTTAATTCCCTTCGCAAACTTAGACATATGAGCATAAACAGTTTGATAAACTCTATTATGTTTTATTTTTACACAATTTCCTCCTCCGCCGCACCATTGTGCTCTAACCACTTGGCCATCTCCTGATGCAAGGATAGGAGTGCCAGTTGGAGCTGCAAAATCAGTACCTGTATGCATTTTTGTAAAACCTAAAATTGGATGTTTTCTCTTCCCGAATGAAGATGATAATCTTGCTCCATTAATTGGAGTTTTCATTAAAGTTTTTCTCATACTTTTTCCATTCTCATCAAAGTAATCAATTTTGTTTTTTTCATATTCGTATCGGTAAAGTTTAAGGTCTTGATTTTTTAAATTGAGATTAGCATAAATTATATTACCTGTTTCAATTACTATCCCATCTTCATTTAAGAATTCTTCATATATAATTTGAAAACTATCATTTTTCCAAATATCTCTTTGAAAATCTACTTGAAAACCATATAATCTTGCAAATTCAATAATAACATTTGGCTTAATTTTTAAACTTAAAGCTGATTGATACAAACTACTGGTAATCTTACTTTCTTTATAAGAAACAACTTTAGTTAATTCTTTTTCTATTATATTTTCTTTAAAAATGTTTTTTTCAAAATCTCTAGTATAATTAATTTCTTTTTTTTTATTAATTTCAATAGTAAATTCTTCAATTCTAGGACTATTTTTTTTATCAATTTTAAAATATATTTTTTGATTTGGTTTTAAGATTTTAATTTTTTTGTTTTTTTTTACTATATCAAGAAATAAATTTCTTTCTTTCTTTGATATATCAACTCTATTAATTATATTTTCATAGTTGTCACCTTCTTTCACAAGATACTCAAATTCTAAATATCTGTCTTCTAATTCAGATGTTATTTTTGATAATGTTTTTTTAAAGTAAAAATTATTTAGGGTTTTTATTAAATTTTTATATTGAGAGTCTCTGTTGGTTTCATAAAAATTTGTAACTAAAATTGTAATAATAATTAGTAAAATTAACCATATAAAATGTGAAAGTGATTTTATTTTTCTTTTTGTTTTTGTTAACACAATTAAATCGATAGGTTAAAAATGTTGATTTATATGACTTTTTAACACATTTTTTGTTTATCTAAAAACTTGATTTATAAATTATTTCTAATATAAGCGTCACACTCAACATATAAAAAATGTTAATTATTGGGCATAATAGTCCAATTAGCTATTTGAATTGTTTATATTTTAAGAAGAGAAGTGTGGACGGTTAAGGTTACCAAAATTTGTCGTACACACTTCAAAATTATACAAATATTATTCTTAGTATTTGTATAGAAGCTAGTGTGCGCCGTTTTTAAACTTGAGAGTTTGATCATGGCTCAGAACGTACGCTGGCGGCACGCCTTATACATGCAAGTCGAACGAAGTAGTAATACTTAGTGGCAGACGGGTGAGTAACATGTAGGTATCTTCCCTTTGGTGAGGAATAACACGAGGAAACTTGTGCTAATACCTCATAAGTCTTTACGGAGAAAGCTTTATGCGCCGAAGGATGAGCCTGCACTTGATTAGTTTGTTGGTGGGGTAATGGCCTACCAAGACTTTGATCTATAGCTGATCTGAGAGGATGATCAGCCACATTGGGACTGAGACACGGCCCAAACTCCTACGGGAGGCAGCAGTAGGGAATATTGCACAATGGAGGAAACTCTGATGCAGCGATGCCGCGTGAGTGAAGAAGGCCTTTGGGTTGTAAAGCTCTTTCGTCGGGGAAGAAAATGACTGTACCCGAATAAGAAGGTCCGGCTAACTTCGTGCCAGCAGCCGCGGTAATACGAAGGGACCTAGCGTAGTTCGGAATTACTGGGCTTAAAGAGTTCGTAGGTGGTTAAAAAAGTTGGTGGTGAAATCCCAGAGCTTAACTCTGGAACTGCCATCAAAACTTTTTAGCTAGAGTATGATAGAGGAAAGCAGAATTTCTAGTGTAGAGGTGAAATTCGTAGATATTAGAAAGAATACCAATTGCGAAGGCAGCTTTCTGGATCATTACTGACGCTGAGGAACGAAAGCATGGGTAGCGAAGAGGATTAGATACCCTCGTAGTCCATGCCGTAAACGATGTGTGTTAGACGTTGGAAATTTATTTTCAGTGTCGCAGCGAAAGCATTAAACACACCGCCTGGGGAGTACGACCGCAAGGTTAAAACTCAAATGAATTGACGGGGACCCGCACAAGTAGTGGAGCATGTGGTTTAATTCGAAGATACGCGCAGAACCTTACCAACACTTGACATGTTCGTCGCGACTCTAAGAGATTAGAGTTTTCGGTTCGGCCGGACGAAACACAGGTGCTGCATGGCTGTCGTCAGCTCGTGTCGTGAGATGTTGGGTTAAGTCCCGCAACGAGCGCAACCCTCACTTTTAGTTGCCATCATTTAGTTGGGCACTCTGAAAGAACTGCCAGTGATAAGCTGGAGGAAGGTGGGGATGACGTCAAGTCCTCATGGCCCTTACGTGTTGGGCTACACACGTGCTACAATGGCATTTACAATAGGAAGCAAGATGGCGACATCAAGCAAATCCTAAAAAGATGCCTCAGTTCGGATTGTACTCTGCAACTCGAGTACATGAAGCTGGAATTACTAGTAATCGCGGATCAGCGCGCCGCGGTGAATACGTTCCCGGGTCTTGTACACACCGCCCGTCACACCATGGGAGTTGGTTCTACCTTAAGGCAAGGTTTAAAACCCTTGACTACGGTATAGTCAGCGACTGGGGTGAAGTCGTAACAAGGTAGCCGTAGGGGAACCTGCGGCTGGATTACCTCCTTTCTAAGGATGATTAAGGATTATTTCTTAATCTAAATAATATAACAGGATAATGTTGACCGTCCTCATTTCTCTTTTTAAAATAGTGTTTTTCCTTTTGCACAAAAGGGCCGGTAGCTCAGTTGGTTAGAGCACACCCTTGATAAGGGTGGGGTCGAAAGTTCGAGTCTTTCTCGGCCCACCAATTTCTGGGGGATTAGCTCAGCTGGGAGAGCGCCTGATTTGCATTCAGGAGGTCAGCGGTTCGATCCCGCTATCCTCCACCATGAAACACTTAGTTATTTTAACAGTAAATACTTTTTATATTATCAATATCTATATCAGATTGTTTATTAGAGTTATTTTTTGAACAATCAAAAATATTCGAAATGATGAATATTTAAAAAATTTGATTCAACACAGAATTTTTTTCTGTGCATAAATCAAGCGTTTAAGGGCGTGTGGCGGATGCCTTGGCACTGAAAGCCGATGAAGGACGTGGTATACTGCGATAAGTTACGGGGAGCTGTATGCAAGTTTTGATCCGTAAATTTCCGAATGGGGAAACCCACCACTTTATGTGGTACTTTAAATTGAATACATAGGTTTAAAGAGACAACCCGGAGAACTGAAACATCTAAGTAACCGGAGGAAAAGAAATCAATTGAGATTCCGTTAGTAGTGGCGAGCGAAACCGGAATAGGCCAGTAGATTTGTTAAAAAAATTTGAATAGTTTGGAAAAGCTAACCACAGAGGGTGACAGTCCCGTATGAGTAATGTTTAACAAATTTCTTGAGTAAAGCGGGACACGTGAAATCCTGCTCGAATATAGGGGGACCACCCTCTAAGCCTAAATACTCTTCAGTGACCGATAGTGAACTAGTACCGTGAGGGAAAGGTGAAAAGAACCCCTATTAGGGGAGTGAAATAGAACCTGAAACTGCATGCCTACAATCAGTCGAAGCTCTTTTTAGAGTGACGGCGTACCTTTTGTATAATGGGTCAGTGACTTAATTTATAAAGCAAGCTTAAGCCATCTAGGTGTAGGCGTAGCGAAAGCAAGTCTTAATAGGGCGAACAGTTTTATGAATTAGACCCGAAAACGAATGAGCTTACCATGAGCAGGTTGAACGCAAGGTAACACTTGCTGGAGGACCGAACCAGTTGACGTTGAAAAGTCTTTGGATGACTTGTGGTAAGGGGTGAAAGGCCAACCAAATTCGTAGATAGCTGGTTTTCCGCGAAAACTATTTAGGTAGTGCGTTGAATAAATATGCGTTTAGAGGTAGAGCACTAAATGGGCTAGGGGGAAGAGATTCTTACCAAACCTAATAAAACTCCGAATGCTAAACGTAGTTCTTCAACAGACAGACTGTGGGTGCTAAGGTCCATGGTCGAGAGGGAAAGAGCCCAGACCACCAGATAAGGTCCCAAAATTGTGATTAAGTGTGAAAGGATGTGGAAATTCCTTAACAGCCGGGAGGTTGGCTTAGAAGCAGCCATCCTTTAAAGATAGCGTAACAGCTCACCGGTCTAATAGAGTTTCTGCGCCGAAGATGTAACGGGGCTAAAATCACATACCGAATCTGTGGGTTTATAAAACTTTAGAGTTTTATAAGCGGTAGCGGAACGTTCTGTAAGCCTGTAAAGGGATACCCGCGAGGGATCCTGGAGGTATCAGAAGTGCGAATGCTGACATGAGTAACGATAAAAGAAGTGAAAAACTTCTTCGCCGAAAATCCAAGGGTTTCTGCGCAAGGTTAATCCGCGCAGAGTTAGTCGGCCCCTAAGACGAGGGCGAAAGCCGTAGTCGATGGAAATAAGGTTAATATTCCTTAACCAGATGGTAGTGACGGATTTTGTAAGTTGTGTGTTCTTAATGGATTGAACATGCTGCGAAAAAGTCCCAGGAAATAGCTCCATCATTAGACCGTACCCTAAACCGACACAGGTGGATTAATAGAGTATATTTAGGCGCTTGAGAGAATGATGTTGAAGGAACTCGGCAAAATGCTTCTGTAACTTCGGAATAAAGAAGACCTTTTTTTGGGCAACCAATAAGAGGTGGCACAAGCCAGGGAGAAGCGACTGTTTATCAAAAACACAGGGCTCTGCTAACACGTAAGTGGATGTATAGGGTCTGACGCCTGCCCGGTGCTGGAAGGTTAATGCGATGGGTGCAAGCTCATTTCTGAAGCCCCAGTAAACGGCGGCCGTAACTATAACGGTCCTAAGGTAGCGAAATTCCTTGTCGGGTAAGTTCCGACCTGCATGAATGGCGTAACGATTTCTCCGCTGTCTCCAACATCAACTCAGTGAAATTGAATTCTCCGTGAAGATGCGGAGTTCGCGTAGTTAGACGGAAAGACCCCGTGCACCTTTACTGCAACTTTACATTGGTGTTAGGAAAAACATATTTAGCATAGGAGGGAGACATTGAAACGATGGCGTCAGTTGTCGTGGAGTCAACAGTGAAATACCTCTTTTGTTTTTCTTGACATCTAACTGATCACCGTTATCCGGTATCAAGACATTGTATGGTGGGTAGTTTGACTGGGGCGGTCGCCTCCCAAATAGTAACGGAGGCGTGCGAAGGTAAGCTCAGAACGGTCAGAAATCGTTCGTAGAGTGCAATGGCATAAGCTTGCCTGACTGTGAGACTGACAAGTCGAGCAGAGACGAAAGTCGGTCATAGTGATCCGGTGGTTCTGAGTGGAAGGGCCATCGCTCAACGGATAAAAGGTACGCCGGGGATAACAGGCTGATACTGCCCAAGAGCTCATATCGACGGCAGTGTTTGGCACCTCGATGTCGGCTCATCACATCCTGGGGCTGGAGCAGGTCCCAAGGGTTTGGCTGTTCGCCAATTAAAGTGGTACGTGAGCTGGGTTCAGAACGTCGTGAGACAGTTCGGTCCCTATCTGCTATGCGTGTAGAAGAATTGAGAGGAGCTGTCCCTAGTACGAGAGGACCGGGATGGACGTACCACTGGTGGACCGGTTGTAGCGCCAGCTGCAGTGCCGGGTAGCTAAGTACGGACGAGATAACTGCTGAAAGCATCTAAGCGGGAAACTCACCTCAAAACTAGTTCTTCCTATAGAGCCGTGGTAGACCACCACGTTGATAGGCTGGATGTGGAAGCGCAGTAATGCGTGCAGCTGACCAGTACTAATAGCTCAATTGGCTTGATTTATGCACTGAAAAAAATTTTTATAAAAATAATCTTTCGTAGTAAAAGTTATTGATGTTAAGAAAAATAATTAATCATTTAAAATTTTTCACATATATTAAAACAAATAAATATCTATCATATTTAGAATATCAAAATATTATTCACTCAATAAGTGATATTAAAAATTCAAAAAAACCAGTTGTTGTCTGTGACTTAAAATGTATACCAAAAACTTACGGTAATTTTTGTCAAATATTATTCTTATCACTTTTTTTAAAAATAAAATTTAAAAAATGTAATTTTGTTATAATTAAAAATACAGATCCCTCAAATTGGGAAAGAATAAAAAAAAACAAAATCTTAAAATTGTTGAACGATTATAGAAAGATTTCTTCTTTTTTTCTGGGCTCTAAAAATATTCAAATTGAAGAAATGCACTGGAGTCAATTTAGAAAGAAATATATTGAAGAGAATGACAAGAATTATTTTATTGTTTTCAAAAAATTTATAAAACTAAGAAAATCTATACATTATTTATCTTTTAATCTTCTCAATATGTTTTTAACTAAAAATTTTCATCTGGAAAATAAATTTTTTTTAAGAGGTTCTAAGAAATTTTTGAACAGTAATTTTCAAAAATTAAATCGTAATTATTTAACTTTGTCTGCAAGGTATTCTGTTAATTTGAATAGTAATATTCACTCAAAAATAATAAATAGATCAGAAAATAATCAAGCAAGTGATCTAAAAAAAATAATTTTAAAAATAAGAGAGAATAAATTAAATAAGAACAAAAAAATAGTAATCATTACATCTGAAGAAGGCATGAAACATTACAAAAAAAAAATAAATTTGAAAAACATTAATTATTCTTACGAATATACAAAAAATTTCTTGGGCCATATAGAATTAATACTTAATTCAGAAAAATATTTTTCATATGGAGCTAGTGGAATTGTCATTTTTCCATTGCTTGCATCAAAATCTTATTTGATTTCTTGGAGACATGAGCCTAATCAAGAGTACCGATATTCCTCAGATAAGTATGTCGGATGGCAAAAAAGAAATCAAAAAACAATTTTTTATTGTAATTTAAAAACATATTTGTCTTATATTTAGAAAAGTGTATTAATATTTGGATTTTAAATTAAAATATGTCTACAGACCTGTCATATCTGAAAGCTATAAACTATAAATTTAAAAAGATTCCAAATAAAATAGAAAATCTTCAGTTTAAATTAAAAGAAAAACTATTTTTATCATTAGGAATACCCATTAAGAATATTAATAATTTGGATATACTTGAATTTGGTCCAGGTTCTGGTTTTACAGCAAAAATATTAGTACAAGGAAACCCTAAAAGTTATACATTTGTAGAACCATATGAAGAGTCCATTAAAATATTAAAAAATTCATTTAAAGGAAATAAATTTTTCTTTATTAAAAAAGATATTCTAAATTTTAATTCAAAAAAAAAATATGATTATATTATTCTGGAAGGAGTTTTGCCTGGAATTGAAAATCCAAATTTAAACTTAAAACATCTTATTAAATATTTAAAATTAGGAGGTGTAGTAATTTTTACAACAACCTCACCGTCTTCATTTGTCTCTGACGCTTTAAGAAGATCATTAAAACCATTATTTGAACTTGCGGGACATAATAAGTTAAATTCAAGAAAGAAAATTAAAAAAATTCTAGAAAATCAGTTTAAAAATTTAAAAGGGCAGTCAAGAAACATTGATAATTGGATTGACGATACTGTTTTTAATCCAATGAAGAATATAATGTACACTTTTGGGGAGTCCTTAAAAGTTTTAAATAAAAGATTTGAGTATTTTGCTTCTAGTCCTAATTTCTTTTTTGATCATACTTGGTATAAACAAAGAAATTTAGATAATAAGCAATATAATAGAAAAGTTTTAGATTTATACCAAAGATGTAGTTTGAGTTTCTTGAATTCACAAAATGACGACTATAGCTGTCTCAATTTTAAAAATCGCAATCAGTATGTTGATATTGATATCAAATCTATGTGTATTTATAAAAGTCACTTAAAATTTTGGTTTAATCCTTCGAGAAAAAATTTTAACAAACTAATGAATGATGTCAAAAGCTTATCTATAATTGTTAAAAATAAAGATAAAAAAACATATTTAGCTCTTGAAGATTTTGTAAAATTTTCTAAAAGAGTAGTTAATAATAAACTCAAAAATTCTACATTTGGAAAATTTGATTTTTTTTTCGGGAGAGGATTGCATCATTTTTCTTTTATTAGAGTAAGGTAAATTTATGAAAAAAAACAATGTTAATGAACTTTATTTAAATAGTGATCTTAGAAATTATAAAGATCACGAAAAAAATGTTTTAGATCGTTACAAAAAATTAATTGAAAAAGATTTAAACAATGGAGAAATAGTTCTCTATAATTTTCCACGCTATATAAGGCATCAAGAGGTAACTAGATTTTTAGTTTGTCATGAATTGTTTAAAAGAATTAAAAATATTCATGGCTCAATTATTCAAGTAGGAGTTCTTGATGGAAACAAACTTTTTTCATTTGCTCATTTTTCTGAAATTTACGAACCTAGAAATTATACAAGAAAAATTTATGGTTTCGATACCTTTAATAATTACGCAGAAAGTTCATTCTCAAGTAAAGATAAAAAATTGAAAAAGGGCACAAGGTCTGCACCTTTTAATTTAAAAAATTTAGAAGAACATGTTAACCTTTTCAACCAAAGTTGTTTATTTAATCAATTTAAAAAAATCGAATTAATAAAAGGAGATGTTGTTAAAACTATTCCTAATTTTTTGAAAAAAAACAAACATATAGTTTGTTCACTTTTAGATTTATCAATTAGTCTTTATAAACCTGAGCTAGCTACTTTAAAAAATATTTGGCCAAGAATGCCCAAAGGTTCCATAGTATTATTTGGAAGTCTGGGACACTATGATAGCCCTTCTGCAACTCACCTTTTGCAAGATACTTTAAAAATTAGTAATGTAAAAATTCAGAGATTTGATTTTGCCACAAAGCATAGTTTTATAGTGAAAGAATAATATAAAAAAAACTTAATTCATGGATACACTTTTTTTTAAAAATTTTTACCAAGATATTTCAAAAATTTCAAAACTTCTAAATTATAAAGCTCTATCAAAAATAATTGAGGAATTAATTCTATTAAGAAAAAGAAAAGGAAGATTATTTTTGATCGGTATTGGTGGTAGTGCAGCAAATTGTTCACATGCTGTCAATGATTTTAGAAAAATTTGCCAGATAGATGCATATACACCAACAGATAATGTGTCTGAATTAACTGCAAGAATAAACGACGAGGGATGGAAAACTTGTTTTAGTGAATGGTTAAAAATTTCTCAAATGAATAAGAAAGATATATTATTTATTTTTTCTGTTGGTGGTGGTAGCAAATCAAAGAAAGTTAGTGAAAATATAATATACGCAATTGATTATGCTAAAAAGAAAAGATGCAAAGTAATTTCTACAATCGGAAAGAAGACCGGCTACGCATTTAAAAAATCAAATATTGTGATGCTAATTCCTGAGGTTAACAAGAAATTTATAACTCCTTATTGTGAAAGTTTTCAAAGTGTAATTTGGCATAGTATTGTTAGTCATCCAAAATTAATGAGAAATAAAACCAAGTGGTAAGGTTTTCAAAAAAAGCAGTTTTTTTTGATAGGGATGGAGTATTAAATTTAGGTATTTTAAAAAATGGTAAAAGTTTTGCACCTAAACAATTTAAGGATTTTAAATTGTATCCAAAAATAAAAAAATATTGTGAGAAATTAAAAAAGAAAGGTTTTAAAATAATAGTAATAACAAATCAACCAGACGTGGGAAAAGGAAAAATCAAAAAAAAAGAAATTTTTAAAATGCATAAAAAGTTAAAACTAGAAATTTCCTATGATGATATTTTTTGTTCTTTTTCACAGTTTAAAAAATCTTATTTTAGAAAACCTAACCCTGGAATGATATTAAAAGCAGTAAAAAAACACAAAATAAATTTAAATAAAAGTTTTTTAATTGGGGATAGATGGTCAGACATAAGTGCAGCAGAAAAAGTTAATTGTAAGTCAATATTTATTGATAGAAAATATAAAGAAAAGACCGAAATATTTAATCCAACAAAAAAAGTAAAATCTTTATCTTCAGCTATAAATTTTATAGAAAGTCAATTATAAAAATTATGATAAACTTGAATGAATTAAATATTAAAATATTTGCAGATGGTGCAGATTTAAAAAGTTTTAGAGATTTAAATTCTAAAAAATTTATAAAGGGATTTACAACAAATCCATCTTTAATGAAAAAATCTGGAATAAAAAATTATGAAGAATTTGCTAAAGATCTTATAAAAGAAATTAACGATAAACCAATATCGTTTGAAGTGTTTGAAGATGAAATAACTGATATGGAAAAACAAGCTAGACAAATAGCTACTTGGGGTAAAAATGTATATGTCAAAATTCCTATTACAAACACAAAAGGTGAGAGTACTCACGAGTTAGTAAATAAGTTATCTAGTGAGGGGATTTCTTGCAATGTTACGGCGATCTTTACAATTGAACAGTTAAAATTAATTTCAGATTCTATAAATAATAAAACCCCAACAATATTGTCAGTATTTGCAGGAAGGATCGCTGATACTGGTATTGATCCAACATCTATTATGAAAGAGTGTATTGAGTACACACAAAATAAAAAAAATATTGAAATATTATGGGCTAGCACAAGAGAAGTATTGAACATTTTTCAAGCAAACAGTATAAATTGTCAAATAATTACTGTTCCTAATGACTTGCTAAAAAAACTAAATAATTTAAATAAAGATTTAAAAAGTTTTTCTAAAGAAACAGTAATGGACTTTTATAAAGACGCAAAATCAGCAGGTTATAAGATTTAAATAAATGAACAAAACATCTATTTTTATTACTGGTGGAGCAGGTTATGTAGGAAGTAGATTAGTCCCTATGCTTCTTGAAAAGGGTTATGCAGTTACAGTTTATGATATTCTATTTTTTGGAGATGAATTTTTACCTAAAGATAAAAACTTGAGAGTAATTAAGGGTGATTTAAGAGACTATAGTAAATTAAGAAAAAGTTGTGAGAATCACGATATTTTTGTTCACCTAGCATGTATTTCAAATGATGCTAGCTTTGTTTTGGATGAAAAACTGTCTACTTCAATTAATTTAGATGCCTTTGAGCCTATGGTAAGAGCAAGCAAAGAGTCAGGTAATAAGAGATTTATATACGCTTCTACCAGTTCTGTTTATGGTATTTCAGAAAAAAAAGATGTTACAGAAGATCATCCATTAGTGCCTTTAACTTTATATAATAAATATAAAGGTATGTGTGAGCCAATTTTATTCAAATATACCGATGATAATTTTGAAGGAGTTATATTTAGACCAGCCACTGTTTGTGGTTATGCACCAAGATTAAGATTGGATTTATCAGTAAACATTTTGACTAACCATGCAGTTATTAATAATAAAATAAAAGTTTTCGGTGGAAATCAATTGAGACCAAATCTTCATATACAAGACTATTGTGATTGTGTTGAGTTATTAATAAACGCAGATAAATCAAAAATTAAAGATGAAACTTTTAATGTAGGTTATCAGAATTTATCGATAGCAAATTTATCCCAAATAGTTAAAAAAGTAGTCGAAAAAGAATTTCCAGAAAAAGGTGAAATTAAAATAGAAACAACTAGCAGTGATGATAACAGGTCATATCACATAAATTCAGATAAAATTAAAAAAGTATTAGGTTTTCAGCCAAAGTATACAATAGAGGATGCTGTTAAAGAGCTGTGTGATAGTTTCAAAGAAGGATTAATTAAAAATAGCT
>CACHML010000014.1 GCA_902580945.1 uncultured Pelagibacteraceae bacterium | reverse complement strand
AGCGGCATATGGTGTAGATTTTCTTGAGCCTTTAAAGCCTTTTTGTCCTGCTGACGCCCATGATACTACATTTCCATTTGTATCAGCGATTGAGACGATTGTATTATTAAAAGTTGATTGAACATAAGCAATTCCATTTAAAATATTTTTTTTATTTTTCTTCTTTTTAGAATAAGAACTTTTTTTGGTTTTTGATGAATTTTCTTTAACCTTATCTTTATTTTCTGTTTTATCTTTAGTCATATTATTTTTTAAGAGGTGTTAGTTTCTTACCAGCAATTGCTATTGCTTTACCTTTACGTGTGCGTGCGTTACATCTAGTTCTTTGTCCTCTAACTGGTAATTTTTTTCTATGTCTAGAACCTCTATAAGATGCGAGGTCAATTAGTCTTTTTATGTTTAGAGATGTATCTCTTCTTAAATCACCCTCGACCGTAAATTTTTGATCTATAAATTCTCTTATCTTAAGAATTTCATCATCTGTTAACTCATTTACTCTTTTTGTACTTGGAATATTTAATGACAAACAAATATCATTTGAATTTTTTTCACCAATTCCATAAATATAGGTAAGACCAATTCTTACTAACTTATTTTGTGGTATGTTTACACCTGCTATACGAGCCATATTATTGAGATAAAATTTAGCCTTTTATATAAGAAGTTATTTCAAAGTCAATGTCTTAAACTGTTAGTATTTGCTCTATTTTGGCTGATATTTCATTCATTTCTTTGTCTCCATCTATTTCGTAAAAATTTGGATTTTTGGAGTAGAAATTTAGCACTGGTTGGGTTGTTTCCATGTAAGTTTCATATCTTTTAAGAATTGTATCAAGGTTATCATCAGCCCTTTTTTCTATAATTTTTCTTTTTTCTATTCTTTCAATTATTGTGTCTCTCATCACATTAAGAAAAAATATATAATCTATTTTTTGATTTGATTTTTGCATTAATTTCTCAAGATTTTTAGCTTGACTTAGCGATCTAGGATAACCATCAAATATTAATTTGTTTTTTTTTTTTGGATTAAATACAATATTTTTTATTAATTCATTAACTATATCATCTGTTGCAAAATCACCCTTAGATATAATATTTTCAATTGCTTTTCCAATATCGGTTTTATTTTTGACTTGCTCTCTTAATAAATCTCCAGTTGAAACTTGGAAAAGATCAAATTTTTTTACAATCTTTAATGCTTGTGTTCCTTTACCTGCACCCGGTGGACCAAAAATAATAACATTCACTTAGTCTATCTTCCAAATTTTGTTTTTTTAATTAGTTTTTCATATTGTGAGCTCATTAATCTTGTCTGAACTTGTGTGACTGTATCAATTGCTACTACGACAACAATCAATACTGAAGCTCCTCCTAAATAAAATGGTATTGGATAGTTTGCAATTAAAAATTCTGGCATTAAACAAACAAGAGTTAAGTATAATGCTCCTATAGTTGTAAGTCTCGTTAGAATTGTTTCAATATATAAAGCGGTGCTCTCTCCTGGTCTTATTCCTGGAATAAAGCCACCATACTTTCTTAAATTTTCAGCAGTTTCATTTGGATTAAAAGTTATAGAAGTGTAAAAAAAAGTAAAAAATATAATACCTGAAGCATATAGGATCATATACAAAGGTTGTCCTTGTGAAAAATAAGACGAAATACTTAGAAAAATTTCATTTTGCGAAACATTGAAATTTGAAAAAGTCACCGGTAATAATAATAAAGCTGAAGCAAAAATTGCAGGTATAACACCAGCAGAATTTATTTTTAGAGGCAAATGTGATGATTCGCCACCAAACATTTTATTTCCCATTTGTCTTTTAGGATAATTTATTAAAATTTTTCTTAGTGCTCTTTCCATAAAAACAATAAATAATATTGTTATAATCAACAAGATAAATATTATTATTATCATCAAAGTTGAAATAGCACCTGTTCTTCCTAATTCAAATGTTGTCACTAATGCTCTTGGGATTTCTGCTACAATTCCTGAAAAAATTATTAATGAAATACCGTTACCAATTCCTCTTTGAGTAATTTGCTCTCCTAACCACATTAAAAAAATTGTTCCTGCTACGATAGTTGTAACAGTTGAAATTTTAAAAAATATACCTGGATTTATTACTAAATCAGCTGATGACTCTAAACCAACAGCTAATCCATAACCTTGAACAGTAGCTAATAAAACAGTTCCATACCTAGTTATTTGAGTAATCTTTTGTCTCCCAATTTCACCTTGGGCTTTTAGATTTTTGAAATAATCAGTAACTCCAGTTAATAATTGGACTATAATAGACGATGATATGTAGGGCATTATGCCAAGTGCAAATATAGCCATTCTACTAACAGCACCACCAGCAAAAACATTAAACATTCCTAATAATCCTTTTTGGTTGTTATTCATCATAACTTGCAGCTGCTCAGGGTCTATACCTGGAAGTGGAACAAACGTTCCTAGTCTATAAATGGCAAGTATAAAAATAGTAAATAAAATTCTATTTCTTAAATCACTTGTTTGAGATGACTCGCTCATTTCTATTTAGAGTTTTTTATTTTCAATATACCACCAATTTTTTCTATCTTTTCTTTTGCAGCAGTTGATGAAAAATCAGCTTCTATATTTATTTTTGACGAAATATTACCATTAGCTAAAATCTTAAATTGTATATATGACTTATTAATTATATTGTGTTTTTTTAATAAGTCTAAATTTATATTACTTGATGGGTCTACCCTGTTTTTATCAATAAAATCTTGCAATTGATCTAAGTTTATTTTAGCAATTTTTTTTTTACTTATTGGATTAAAACCTCTTTTTGGCAAACGTCTATACAAAGGCATTTGTCCACCTTCGAAACTTTTAATCGCTACTCCAGATCTTGATTTTTGACCTTTTACACCTCTCCCTGATGTTTTTCCTTTACCCGATCCAATACCTCTTCCGAGTCTTTTTTTTTTTATTTTTACTTTAAAATTATTACTTAAAAAACTCATTATCCCCTTTTTCTAACAATTTCTGAAATTTTTTTATTTCTAAGCAATGAAATATTTTTAGGTGATTTTTGTTTTGATAGTGCCTTCATACATGCTCTAATAACATTGTGAGGATTTGCGGTACCCATTGACTTAGCATTAATGTCTTTTATGCCTAGAACCTCACATACGGCCCTTATTGGTCCGCCAGCTTTAATACTAGTTCCTTTATCTGCAGTTCGTAGTTTTACAATTCCAGCACCATCTTTAGCGAAGACATCATGATGTATTGTTCTGCCATCCTTTAAAGGAATTTGAATTAGATTTCGTCTTGCTAATTCATTTGCCTTTTTAATAGCATCTGGGACTTGTTTAGCTTTAGCATGTGCAACTCCAATTTTGCCATTTTGATTTCCTACAACAACTAAAGCTGAAAATCCAAATCTTCTTCCACCTTTTACAACTTTTGTAATCCTATTTATATGAACTAATTTTTCTACAAATTCTGTATTTTTTTCCATATTAAAACTCCATCCCGTTTTTCCGAAGTTCTTCAGCTAATATTTTAATTCTTCCATGATATTTATAAATACCCCTATCAAAATATACTTTTGTTATCTTCAAATCTTTGGCCTTTTTCGCTAAAGTTTCTGCAACTAAAGCTGACAATTCTTGTTTAGTTTTTTTCAGAGATTTTATTTCTTTATTATTAGATGATGCAGAAATTAGAGTAATATTTTTTGAATCGTCAATTATTTGTGCGCTAATATTTTTAGTAGATCTACTTACGCATAACCTAAATCTGTCTTTTGAGGAAACTTTTTTTAATTTATTCCTTACTCTAAATTTTTTTCTTTCTATTTTGTTTAAATTCATTATTTCTTCTTACCTTCTTTTCTTAATATATATTGGCCTTGTTCTTTTATACCTTTTCCTTTGTAGGGTTCTGGTGGTCTTAAAGATTTGATTTCAGAAGCTACCATCCCAATTTGTTGTTTATCTGTCCCTGATATTTTTAAAATATTTTGTTTCTCGACCTGTATATTAACTCCTTCTGGAATATTATAGTTTATATCATGACTAAAACCTAGTTGAAGATTTAAAACTTTTCCTTTTAAGGATGCTCTATATCCAACACCTGAGAGTTCAAGTATTTTTTCATATCCTTTACTAGTACCTATAATGGCATTATTTATAAGGCTTCTATTCATCCCCCACAGCCTTTTTGTATTTTGATTATTTTGTTTAGGTTTGATTAAAACTTCTTTATTGTCATTAATATTTAATTCAAAAATATCCAAATCTATATTTAAAGACTTTTTACCTAATGGTCCTTCAATATTAATCATACTCCCACTTAATATAACTTTTACTTTTTCAGGGATTGAAATAGCTATTTTACCTATTTTAGACATTAAAATACCTTACAAATTATTTCACCACCAACTTTTTGTTTTCTTGCATCTATATCAGTCATAACCCCTTTTGGTGTAGATATTATAGCTATGCCTAATCCATTGTTGACTTTAGGAAGACTTTCTGCACTTGAAAATATTCTTCTTCCAGGTTTTGAAACTCTTTCGATTGAGCTAATCACTGGATTTCCTGAACTATATTTCAAACTTATTTGTAAGTTTGTTTTGTTGTGATTGGATTTTACCTCATAATCAATAATATAACCCTCTGATTTTAAAATTTCTGCAATTTTTGCCTTAAATTTTGAGGATGGTAATTCTACTTTTTTATGATTTCTCATTTGAGAATTTTTTAATCTTGCTAACATGTCTCCTATTGGATCACTTAAACTCATAATATCCTTTCTACCAACTTGATTTCACCATACCAGGAATTTTACCTTCTAATCCTAATTGTCTTAGTGCAATTCTTGATATTTTTAATTTTCGATAAACACCATGAGGTCTACCAGTTATTTGACATCTGTTTCTTACTCTGATTTTTGCTGAATTTCTTGGCAACTTTGAAAGCTTTTGTTGTGCTTTGAATCTATCCTCAAAACTTAATTTTTTATTCATAATTGTTTTTTTTAGACTCTCTCTTTTTTTAAAATATTTATCAGAAAGTTTAATTCTTTTATTATTTTTATTGATTGCACTTAACTTTGCCATTAATTACTCCTTGTTTCTTTGAAAGGGAAATTTAGTCTTTTTAAAAGTTCATAACTATGGACTTTATCCATTGATTTAATAACAATAGTGATATCTAAACCCCTTATTTTATCAACTTTATCAAAGTTTACCTCAGGAAATATTATTTGCTCTTTAATCCCAAATGTATAGTTTCCGAATTCATCAAACCCATTAGGATTTAGACCTCTAAAATCTTTTATTCTTGGAAGAGCTATGTTTACCAGTCTATCTAAAAATTCATACATTTTAGATTTTCTTAATGTTACCTTCAACCCTGAATTGCTGTTTTTTCTTGTTTTAAAGTTAGCTATTGATTTTCTAAACTTTGTTATAACTGGTTTCTGACCTGTAATATTAGCAAGATCATCTTGACATGAACTTAGTATTTTAGAATCATTTCCATCAAGACCCAAACCCATGTTTAATACAATTTTCTCTATTTTTGGCCCCATATATAAATTTTTATATCCAAATTTTTCTTTTAAACTTGGATTAATTTCTTTAGTAATTATTTCTTTTAATCTTGGTTCCATTATTTTTTAACCATCTCTTTCTTTTTTAAGTCAATATTTTTTAAATTTGAAATATGTATAAAATTCTCTTTTGATACAATCCCACCTTTTTTTTCTTTTGTTGTTTTAACGTGTTTTTTTACAATATTAATTCCCTTAATTTTGGCTCTATTATTTTTTCTGTCAATTTCTATTACTTCGCCTTCTTTATTTTTATCTTTTCCAACTAAAACTTTAACTTTTAAACCTTTTTTAATCATTATAAAACTTCTGGAGCTAATGAAATAATTTTCATTTGTCCTCTACTCCTTAATTCTCTTGTTACTGGACCAAAAATTCTAGTTCCAATTGGCTCACCTTTATCATCGGTCAAAACGGCAGCATTATTATCAAATCTTACTTTAGATCCATCATTTCTATGGATGCCTTTTTTTACCCTAACTACTACTGCTTTGTGCACCGATCCTTTTTTAACTTTTCCTTTAGGTATAGCCTCTTTCACAGCAACCACTATTGTATCTCCAATGCTTGCATATCTTCTTTTTGATCCACCTAAAACCTTAATACATTCAATTTTTTTAGCACCTGTATTATCAGCTACGAAAAGCTCAGTTTGAATTTGTATCATTTTATATCTCCAATAACTTCGAATTTTTTATTTTTTGAAAAAGGTCTACTTTCTTTAATTGAAACCTTATCACCTACTTTGAACTTATTATTTTCGTCATGTGCGTTATACTTTTTTCTTGCTTTCATCACTTTTTTAAGGATTGGATGTTGATATTTTCGTTCAACTAACACGGTTATAGTTTTATTTGGTTTATCACTTACAACAACTCCATTCAAAATCTTTTTAGGCATTTTTTTCCTCTAAAAATGTTTTTAATCTTGCAATATTTTTTTTTGTTTCTGTTATTTTTGATGGACTTTTTATCTGACCATTTGTTTTTTGAAATCTAAAATTAAATAAGTCCTTTTTTAATTTTTCGATATTATCTAAAGTTTGTTTTTTTGTTAATTTTTTAATTTCTTTTTTTTTCATACTATATTCTTTTAATAAATTTACATTTGATTGGTAATTTAGCAGAGGCTTTATATAAAGCTTCTTTAGCAATTTGTTCTGACACGCCATCGACTTCAAACAAAATTCTTCCAGGTTTGACTCTACAAGCCCAAAATTCTGGTGACCCTTTTCCTTTTCCCATTCTAACCTCTGTCGGTTTTTTTGAAACTGGGATGTTTGGAAACATTCTTGTCCACACTCTCCCTTGTCTCTTCATATGTCTTGTTAGAGCTACTCTTGCAGCTTCAATTTGTCTTGAGATAATTCTATCAGGTTGAATAGCTTTTAATCCAAAAGATCCATAATTCATGACATTACATCTAGAAGCATTACCATGAATTCTTCCTTTGTGTGCTTTTCTAAATTTTGATCTTGTTGGTTGTAACATTATGCTTTATTCCTCTCTTGACTGAATTCTTTAGTAAAAATTTCACCTTTATATATCCAAATTTTAATTCCGATTATGCCATATGTCGTTAAGGCTTCTGCTTCAGAATAATCTATGTCAGCTCTCAATGTATGAGATGGTATACTGCCTTCTCTTAACCATTCAGTTCTGGCTATTTCATTTCCACCTAATCTACCACTTATTGAAACTTTAATTCCTTTAGCTCCTAGTCTTAAAGCAGATTGCATTGCTCTTTTCATTGCTCGTCTATAAGAAACCCTTTTAACTAATTGTTGAGCAATATTTTCTGCTACTAAATAGCTATTTGTCTCTGGTTTCTTTACTTCTTTGATGTTTAGTACAACTTCATTAGATGTCAATTTTGACAAATTTCCTTTAATTTTCTCTATATCTGAACCTTTTTTACCAATAACAAAACCTGGTCTTGATGTATAAATTGTTACAAAGCACTTTTTAGTAGTTCTCTCTATCATTACTTTTGACACACCAGAATTAACTACATTTTTTTTTATATATTCTCTTATTTTATAATCCTCAATTAGATTGTTGCCAAAATCTTTTTTCTTAGCGTACCAGACAGAGTCCCAACCTCTATTAATACCTAATCTTAAACCAACAGGATTAACTTTTTGTCCCATGATCCTCCGTTTGTAATGATTTTTCACTTAAAATAATTGTTAAATTTGAATAAGGTTTCATTATTTCGGCAGCTCTTCCCTTTGCTCTTGCTCTAAATCTTTTCATAATAACTTGCTTTCCACAATAAGCTTCTTTTACTATCAACTTATCTATGTCATACTGATAGTTATTTTCAGCATTAGCGACTGCTGAAGAAATAGTTTTTTTAATGTCCTTTGATATTCTTTTATCAGAAAAAGATAAATCTCTTATTGCTACATCAACTTTTTTTCCAACAATTGATTTAAGAATAGGATTTAATTTTTTTGTGCTTGATCTAACATTTTTATTAACTGATTTTACAGTTTTGCTATCAATATTTTTTTTTAGTTTACTCATTATTTTTTAGCAGCCCCGCCTTCAACTTTTGCTTTTTTATCTGCAGGTGTATGTCCAAAAAATTGTCTTGTTGGAGCAAATTCACCAAATTTATGCCCAACCATATCCTCAGAAATTGTAATTGGTATAAATTTTTTTCCATTATAGATTAAAAAGCTAACTCCAACAAAATCAGGAATTATTGTAGATTTTCTTGACCAAGTTTTAATAGGTTTTTTAATCGGATCATTTTTGAGTTTTTCAACTTTTTTTATTAAGCTTTCTTCCACAAATGGTCCCTTCCAAACTGATCTAGCCATAATTTATGCTCTTTTCTTTTTTCTTCTTCTTATTATAAATTTATCTGTTCTTTTATTATCTCTAGTTTTTAATCCTTTGGCAGATTGACCTGTTGGGGATACCGGGTGTCTACCACCTGCAGATTTACCTTCTCCACCACCGTGTGGGTGATCGACGGGATTTTTTACTACACCTCTGGTATGTGGTCTTATACCTAACCATCTGGACCTACCTGCTTTACCAATTTTTATATTTTTTTGATCAGGATTTGATAATACGCCTATAGTAGCCATGGAATTAGAATTTATTTTCCTAACTTCTCCTGAGGTCATCTTTATAATTGAGTAATTTCCATCTATTCCCGAAATAGAGACTGAAGTTCCAGCTGATCTTGCAATCTTTCCTCCTCCACCTGGATTTATCTCTACATTATGAATATCAATTCCAACAGGTATATCTTTCAGTGGCATACAATTTCCAATTTTTATTTCTGAACCAGTCCCGTTCTGAATTTTATCACCAATTTTAATATCTTTTGGAGCCAAATAATAATATCTTTGATTATCTTGAAACTTAATTAACATTATGTGGCACGATCTATTTGGGTCATATTCAATTCTTTCTACTTCACCAATAGAATCTGTTTTTTTTCTGTAAAAGTCTATTTTTCTATATTTGTGTTTATGGCCACCTCCATGATTCCTGGAGGTAATTCTTCCATAATTATTTCTACCTTTTGAAGCGTTGTTAGGAGATGTTAAGGCTTTAAAAGGTTTACCTTTCCATAAGCCTTCTCTACTAATTAGAATTGTTCCTCTTGTCGATTTAGTATACGGTTTAAATGTCTTTAATGCCATTGTTTTAAATTCCTGTTGTAAGATCTATATTTTGACCTTTTTTAAGTGTTATGATTGCCTTTTTAAAACCTTTTACTCTTACCTTTTTTCCTCGAGTAGTTTTAATTCTTGTTTTCTTATTAATAATATTAACTTTAGTCACATTAACTTTAAATATTTTTTCAATATTTTTCTTTAAATTTTTTTTATTAGCTTTTGAATGAACTTTAAATATTACCTTGTTATGTTCTGAAAGATTTGTAGATTTTTCAGTAACAAGAGGAGATATTATTTTGTCGTATAAATTTAACTTTTCCATAATTAATACCTTTTCTCTAACTCTTTTATTGATGTAACAGTAAATATTACTTTTTTAAATTTTGCTAGGTCGTATGCACTGAAATGATTAATATCTGTAATTTTGACGTTTGGAATATTTCTTACTGATCTTATTATATTATTTCTAGATTTTTTATCTGCGATTATAATTGAATTTTTCGCCTCGAATTTAACTAATATATTATTCATTAATTTAGTTTTTTGAATTTCGCTTTGAAAATCATCTAAAATAATTAGATCATTTAATTTATTTTTTTTTGTTAATAATGAGGCTATACTTAATTTTTTTTCACTTTTATTGAGTTTTCTTTTTTTATAATTAGACTCTCCCTTTGGTCCATGAGCAATACCACCACCTACAAATATAGGTGCTTTTTTACTTGCATGTCTTGCGTTACCAGTTCCTTTTTGTGCATATATTTTAGAAGTAGATCCAATTATTTCATTCTTTTGTTTAGTTTTAGCTTTTCTGCCTTTATAATTTGCATTTGTCTTATATAAAACATTGCTTACAAGCTGATTATTTATTTTTGCTGCTAATATTTTATCAGAAACATCAATAGTGTCTTTTTTTCCCTCAAGATTTATTTTTTCTATTTTCATTTGTTATTTTTTTTTATCTTTTGTTTTTTTTGCCTTTTCCAATATCTCTATTTTTTCATCTATTGATAATTTTTTAATATTTTTAACTGCTTTTTTTATTAAAACTTCAGAATTTCTACTCCCAGGTATTGACCCTTTTAAGAAAATTAGTTGGTTATTCAAATCGGTTTTTATTATCTCTAAATTTTGAATTGTACGCATTTTATCACCCATATGACCAGCCATTTTTTTTCCTTTAAATACTTTACCAGGATCTTGATTTTGACCTGTGGATCCGTGAGCTCTATGTGATATTGATACTCCATGAGACGCTCTTAATCCTCCAAAATTATGTCTTTTCATTGCACCGGCAAATCCTTTACCAATTGTTTTGGATTTTATGTCTAAAAATTTAGTATCTTTAAATATTTCAATTCCAAATTCATTTCCTTCTTTGTATTCACTAAGATCTTTAACTCTAAATTCTTTTAAGATTCTTCTAGCTTCAGTGTTTTTTTTTGCAAAATAACCTTTCATAGATTTAGTTAATTTTGAATTTTTAATTTTTCCAAATCCTAATTGTATTGCATTATATCCTCTTTTTTCTTTGTCTATTAATTGTACGACTCTAGCTTTTTCAACTTTCAAAACTGTAACGGGAACAGATTGACCAGTTCTGTAAAATTCCCTAGTCATTCCGATTTTTTTTCCAATTAATCCTATTTCAATCATTATATTTTTATCTCCACATCAACTCCTGATGCTAAATCTAATTTCATCAATGCCTCGACAGTTGCCGGTGTCGGTTCAATTATATCGATCAATCTTTTATGTGTTCTTGTTTCAAACTGCTCCCTGCTTTTTTTATCAATATGTGGTGATCTTAGAACTGTATATCTCTCTTTTTTTGTAGGTAGTGGTATTGGGCCTTTTATATTTGCTCCAGTTCTTTTTACTGTATTAACTATTTCTTCAGTAGATTGATCTAGAACTTTGTTATCATATGCTCTCAATTTAATTCTTATATTCTGCTTTTCCATAGTTATCCCGTTTTTTTAGTAACTTCATCTTGAACATTTTGTGGAACTTTGTCATAATGATCAAAAAACATTGAATATTGGGCTCTTCCTTGCGACATTGATCTAAGATTATTAATATAACCAAACATGTTTGCCAGTGGAACCATTGCTGTAATAACTGTAGCATTACCTCTTTGCTCCTGTGTACTTATTTGACCTCTACGACTGTTTAAATCACCTATAACATCTCCCATATAATCTTCTGGGGTTACTACCTCTACTCTCATTATTGGCTCTAAAAGTTTAAGTGTAGCTTTTGCGCAAGCTTCTTTGAAACACTGTCTCGATGCCAATTCAAAAGCCAAAACACTAGAGTCTACATCGTGGTGCAACCCATCAACAATTGTAACTTTATAATCTATTAATGGAAACCCTGCTAATATTCCTCCATCTGCAACTGTTTCCACACCCTTTTCAACTCCAGGAATAAATTCTTTAGGTATTGCGCCACCTTTTATTTTACTCTCTATCTCTCTACCTTTTCCAGGTTCAAGTGGTTCTACAGTCAACTTAACTCTAGCAAATTGACCAGCTCCACCACTCTGTTTTTTATGAGTATAGTCATATTCTGCTTGAGTTAGAATTGTTTCCCTGTAAGCAACTTGAGGGGCTCCAACATTTGCTTCTACCTTAAATTCTCTTTTCATCCTATCAACAATTATATCTAAATGTAATTCACCCATACCTTTAATAATAGTCTGTCCAGACTCTTCATCTGAGGTCACCCTAAATGAAGGATCTTCTTTAGCTAATCTTCCAAGTGCTTCGCCCATCTTTTCTTGATCAGCTTTTGTCTTTGGTTCAACTGCAATTTCAATTACAGGATCAGGGAATTCCATTGGTTCCAATAAAACTGGATTATCTTTATTTGCTAAAGTATGACCAGTAATTGTATTTTTTAATCCAGCCAGCGCAACAATATCTCCAGCATTTGCCTCCTTAATATCTTCTCTAGAATTGGCATGCATCAATAACATTCGACCAACTCTTTCTTCTTTGTCTTTTGATGTGTTATAAATTCCAGTTCCAGATTTTACTGTTCCAGAATAAATTCTTATAAATGTCAAACTTCCTACAAACGGATCATTTGCAACTTTGAAAGCAAGCGCTGAGAATGGAGCATTATCATCAAATTTCATATCAATCTCATCGTCTGATCCTGGTTTTGTTCCTTTTATTGAGCCTATGTCTTCAGGACTTGGCAAATAATTTACAACAGCATCTAAAAGAGGTTGAACACCTTTGTTTTTAAATGCGGACCCAGTAAGAACTGGAACAAAGTCAAAACCTAAACATCCTTTTCTGATACATTTTATCAAGTCTTCTTCCGAGATATCCTTACCACTTAGATAATCTTCCATTAGTTTTTCATCTTGCTCAACAGCTGTTTCAACTAACTCCTGTCTATATTTTTGTGAAATTTCTTTTAAATCATCAGGTATGTCTATTAATTCCCATGCAGCTCCTAAATCTTCATTTTTCCAGACAACTGCTTTCATTTTAATTAAATCTACTACACCCTTCAAAGAAGCTTCTATTCCAATAGGCACCTGCATTACTAGAGGTTTTGCTCCTAGACGATCTTTTATCATTCCAACACACCTAAAAAAATCTGCTCCAGTTCTATCAAGTTTGTTAACAAAACAAATTCTTGGAACTTTATATTTATCAGCTTGTCTCCAAACAGTTTCTGATTGAGGTTCTACTCCTGCAACTCCATCAAATACAGCAACTGCTCCATCAAGTACTTTTAAAGATCTTTCTACTTCAATAGTGAAATCTACATGACCAGGAGTATCGATAATATTTATCCTATGATCATTCCAAAAGCATGTAGTTGCAGCTGATGTTATTGTAATTCCTCTTTCTTGTTCTTGCTCCATCCAATCCATCGTTGCAGCGCCATCATGCACTTCACCGATCTTGTGACTTTTGCCTGTATAGTAAAGGATTCTTTCTGTGGTTGTAGTTTTACCAGCATCTATATGTGCCATTATACCTATATTTCTATATTTATCTAATGTGTGAGTTCTAGACATAATTTATTACCATCTAAAATGGGCAAATGCTTTATTTGACTCTGCCATTTTATGCGTATCCTCTTTTTTTTTTATTGCTGATCCTTTATTTTGATAAGCATCATATATTTCATTAAATATTTTATCAGACATTTTTTTATCTTTTCTTTTTCTTGAAGCATCTACTAACCACCTTAAAGCTAAAGCTTGTGATCTTTTTGACTTTACTTCAACTGGAACTTGATATGTTGCACCACCAACTCTTCTAGATCTTACTTCTACAGTTGGTTTAATATTATTTATTGCATCATTAAAAATACTTAAAGGTTCATCTTTGGATTTACTTTTAATTTTTTCAATCGCATCATAAATTATTTTTTCTGCAATTGTTTTTTTACCATCATACATAATTGAATTTATAAGTTTTGGTATAATGGTCGATTTATATTTTGGATCTATAACAGGTAATTTTTTAGGAGCTTTTCTTTTTCTTGACATTTGTTATTTACCTTTTTTTGTTCCGTAGAGTGAACGTCTTTGTTTTCTGTTTGCAACACCTTGTGTGTCAAGATTTCCTCTTAAAACATGGTATCTAACACCGGGCAGATCCTTTACCCTTCCACCTCTAATTAAAACTACAGAATGTTCCTGTAAATTGTGACCCTCACCAGGTATATAAGCGGTAACCTCAAACCCATTAGACAATCTTACACGAGCAACTTTTCTTAACGCTGAGTTAGGTTTTTTAGGTGTAGTTGTATAAACTTTTACACATACACCTCTCTTTAAAGGTTGTTTTTGTAAGGCTGGAACTTTATTTCTTGTTATTGGTCTTGTTCTGCTTTTTCTTACTAACTGGTTTATAGTTGGCATATGTTTTACTATTTTTAATTAATTTTATTTTTGGGAAGAAATAACTGACATGTTATTTGTGGCAGCGTTTAGTGATCAAGTCACTACATTCCAACCAAAAACATGGCCAAAATACATTAGAAATGTTATTTGTCAAACTAAATAAGAGTTAAATTAACCCTAAATTTACTGGTTTATTTGCGTTTCTTTTGGTTCTTTTGACTCTTGGTCTGATAAGAATTTCTGATCGTCTTCAATAGCTTTTTTGTTCCAAGAATTTTTAATAGATCCAGTTCCAGCAGGAACTAATCTACCTACAATTACATTTTCTTTTAAACCAGTAAGCTTATCGACTTTACCTTTTATAGCAGCATCTGTGAGGACTCTTGTTGTTTCTTGAAATGAAGCTGCAGATATAAATGACTCTGTTTGTAAAGATGCCTTAGTTATACCCATTAGCACTCTCTCGCCAATTGCTTGATTTTTACCTTGAGCTTTTAATTCTTCATTCATATTATCAAATTTTACTCTATCTATTATTTCTCCAGGCAACAATTTACTCTCACCTGGCTCTTTAATTTCAATCTTTTTTAACATTTGTCTTAAAATTACTTCAATATGTTTATCATTTATTATTACCCCTTGAAGTCTATAAACATCCTGAACTTGATTGACAAAATATTCTGTTAATTCTTCAATACCTAATATTCTTAATATGTCATGAGGTAATGGCTGACCGTCTAGTAAGTATTCACCTTTTTTGATTTTTTCACCCTGGTTGAAATTAATATGTTTTCCCTTTGGAATTAGGTAACTCGATGTTTCTCCGTTCTCAGCTTCAATAGTTACTCTTTGCTTGCCTCTTACTTCTTTACCAAAAATTACACTACCATCATTCTCAGCAATTATTGCGCTGTCTTTTGCCTTTCTTGCTTCAAACAATTCTGCAACTCTTGGTAGTCCACCTGTGATATCCTTTGTTTTGGTAGTTTCTTTTGGCAATCTTGCAATCACATCTCCAGCAGAAATTTTTTGTCCATCTTTAACTGATAGGATAGAGTCTGGTACCAGATAATATCTTGCTTCGTTATCATCTGCTTTCTTAATAACATTACCTTTTGAGTCTCTTAAAGTTATTCTTGGTTTAAGATCAGTATTTTTAGATTGAGTTTTCCAATCTACTACAGCCTTTGTAGATATACCCGTTGCATCATCAACTGTTTCTGCAATTGATACACCATCAATTAAGTCGACATAGTTTGCTATACCATCTTTTTCAGCAATAACAGGAGTAGTATAAGGATCCCACTCGCATATTTTGGCTCCTTTTTTAATTTTTTGGTCGTTTTCAAAAAACAATTTTGATCCGTAAGGAACTTTATAAGAAGCTACTTGTAATCCGTTATCATCTTCTATAGATATTTCAGTATTTCTGCCCATCACAATTTGGTTATTTTTTGAGTCTTTTAGAAGATTTGTGTTAACAATTTTTAAAATCCCATTCGAACTTGAAATAATTTGTGATTCTTGTTTTACTGAAGCAGTACCTCCTACATGAAAAGTTCTCATAGTCAATTGAGTTCCAGGTTCTCCAATTGATTGTGCAGAAATCATTCCAATCGCCTCACCTACATGTACCATTTTTCCTCTTGAAAGATCTCTGCCATAACATTTTGCACATACACCCTCTTTTGAACTGCATGTCATAACTGAATAAACATTTAATGCTTTAACACCTGCTGCATCTATTTTTTCACATCCAGACTCATCTATCATTTGATCTTTCTTGATAATTACTTCTCCAGACAATGGGTTTTTAACATCTTTTGCCGTAACTCTACCTAAAGCTCTTTCTGATAGACTTACCATAATGTTCCCGCCCTCTAGCACTTCTGTCAACTTGATAAAACCAGGATTATCACATTTTTCCTTTGTAACTGTTAAATCTTGGGCTACATCACACAATCTTCTTGTCAAATAGCCTGAGCTTGCAGTTTTAAGTGCTGTGTCAGCTAGTCCTTTTCTTGCTCCATGGGTTGAGTTAAAATATTCTAATGCAGTTAGACCTTCCTTAAAGTTTGATGTTATCGGTGACTCAATTATCTCTCCAGAAGGTTTGGCTATTAACCCTCTCATTCCAGCTAATTGTTTCATTTGAGCAGCAGATCCTCTTGCACCACTATCCGCCATCATAAATACTGAGTTAATTTTTAATCCATCTTCAGTTACCTCTGTTGCAGATATTCTTTTCATCATTTCAGATGCGACTCTATCAGTGCACTTTGACCAGGCATCAATTACTTTATTATATTTTTCACCTCTAGTAATTAAGCCCTCTGCATACTGGCCTTCATAATCAGCGATTAATTTTTTAGTTTCATCAATTAGTTGCTGTTTGTTCTCTGGGATAACAAGATCATCTTTACCAAATGATATTCCTGCTTTAAAAGCATGTTTAAATCCTAGATCTTTTAGTTTATCACAAAATATAACAGTACTTTTTTGACCTGAAAATCTGAAAACATGATCAATTATCTCTGATACAACTTTTTTTGGTAGCAATCTATCTACTAATGAAAATTTATTATTTATATTTTTAGGTATCAAATTTGATAATAAAAATCTTCCAGCTGTGCTAATATGTTTTTCAAATTTGATATTTCCTTTTTCATCAACAGTTTCAAATCTTGAGACAATTCTTGAATGCACTTTTATTTGACCGGTCTCTAAGGCATGATCAATTTCAGTCGTATTTACAAAATAACCTTCGACTCTCTCCGTTTGAACAGGCGGTTGAGAAAGATAATATATTCCTAAAATCATGTCCTGACTTGGTACAATAATAGGTTTTCCGTTTGATGGACTTAAAATGTTATTTGTGGACATCATTAATACTCTTGCTTCTAGTTGTGCCTCTAAGCTTAAAGGAACATGTACTGCCATTTGATCACCATCAAAATCTGCATTAAATGCTGCACAAGTTAATGGATGTAATTCTATTGCATTACCCTCTATAAGTTTTGGTTCAAAAGCTTGCACTCCTAATCTATGTAAGGTTGGGGCTCTATTTAAAATAACTGGATGTTCTCTCACAATAAGCTCTAAAGCATCCCAAACCTCGTTCCTTTCTCTTTCTACTAATTTTTTCGCTTGTTTGATTGTTGATGCTAAACCTAATTTATTTAATCTTGCATACAAAAAAGGCTTAAATAGTTCTAAAGCCATTTTTTTAGGAAGACCACATTCATGTAATTTAAGATCGGGTCCAACGACAATTACTGATCTTCCAGAATAATCCACTCTTTTTCCCAACAAATTTTGTCTAAATCTTCCTTGTTTACCTTTTAACATCTCAGCTAAAGATTTTAGTGGTCTTTTGCCAGTACCTGTGATTACTCTACCTCTTCTTCCATTGTCAAAAAGGGCATCAACGGACTCTTGCAACATTCTTTTTTCATTTCTTACAATTATATCGGGTGCCTTTAAGTCTATTAATCTCTTTAACCTGTTATTCCTATTTATTACTCTTCTGTATAGATCGTTAAGATCGGATGTAGCAAACCGACCGCCATCAAGCGGAACCAATGGTCTTAATTCTGGTGGTATTACTGGAACAGTAGTCAAAATCATCCACTCAGGTTTGTTTCCAGTCTCAATAAATGATTCTATTAATTTTAATCTTTTTATAGATCTTTCCTCTGATACTTTAGATTTAGTCTCTTTAATACTTTTTATTAGAGCATCTCTTTCATCATCTAAATTTATTGATTTTAAGATTTCCAGTATCGCTTCAGCACCAATTCCAGCGGTAAAAGCCTCTTCACCGTAATCATCTTGATATTTAATTAGTTCTTCTTCGCTAAGTAATTGGTTTTTTTTCAAACTTGTTAATCCAGGTTCTATAACTATAAAGTTTTCAAAATACAAAACTCGTTCTACCTCTTTTAATTTCATATCTACGACTAGTGAAATTCTACTTGGTAATGATTTTAAAAACCAAATATGAGCTACAGGTGTAGCAAGATTAATATGTCCCATTCTTTCTCTTCGAACATTTGATTTTGTTACTTCCACACCGCATTTTTCGCAAATAATTCCTCTGAATTTCATTCTTTTATATTTACCGCAAAGACACTCATAGTCTTTTATGGGACCAAAAATTCTAGCACAAAAAAGTCCGTCTTTTTCAGGTCTAAATGTTCTATAATTAATAGTTTCAGGTTTTTTAATTTCACCAAAGGTCCAAGATTTTATTTTTTCTGGACTTGCAAGTGTAATCTTAATGCTATTAAAATTTTGAGCTTCAGATATTTCTGAAGATTTAAATAGATCTGATAGTTCTTTGCTCATTTTATTAATTTAACTCCACATTTAGTGCTAATGATTTAATTTCTTTTACAAGAACATTAAACGACTCTGGAATTCCAGACTCAAAATTTTCCTCACCTTTTACAATTGTCTCGTAAACTTTAACTCTACCCGCAACATCATCAGATTTAACAGTCAAAATTTCTTGAAGGGTGTATGAAGCTCCATAGGCCTCTAAAGCCCAAACTTCCATTTCTCCAAATCTTTGTCCACCTAGTTGTGCTTTCCCACCTAAAGGTTGTTGAGTAACCAAACTATATGGTCCTGTTGATCTAGCATGAATTTTATCTTCAACTAAGTGATGAAGTTTAAGCATGTATATAATTCCAACTGTGACTGGTCTGTCAAATTTTTCTCCTGTTCTTCCATCCCACAATGTAGTTTGCCCTGAATTTGGTAATTTTGCTAAATCAAGCATTTTGGTTACATCACCTTCTTTTGCTCCATCAAATACTGGTGTTGATATTGGAACTCCATTTTGTATATTTTGGCATAAATCCTTGAATTCTGTATTAGTTAATCCATCTATATTTTCTTTAAAAACCTCATCACCATATACAGATTTTAAAAATTTCGAAATTTTTTCATCTTTTTCAATTTTTTTTTTGGTTTTGATTTATTAACTCTGTTAATTGTTCTCCAAGTTCTTTACATGACCATCCTAAATGAGTTTCTAATATTTGACCTACGTTCATTCTACTCGGGACTCCTAGTGGATTTAATACTATGTCTACTGGTTTTCCATTTTCTCTATATGGCATGTCTTCTACTGGTACAATCTTACTAACAACGCCTTTATTCCCGTGTCTTCCAGACATTTTATCTCCAGGTCTTAATCTTCGTTTGATTGCAACAAAAACTTTAACCATTTTCATTACACTTGGTAATAAATCATCTCCTTGTCTAATTTTAAGAACCTTGTCTTCAAATCTATCTTGAATATCCTTATTCGCATTTTCATACTGAGATCTTAATTGAAGTAAAGCGTCGGTTTTCCTTGTATCCTCTACTGATATTTTAAATAAATCAGAAATTGATAATTGAAAAATAAGCTCTTCATTAAGAGTTGAACCGATTTCCAAATTTTTAATTTTTTTATTTAATTTTGTATTATTTAATATTGATGAAGCCCTTTGTTTAATACTTCTTGATAAAATTTCTTCTTCTACACTTTTATCTTGTTGAACACTTTCAATTTCTGCTCTTTCAATTGTAATTGATCTTTCATCTTTTTCAATACCATGTCTATTAAAAACTCTAACATCAACAACTATTCCTCCACTACCACTTGGCATTTTTAAAGACGTATCAGTTACATCTATAGCTTTTTCCCCAAATATTGATCTTAATAATTTTTCCTCTGGACCTGATGCCGAGTCTCCTTTTGGTGTGACTTTTCCTACTAGTATATCACCTGGTTTTACCTCTGCACCAATGTATACAATACCTGACTCATCTAAATTTTTAAGTGCTTCCTCATTAATATTTGGTATGTCTCTTGTAATATCTTCTTCACCTAACTTAGTGTCTCTTGCCATTACCTCATATTCTTCTATGTGTATTGAAGTGAATACATCGTCCGTCACACATCTTTCTGATATTAGTATTGAATCTTCAAAATTATAACCTTGCCACGGCATAAAAGCGACAGTTACATTTTTACCTAAAGCTAATTCTCCAGTTTTGGTAGACGGACCATCAGCTATAATGTCTCCAGATTTTACTTTATCGCCGACCCTAACTAATGGTTTTTGATTAATACATGTATTCTGATTTGATCTTTTAAATTTTTGCAAATTATATATATCTACTCCAGATTGAGAATAGTCTTTTTCATTTGAGGCCTTGATTACAATTCTCTTACCATCAATTTTATCTACAATTCCATCCCTTTTAGCAACAATTGTTACTCCTGAGTCTAAAGCTACATCACTTTCTATACCAGTTCCAACCAAAGGTGCTTCTGGTTTTAATAATGGAACTGCTTGTCTCATCATGTTTGATCCCATTAAAGCTCTATTAGCATCATCATTTTCTAAAAAGGGAATTAATGAGGCTGCAACTGAAACAAGTTGTTTTGGAGAAACATCAATATAATCAATGTTTTCAGGTTTAGACAAAATAAAGTCCAAATTTGCTCTACTTGAAACTAATTCCTCAACAAATTTCCCATTTTTATCTAATAAAGAATTAGCTTGAGCAATTGTAAATTTTGTTTCTTCCATAGCAGAAAGATACTCTATTTTATCTTGTACAATTCCATTTTCTACTTTTTTATAAGGACTCTCAATGAAACCATATTTATTTATTTTGGAATATGTTGATAAACTATTTATTAAACCAATGTTTGGGCCTTCTGGTGTTTCGATTGGGCATATACGACCATAATGTGTTGGATGAACGTCTCTTACTTCAAAACCTGCCCTTTCTCTAGTTAACCCTCCAGGACCTAATGCTGAAACTCTTCTTTTATGAGTTATTTCTGACAATGGATTAGTCTGGTCCATAAATTGTGAAAGTTGTGAAGTTGCAAAAAAATCTTTTAAGGATATCGTTAATGGTTTAGCATTAATAAGGTCTTGGGGCATAGCTGACTCTACATCTAGAGTTGTCATTTTCTCTTTAATCGCCCTTTCCATTCTGTAAACGCCAATTCTTGCTTGATTTTCAACAAGTTCACCAACTGATCTCACTCTTCTATTTCCAAGGTGATCTATGTCATCAACTTCATCTTTACCGTCTCTTAAATCTAACATTTTTTTAATTATTGCTAATATGTCATCATTCCTTAATATTGTTATCTTATCTGAACAGTTTAAATCTAATCTAGAATTCATTTTTACTCTTCCTACATCAGATAAATCATACCTGTCAGAGCTAAAGAATAAATTATTAAATATCTGTGTTGCAATCTCTATTGTTGGTGGTTCTCCTGGTCTAAGAATTTTGTAAATTTCTGTAATTGCATCATTTTTATTTTCATTTTTATCATTTAAAATTGTATTTAGTAGATAGGGTCCTTTTGAAATTGAATTAGTTTTTGAAACGTTAATAGTTTTAATATTTGCTTCTTGTAATTTTTGGATAATAGTATCATTTAATTCAGTTCCAATTTTGAATGTGTCTTCACCAACAATAATATTCTCATGCAAATATTTACCGTATAAGGACTCGTTAGATAATAAAATTTCTTTTAAACCGTCATTTTGAAGCTTTTTGGCAGTTAAAAAATTAATTTGCTCTCCAACTTTTATAAGTATTTTATTATTTTTTGCATCTATAATCTCCTCAGAAAAATTTTTTGCCTTATAATTTTCTGGATCAAATTTAGCTCTCCATTTTTTTAAATTTTGATCATATGTAAATGTTTCTTTTTCGTAGAATTCATTAACTATATCTGACTTTGAATAACCTAAAGCCTGTAATAAAGTAGAAACAAAAATTTTCTTTTTTCTATCAATTCTAAAATATAAAAAGTCTTTTACATCAAATTCAAAATCTAACCATGAACCTCTGTTTGGTATAACTCTACAATTAAATAAAAGCTTTCCACTTGCGTGTGATTTCCCTTTATCATGATCAAAAAAGACACCTGGGCTTCTGTGCATCTGATTAACTACAACTCTCTGAACACCATTTGTTATAAATGTACCACTATTTGTCATCATCGGGACTTCTCCCATATAAACTTCTTGCTCTTTTGCTGATAAGATATCTTTAGTATTATTTTCTTGATCTATCTCATAAACAACTAATCTTAACGTACACTTTAGTGCTGCGGAATATGTAAGCCCACGAGTTATGCACTCTTCAACATCAAATTTCGGCCTTTCAAGTCTGTACGAAATGTATTCAAGTGTTGCTTTGTCATTGATATCTTCAATAGGGAAAATGCTTTTAAAAACTCTATGAAATCCCTTTACTAAATGTTGCTCAACATCACCTTTAAATTCTGTCAATTCTTTGTAAGAATTTTTTTGAACTTCAATTAAGTTCGGTATAGACAAACTCTCTTTTAGTTTGCCAAAACTTTTTCTAATATTTTTTTTTCCTGTAAAAGATAGTTGCATAAATAAGGTATCACTGAATATATTTATTCAGCAATTTGTACTTTCTAATATATAGTTATTTAAGTTCTACTTTAGCGCCTGCTGCTTCTAACTTAGCTTTTATTTCTTCGGCTTCTTTTTTATTTACACCAGACTTCACTTCTTTTGGTGCACCCTCAACTAAATCTTTTGCTTCTTTTAAACCTAACTCAGTTATAGATCTAACTTCTTTAATAACATTTATTTTTTTATCTCCTGCTGATGTCAGCATAATTGTAAATTCATCTTTCTCTTCAGCTGGAGCATCTGCTGATGCTGCGGCCGGTGCAGCAGCAACTGCAGCTGCAGCTGTTACTCCCCATTTCTCTTCTAATTGCTTTGAAAGCTCTGCTGCCTCTACAACAGTCAAGCTTGATAAATCGTCTATAATTTTATTTAAGTCAGCCATGATAATTTTTTTGTCCCTAGTTATTTTTTTGATTTTTCGAGCGCTAAAATAGCGATTTTTGACGCCGGTGCAAGTAAAATACTTGCAATTTTTTGTGCTGGAGAGCGCAAAATACCTACAATTTTTGCACGTGCCTCCTCTATAGATGGTAATGTTGCAACATTTTTAACTCCAGCTACGTCTAAAATATCTGCACCCATGATTCCACCTAGTATTTTCAAATTTTCATTTTCTTTTGAAAATTTTGTAAGAATTTTTGCTGATGTTATTGCATCCTCTGATAAGGCAACTGCAGTTGGTCCTTTAAACAAATTTGATAATTCTTTACACCTTGTTTTTTCCAGGGCTAATTTTGTTATTCTATTATTGGTGATTTTAAACTTAATTCCATGTTCTCGCATTCTTTTTCTAAGATCGTCTAATTGTGTAACAGTTAAACCTTGATAATGAGTTACAATAACAGCTTCAGCTTTATCAAACTGAGATGTCATATCATTGATATATAGCTTTTTTTGTTCTTTGTTCATCATAATGGTTATATGCTTTTTTCTAATTTAATTTTATATGACACTCCCATGCTAGATGTAATAAAAACTTGTTTAACAAGATCTCCTTTGATTGTTATGTTTGATTTTTCTTTCTCAAGAGCATCTATGACCGCATTATAATTTTTAATTAATTTGTCATCCTCAAATGATTTCTTTCCAATACTTAAACCTATATTTCCATCTTTATCATTTCTAATTTCAACCTGTCCTGCTTTAGCCTCGTTAATTGCTTTAGATAGATCATTTGTTACTGTTCCTAATTTGGGATTTGGCATTAATCCTTTAGGCCCTAAAACTTTTCCTAATTTTGAAAGTTTAATCATCATTGATGGTGTGCATATGAGCTTTTCAAAATTTAAATTGCCATTTTTGATTTCTTCAATAAAATCATCACCACCAACTAAATCTGCCTTTGCTTCCTTAGCTTCATTTAATTTATTTTCCTCGCAAACAACAGCAACCTTTACGGTTTTCCCAGTTCCACCAGGCATATTCACTACAGTTCTTAAATTTACTTCACTTTTTTTTTGTTTATTATTAATTCTTAAGTTCAAATCTATTGACTCATCAAACTTAGTTGTACAATTAGATTTTATTGAACCTAAAATTTTATCAAAAGTATCTGCTTTTATTTCGTTAGTTTTTTCTGGTAATTTTTTATATCTTTTTGATCTCATTAATCTTTTACCTCTATGCCCATTGATCTTGCTGAGCCAGCAATTATTTTAGAAGCCTCTTCCAAATCGTGTGCATTTAAATCATCCATTTTTTTTTCAGCTATTTCTGATAGTTGTTTTTTAGAAATAGATCCAATTATATTTCTGCCGGGTTCTTTTGAACCGCTTTTTAATTTCATCGCCTCTTTAATAAAATGTGACGCTGGTGGTGATTTTATTATAAAGTCAAATTTTTTATCTTTATAAACAGTAATTATTACAGGAACTGGTTTTCCAGCAAATGCTTTCGTTTTATCATTAAATGCCTTACAAAATTCCATAATATTTATTCCTCTTTGTCCCAGTGCTGGACCTACAGGAGGTGCTGGATTTGCTTGACCACCTTTTATTTGAAGTTTTACATATCCACTTATCTCTTTTTTTGCCATTAGCTTACCTTTTCAACTTGGTTATATTCTAAATCAACTGGTGTAGGTCTTCCAAATATTGATACTGAAACTTTTAATCTTAATTTTTCTTCGTCAATGTCCTCAACTAAACCATTGAATGAAGCAAAAGGTCCATCTATTACCTGTACTTTTTCACCTACATTATATTCAACACCAGATTTAGGTTGTGCAACACCATCTTTGATCTCGCCCAAAATTTTCTCAATTTCTTTATCTGAAACCGGTATAGGAGTTCCTTTTGAACCAAGAAATCCACTAACCTTTTTTAAATTCTTAATCATATGATAAATGTTATTATCCATCTCGCTTTTGATTAAAATATAACCAGGAAAGTACTTTTTCTTTCTTTGAACTCTTTTACCTCTTTTAACTTCAGTTATATCATGAGTGGGCACAATTATTTCTTCAAACTTATCAGAAATTTTTGCCTTTTCAGCCTCCTCCTTAATTAATTGAGCTACTTTATTTTCAAAACTTGAGTGCGATTGAACTATGTACCAATTTTTCATTAAATGCTCACCTTAAGAATTATTTCTAAAAAAAACTTCAAAATTTGATCTAATAGTAAAAAAAATAAAGATGCTATAACTGCCATTGCAAATACCATTAGCGCACCTTGGATAGTCTCTTTCGCAGTTGGCCAAGTTACCTTAAAGGCTTCCTGTTTTACATCTTGAATAAATTTTAAAGGGTTTTTCATATTATTTTACGTAACTGTTTGGCAGGAGCGAAGGGAATCGAACCCCCAACCTCCGGTTTTGGAGACCGGCGCTCTACCAATTGAGCTACACTCCTATGAGTTTACTCTATAATTTTAGTTACTACTCCAGCTCCTACTGTTCTACCACCTTCTCTAATTGCAAAGTTAAGTTTTTCGTCCATTGCAATTGGTGTGATTAGTTTTACTGTAAATTTTGCGTCATCTCCTGGCATAACCATCTCAGTGCCTGACGGTAATTCTACTTCTCCAGTTACATCTGTTGTTCTGAAATAAAATTGAGGTCTATATTTGGTAAAAAAAGGTGTATGTCTTCCACCCTCTTCCTTTTTTAATACATATGCTTGAGCTTCAAATTTAGTATGAGGTTTAATAGAACCAGGTTTACATAATACTTGTCCTCTTTCTACATCAGTTCTTTCGACACCTCTTAATAATGCTCCAATATTATCTCCAGCCTCACCTGAATCCAAAAGTTTTCTAAACATTTCGACACCAGTACAAACTGATTTTTTAGTTTCTCTGATACCCACAATCTCTATTTCTTCACCAGTTTTAATTACTCCAGACTCAACTCTTCCTGTAACAACGGTACCTCTACCAGAAATTGAAAAAACATCCTCTACGGGCATTAAAAAATCTTTATCTTTTGGTCTATCTGGTTGAGGGATGAATTCATCTACAGACTTCATTAATTCCATAATTGAATTTTTTCCAATCTCATCATCTCTTCCTTCAACAGCTGCTAAAGCTGAACCTTTGATGATTGGCGTTTTATCTCCAGGAAATTTATAAGATGTCAATAAGTCTTTAATTTCCTCTTCAACCAAATCTATCATCTCTTTATCATCAACTTGATCAACTTTATTTAAATAAACAACGATTGCAGGAACTCCAACTTGACGAGCTAAAAGAATATGCTCTCTAGTTTGAGGCATTGGGCCATCAGCTGCATTAACAACTAAAATTGCTCCATCCATTTGTGCGGCACCTGTGATCATGTTCTTAACATAGTCAGCATGACCAGGGCAATCTACGTGAGCGTAATGTCTTTTTTCAGTTTCGTACTCAACGTGTGCAGTTGATATTGTTATACCTCTCTCTTTTTCTTCAGGAGCTTTATCAATTTGATCATAAGCAACAAAGTTTGCACCACCACCTTCTGACAATACTTTTGTTATTGCAGCAGTTAGAGTTGTTTTACCATGATCAACGTGTCCGATTGTTCCTATGTTACAATGCGGTTTATTTCTTACAAATTTTTCCTTCGACATTACTTTTTTTACCTCACTTTATATTTTAATTAGCATTTTTGGAGCGGGTGATGAGAATCGAACTCACGCAACCAGCTTGGAAGGCTAGTGTTCTACCACTGAACTACACCCGCATACCCAAGTGCGCACTCCAAAGTTATTAAAAGTTTTATTAATGGTGGAGGGGGAAGGATTCGAACCTTCGAAGACCGAAGTCAACGGGTTTACAGCCCGCCCCATTTGACCGCTTTGGTACCCCTCCCAAATAGTAGGGGAAGCGTCCCCATGTTCAATAAAGCTTTAAACAACATGCGTTTTATATATTTTTATTGTACAAATGCAATACGTGAATTTCAGGAAAAATAGTATAAAAACCAAGAAAAATCTTAAATTATGACTCAAAAATCTTCCTTTTTTATCGCTGGACGTCATGCAGTCATAAGTGCATTGAAAAACCCTAAAAGACGAGTTTTAAAAATTTTCTTAACAGAGGATAGTAAAAAAAATATTCACAAACTAAATCCTAATAAAAATTTATTAAAGGATGTAAAAGTTTTTTTTAAAACTAAAAAAGAATTAGATAAATACTGCAGAAGTGAAGATATTCTTCATCAAGGATATGTTGCAGAAATAGAGCATTTAGAAGACGTAGAATTGAAAGAATTTATTAAAAATAAAAATAATGTGACTTTTGCATGTTTAGATGAAGTTACAGACCCAAGGAATATTGGTTCTTTAATAAGGAGCGCAGCTTCTTTTGATATAGATGGTTTAATTGTAAAAGAAAGGCATTTTCCAAGTGAAAGCAAAGTATTATATAAATCTGCAAGCGGTTGTGTTGAAAATCTAAATATTTTTAAAGTATCAAACATAAACACAACGTTAAAATATCTTAGAGATAAAAACTTTTGGGTTTATGGTTTTGCTGCAAATAGTGATAAAGATTTTACTCAAATAAAATGGACTGGAAATAATATTTTATTATTTGGTTCGGAAGGTTACGGTTTAAAAAAACATACAGAAAAATATACCGACTTTTTAGTAAAAATTAATATAAACAAAAATGTTGAGAGTTTAAACATATCTAATAGTGCCGCAATTGTTTTTCACTATATAAATCAACAAAAATAATTTCTTGATAATATATTAAATGATATTACAAAACCTCTCATGCCCTTGTAGCTCAGCTGGTAGAGCAATTGATTTGTAATCAATAGGTCCGCGGTTCGAGTCCGTGCGGGGGCACCATCACTCAATAAAATTAATACTAATTATTTTTGCAAAATTATAGTTTAACTAATTTTTAATATTAATTGTGGTCAGAGTGTGGACAGATTTGTGGACCAATCAAGTAGTCGTTAAACAATTTTTAATTAATCACATCCTCTTGCATAATCTTCTGTGTAAGAAGCATGTCTCATTGCTTTTCGTGCGTAGTATTGACAATCATCTAAGTCGGATGAATAGTAAGCTCTTTTTGCATCTCTATAACCATCATAAGCTTCTGACTCAGCATCATAACAGTTACAATCTGCAGCATAAGACTCAGCCCATGACAAATGTTTGTAAGCTTTTCGGGCGTAGTATTGACAATTATCTAAGTCGGATGAATAGTAAGCTCTTTTTGCATCTCTATAACCATCATATGCTTCGCTTTCACAATTATAACAATCAGCATTTACGTTACTACTTAACAACAAACCTAGAACCACGATCCCTAAAAGTTTCATCATTTAGTTAGTAAAAACTTTGATCACTCAACTTTTTTTCCATTATTATATAATATTTTTTTCTTAGTGCCGTCTTTATAAGTGTAATCATGTGTGCCATGTCTTAGGTTATTTTTAAAAGGACCATAGGAACTGGCACCTGAGGGCCAGGTTATTTTTCCCATTCCCTCTTTTATATCATTTTTCCATTCACCTTGATAAGTTTGACCATCCTTCCAAGTAATAGTTCCAACACCATGAGCTTTATTGTTTAAAAAATCTCCCTCATATTTATCTCCGTTTTTATAAAATAATTCTCCATAACCCGTCATATCGCCATCTTTAAAATTCCCTATATATTTTGATCCGTCTTTCCAAGTAAATTCTCCCTTACCTTGTTGTTTATGATTTTTGTCCCATTCACCTATATTTACATCACCATTAGAATAATAAATTGTTCCTTTTGCAAAATAACCATCAATATATTCTCCGACTAATTTATTTTTAGTTTCACCATGTATCGCTGTTGCACTTCCATGTTTTATTCCGTTTAAATATTGACCTTCATAAATCGATCCATCAGGCCATTTTTGTTTTCCATAGCCGTGTCTTAAATCATTCTGATAACCACCTACATGACTACCACCATCGGGCCAGTTCATTTGACCTTCGCCATTCATCTTTCCTTCTAAGAATTCTCCAATATATTTTTGACCATTTGGCCATTCTAAAATTCCATTTCCATGAAATTCTCCATTTTTGAATTCACCAGAGTATTTTTGACCATTTTCAATTTTGAGTGTGCCCAAACCTTCAAACTTAAAATTTACGAAATCACCAATATAAATTTCACCTTTATCATTTGAAAATTGACCTTTTCCATTTGGAACTCCATCTATAAAGGCTCCTTTATAAGTCCCATCTTCATACTTATATTCACCAACGCAGTTATCATATTTATTTACTGCTTTCCAAAAACTACAATTTGGCAAATCTTCTGCATTTTTATTTGATTTAAACTGACTGTTGTGAGCATAAAGATCTAATGGCCAGTTTCTTGTAAAAGTACCACTTGGATTTAATGCATACTGATCAATTTCTCTCTCAGCAAAATTATTATTTTTTAAAATTAATGTACCTGGTGATGTTTTAAATTTAAAGTCAGATGGATTGCTAGTTTTCCAAACAATCCTAGTAAAAAAAGTAAACTCATCTGGACTAGCTGTTCTTAAATATGTTGTTTCGTGTGTGCCATTCAAACCTGAATACTGAACACTAATTACATATTTCTTATAAACATTTCCATCCTTTGTTATTGCAACTAAGCCCCAATTAGACTCAGTCCATATACCTTCTATAGGATCTAATGGTCTGCCTTTAAAAAACATTTCAATGGCTTGGTCCATTGTAACTGGACCATTTTTATAAGTTGACCAATAAGGGCTTGAAGTTTCGTATGCAAATATTTTTTGTAGGGTTAAAATTTGAAATATTGTTATCAACACAAAAAAATTTTAACTTAAATTTCATAATGAAACTTTATCATTGTCGCAAGATTGTTGCCAAGTCAAAAATATTTGAAGATTATTGTTGTAGACAAATGTTTATTTAAATTTTAACAATTGATTTGTAATCAATAGGTCCGCGGTTCGAGTCCGTGCGGGGGCACCATTTTTACTTTAATGATTTTGAAGTAATGAGCTTTTTTGGATCAAAAAAGGGTTTCTCGATAACTTCACATTTAAAATTTTTGTCATCAATGATAACTTCTATTTTTGTGCCAATTTTTGAATAATCTATATTAATCATAGCAAGAGCAATATTTTTTTTTAAACGTGGTGAATAAACTGCTGAAGTTACTTTTCCAATTATTTTATTATTGGCTTTTAATGT
>CACHML010000013.1 GCA_902580945.1 uncultured Pelagibacteraceae bacterium | reverse complement strand
GATATATATAAACCACAAAGAACAATTATAAAAAGCCCCAAATATGTCCAATTATCTGGCAATTCATTGAATATATAATAACTAAGCAAAATATTAGTAATAATTTCAGTATATCCAAGAGGAGCAAGTTTAGAGGCATCTGCTAATTTTAATGATAGAATTATAAAAAGATGTGCAATTGCAGCTATAAAGCCAATTAAAGCCATCATAATCCACTGACTATTAGATGGTTGTATCCAGACACCTGGCATAAAGAAAGACATTACTATAGTCCCTACTGTTCCAGCAAATAACAAAGTCAAAAGTGAATTATCTGATGAACTTAATTTTCGAGTAATAATTAAGTAAAACCCATAGCAAATACCATTACCCAAGGCAGCTAAAGTAGCTAAATTAATCTCTATAAACCCTGGTCTGATTACAATTAAGGTACCTATAAAACCCATAGATACAGCAGTCCACCTTCTTAAACCCACCTTTTCATTTAGAAAAAAAGGTGACATTGCAGTTACACATATAGGAGCAACAAATGCTAGTGTAAGTGCTTTTGGTAATGAAATTTCAGAAATTGCATAAAAGAATAAATAAGTGGAAAAGACAAAAATTAACCCTCTTATCAATTGGAGTAAAGGTTTTTTACTCCAAACTAAAGATTTTCTATCAAAAATAAGCATTATTAAAAGAGCAAAAACAACTGTAAAAAAATATCTAGCCCAAGTAATTTGCAAAACATCCATAGAAGAGCTTAAATATTTAGCAAAAGCATCCATAAAAGGAACAATCATCCAAGCGGATGCATTGAGTATCACAGCCTTCATGAAAGAAACATAGCTCTTAATTAAAGTATTTTAAAGCAAAGAATACAGTTATTGGGACTGTTATTAAAGACATCAAAGTTGAAACAACAATTGTACTAGAAATATTATCTACAATTTCTTTTGGAGAATACATAGAGGCAACTAAATAACAAAGAATGGCACTAGGCATCGATGATTGTATTAATAAAACTCCTGCTGCAAAGCCAGATAAATTAAAAAAAGATATAAGAGCAAAGCCTATTAAAGGACCTATAATAACTCTTCCAGTGGATGTAATTAAAGCGTCCTTAAATGAAAAAACTTTCATTTGCGTCAGAGAAACACCTAAAGACATTAAAATCATTACAATCATTCCGTAAGCTAAAAGCATAACAGTATTCAAAACAAATATTGGTAAAGGTATTTCGTAATACAGAAATAGGATTGTTGCAATTATAGCATAAAATGATGGGCTTTTAACTATTACATTTAGATCAAATTCTCTTTTAGCCAGAAAAATATTTAGAGTGAAATGCAGTAAAACAACTAATGATGATATAGCTGCGGCTATTCCCATACCAAGTTTTCCATATGCAAACAAACATATTGGGATGCCCATATTACCAGTATTAGGTAAAAAGAATGTTGGTAATTCTCTAAGATAATCTTTTTTCATTAATAATAGGAAAATTAATCCAACGATCAAAAAAGAAGTCAAAAGAATAATAGAGTATAAAAAATACTCAGAGAACATTGCAAAAGTTACACCACTAGCTGATATAGAAAATATTACTATAGATGGTGTACCGAAATTAGCTGAGTAAGTCGTTATAAAAGATGTATCAAAGTTTGGATTTTTTTTACCAAGAAAATAACCAATACCTACAATAAAAAAAACTGGAAATAGAACTTCAAAAAGTTTGATATAAAGTTCCATTAAAATAATCTTATTAATACTGGATTTTTAATTATGTTTCGATTTAATTTAAAAGATTTAATACATTTTTGAGAACTTAATTCATTTGCATCATGAGTAATAATTACAATTGATGCTGTTTTTTTTTTACTATTTGGTATCTGGATAATTCTTTGAATTGATATTTTATAGTTTGCAAAAATTTTTGTAATAGATGACAAAACTCCTGGTTTATCTTTAACTTCTAGTCTTACATACAGTGAATTAGATGAAATATCTTTATTAAAAATTTTTGGTTTTTGTCTTTTTGTTCTAGTAATTCCAAAAGGAAATTTAATATTTCCTCTTAAAATAGACAACAGGTCTGACATTATCGCAGATGATGTTGGTCCAGGTCCTGCTCCTTCACCTTGTAAAACACTCTCCCCTATTGGTGATCCATTTAAAATTACAGCATTCATCACGCCACTAACATTTCCGATATAAGAGTCTTTGTTAACCATGCAGGGATGAACTCTCTCAAAAATACTATTTTTAATAATCTCTGTAATACCAAGCAATTTAATTCTTAAGTTTAACTGATTGGCTATTTCAATATCTTTAAATTCAATATTTTCAATACCTTCCATCAAACAGTTTGATTTTGAAATTTTTTTATTAAATGCTAATGAAGAAAGTATTTTTATTTTTGCCAAAGCATCATATCCATTTAAATCTAATTTAGGATTTCCAGGTTCAGCATAACCGAGGTTCTGAGCTTTTTTTAAAACACTAACAAAACTATCTTTAGTTTTTTCCATCTCGGACAAAATATAATTACATGTGCCATTAAGAATTCCATAAACTTTTGTTATTTTATTAGTTGCAAGACCTTCTTTTATAGTTCTAATTATTGGTATACCTCCAGCCACAGATGCTTCGAATTCTAAATTTACTTTATTTTTTTCAGCTAATTCACCAAGCTTATCTCCATGTTTCGATATGAGTGCTTTATTTGGTGTAATAACATGAATTTTATTTTTTAAAGCGGTTTCAATAACTTTCTTTGATATTCCATCTGATAAACCGATTGCTTCAATTATTATATGAAGATTTTTTATTTTTAAAATATCTAAAGGGTTTGTGTAAAATATTTTTTTGTTTATTTTAAATTTTCTTTTTTTGTTTTTATTTTTAGCAGAGATCCCAACAACTTTTATTTTTTTTCCAGTCTTAATTTCAATATCTTTTTTTTTAATATTTAACTCATTGTATACATATGATCCTATTTGACCAAGACCGATTACAGCAATATTAATATTTTTACTCATTTTTTCATTAATCTAATTTAGGAAAATCACTTAGTTCTCCATATTTAATTACATTACTTTTAAACTCATCAAAAGAGGTTTCATTTTCAAAATTTAATTTTGTAATATCTGAATTTACGTTTTCTTCTTCAACTTTCCACATTGAAACAGGATGATTTAAAGAACAATGTGATAAAATAATTAAAAATAATATGATTAGTATTTTTTTATACATTTAGGCCTTCACCTTCATTAAATTTAAAATAATAATTCATATTTTGCACAGCTTGTCCCCCACCACCTTTAATCAAATTATCAATTGCACACAATATTATTATTTTATCTTTATATTTGCTATTACATACTGAAATTAAACAATTATTAGTATTAATTACATCGTTAGTGCTTAAAAATGTATTTATTTTAGAAATTTTCACAAACTTATGACTTTTGTAATGATTGGTTAAAACATTTTGAATTTTTCTTAGGGTAGCACCCTTTTTTATATCAACATATATAGTACTTAATATTCCTCTAAACATTGGTGTTAAGTGTGGAGTAAAATGAAATCTATTTATTTTTCTAGTTTTTAAATCTAATTCTTGTTGAATTTCAGAATTATGTCTGTGATTTGCTAGGCCATAAGCACTAAGAGACTCATATAAGTTTTTGTCTTTATATTTTTTATGTACACCTCTACCAGCTCCTGAATAACCAGATTTAGAATCTATGATTATTGTTTTGTTGTTAATTAGGTTTCTTTTTATTAATGGGATTAGTGGAATTAATACCGTAGTTGGATAACATCCAGGACAAGATATAATTTTAAATTTTTTTATATATTTTCCACTTATTTCAGGAATAGAATAAATACTGTCTTTAATTAGATTTGAGGCGTTATGTTTAATTTTATACCATTTCTCATATTCATTTTTAGTATTGAGTCTAAAATCTGCAGCAAGATCTATAAGGAGATTATTTTTATTTAGATATTTTGATATAGATTGAGCTTCACCATTTGGAAGTGCTGTAAATATAATATCTACATCTGATAAGTATTTTTTGTTAAACTTAGAAATCTTTGGTAGTTTAAACTTCTTTAAATCCTTATCATAGAAATCAATTTTTTTTCCAACAGATGAACTACCACATAAATATTTTATATTTATATGTTTATGTTTACAAAGGAGCTTTGTTAACTGTAATCCTATATATCCGGTTGCTCCACAAATAAGAACATTTTTCTTAAGCATAAATTAATATAACAGTTGAAAATTAAAAAGAAATTATCTTTTAGAAAATTGAAAGCTTCTTCTTGCTTTTGCTCTACCTGGTTTTTTTCTCTCAACAGATCTAGAGTCTCTGGTTGTCAGTTTTTCCTTACGTAGAGTTGATTTTAGCGTTTCATCGAATTTAAGTAGAGCTCTTGAAATACCATGTACTAATGCACCAGCTTGACCAGTTTGGCCCCCTCCAACAACTTTAGATCTAACATCGTAATCTGTAGATTGATTTATTATTTCAAATGGTCTTAAAATTTGCATTTTGTGGTTTGCTCTTGGAAAATAATCATCAAGTGATTTTCCATTAACATAGAATTTCCCAGTACCTTTTTTTAACCAAACTTTAGCAACTGATTTTTTTCTTCTCCCTGTAGCATACTTGCTATCTTTAAAATCTAATTTTATCTTTGGTGATGATGTTTGATTGTTTTCCATATTAATTTCTAACTATATTTTTCTCATTAAGTTTGCTGATTTCAATTACTTTTGGATTTTGTGCACTATGAGGATGATCAGCTCCAGAGTAAATCTTAAGCTTTGATAATTGTTTTTTAGCTAGAGCACCAGATGGTAACATTCTTTTGACAGCTAATTTTAAAACTTCACCAGGCTTTTTCTCACTTAATTTTTCTGGTGTTGTTTCCTTTATTCCTCCAGGATAACCAGTGTGTCTATAGTACTTTTTGTTTTGAAATTTGTTTCCAGTAAATTTTATTTGGTCTACATTTTTAACAACAACAAAATCGCCGTGATCCATGTGAGGAGTGTATTTTGTTTTATTTTTTCCTCTTATAATTTTTGATACAACTGTTGCAAGTCTACCCACTACGGCGCCTTTAGCGTCAATTTCAAACCACTCGCTATTTATCTCATCTTTTTTAACAAATTTTGTCATGAATGCGGGATTAATACTTATAATTACATATATTGTCAATTTATTATATTTTTTTTGGGACTGAATGGTTGATTGAATTATGAGTATTTATTAGTAATAATGACCTCTTTAAAAAGGAATTCTCTAAGCTAATAATTAAAGGAGCCAAATGAGTGATAAAAAAAAAGAATTAAAACCAAATACTTATAAATTCGATACGTTAAGTTTACATGCTGGTTATCAGCCACATAAAAATGCTGGCTCAAGACAGGTGCCAATTTACCAAACTACATCATACTTGTTTGATGATGTTGACCATGCTGCTGCTCTGTTTAATTTAGAAAGAGGTGGACATATATATAGCAGAATTTCAAATCCAACAGTTGGTGTATTAGAAGAAAGAGTTGCCTCACTTGAAGGAGGCACAGCTGCATTAGCTACATCTTCAGGAATGAGTGCAATATTTTTAGCAGTAATGACATTATGTGAAGCAGGTGATCACTTAGTTGTATCATCACAATTATACGGAGGTACTGTAAATTTATTTAGATTAACGTTACCTAAATTTGGTATTAAATGTACTTTTGTTAAGCCAAGAGATACAGAAGGTTTTAAAAAAGCAATTCAAAAAAATACGAAAGGAATTTTTGGAGAACTAGTTGGAAACCCAGGTAATGAAATAATGAACATGCCTGAAATTGCTAAAATCGCACATGAAGCTGGAATACCATTGATGGTTGATGCAACTTATCAAACTCCTTATTTATGCAAACCGTTTGAACATGGTGCTGATATAGTTATTCATTCATTAACAAAATGGATGGCTGGTCATGGGTCCTCAATGGCAGGGATATTAGTTGAAGGTGGAAAATTTGATTGGATGCAGAATGATAAATTTCCAACGATGACAAAACCTTATGAAGGATATCACGGCTTGTCTTTTGCTGAAGAATTTGGTCCAACGGCTTTTACAATGAAAGCCAGAGCAGAAGGTATGAGAGATTTTGGTCCTTGTTTAAGTCCACAAAATGCATGGAATGTTTTACAAGGTATAGAGACTTTATCAGTTAGAATGAAAAAACATTGTTCGAACGCAGAAGAGATGGTCAAATATTTAATGAGTCATGAAAGTGTTGCATGGGTTTCACATCCAAGTGTTCCTGATCACCCAGATCATGAGTTAGCAAAAAAACTTTTACCTAATGGAAGAGGTTCAATGATAGCATTTGGTATTAAAGGTGGAAAAGAAGCAGGTGTTGCATTTATCAATAATGTAAAACTAGCATCTCACCTAGCAAATGTGGGAGACACAAGAACTTTAGTAATTCATCCTGCATCAGGAACTCATTCACAGATGGATGAGGCAACATTAAAATTTGCTGGACTTTCACATGATATGATTAGATTGTCTGTTGGTATTGAAGATATTGATGATATCAAAAATGATTTCGAGGTTGGTTTTAGAGCTGCAAGAAAACCAAGACTTGTATCTAATCAATGAAATTTAAAGTAAATAATAGCGAAGTTTATGCTTCAACGGGTGGAAGACCGTTCGATAAAAAAAAACCTTTAATAATATTTGTTCATGGAAGTGGATTAACTCATATGACATGGGTTCTTCAAACTCGATACTTTGCATTTCATGGATATAATTCTTTGGCAGTTGATTTACCTGGTCACGGCCTTTCAGGAGGAGAAAGTTTAAAATCAATTGAAGAAATGGCTGATTGGGTTAGTGCTGTAATTGATGCAGTTGGTCACAAAGAAGCATCTTTGGTTGGTCACTCTCAAGGATGTTTAGTAACAGTGGAATGCACTTCAAGATACCCTGATAAAATAAAGACTTTAAGTTTAATGGGAGGGGCTGGCGCAATACCCATGAACCCTCAATTGCTTTCTTTAGCAGAAAATAATGATCCAAAAGCTGTAGATTTGATGATGGATTGGGCTCACGGTCCAGCAGGACATTTTGGTGGACACCCAGTGCCTGGATTGTATCACATAAATACGGGAACAATGCTAGCGAAATCACGTACTATACAAAATACCCTTGGTGTTGATTTCAGAGCTTGTGACAATTACAAAAATGGTTTCGAAGCGGCAAAAAAAATTAAATGCCCTACACTATCAATACTAGCAACAGACGATAAAATGTGTCCCGTTAAAGAGGGGAAGAAGTTAGCATCACTGATTGATGGAAGCCAAGTTGATATTATTGATAATTGCGGACATATGATGTTATTAGAGGAAGCAGACAGGGTTTTAACTGTACTCAAAAAATTTATAACTAGTAATTATCCCCCATTATCAAGTTAAATTTAAGCTTGATTGTATTTTTTCATTAAAGTTTAATACTGTTTTAAACGGAAGGGGAAAAATGAGTAAAAATAAAAATCCAGAAACAATTGCTTTACATGGTGGCGATTATAGAAGTGATCCAGCTACAACTGCTGTAGCAGTACCACTTTATAGGACAACATCATACCAATTTAACGACACAGATCATGCAGCAAATTTATTTGCTCTTAAGGAATTTGGAAACATATATACAAGAATTATGAATCCAACCAATGATGTTTTAGAAAAAAGAGTTGCAGCTTTAGAAGGAGGACTTGCGGCGGTAACAGTAGGTTCAGGACAAGCAGCTTCAACATTTGCAATAATGAATGTTTGTCAATCAGGGGATAATTTTATTAGTTCAACTGATTTATATGGTGGAACAGTAAATTTATTTACACATACTCTTAAAAAACTTGGTATAGAATGTAGATATGCTGATCCTTCAGATCCTGCTAACTTTGAAAAATTAATTGATGATAAAACAAGGTGTTTTTATGCAGAAACTCTACCAAATCCTTATTTGAGAGTTTTTCCAATAAAAGAAGTATCAGATATTGGAAGAAAGCATAATATCCCACTGATAATGGATAATACGGCATCCCCTGTAATTTGTAAGCCAATAGAACATGGTGCTGCAGTAGTTGTACATTCTTTAACAAAATTTATAGGTGGTCATGGTACTGTAATTGGAGGATGTCTGGTAGATGGTGGTAATTTTGATTGGACAAAAGATCCAAAAAGGCAACCTTTGTTTAATGAACCTGATGCTAGTTACGGTGGCGCTAAATGGGGTGAGGTAGTACCTCAATTAACAGGGGCTAATGTTTCTTTTGCGGTAAGAGCTAGAGTTTGTCTTTTAAGAGATTTAGGTGCTCCTCTAGCACCAGATAATGCCTGGGGAATTATCCAAGGATTAGAGACTGCTCCTTTAAGAATGAAACAGCATTGCTCCAATGCAGAAAAGGCAGTTGCTTTTTTACAAAAACATAAAAATGTAGAAAGAGTAATATACCCTACTCTTCATAAAGGTGAAATCGCAGCAAGATCGAAAAAATATCTTAAAGGTGGAAATGGTGCATTGGTTGGTATAGAAGTAAAAGGTGGAGTTGAGGCTGGTAAAAAATTTATAGAGTCTTTGAAGATGTTTTACCATGTCGCAAATATTGGAGACGCTAGAAGTTTGGCGATCCACCCTGCAACAACAACACATAGCCAATTAACTGAAGAAGAGCTGTTAGCAGCTGGTGTTACGCCTGGATATGTAAGATTGTCCATCGGCATTGAACATCCTGATGATATAATAGCAGATTTAGATCAAGCTCTAGGTGCTTCAGGGAAACCTAGCTTAAAGGCTGTAAGTTAGATTTAGTATTTATAAACAAAAAATAAATACAGGAACTTACTAAAAAAATAGAACTGATTTGGTGCATAGATGCAATTATTATCTGTGCACCATATAATAAAGTAAAAATTCCCAAAACAATTTGTAAAATAATAAAAAAACCTAGAACATTTATAGGTTTATATAAATTATTAATTTTATTTTTATAAATAATGTAAAAAATAATTAGATAAAAAAAACCAATTAAATAGGCAAGATTTCTATGAATAAATTGAACTAATGATGGATCGCTAAATGCAGAAACTTTAAATAAGTTAATTAACTGATTATCATCCGGAAAGAATGAGTTACCCATTAAAGGCCAAGAATTATAAATCTTACCAGCATCCATACCTGATACAAAGGCGCCTATAGAAATTTGTAAAAATATAAGCGCCAAAAAAGTTAAAGGAAAAAATAAATTGATAGTATTTTGATTATTTAATTTAATTTTAACTTTTAAATAGTTCCAAAATATTAAAGATAAAATAAAAAATGCCATTAACAAATGTACAGACAACCTAAAATGACTTACATCTATTCTATCTACTAAGCCACTACTTACCATGTACCAGCCTATAAAGCCTTGAAAACAAATTAATATAAATATGATATATAAGCCTATTAGTTTAGAAAACTTAATTTTGAAAGAAAAATAAATTAATGGAACCAAAAAAGAAATTCCAATTAATCTACCTAGAAATCTATGGGCCCATTCCCACCAGAAAATTACTTTAAATTCATGCATAGTCATATCATAATTTTGAAGCTTAAATTCAGGAATTTCTTTATATAAGTTAAAATACATAACCCAATCTGAATTATTTAATGGAGGTAAAAATCCGGAGAATAATTGCCATTGTGTAATAGATAAACCCGAGTCGGTAAGCCTAGTAAGGCCTCCAACTATTATCATAATAGAAATAATTAAAAACATGAAGATAAGCCACGTGGATATTTGATTATTAACTTTAAGATTTTCGCTATACATAATTGAATAAATATAATAATTTTTAAATTATCCAAATATATAAATGTCGCCACTAAAAAAACAAAAACTCAATAAAATTAGATCACAATTAGATAAGCTGGACAATAAATTGATAAAAATTATAAAAAAAAGAACTAGTTTAGTTAAAAAAGTTTTGGCGCTCAAAGAAAGAAAAAATCAAATTGTTGATCAAAAAAGAATTAATTTAATTCTTAAAAATATAAAAAAAAAATCAATTAAGAATAATATTGATCCAAAAATTACAAATAAAATTTGGAAAAATATGATTTTTGCTTACATAGACTTCGAAAGAAGAAATTTTAAAAAAAAAAAATAAATTATTTACTATGAGGTGGAAGTTTTTTTTCTACAAAAACTTCATGCTTTCTTGAAGCTGGATTATATTTTTTTACTTTTAATTTAACTTTTGCTTTTTCACCACCAGCAGGTTTCTTTACATAATAAAAAAATGGACTGTCAGGTTTTGCTTCTGGAACCAATCTTACTTTTACGTGTGTTTTTTTAGCCATCGTCGCTCTTTATATTATTAATTAAATTTTTAATGTTTTTAATTTTCGATTTTATAATATTTTTTTGGTTTATAGTATTATTGTACAATACGTCAATATCTGAATCATAAGAATTTAGTACCTTTTTAACTCCATTTATTGTCATACCCTTATCTTTCAACAAATATTTGATTTTTTTAAGAATATTTATTGAATTTTCATCGTAATATCTTCTTTTATTTAAAAAAGTCTTTGGTTTAATTTGCTTAAATTCCTTTTCCCAAAATCTAATTGTATGTGTGGATAAAGATCCTTTTTTTTTATTTACCAAACTCAAGATTTTAGCAACCTCTCCAATTGTTTTATATTTACTATTATTTTTATAATTATCCATTGTTGTTAATAAAGTTCTTGAATTCTTTTGAAGCTTTGAAAAGTATTACATTTCTCTCAGAAATAATTTTAATTTCTTTTGTTTTAGGATTTCTTCCAATACGTTGCCTTTTTTTTCTCAATATAAAAGTACCAAATTTTGCAATTTTAACTTTCTTATGACTTATTATATTTTTAAGTATTATTTCAAATATATCTTCTAGCAAAGTTTCGCTAATTTTTTTAGAAAATCCTATTTGCATATAGATTGAATTAATTATTTGTCTTTTTGTTAAATTAACTCTTGGCACTTAATTAATATTCTTTTTTATTTGATCTATTAATTTTCCTTTAATTGTTTTTTCACAAACTTTTAATGAATTTGCAAAACCAATCGAATCTGTTGCTCCATGACTTTTAATAACAGGTTTATCTAAACCAAGCAATATAGCTCCATTATAAAGCCTTGGGTCAAGTTTATTTTTAAACTTTTTTAAGTTAGAATAGTTTAAAATTGAAGAAATTTTACCAATTAGAGATGATGATAGAGCTTTTTTTAACTCAGTTGTAATAAAGTTTGAAGTGCCCTCAGCTGTTTTTAGGGCTATATTTCCAGTAAATCCATCAGCCACAATAACATTCACATGTCCTTCCATAATATTATTACCCTCAATATATCCATTGAACTCAAATAATGAATTTTTTTTATCATTAAGTAATTGAAATGTATCTTTTATCATAGCATTACCTTTAAGTTCCTCCGATCCAATATTAAGTAGTGCTACTTTTGCTAAATCATTTGGATATAAAGCTTTAAATAATGCAGAGCCCATAATAGAGAAGTCTACTAAGTTTTTTGAACTACATTCTATATTGGCACCTAGATCTAGAACAACATTCATATTTTTTTTGCTTGGCCATAAAGCTGAGAGGGCAGGTTTGTCTATGTTCTCAATCATTTTTAAGTTTAGTTTTGAAATCAAAAATAGAGCACCAGTATTTCCCGCTGAAACCATTGCTTGAGCTTCGTTTTTTTTTAACGACTCAACAGCGAGCCATAAACTTGTATCTTTACCTCTTTTTGCAGCTGATAATGCAGTATCCTCACCCTCTACAACTTTATCTGTGTGGATTAATTTAAATCTATCCCTAGATAATTTATATTTATTTATAATAGGTTGAATTAAATCTTCATTACCAAAAATTTTATAATATACATCTTTTGATAATTTTGAATGTAAACTTATACCCTCAATTACTTTTTTTGGTGAATTGTCACCACCCATTGCATCAACAGCAATTATTATTGGGTTGTTCATAAAAAACTATTCTTTAGGGTCTAAAACTTGTCTACCTTTATAAAAACCTGTTTTTAAATCTAAATGATGAGATAATCTGTATTCACCAGATTTCTTATCCTCAACAATATTCTTTGAAGACGCTCGAATATGAGATCGTCTTTTTCCAGCTCTTGATTTTGTTGTTTTACGTTTTGGTACAGCCATAATTAAAATTTAAATTCTATTATATCTTTTGTAAAGATTTTTAAAGGATTATTTAGTAAAAATTTAATATATTTATCAAAATATCTGACAAAAAAATCATTATCTTCTTTTATATTCATAAAATCACCTATTAACACAATTTTTTGGGATATATTTAAATTTTCCCAAATCTCAATTTTGTTCAAAATTGAATAAAATAGATTTACATAGTCCTTCATTTTTTTATTAACAGAAACATCTCCGTAACCTATCTCTCGAATAGATAGTTCAACTTGCCTAATCATAAAATCAAATAATTTTTGTGACTCATTTTTAGATAATTCGCTTTTATAAAGTTTAAGAAAAAAACCAAAATGAAACAGTAAAATAATTAATCTGTCAGAAAATGTATCATTATTTTTTAAATTTAAGTATAAAATTTTATTTCTAGTTAATCTGATTAAATTATTGTAAATATTTAAGTATTCGTTATTCATATGAAAAAAATTTTTATATTAATATCATTATTATTTACATTTAATTGCTCGGTAAATAAAGTAAGTAATACACATGGTCTTAGGTTATTAGACGGTAAAATTAACAATATTGAAATAAATAAAACAAATAAAAATGATATAAGAAAAATATTAGGACCTCCATCCTCAATAAGTAAATTTAATGGAGTTTGGATTTATATAGAAAGAAAAAAAACAAACCAGTCTTTGACTAAATTGGGAAGAAAAAAAATAGAAGATAATAATATCATTATTTTAGAATTTAATGATATGGGAATTGTTACAAAAAAAGAATTATTAAATATTAATGATATGAATGATATAGAAATATCAAAGAAAATTACGAAAAAGAAATTTAAACAAGATAATACACTCTTCAATATCATGTCAACTTTAAGAGAAAAAATTAATGCTCCTACAAGGCAAAAATAAATGGCGGTCCCTAGGGGAATCGAACCCCTCTTTCATGGATGAAAACCATGTGTCCTAACCGATAGACGAAGGGACCAGTGGTGGATCTTTTATTGTAATTTTTTCAATTAATCAAGTAATCGAAATCTCTTTTTTTACTAATTTTAGGGAAGACTTATTGTAACCAACAATTGTTTCGGTAATAAATCTGTCATCTTTCTTTATAATTCCATTCATTAATTCTCCTGAGGTTATTCCTGTCGCACAAAAAATACTTTCACCTTTAACAATTTCATTTATTTCGTATTTTTTATTTAAATCTCTTATTCCCATTTTGTTGGCTCTTATTTTGTCTTCGTTTGTTTTAAATATAAATCTTCCTTGAAACTTACAATTTAAGTTATCAAGAGCTGCTGCAGCGATAACTCCCTCAGGTCCACCACCTGTTCCCATAAATAAATCAACACCAAATTTTTTATCAGAAACAAGTAAAGCACCAGATACATCACCATCTGATATATATTTGATATTTACATTTAGCCTAATTAATTCACTAATTATTTTTTTGTGTCTGGGCCGATCTAATATGCATACAGTTATTTCGTAAGGATTTTTACTAGTGGCATCTGAATAATTTTTGATATTTTTTTCAACCGAGAAATCAAGATCAATTGTATCTTTAGGAACATGATTTCCAACTGCAATTTTTTCCATGTAAGTCTCTGGAGCATTAAAAAGATTTCCTTTTTTAGATACCGCTAATACAGACATTGCGCCTGGGAGGTTTTTAGCAACAAAGTTTGTACCTTCAACCGGATCAACTGCTATATCAATATTTGGCCCTACTCCATTTCCAAGTTTTTCTCCAATATAAAGCATTGGTGCTTCATCTAATTCACCTTCACCTATTACTACTTCACCATTTATATCCAATTTATTGAGCATATCTCTCATAACATCAGTTGCAGCTTTATCAGCTAAGATTTTTTCGTTTTTACCTATATAAGGAAAGCATGCTATTGCTGAGTTTGAGGTTATGTCTATTAGATTATTTAATAAATCTATTGATAATTTCATTTATAATTAAACTTTAGATTTTTCCTCAATTTCTTCATTTTCTAGTTTACTTTCAAATTCTCTTAGCCTTTTATAAACACTAGCAAGTTCAATTATTGTTGGCCAAGCTTTTAATAAATATTGCATTGATCCTTCTACACGACCAAAAGCTCTAATAATTTGCTGCATAACTCCTAATGTTACAACTCCTGCTACAATTGCTGGTGCTAAGAAAACGTATGCAGATAAAACATTCGCTTGTAAATAAGCAATTCTTCCAATATTAAAATAAAGATAACGTATGTAACTTAGAAAATGAATCTTACGCACGTCATCAAATAATTCATCAATTCTCTTTGGTCTCACAGTACCATCATCCTCAGCAATAACCAGAATTTTTCTATATGCCGCTTCTTGTTTCTGCAGATCATACTCAATCCCAACTAATCTTAATATAAAACCAAGCACAATTAAAAAAATAGTTCCACCTAAAGTCCAAATCAAAGCTCCTACTATTAGACCGTATTCCCATTCACCAAAAAAGAAAATAGGAATGCCGATACTTAAACCAAATAATATTGGAATAAACTGAATAAGTATCATTATAGACTCTATTAAACTTGTACCCAATCCTTCCATAATCCTTGTGAATTTAATAGTATCTTCTTGAACTCTTTGAGATGCTCCCTCGATTTTTCTAGCTTTATCATATACTGAGTGATACCATTCAACCATTGCTGTTCTCCACCTAAATAAATAATGTGCTGTAAAAAAGCTAATTGCTACATAAACAGCAATATACATACCTGCTAATGAAATGAATGAGAATAAGCTCGAAAAGTATTCCTCAATTGAAATAGCATTTGGCTCAGCAAGTGCTTTCTGAATCATGTCATAAAATTCTCCGAACCATTTATTTATTTTTACATCTATTTCAACTTGCACCCAAAGAGATGAAAGAATAATAAAGGACCCTAGCCATGACCACAGAAACCAATACTTTTGAGTGAAAAATCTAAACATTACTCTATAAAATTATCAGCATATGATTTTTTAGTAATATTTCTTTTTTTTGGTTCTATAACCTCATAATTAATATTATTTTTTTTTGCATATTCTATAGCTATTTCTTTAGATTTGAACTCTAATTTTAATTCAGAATATGTGTCTGATGAACTTTCCCATCCCATTAATGGATTTTTGCCCGGATCATCAGTTATAAATTCAATTATCCATTTGTCATACTTCTTAAGTCCAGATTGCATAGCGGTTTTAGATGGTTTGTATATTTTGGCTCTTTTCATTTATTTTAGCTTATACACATAATTAGAATTTGTTTTAAATACAACATTATATCCTTGGGAAAGAATAAAATCATGTAAATGATAGTATTTTTTATCTTTATTATGTTCAATTATCATAAATTTTGGATATATAATTTTTTTGTTTTTTTTATTAAAATAACCTTTTAATATACTATTTTCAGATCCTTCAGTGTCAATTTTAACACAGCCTATTTTGTTTATTTTGTGTTTTTTTATTATATTTTTAAGTGTTTCAATTTTAACTTTAATAAATTTTTTATTTTTTTTTTTTATTATTTTTGAATGAGGGTTCAGCCCTGAAATATCTAAATATCCATATTTCTTTTTGAAACCTAAGGCTTTAGTAATAATAAAAATTCTTTTTCTTACATATTTATTTTGCTTAATAAGAAGGTTAAAATTTTCTTTTAATCTTAAAATCATTTTAGGATTTGGTTCTATAGAGATAATATTAATTTTTTTGTTTTTTTTATTCATTGAGCCAACAAACAATGAATACAATCCAATATTTGACCCAACATCTATAAACCACGAGTTGTTTTGCAAATTTTTTCTAATAAATTGAATTTCTTTATTTTCTTTTCTTTGAAAATAAATTTTCATTTCAGTCTTTTTGTCTGAATAAAAATAAATAAAAAAATTGTAAATTTTAGTTTTAAATATAGGTTTATTAGGATCGAAGGAAAATGCTGTTGTTATAAATTCTATTATTGATATTAAGTACTTTTTAATTACACCCCTTCCTAAGAAAGTGTGCTTACCAAACAAAATTATAGTTTTTAGTATTATTTTTACTAAATTATTCATTTAATGGTCGGGGCGGCAGGATTTGAACCTGCGACCCTCTGGTCCCAAACCAGATGCGCTACCAGACTGCGCTACGCCCCGAATGCAGTACTAATACAGCAGATAAAACAAAATTCAAAGGTTATATTAGTTACAAAATTATAATAAATTTGGTATTTAATGCTATAAGAGATCATATGATCATAGAATGTCCTAATTGTAGTAAAAAATTCAACCTTGATGAAAATTTAATACCTCAAAATGGGAGAACTCTTAAATGTAGCTCTTGTAGCCATATATGGCATCATAAAGTTAGTCTAAATGTTGATAATAATAACAACAAAATATCTGAAGATAAAAACACTAAATCTGATATTAAACTTTCTCAGATTGATGAAAAAAATAATGAAGTAAATAAAAAGATTAAAGTCAAAGATGCTTTGGATATAAGTAGACAAAGTATATCAGAAAAAAAAATTAAAAATTCTAAAGTTAAAACGGAAGATAAAAAAGTAAATAATGAGAAATCAAGTCAAATAAAGATGATATTTATTTATTTAATTATTTTAGTCATATCTTTATTAGGTCTAGTATTGTTATTAGACACGTTTAAGTATAATTTGTCTAATGTATTTCCAAGTGCAATACCTATATTTGAAAGCTTTTATGAAACTATGTTGGATTTAAAACTATTTCTTAAAGATCTTATTAACTAAATATGATTCAAAAAATTACAAAAGGTTTTATATCATTTTTTAAACTTGAAGCTGCTAGTGGAATAGTTCTTCTATTTGCTGCAGTTATCGCTTTAATTATAAGTAATTCAGAATTATCAAGTTTATATTTCTCAACATTAGAAAAATACTTGTTTATTGGAATAAATAATTTTGGTCTTAAGCTTTCAGTTTTACATTGGATAAATGATGCATTAATGGCAATTTTTTTCTTTTTTGTAACACTAGAAATTAAAAGGGAATTTTTGCAAGGTGAATTATCAAATATTAAACAAGCACTCCTTCCAATAATTGCTGCAGTAGGAGGAATGGTTATCCCTGCATTAATATATGTGATTATAAATTTAGGAGATGGAGCAACTTTAAAAGGATGGGCAATACCTTCTGCTACAGATATTGCTTTCTCTTTGGGTGTATTGTCATTATTGGGTAGTAGAGTACCTCTTTCTTTAAAAGTATTTTTAACAGCTTTAGCAATTATAGATGATTTAGGAGCTATAGTTATAATAGCTCTATTTTACTCTGGTGATTTAAGTATTAAATATTTATCTTTGATGCTTTTAGCATTTATAGTTTTATTAGTTATAAATAAATTTAATGTAAATAAATTTCTACCTTATTTAGTAGTAGGAATTTTTTTATGGGATTTTACACATAATTCAGGAATTCATGCAACAATAGCTGGAGTATTACTTGCAATGACAATACCTCACAGAAAAAAAGATAAAGATTTCTCTCTTTTAATAAAAGTAGAACATGGAATAAGTCCTTATGTTGCATTTGGAATAATGCCTATTTTTGCTTTTGCAAATGCTGGAGTATCGTTAGAAGGTTTATCATTTTCGTCGTTATTAGACAAAGTTCCTTTGGGCATAGTTTTGGGATTATTTGTTGGAAAACAATTGGGTGTTTTTGTATTTTCGTATGTATCTATTAAATTAAAAGTTGCACAAATGCCAAGTAATACAAGTTGGTATAATTTTTATGGAGTTGGAGTTTTAACAGGAATTGGTTTTACAATGAGTTTATTTGTTGGAAATTTAGCATTTGCAGATAATTTGCAGTATATGGATGGTGTAAAGATTGGAGTTTTAACTGGGTCATTATTATCCACTTTATTTGGATACTTTTTAATACTACTTACACCGAACAGATAATTTAAATAATGAAAAACCTACTGATATTTGGACTTACAATAATTATGTTTTTTTTTAAAAATTCATCGCATGCTGAATATGAAAAGATTTTTTATGATTTTAAAATAAAAAGTATTACAGGTGATCAAATAGATTTAAAAGATTTTAAAGGAAAACCTATTTTGATTGTCAATACAGCAAGCTATTGTGGATTTACAAAACAATACAACGATATGCAAGAACTATGGGAGAAATATAGAGACAGAGGCCTAATTGTTCTTGGTGTACCATCAAATTCATTTAATCAGGAGAAAACTGATAATAGTGCTGTTAAAGAATTTTGTGAAGTTAACTTTAATATTAACTTTCCACTCACAGAAATAACTGATGTTAAAGGTGATAATGCACATGAGATTTATAAATGGGCCAAAGAAAACTATGGAAAATCAGCTGTACCTAAATGGAATTTTTATAAAATATTAATCAATGGAGAAGGTAAAATAGAAGATACCTATGCATCTTTAACAAGCCCAACATCAAATAAGATTACGAAAAAAATTGAAAATTTGTTAAATTAAAACTGTCAATCCATCGTGAGCAGGAGTTACATTTTTAGGTAATAATTTTTTTATTGCATTATAGTCAATCTCGTTACTTAAATTTGTTAAAATCGTATTCTTTGGCTTAATTTTATCAATTAATTTCAATACATCCTCTAAATTAAAATGGGTTGGATGAAAATTATATCTTAAACAATCTACAATAAGATATTTTAAGTTTTTAAGATATTTTAAATCTTTATTATCAATCTTATTAACATCAGGTGCATAAGCACATTTGTCATTAATTATATAACAAATACTTTTTATCGATCCATGATGAACCTTTAATGATTTAATAGTAATTTGTGTTTTTAAATCACTAAGTAAATGTTTTTTTTTTAACTTTTTGGCATCGAGTATAGATGGATAATTTTTGTAATCTTTAAAACAATAACCAAAAGTATTTTTAAGATTTTTCTTTGTAATTTCATCTGCATAAATTGGTATTTTTTTTTTATTTTTTAAAGAGAAAACCCTCAATTCATTAATTCCATGTGTTTGATCAGCATGGGAATGTGTGTAAAAAACTGTATCAATATTTTTAACTTTATTTTTTAATAATTGAGATTTTAAATCTGGAGATGTATCAATTAGAATATTTAAGTTTTTAGAACTTATTAGAACTGAACATCTTGATCGAATATTTCTTTTATTCTTAGGATCACAACTTCCATAATATCCATCAATTCGAGGTATACCTAAAGAGCTACCACAGCCCAAAATGGTCAATTTTATGCTCATTTATTAAAAAATAATCTATTAAAATTGTCAGTAGTTATTTTATCTAGATCTTCTATATCAACATTTTTCAATTCAGATAATTTTTTTAATGTGTAGCGCACAAAAGAAGGTTCATTTTTTTTGCCTCTCATTGGCTCAGGTGCCAAAAAAGGACTGTCTGTTTCAATAAGCAATCTTTCTAAAGGTAATTCTTTAAAAGTATTTTGAAGATCGGTGCTATTCTTAAATGTAATAATACCACTAGCTGAAAAGTAGGAGTTAAGTTCCATTAATTTCAATGCAAAAGTTAGCGATCCAGTAAAACAATGCATGAGTATTTTTAAACTTTTTTTAGAATTTTTTAATATTTCATATGTTTGCGCTTCGGCGTTTCTAGAATGTACAATTAAAGGTATATCTAATTCTAATGCTGCATCTATATGATTTTTAAAACTTCTTATTTGTTTATCTTTATCACTATTATTATAATAAAAGTCTAAACCTGTCTCACCTACTCCAATTATTTTATTATTAGTATTAATTTTTTTAATTATTTCATCTTTTGATACTTGATCATTGTTAGTTTCGTGTGGATGTATTCCAAAAGTTCCAAATATCATTTCATCTTTGTTTATAATCTCTAAAATTTTAGGAAAACCATTTAATGTTGTTGATATTGTTAATAGCTTTTGAACACCCTCCTTTTTACATTTTGCTAAAATATCTTCAATATTTTGAACTAAAGGTTCATGATCTAGGTGACAATGTGAATCAATCATTTTTTTCAATCTTTCTGAATAGTATGTCTAATTTACTTAGTTTCAGACCTTTTATTAAATAATTATTATTCCTAATTGTCTCAAAGTGAATTTTATCTTCCTTTATACCAAATACTTCTAACACTTTGAGAGATGAACTTGGTATAATTGGATATAATAATATTGTGACTTTTCTTATTAACTCCAAAGCAACATAAATAATAGTATTCATCCTTAATTTATCACTCTTTTTTTTCCAAGGCTCCTGGTCATTAAAATACTTATTTGCAGCAAATAACTGTTCAACAATAAAATTTATATATGAATTTACATCCTGATTGTCAGAATATTTTATTAAATTTTCATAATGTATAGAGTATTGATCTAAGATTAATTTATCATCTTCTGTAAAGTTATCATTGTTAGGAACTTCAAAATTTGAATTTTTATCACAAAATGCCAAAACCCTTTGGCACAGATTTCCATAATTATTAGCCAAATCACTATTTATACAAATCTCTAATTTTTCTTGTGAAATATTTCCATCGTTACCGAAAGAAACTTCTTTAATTAAATAATATCTTAATGGATCTAAACCATAAGTATCTATAATTTCGAGCGGGTCTAAAATATTACCTCTAGATTTTGACATTTTTTCATCACCTGAGAGTATCCATCCATGACCAAATACTCTTTTTGGTGGATTTATATCAGCAGCTAACAAAAAAGCTGGCCAGTAAATTGCATGGAATCTTAATATATCTTTGCCAATTAAATGGAGATCTGCAGGCCAAAAAGATTTATACAAATCATCACTTTCATTTGGATAATTTAAAGCACTTAGATAATTTGTTAAAGCATCCAACCAAACATAAATAACATGATCTTTATTAGAGGGAACTTTTATTCCCCAATTGAAAGATTTTCTGCTGACAGATAAATCTTTTAACCCTGATTTGACAAAACTAACAACTTCATTTTTTCTTGTTTCAGGTAGTATAAATTCTGGATTTTTATCATAAAATTCAAGCAATTTATCTTGCCAATTTGATAATTTAAAAAAATAAGATTCTTCCTCCACCCACTCTACTTTAGATCCTGAAGTGATTGCTTTTTTTTCACCATCCAAATCCTCAATTTCACTTTCTGAGTAAAACGCCTCATCTGAGACAGAATACCAACCTGAGTATTTTGATAAGTAGATTTCACCTTTTTTTTCCAGAATATTCCAAAGATTTTCAACAGATTTAGCATGTCTAGTTTCTGTAGTTCTTATAAAATCGTTATTTGATAAGTTTAATGTCTCAGATAGGTCTCTAAAAGTTTTACTAATTTCATTACAGAATAATAATGGATCCATTTTTTTTTCTTCAGCTGCACGTTGTATTTTCTGTCCATGCTCATCCGTGCCAGTTAAAAAATAAACATTAAAACCCTGGATTCTTTTTAATCTTGCAAAAAAATCAGCAATAATACTTGAATATGCGTGGCCCATATGAGGCTTTGCTGATGGATAATATATTGGTGTTGTAATGTAGTAATTTTTATTCACTTAATAATTTATCATTAAATTCTAGAAAAAATGATTCAAAATCTAAATTATATTTTTTAACAAAAGAAAGTTTTAGATAAAAATACTTTTTAATTTTGAATGAAATATTCTTGGAATTATTTATATTTTTGTAGAAAAAAAGTTCAATAAATAAATTCAAATATTCTTTAATAAATTCATCAGAAGTATATAGTTTATTTTTGATAATATAGGCCAATAAATCTTCAATATTGCACTCTTTTATTGATAAATCATTAGCTTCTAGAAAATCCACTAATGATATTAGAAACGATGGTGAATTATAATTGTTTACAAAATCTAAGTTTATTTCATTATACTTATCACTTTTAAAATAATAATTAACAATTTCGATTGCTTCTGAATTATTTAAACTTAATTTAAATTCTAAACATCTTGATCTAATTGTTTCTAAAATTTTGAATTCAGAATTATTGATTAAAATATAATATGTTTTATTATTAGGCTCCTCGATAGATTTTAATAGAGCATTTGCAGAATTAATACCTAATAAGCTTATGTCCTCGATTATTATAAATTTTCTTTCGTTGTTAAAAGAAGTTTGATTGGTAAACTGAATCATTTCTCTAATTTGGTCAATATCAATTATTTTTTTATCCTTTTTTTTCTGAATTTTGAAAATATTAGGGTGAGAATTTGAGGAAATAAGTAAAGATAAATTATTATTTATATTATATTCATTATTCTTCAAATTATAAAATTGCTCATTATCTTTAGAATAAAGATAATTTAAAAGATGACTTACTAAAAGTTTTTTACCTATACCTTTAGGACCATTTAATAAAATCTTATTCGGAAATTTTTCTATTTGGTCTAAATAAATTAAATTACTAAAAAGAGTTTTATGGCCAAAAAGTTTACTTGTTTCGCTCATTTATTTTAAAATTTCTTTTATTTTTTTGATTAATTTATTTTCGATAATTTTTAAACTATCTTTGTTGCTATCTAATATTAAGTATTTAGATTTATTTTTAAGTGCAATTTTTAAAAATCCTTTTTGAACTTTATTATAAAAATTATAATTAAAATTATCGTATTTATTTTTATTTTTTCTGGATTTAAGTCTCTTTAGCATATTTTTTTTGTTTACAACATTTAAGAAAGTAAAATTTGGTTTAAAATTACCTAATAAATAATTGTTCATTTTTAAAATTAAATTTTTATCTAATCCCATACCATAATGTTGATATGCTATTGTCGAGTCTATAAATCTATCAATCAATATAACTTTTTTTTTATAATTCTCCTTTAAAATTTTATCAAAATTTTCTGATCTAGAAGCCATAAGCAGAAATAAGTCAGTTTTATTGTTTAATTTTGATTTTTTATTTAACATTAATTTTCTTAATTTTTCAGAAAAATTAGTGCCACCAGGCTCTCTAAAACTAATGTGTTTAATTTTATTTTTTTTTAAATATTTAATTGCTTTTTTTAGACTAGTGGATTTTCCAGAGGTCTCTATACCTTCGAAGACTATTACGGGGTTATTAGACATCGCCCCAAATTAGGAAATTTATTGAGGAAATAAATCTAGAAAAAATATTTTGTCTTTTTACATTTTCAAAAGCTAATAAATCATATTCTCCTATTTGTTCATCTTTATAGGTAATTTTAACTTTTCCAATTATGTCATTTTTTAATATTGGAGCTTTTAACGGACCTTGATAATCAATTAAAACTTTTAGATATTTTTTTTTTGCTTTTGGAATAGTTTGATAAACGTTTTCATTAATGTAAGATTTTACTGTTTTTTGAGTCCCTTGCCAAACATCAAGCTCATCAAATATTTCGTCTTTTTTAGAAATTTTAATCGTGTCGAAATTAGTTAGTCCATATGTTAACAATTTAAGTGACTCTTTTGACCTTGAATTTTTTGATTCAAAACCACTACCTACCGCAATTATTCTTCTCTCATTTCTTTTAATTGTTGAAGCAAGTGAATATTTTTCATACGCAAGATATCCTGTCTTTATTCCGTCAACACCAATATTTTTATAAAGCAAAGGATTACGATTTCCTTGTTTAATTGGATCTTTGCCAGTTCTTTCCCATGTAAATTCAGTTTCTTTATAATATTTATAATAGTTTGGATAATTTTTTATTAAATAATTGGACATAATTAATATATCTCTAACTGTTGATAAATTGTCTGGAGCATTTATTCCTGATGAGTTTGAAAAATTAGTATTTTCCATACCAATTTCTCTTGCCTTTTCAGTCATCATAATTGCAAACTCTTCCTCTGTACCAGCAATACCCTCTGCAAGTGCTATACAAGCATCATTTCCTGATGAAACAATGATGCCTCTTAATAAATTTTCAACTGTTATTTCATCTCCAACCATAATAAACATTGAAGAATAACCTGCTTGAGCCAATCTCCATGCATTTTCGGAGACTAAAAATTTGTCGTCTAAAGACAATTCACCACTTTTAAGTAAATCAAAAGCTATAATTGAAGTCATAATTTTTGTCATTGATGCAGGAAATATTTTTCTATCGGCATCTTTTTCAAACAATATCTTGCCTGACAAATAATCTTGAACAATAGCAGTTCTTGCATTTATATCAAAGTTAGCAAAAACTGGCTTAATCAGGGATACAAAAATTATTAGAAGTAATGATAAATATTTAATTCTCATAATTTAATTATTTCAATACTATCAAAATCAAGATTTTCAATATTATCAAATCCTTTCTTTAATTTTTCAAAATCTTTATAAGGTCCTTTATAAACTCTAAAATTATTTTGTGACAACTTTTTGATTAAAATATTTTTAATTTTATACTCTTCAAATAACCTATTTTTTAACATAATAGCAGAATCTTCAAAATAAAAATCTGCAAATTTAATAATATAATTGAAATTTGTAACAAATTTTTCAGTTTTAGATTCTTTAATTTCAGTTTCCAAACTTATACTCTGGACCATTATGTCATCGACCGGAGCTTTATTGGCTACTTCTTTTTCTTCATCATATGTTTTTACGTCATTTGCTACATATAATTTATTTGAATTGATAGTTTCAATATATACATAAGGTTCACTCGGATTAATTGACAATTCACTTACAATTCTATTTGTAATTACTGAATTATAATAGATAGGTAAAACAATTTTGTTTTTTACAACAGTTATTAAAGATTTTCCATTAATTATATTTGTTATTCTAACTGGTGTTCCATTAGGCAAGTTAGGACTTAATATATAAATTGATTTATCATCTAATTTATATTCTGACAAATTATCTAGATCTTCATCATATATTAAAGCAAAACCTTTATTGGAATATACAATATTTATTATTTCCTTTTTTTTATTTAAACTTGGGGTCTTGTTGGTTTCTATAATCTTTTTTTTTGGTGTAACAGATTTTATTTTTTCTGGCTTATTCTTTATATTAATATTTGAAGAATGGTGTTCGCAAGCAAATAGAGTTAAAAATATAAGATATAAAATATATTTAAATTGCATTTTTAAACTTACTTTTCAATGTACAAACAGCTAATGCAAATCTTAAAGATCTATTCCATTTTAATATTAGTTCATAATTGTCAAAAACTACATAAGCTGGAGTTAATTTTTTTGCATCAGGAATAATATCATAATCAGGAGTCACAAGTGCAGCATTTAAATTATCAAAATTATTAAGAATTTCACTATTTTTAATGTATTTTTTTAAATATGATATTTTATGTTTGTGTTTAATTTGTTTTGCAGATGTATTTAGATATTTACTAGGTGTTTCATTTATAAGCTCCACCTTGAAAAAACATGGAGTATTATTATCCCAACCTATCTTATTTAAATAATTAGCAGCAGAAGCAAATGAGTCTTCTATATTTTTCAAATTAATTTTTTCATCTTTATTATAATCCATTGCATAATTTTTAATAGTAGAGGGCATAAATTGAAAATTTCCAAATGCTCCAGCCCATGATCCTAAATAATTATCTGGATTAATAATTCCTTTATCAAATAAAATTAATAGAGTAATAAGTTCAGATGTGAAAAATTCACTCCTTCTTTTGTCATAACTTAAAGTAGCCAAAGAAGAGATAATATCCATTTTTCCTAAATAATTACCAAAATTCGTTTCAATACCCATTAGAGATAGAAGTAAGTTCTTATCAACAGAAAATTCTTTAGAAATTTTATCGATAGTTCTTTTGTTTATCTTGTATATTTTTAATCCAGATTTAACTTTTTTATTATTAGCTCTTTTAGAAATATAAGTTTTTGTGTCTTCATAAAACTCAGGTTGAAATCTGTCATATTTTATAACATCTTTTAAGAAAATTGATTTTGCTACTGTATTTTCAATTGTATTTAAACTCACACCTCTTTCTAAAGCAATTAATTTAAATTTTTTTTTCCACTCATCAAATGTAAAATCGTCAGCTTGAGTTTCAAAATTTATAATTATAAAAAGAAAAAAAATATATAGTTTAATTTTTTTCATAAATATCTTTTAAATATATAAATACAGCAATCCATATTAAAATAAAACTAACTAACTGATTTAAGTTGAATTGCTCATTATAAATGAAAAAACCAAGTATAAATTGCAAAGTAGGAGTAATATAAAAAATCATACCAGCTGGACCTAGCCCTGATAATTCAACGCCTCTTACATAAAGAAAAAGAGGAATCACTGTCATTGGTCCTGCTAGCATTAAAAGTGGCATCAAAGACGGATTTGATAAACTGAAATCGTTATAATTATTAATGCTTATAAAATAAAATGCTACTAATACGAATGGAAGTAAGTACAAACTTTCTATAAAAAGACCAATATCTGTTTCGACATTAATTTTTTTTCTAAATAAATTATAGAAACTCCAACTGACTGCAACAATTAAACCTACCCATGGTATAGATTTAAAGTCTAGTATTAATAGATATAAAACAGAAATGATTACAATAAAAATTGAAATTTTACCTTTTTTTGTGATTGGTTCTTTGAAAAAAAAATTACCTAAAAAAACACTTATAATTGGCATTATAAAATAACCAAAACTTGCTTCAATTATTTTATCCTGGCTAACAGCGTATATCCAGACACCCCAATTAATAAAAATTAAAAAACCTGATATAAAAAGAATAAATAATTTTTTTTTATCACTAATAATTTTTATAAAAATACTCCATTTTGAAAATAAAAATGTAGTAGCAATTAATACAAAAGTGGTCCATACACTTCTGTGAATTAATACTTCAATATGTCCAGCAAAAGAAATATACTTGAAGTATATAACTCCAAAAAAACCCCACCAAAAAGAACCAAGAGATGTCAACAATACACCTTTATTAAAATTTTTTTTGTTCATTTTTAAATATTTGAATATTTTGTCTTACTACTTAAGTTATTTTATTGTTGAAATATATATTAATAATAATAAAACCTTGCTCACGGAGAGATGGCTGAGCGGTTGAAAGCATCGGTCTTGAAAACCGACAAAGGGGCAACTCTTTCCTGGGTTCGAATCCCAGTCTCTCCGCCATCTATTTAAAATCAATCAATAAATTAAATATTTTTTTATTTTTAAAGCTCATTTCATTTTTTGAAATTTTAGAAATATCTTCGTCATTCATGTTAACTAATAAATCTAAATCTTTTAAGTCATCTATTGATAATGAATCAATAATAGATTTTACAAAACTACTTACAAAAATGTCCATTTCTTTTGTACCTCTATATTGAGATCTATAAATAATTTTATTAATTAAATTTTGTTTATTTGAATTCATTGCTTATAAACATATATATATATATTTAATGAGTAATTTTGAATATTTATTGTCACCCATTGATATAATTAAAGGTGTTGGTAAAAAAACATTAAGATCATTTAATAAAAAAAAAATATTTACAATTTTTGATTTATTGTGGCATTTACCAGTATCAAAAATTGAAACTGCTGAGGATACAGAGATTGAAGATTTACAAATAGGTAAGAATTACAACATTAAAGTAAAACCCATTAAATATAATTTTCCACGGATTAGAAATTTACCCAACAAAGTCATATGTGAAAAAAATGGCGTAAAAATAGATTGTGTTTTTTTTAATAGTTATGAAGGGTATATAAGAAAACTATTGCCTTTAAATGAAGATATCATAATTAATGGTAAAGCAAATAATTTTAGAAATAAATTTCAATTTGTTAATCCAAAACTTGTAAATTCAAATAGCACAGTGTTAATAGATGATGAAAATAAATATAGCCTCACAGAAGGTTTAACATTGAATAAATATAATAAAATAATAAATAGTATTTTTCAAAATTTACCTGATTTAGATGAGTGGTTACCAAAAGAAATATCTAATTTGTTTGATAATGTATCATGGAAAGATTGTGTTATTAAAATTCATAAGGAAGAAATCACAAAAGTTAAAGATACAAAATATTTCAGAAGACTTGTATTTGATGAAATTTTTGCAAATTTTTTACTTTCTTCAGATATAAGAAGTAAAATTAAAAAAATTAAAAAAAAAAATAAAATTTTAGACTCCAAATATCAAGATAAAATAATCAATAATTTAAAATTCAAACTTACGGATGACCAAATATCTGCATTAAAAAATATTAATAAAGATATGGAGTCCAAACAAAAAATGTTTAGATTACTGCAAGGAGATGTGGGGTCAGGAAAAACAATAGTCGCTGTAATATCAGCTTTAAATTCCATAAGAGCTGGCTATCAAGTTGCAATAATGGCACCAACTGAAATATTAGCCATTCAACATTATAAGTTTATATTAGAAAATTTTAATGATTATTGTAATCCTGAAATATTAACTGGAAAAACGGAGTATAAAAAAAGAAAAAAAGTTTTAAAAGATCTTTCAAATAATAAGATTGATATTTTAATTGGTACACATTCTCTATTCCAAGAAAAAATTACTTATTTTAATTTAGGATTAATAATTATAGATGAACAACATAAATTTGGTGTTAATCAAAGAAAAAAACTTTCTGATAAAGGAGGTAAAGATTGCGATGTACTTGTAATGTCAGCAACACCTATACCGAGAACAATGATGATGACAATTTATGGAGATATGGATATTTCTTTAATTAAATCTAAACCAAAAAATAGACAGCCAATAAAAACATACAGTAAAAACGAAACAAAAATTAATGAAGTTATTAATTTTATTAAAGGTGAAATATCAAAAGAAAATCAAGTATTTTGGGTTTGTCCTTTGATAAAGGAGTCAAAAAAAATGGATCATCAATCTGCAACAGAAAAATATAAATATTTGAGTAAAATTTTTAAAAATAAAGTTGATATAATTCATGGAGCGATGAGTAAAGAGGAAAAAGATAATGTATTGGAAAAGTTTAATGATAGAAATATTGATATATTAGTTTCTACTACAGTAATAGAAGTTGGAATTGATTTTCCCAATGCAAATGTAATTGTCATTGAAAATTCAAATAAATATGGATTATCTCAACTACATCAACTAAGAGGTCGTGTGGGCAGAGGCAACAAAGAGTCAACTTGTATATTGATGTTTAAGGCAGGACTAAGTGAAAATGCTCGAAAAAGAATTACAATACTAAAAAACTCTAATGATGGTTTTAAAATTGCTGAGGAAGATTTAAAAATAAGAGGATATGGTGATATTTTAGGATTTAAACAGAGCGGTTTAAAAAAATATAACTTAGCGGATCCTATTAAGCACGAGGATCTATTCAAAGTTGCTGAAAAAGAAATTAAAAAAATTGAAAAAAACAATGTCAAAATAAAAAATTATAATAAGCTTATTAAGCTATATGATAAAGTAGCTGTAATTAATGACACTATTTAGTTTTGGTATCCGAAGTTCCTGCTGAAACTATAAATTTTGAAGCTTCCTCAAAAGTCATATCAAGATATACAATTTCACTCTTAGGAAACATTAATAAAAAACCACTAGTTGGGTTTGGTGTTGTAGGAACAAATACATTTACGAGTTCTGTATTAGTTTTTTTCGAAATTTCCCCCTTATTTTCTTTAGTTGCAAAACCAACTGCCCATGAGCCTTTTCGAGGATATTGAATTAGAACAACACTCTTCTTTGAACCTTTTTTTGGTGCAAATGTTTCAGTCATTTGACCAATTGCTGAATATATTGTTCTTAGTATAGGAATTTTTTTTAACAAATCATTAAATAATTGCAGGAATTTTTTTCCTATAAAAGATAGAGATAAGCCTCCTATTAGAGTTATAAATATAACTGATAATAAAATTTCCAAACCTGGAATTGCAAATGGTAAATAATTATTAGGATTAATTCCATGGGGTATTAATTTTGAAGATATAGTGATAAAAAAAGTTGTTAAGTATAGGGTTATACCTATAGGTACTAAAACAACTATACCTGTTATAAAATAATTTCTCAATCTTGCAATAAATGAAATTCTTTTTCTTTTAAATTTAGACATAACTAATATTTGAATATAAAATACATGTATTATAAATATTATAAAAAGTGAATAGAAGAAATTTTATATATTTGATGGGTTGTGGCTGCCTTTCAGCAGGATTTCATGCATGTACTACAGCACCAATAACTGAGAGAAAACAGCTCAAATTAATCTCAGAAACAAAGTTAAATGCTCATGCTGCTAGAGCGTATGAGCAAGTAAAAAAAAAAGCTAAACTAAGTAACGATAAAGAAAGCTTAGACAATATTATTCAAATCGGATCAAAAATAGAGAAATCTATATCAGAATATTTTTATAGAAATGATATGGAGGATCCTACAGCAAATTTTGAATGGGAATATATTCTAATTGATAATAAAAAAATTAGAAATGCATGGTGTATGCCAGGAGGAAAAATTGCGTTTTATACTGGGATGTTAGATATAACCAAAAACAATAACGGTCTAGCAGCTGTGATGGGTCACGAAGTAGCTCATGCTGTAGCAAAACATTCTGTGGAGAGGGCTAGTAGAACAAGATTATTAAACACTACAACTGGAATAATTGATATTGCTACTGGAGGAAAATTATCTGAAATAAATAGAACAACTGGCATGAATACAGTTGGAATTTTATCTCAAATAGGAATAATGAACCCTTTTACAAGAAAGCAGGAGAGCGAAGCAGATTATTTAGGTTTAATTTTTTCTTCCTTATCAGGCTTTGACATAAGAGAAACTACAAAAATATGGGAGAGAATGAAAGAAGCTAATAAAGGAAAAGAACCTCTGGAGTTCTTAAGTACTCATCCTTCGAACAATAGAAGAATAGAACAGATTGATGATTGGATGAATGAAATTATTTTAAAATACCCACCAATTGTATAAAATGTTGGTGAGCCCTGATGGACTCGAACCATCGACCCATTCCTTAAAAGGGAATTGCTCTACCAACTGAGCTAAGGGCCCAACACAAAAATTCTTATATTGATTTTTTAATATTTGGCAATGGTTAAAATTTACAAAATATTAATATACTTATCATGAAATTGTTCAAAAGTTCCCATTTTAATATTTTTTCTAATTTCATACATAAGTTCTTGGTAAAAATTAATATTATTTAGGGTCAAAATCATTGAAGCTAACATTTCATTAGTATTGTGTAAGTGATTCAAATAATTTTTTGAATACTTGTTTAAATCAAATTTTGTCATATTGCTATCTAGAGGTCTATTGTCAAATTTGTTTTCAGAATTTCTAATTTGAATTCTACCATTCCAAGTGAAAGCCAATCCTGTTCTTCCTGACCTGGTTGGTAAAACACAATCAAACATATCAATTCCTCTTTTTACTGCTCCTAATATATCTGATGGGGTTCCTACACCCATTAAATATCTCGGTTTATCTTCTGGTAAATAGTCTTTAATACCATCTAAAACATCAAACATTTCCTTTTGGGTTTCTCCAACAGCTAAACCTCCAATTGCGTATCCGTCAAATTTTATGTTAATTAATTTTTTTAAAGACTCAATTCTAAGATCATTAAATAAACCACCTTGAACAATTCCAAACAAAGCTTTATGTGGATTATTTCCAAATTCATCCTTTGATCTTTTTGCCCATTCTGTAGATAACTCCATAGAATTTTTAATTTTTTTGTAGTCTTTGGTATTTTTTGGACATTCATCCATCACCATAACAATGTCTGAATTGAGTTTTTTTTGAACTTTAATACTTTCCTCTGGACTTAAGATGAAAGTTTTTCCGTCTATATGAGATTGAAAAATTGCTCCTTTGTCTCTGTCGATTTTGTTAAATTTAGATAAAGACATAACCTGATAGCCTCCTGAGTCAGTAAGAATAGGAAGTTTACAATTCATAAATTTGTGAA
>CACHML010000012.1 GCA_902580945.1 uncultured Pelagibacteraceae bacterium | reverse complement strand
CTTTATTAGGTAACAAAAATGCTTAAAGACGAAGATAGAATATTTCAAAATTTATACAATGACAGTGGTGCAGATATTGAATCTGCTAAATTAAGAAATGATTGGAATGGAACAAAAGAAATTTTAGAAAAAGGAAGAGAGTGGATAATCAACGAAGTTAAATCCTCTGAACTTAGAGGACGTGGTGGTGCTGGTTTTCCAACTGGTCTAAAATGGTCTTTTGCACCTAAAGAGGTGGGGTCAAGACCACATTATTTAGTTATCAATGCAGATGAATCCGAACCTGGAACATGTAAAGATAGAGATATATTAAGATTTGAACCTCACAAATTAATAGAAGGATGCTTAATTGCTTCTTACGCAGTTAATGCTCATAAATGTTATATTTATATAAGAGGTGAATATTTTAACGAAGGGCAAAAACTTCAAACTGCTATCGATGAGGCTTATAACAATAATTTAATTGGTAAAAATGCCTTAAATTCAGGATGGGATTTAGATATTTATATTCATTATGGTGCAGGTGCATATATTTGTGGTGAAGAAACTGCACTACTTGAGAGTTTGGAAGGAAAAAAGGGTCAACCAAGATTAAAACCACCATTTCCTGCATTAATTGGATTATATGGATGTCCTACTATTATAAATAATGTTGAGACTGTTGCAGCTGTTCCTACAATTCTAAGAAGAGGTGCAAAATGGTTTAGTTCACTTGGAAGAGCTAAAAACACTGGAACAAAAATTTATTGTATTTCTGGAAATGTAAATAACCCATGTAACGTTGAGGAAGAAATGGGAGTCCCACTTAAGGAATTAATTGAAACTCACGCAGGAGGTGTAGTTGGCGGATGGGAAAATCTCAAGGCAGTAATACCTGGTGGTTCTTCAATGCCAATGCTACCTAAAGAAATTTGTGACAATATGAAAATGGATTTTGATGCATGTGTTGAAAATAAAACAGGACTAGGAACAGCTGGCATTGTTGTGATTAATAATGACCAAGATATTATTAAGTGTATGGCAAGAATAGCTAGATTTTATAAACATGAAAGCTGTGGTCAGTGTACTCCATGCAGAGAAGGATCTGGATGGATGTGGAGAATGTTGGAAAGAATGGCAGCAGGTGAGGCAACCCCAGACGAAGTGGATATGCTTTTTGATGTAACAAAACAAATAGAAGGTCATACTATTTGTGCATTTGGCGAAGGTTCCTCTTGGCCAGTTCAAGGATTAATCAGACATTTTAAAGATGAAATACTTGAAAGAAATAAATTTGACCCTGTTGTGAAAAAAAACAAAAATATTCCATACCTTGTTGATCAACATTTGTTAGAAAAGGAAAATGCCTAAATTAAAAGTAAACGATATTGATATTGAAGTTGAAGATGGTCTAACTGTGCTACAAGCTTGTGAACAAGCTGGAGCTGAAATACCAAGATTTTGCTATCATGAAAAACTTTCCATTGCTGGGAATTGTCGTATGTGTTTGGTTGAAATGGAAAAATCTCCAAAACCCATAGCTTCATGTGCAATGCCTGCGGCTGAAGGTATGGTTATTAAAACAAACACAGAAAAAGTTGAAAAAGCAAGAAAAGGTGTGATGGAGTTTTTGCTGGCCAACCATCCTTTAGATTGTCCTGTTTGTGATCAGGGTGGTGAGTGTGATTTACAGGATCAATCAATGTTTTATGGAATTGATAAATCACGATTTAAAGAGAACAAAAGATATGTACCTGAAAAATACATGGGTCCATTAATAAAAACTCAAATGACCAGATGTATTCATTGTACTAGATGTATTAGATTTGCTACTGAAGTAGCGGGTGTGCCAGAATTAGGAGCGATCGGACGTGGAGAAAATATGGAAATTACTACATATTTAGAGAAATCCATGGAGTCTGAAATGTCAGCTAATGTAATTGATTTATGTCCAGTTGGTGCATTAACTTCTAAACCTTATGTGTTCGAGGCAAGACCTTGGGAACTTAAAAAGACTGAAACAATTGATGTTATGGATGCTGTTGGGTCAAACATTAGGGTGGATACTTACGATTGGGAAGTAAAAAGGGTATTACCAAGAATTAATGAGGAAATTAATGAGGAGTGGATTTCTGATAAAACGAGATATGCATGTGATGGACTAAAAAATCAACGATTAGACACCCCATTAATAAAAAATAATGGAAATTTTGAAGAAATAAGTTGGCAAGATGCGTACAAAAAAATCAAAGAAAAAATTTTAAAAACATCACCTGATAAAATAGTTGGTTTAACTGGCGATATGACAAACATGGAAACTATGTTTAGTGTTAAAAACTTATTTCAAAAAACTTTAAATTCTAGTTATTTAGACTCTAGAGCTAACCATACTTACATAAATTTTGAAAAAAGAAGTAACTACCTATTTAACTCTAGCATAGAAGGGATTGAAGAAAGCGATCTTATATTATTAATAGGCACAAACCCCAGATTTGAAGCAACTATATTAAACTCAAGAATAAGAAAAACTTATTTAAAAAATAAAACTGAAATATTTTCTTTAGAGGATATGGGTGATTTAACTTATCCTTATAAAGTTTTAGAAAATAATTCAAAAGTAATAAATGAAATAATTAAAAATGAACACGATCTTTCAAATAAAATTGTTAGTGCAGAAAAACCTATAATTATTTTAGGCCAATCAATTTTAAACAGTAACAATGGGGCATATATTTTTGAGGAGTTAAAAAAGTATTTAAATAGTATTAATAAAATTAATGATAATTGGAATTCACTAAATATTTTGTCAAAAGATGCATCAGCTGTTGGTTCTTATGATTTAGGCATTTTTTCTTCAAACGATGGAAACAATAAAACTCTTAAAAAAATTGAAGATAATGAAGCAGAGATCGTTTTTTTATTTGGTCAAGATAATCTAAAAATTAAAAAAAATAATGAGTTTTTAATTTATATTGGAAGTCATGGCGATCTAGGTGCGGGCATGGCAGACCTTATTTTGCCTGGTGCTGCATACACTGAACAAGATGGTTATTTCACTAACTTAGAAGGAAATCTCCAAAAAGCTTATAAAGCATCATATCCACCAGGAGAAGCTAAAGAAGATTGGCAAATAATTAATGAGTTATCAGCTGCAATCAGTGGAAAGGCCTTATTTGATAATAAAACGGTACTAATTAAATCCATGCATGACTATCTAAATAATGAAAATAATAAAAAATTTGAAGTACCTTCATATAACTTAAGTGATGAAAAAATATTAGTAGAGGATATTGATTATTATTATTCTAATACAATTGCTCGCGCATCTAAAACAATGTCAGAATGTAGATACGCAAGAACTAATTTGAAAAAAACTGGAACAGAGGGCTAATGGACTCTTATTTTTCAATATTATTTACTGAAGTTTATAAAATACTCTTTCTCTTGATTCCTGTTTTGGTCTCTGTAGCAATGATAGTTTGGCTTGATAGAAGAGTTTGGGCCTTTGTACAAAAAAGGAGAGGACCCAATGTTGTTGGTCCATTTGGTTTATTTCAATCATTAGCTGATGCATTAAAATATATCTTTAAAGAAATAATAATACCTGCAAGCTCAAACAAGCTTGTATTTGTGCTAGCTCCAGTCGTGACTATGACATTAGCATTAATATCATGGGCTGTAATACCATTTGGTGAAGATTTTGTTCTAGCCGACATCAATGTTGGTATTTTATATCTTTTCGCAGTTTCATCATTAGGTGTATATGGAATAATTATGGGAGGATGGGCCTCAAATTCTAAATACCCTTTTTTAGGTGCAATCAGATCTGCTGCACAAATGGTATCATATGAAGTTTCCATAGGAGTCATAATAATCAATGTCCTATTATGTGTTGGATCTTTAAACTTAAGCGACATCGTTATGGCACAACAAAATTTATGGTTTGTAATTCCTTTGTTTCCTATGTTTGTAATTTTTTTTATTTCTGCATTAGCAGAAACAAATCGTCCTCCATTTGATTTGCCAGAAGCAGAAGCAGAATTAGTAGCTGGATATCAAACAGAATATTCAGGAATGATGTATGCTATGTTTTGGTTAGGAGAGTATGCAAACATTCTATTAATGTGTGCGATGGGATCAGTTTTATTTTTGGGTGGCTGGTTGTCTCCAATAGATGTTTTCCCATTTAATGCTATTCCAGGTCCATTTTGGCTTATCTTTAAAATATTATTTTTATTTATTTTATTTGCGTTAGTTAAAGCAACTGTTCCAAGATACAGATATGACCAATTAATGAAGCTTGGTTGGAAGATATTTCTCCCATTTTCACTGTTTTATGTTGTTTTAACTTCAAGTTTTTTACTATATTTTGATTTACTACCAGGAAAATAAATGAAAATTTCAAGATTATTAAAAACTATATTCATGATTGATTTTGTGACTGGTTTATTAATTGCAATAAAAGAGACTTTTAAGACAAAAAAGACAATTAATTATCCTTTTGAAAAGGGATCTTTAGGAACAAGGTCTAGAGGAGAGCACGCTCTTAGAAGATATCCTAATGGTGAAGAAAGATGTATAGCGTGTAAGCTTTGTGAAGCTGTATGTCCTGCTCAAGCTATTACAATTGAATCAAAAGAAAGAGATGATGGTAGTAGAAAAACAGTAAGATATGATATTGATATGCTTAAGTGCATATACTGTGGTCTTTGTGAAGAATCATGTCCTGTAGATGCAATTGTCCAAGGTCCTAATTTTGAATTTGCAACAGAGTCGAGAGAAGAGCTTTATTATACAAAAGAAAAACTCTTGGAAAATGGAGACAGGTGGGAAAACATTTTAGCCGCTAATATAAAGGCTGACAGTTCTCACAGGTAATCTTATGATTGCACACTCAGTTTTCTTCTATATTTTCTCCTTAATAGCTATTGTTTCTGCAGTCATGGTAACAGTATCAAAAAATACAGTTCACTCTGTATTTTTTTTAATCCTCGATTTCATTAGCATATCCTGTTTGTTTATTATGATAGGTGCAGAATTTTTAGGTATGATAATGCTTATAGTTTATGTTGGAGCGGTTGCAGTTTTATTTTTATTTGTTGTAATGATGTTAAATGTAGCTGAGCAAAAAGGTCAGTGGTTTAGCTCAAGGTGGGATGGTGGAACCCATATACCAGTTGGTTTATTAGTTAGCTTGATTATTTTTTTTGAACTTATAATTGTAATTGGAGGATGGAAATATAAACCCGATTTATTAAATAGTCTTTCTATAAACATATCTAATGAAGTCACTAATACTAGATCTATTGGAAATGTTTTATATACGGATTATATACTTCTATTTCAAATTTCAGGAATGATTTTGTTAGTTGCTATGATAGGAGCAATTGTTTTAACTTATAGAGAAAGAGCCGGAGTTAAAAGACAGAGTTATGTTAAGCAAATTTCTAGAGAAAAAGATGAAGGTGTTGATTTAGTTGAGACTGAGAGAAATAAAGGAGTTAAAATAGATGTTTAGCATAGGTTTAGGACATTATTTAACATTAGCTGCAATTATATTTACTATTGGTGTTGTAGGGATTTTCCTTAATAGAAAAAATGTAATAGTTATTTTAATGAGTATTGAGCTAATCTTACTAGCAGTAAACATAAACCTTGTTGCCTTTTCAATATTTATCAATGATTTAAGTGGACAAATATTTACTCTATTTATTTTAACAGTTGCTGCTGCTGAGGCTGCTATCGGGTTAGCTATAATTGTAGTTTATTTTAGAAATTCAGACACAATAAGAGTTGAAGAAATTAAAAATTTAAAAGGATAAAATGGAACACCTAATTTTATTTCTACCTCTAATAGGAGCTGTAATTAGTGGTTTTTTTGGAAAGAAAATAGGAGACAGAAATTCTCAAATTTTGACAAGTTCGTTTGTGAGTATTTCAGCAATACTCTCTTTACTTGTTTTGTATAAAGTTATTAGTTCAGATTATTCAAACAATTTTGTTATATCCACTTGGATTAACTCTGGAACATTAAATGTTAATTGGTCGATAAAAATTGATGCCTTATCAGCAGTTATGTTTGTTGTTGTAAACCTTGTTTCAGCTTTAGTTCATATTTACTCAATTGGTTACATGTCACACGATCCTCATAAAACAAGATTTATGGCATATTTGTCCTTATTTACTTTTGCAATGTTAACTTTAGTAAGTTCAGACAACTTTATTCAACTATTTTTTGGGTGGGAGGGTGTAGGCTTATGCTCATATTTTTTAATTGGATTTTGGTTTAAAAAAGAGAGTGCAAATAAGGCTGCAATAAAAGCTTTTCTTGTTAATAGAGTTGGTGATTTTGGTTTAGCGCTTGGAATTTTTCTGATTTTTTATATTTTTGGTACAGTCAATTATGATGAGGTTTTTGCACAAATCCCAAATGTATTAGATAAAAAAATAAATTTTATTGGTATTAATATAGAAATTATTGATTTGATTTGTTTACTTTTATTAATTGGTGCAATGGGTAAATCAGCTCAATTTTTATTACATACTTGGTTACCTGATGCAATGGAAGGCCCAACGCCAGTATCTGCATTAATTCACGCTGCAACAATGGTAACTGCTGGAGTATTTCTGATTGTCAGATGCTCGCCTATATATGAATACTCTCAGTTAGCTCTCACAGTAATAACCATAATTGGAATGACTACGGCTTTCTTTGCAGCAACAGTTGCACTTGTTCAAAATGATATAAAAAAAATTATTGCTTATTCTACTTGTAGTCAATTGGGCTACATGTTTTTTGCTGCCGGAGTAGGAGCTTACAATGTAGCGATGTTTCATCTATTTACGCATGCTTTTTTTAAGGCTTTGCTATTTTTAGGAGCTGGTGCTGTAATTCATTCATTTCATGAAGAACAAGATATAAATAAAATGGGTGGTGTTATAAAAAAACTTCCATACACATACGTATTAATGCTCATTGGAACTCTGGCATTAACAGGTTTTCCTTTTTTATCAGGTTTTTATTCTAAAGATGCAATAATAGAATTTGCGTACCTAAGAGGGAATGGAGTTGGTGTCCTTGCAGCTTTTGTGGGTATTTTTACAGCTTTATTAACATCAATTTACTCTTGGAGACTTATTTTTAAAACTTTTCATGGTAATTTTAATAACAAAGAACTTAGTGTTGATAAAATACACGAGTCTCCCCTAGTTATGATTGCTCCTTTAATTATTTTAGCAATAGGAGCTATATTTGCAGGTATGGTGTTTAAAGGTTTATTTATAGGACATGAAATGGCATATGATTTTTGGGATCAATCTATAAAATTTTTAGAACCACTCAGCACAGATCATCCACCAACATGGTTTTTGTTGTTAACGCCTATACTTGTTACTGCTGCAATTCCTTTTTCTTATTATTTATATATAAAAAATAAAAATATCGTTAAAGGATTAAAAGAAATGAATGAACCATTTTATCAATTTTTAGTTAAGAAATGGTACTTTGATGAAATATATGATTATTTATTTGTAAATCCTTCAAAAAGAATTGGAAAGTTTTTATGGAAAAAAGTTGATGGATCCATAATAGATAAATTTGGTCCTGATGGGATTTCAAGTGTAATTAAAAATTTATCAATTAAAGCAGTCAAATTTCAATCTGGATTTATTTATCAATATGCATTTGTTATGTTGATTGGATTTTCAGTTTTACTAACAATACTAATATTAAACTAATGAATTTTCCAATTTTATCTTCCTTAATTTTGCTGCCGACAATAGGAGCTTTATTTATATTATTCACAAAATCCACAAGTGAAAAATACCAAAGTTCCAAATATGTAGCTTTATTTATTTCTTTAGCAAATTTTTTATTATCTTTATATCTGTGGTATGTTTTTGATAAAAATTCAGTAGACTTTCAGTTTGTAGAAAATAGAGAATGGCTGTCAGGATTTATAAATTATAAAGTTGGAATAGATGGTATTTCAATTTTATTTGTAATATTAACAACTTTCATAACTCCAATTTGCATTATTTCAGTTAATGCTACAATAAAAAATAGACTTAAGGATTTTTTAATTGCCATATTAATAATGGAAACATTTATGATTGGTGTTTTCTGCTCACTTGATCTAGTAGTATTTTATTTATTTTTTGAGGCAGGTCTTATACCAATGTTTTTAATAATTGGTATTTGGGGTGGAGAAAGAAGAGTCTACTCAGCTTTTAAATTTTTTCTGTACACTTTATTAGGATCAGTTCTTATGTTGGTTGCTATTATTTCAATTTATTGGATAACAGGAACCACTGATGTTGAAAAACTTTATGAACTTGGCATAAAGGCTGAATATCAAAATTTATTATGGTTAGCATTTTTCAGTTCTTTTGCAGTTAAAACTCCTATGTGGCCAGTACATACGTGGCTGCCAGATGCTCATGTAGAAGCTCCAACTGTTGGATCTGTATTGCTAGCAGCAATATTGCTTAAAATGGCTGGATATGGATTTATTAGATTTTCATTGGGGTTATTTCCTATTGCGTCGGAAAATTTTACAATGTTAGTTTATGTCTTAAGTTTAATAGCAATTATTTATACATCTCTTGTAGCTTTGATGCAGGAAGATATGAAAAAACTTATAGCATACTCGTCTGTTGCGCATATGGGGTTTGTAACATTAGGTATCTTTACAATGACTCAACAAGGTATAGAAGGAAGTATTTTCCAAATGATTAGTCATGGACTTGTATCAGCTGCACTTTTCTTAAGTGTTGGAGTTGTTTATGAGAGACATCACACAAGGTTAATTAATAAATATGGGGGCTTAGTCTCTATAATGCCTAGATATGCAATTGTTTTTATGGTGTTCACACTAGGAGCCCTAGGACTGCCTGGAACAACAGGTTTTATAGGAGAATTTTTGATTTTGATGGGTGCATTTGAGAAAAATATCTTAGTAGCGATGATTGCAAGTTTGGGAGTAATTTTAGGAGCAGCATATATGCTGTGGCTATTTAAAAGGGTTGTTTTTGGCGAAATGAATAATCAAGACCTAAAAAGCATGAAAGATTTAAAAACCTTTGAAATTATCACTTTATCAGCTCTAGTAATACCAATTTTATTTTTTGGTTTTTACCCAGAGCCTTTAATGAATTCAATTGAATCATCAGTCGAGAATACTTTAAACATGTACAATTTTGACTTAATTAACAACCTTGCATCAAAGGACTAATGGAAAATATTCAATATATATTACCTGAAATCTTCATATCGATATCTATAATGTTATTTTTACTTATTGGAGTTTTCAAAAAAAATAGTGCAAATTTAATTTATAATTTATCAAATATATCTTTAGTTGTTTTATTGGCACTAATAATAAATCTCAGCTCATTAGATACAATCTACTTATTCAATAATTCGTATTTAATAGACAATTTATCTAATTATATGAAGATTATACTTGTCGGATCAGGCATTTTTGTAATGTTAACTGGATCCAAATATATTCAAGTTATCAATTTAAATAAAATTGAATACCCAATCCTCATTTTAAGTAGCATTTTGGGAATGATGATAATGATAAGTTCAAATGATTTAATAGTTTTTTACATGGGCCTTGAACTTCAATCATTAGCTTTGTATGTTCTTGCATCTTTTAATAGAGACAATTTACTTTCTACTGAGTCCGGACTAAAATATTTTGTTCTTAGCGCATTATCATCTGGTTTGCTGTTATATGGATGTTCATTAACTTATGGATTTTCTGAAAGTACAAATTTTGATCAAATACTTATAAACTCTACGGAATTTAATTATGGTACCACGTTTGGGATAGTCTTTATTTTAGTTGGTCTTGCATTTAAAATATCGGCTGTACCTTTTCATATGTGGGCCCCAGATGTTTATCAAGGCTCCCCAACATCTGTAACATTATTCTTTGCTATACTTCCAAAAATAGCTGCACTTTCTGTATTCATTAAGTTTTTGTACACACCTTTTGCTAATATGATTGATCAGTGGCAAACTATTATTGTATTTATTTCAATAGCTTCAATGATATTTGGTGCTGTGGCAGCCATAGGTCAAAAAAACTTAAAAAGATTAATTGCTTATAGTTCAATCAGTCATATGGGTTATGCGTTGGCAGGATTAGCAACAGTTAGTAACCAAGGAATACAAAGTTCTATTACTTATATATCTATTTATTTGGTAATGAATTTAGCCTTTTTTAGCTGCTTATTTATGCTTAAAAGAAAAGATAAATATTATGAGAATATAGATGATTTATCTGGGCTTTCTAAAAAACATCCAATTTTATCTTTCTCATTATTAATAGTTTTATTTTCTTTAGCTGGAATACCTCCGCTAGCAGGCTTCTTTGCTAAATTTTATGTTTTTTTAGCTGTTATAGAACAGTCAATGTATTTTTTAGCAATTGTTGGATTGTTAGCAACAGTTGTTGCAGCTTTTTATTATCTAAGAATTATTAAAATTATATATTTTGATCCAGAAAAAGAGAAATATGAAACATCTCATAATTTAGGATTAAAAATAACATTGACTATTTCAACAATATTTATTTTAGCATACTTTATATATCCAAGTGGCATAACAGAAATAGTATCTAAAATTACTATGATCTAATGAAATTAAAAAAATATTTATACAAAAAAGTAGAAAGCACTAACAATGTTGCAGTAAGACTGATTAAGCAAGGAAATGAAAGAGGTATAATTATAACAGATCAACAAACGAAAGGTAAAGGACAAAGACAAAATAAATGGATATCTATGAAAGGTAATTTGTTTGTATCAGTCTTCTTTGAAATTGATAAAAAAATATCTTTATCTACAATTATAAATTCTAATTTAAAAATAATAAAAAAAATTATAAATAAAAAAATTAACTCTTTAATTCAGATAAGAAAACCTAACGATATATTAATAAATAAAAAAAAAGTCTGTGGAATTTTACAAGAAACAATTTTTAAACAAAATAAAAAATACTTAATTATAGGAATTGGAATTAATGTTTCCAGGAGTCCAAAAATAAAAAATTATCCCACAACGTTTTTGAATAATTATTCAAATAAAAAATTAAATAGACTTCAATTGTTTAAGGAATTTAAATTGCTTTATGAAAAAAACCTACACTTATTTGGAGTTTAATATATGTATTTAATTGGAGATATTGGAAATACTGCAGTTAAAATTTGCTTATTTAACAACAATTTAAAATTAATCAAAAATATTAAAATTTATAGGAAAAATTTAAACAAAAAATTTATCAAAAAAGAATTATTATTTTTAAGAAAATATAATTCCAAACTTAGAAAAGCACTCTTTAGTTCAGTTGTCCCTAATTCGTATAAACTAATAAAAAAAACTATTAATGAAATTACTAAATTGAATTGTGTTGAATTAAAAAAATGTAATTTAAAAAAATTTATAAATATAAAAGTAAATAGAAAACAAATTGGCTCTGATCGTTTAGCTAATGCTATTGCTGTTATTGATAGTAAGTTTAATTATATTATAGTTGATTTTGGAACAGCTACAAATTTTGACATTGTCATTAAAAAAGATTATATCGGAGGTGTTTTAGCACCAGGAGTAGAGCTTTCTTTGAAAAATTTAATAAACAAAGCCTCTTTAATCCCAAATATTAAGCTAGAAAAGACTGCAAATGTGATTGGTAAAAATACTAAAAGTGCGGTTAGAGCTGGTTTTTATCATGGTTATACTGGCTTAATTGAAAATATCATTAAACTTATCTTAAAACAAACTAGAAAGAAGTTTAAAATTATACTTACAGGTGGATTTGCACACTTATTTAAATCATCAATTAAAGGTATTAAAACAGTTGATAAAAATCTAACAATTAAAGGAATTTTAAAAGTGGCAATTTACTAAAAATTATGAAAGATGAATTATTATTTTGTCCTCTAGGAGGATCTGGCGAAATAGGAATGAACATGAACCTATTTGCATATGGCAAATCAGATAATCAAAAATGGATTATAGTAGATGTTGGTGTAACGTTCGCTGATGATACTGTCCCTGGTGTTGATATAATATATCCTGATCCAGGTTTTATTATTGATAAAAAAGATGATTTGCTTGGTATAATCCTTACTCATGCACATGAAGACCATATTGGGGCAATTGCTCATGTATGGCCAAAATTAAAATGCAATATTTATGCTACACCATTCACTTCTGTATTAATTACTGAAAAATTTAAAGAAAAAAAAATTGATATAACTGGTTATTTAAAAATTGTTGAACTTAATAGCACAATTAATTTGAATCCTTTTAAAATTGAATTTGTAACCCTTACTCATTCCATACTGGAACCTAATGGACTAAGAATACAAACACCCGTAGGAAATATTTTGCATACAGGTGACTGGAAATGTGATCCAGACCCATTAATAGGTGGAAATATAAATTCAGAAAGACTCAAGGAAATTGGAAATGAGGGAGTTTTAGCAATGATTTGTGACTCAACAAATGTATTTAGTGCAGGTAGAGCAGGTTCAGAACTTGATGTTCGTAAAAATTTACTCAAAGTATTTGAAAGATTAAAAAAAAGAATAATTGTTACTTCTTTTGCTTCTAATGTAGCTAGAATGGAGTCTGTTTTTTATTGTGCTGAAAAAACAGGTAGACATATTTCATTAGTTGGTAGATCAATGCATAGAATTTTTAAAGCGGCAAGACAATGTGGTTATCTCAAAAAAGTTATTAATCCAATAGACCCCAGGGATGCTAAAAATATATCTAGAGACAAAATTGTTTATTTATGTACTGGCAGTCAGGGAGAACCAATGGGTGCAATGAATAGAATAGTTAAATATACACATCCAGATGTATTTATAGAAAGAAAAGACGCGGTAATTTTTTCTTCAAAAATTATTCCAGGAAATGAAAAAAAATTATATAAACTTCACAATAACTTAGTAAAAGAGGGAATAGAGGTAATATCTGAAGATAATGAATACATTCATGTGTCAGGTCATCCAAATAGGGAAGATTTGAGAGATATGTACAATTGGGTTAAACCAAAAGCAGTAATACCAGTACATGGAGAGCATAGACATATGATAGAGCACATCGAATTTGCTAAAGAAATGCAAGTCAAATACCCAGTCCAAGTAGAAAATGGAGACATTGTTAAGTTATATCCTGGAGATAAGCCAGAGGTCTATGACAAAGCGCCAAGTGGAAGAATTTATTTAGATGGAAATGTTCCAGTAGAGGAAGATTCTAAATCAATAAAAGAAAGAAGAAATATTTCGTCAAATGGATTTTTAGAGGCAACAATTATGATTACACCAAAAGGTAACATCCACAATAAACCCTTAGTAACATTTAGAGGTCTACCAGTATATGAGAATGATGATTTTATTTATGGGTTAGAGGAAGAAATAGAAAAAACAGTTAGAACATTTTCATTAAACAATGCAAAACAAAAGGATAATCTTATAGATGCTCTTAAAATAACTTGTCGTAAATTTTCAAAAGAAAAAACTGGGAAAAAACCATTAACAAATATAAACTTGGTTAGAATTTAATTAATAAAATGTATTTTTCAAAATCATTTGTCCCAATTCTTAAAAATAATCCTACGGAAGCTAAAATTAAATCTCACCAGCTTATGTTAAGAGTTGGAATGATTAAGCAATCATCAGCGGGAATTTATTCATGGTTACCTCTTGGTTTCAAGGTAATGAAAAAAATAGAGCAAATTGTAAGAGAAGAACAAGATAAAATAGGAGTTCAAGAGATTTTGATGCCAACAATTCAATCAGCTGAAATTTGGAAAGAAAGTGGAAGATATGATGATTATGGTGAAGAGATGCTACGTATTAAAGATCGTCAAAACAGAGAAATGCTTTATGGACCTACTAATGAAGAGCTGGTGACAGAAATATTTAGATCAAGTATTAAGTCATACAAATCACTACCACAATTATTATATCATATTCAATGGAAGTTTAGAGATGAGCTTAGACCAAGATTTGGAATAATGAGATGTAGAGAATTTTATATGAAAGATGCCTACTCTTTTGATCTAAATGATGAAGAAGCTTTTTTTTCGTATAATAAATTTTTTCTGTCATATTTAAGAACTTTCAAAAGATTAAACTTATCTGCAATACCAATGGCTGCAGACACAGGACCAATTGGTGGAAATCTTTCTCATGAATTTATAATTTTAGCTGATACAGGTGAGAGCAAAATATATACGGATAAACGAATATTTGATGTAGATAGCTCATCTACTCTGATAGAGCAAAATTCACTTAAAAAATTAAGACAAGAGTTTGAAAAGTTTTATTCAGTTACTGATGAAAAATTTAATAAAGAAGAGTTTGAAAAAGCAGTGCCAGAAAAGTTTAGAGTAAATACAAAAGGAATTGAAGTAGGTCATATATTTTATTTTGGAGATAAATATTCTAAGCCAATGAATACAGCAGTTGATTTTAATGGTAAAAAAGAATTTGTGAAAATGGGATCCTATGGAATAGGCGTTTCTAGATTAGTAGGTGCCATAATTGAGGCAAAATATAACGATAAAGATGAAATAATGAAATGGCCAATATCGGTTTCTCCTTATGATTGTGCAATTATTCCAATGATTAAAAAAAATGACACTACAAATTTAGAAAAATCTAACAAAATATTCGAGTATTTTAAATCTAAAAATATTGATGCTATTATAGATGATACCGATGAAAATATTTCAGCAAAAATTAAAAAATTTAATTTAATAGGTATTCCTTATCAGTTGATTATAGGAAATAAAACTGAAGGTGATTTATTAGAGTTTAAAGAAATAAATGGTGAAACCCAAAAGTTAAAAATAGAGGAAGTAGCATCACAAATTCAAATAGCCAAATCAAATTGATTACACAGCTAGAAAAAGAGGTTGTATTTAGATTTTTAAAGACAAGAAAAAATGATGGTTTTTTAAACATTATCTCAATATTTTCATTTATTGGTATTTCATTGGGTGTAGCAGTTCTAATTATTGTTATGTCAGTAATGAATGGTTTTAGAACTGAATTAATAAACAAAATTATAGGTTTTAATGCACACGCAGTTGTGAAAGAAAGCAATACACCGCTAAAATTAATTAATGACAACGAATTCACAAAAAATATACCTTCGAATGATGGAGAAGCAGTAATCTTAAATAAAGATAATACCAAAGGTATTTTTTTAAAAGGATACTTAGAGAATGATTATAAAAAACTTCAAATAGTTAATAATGAGGAATATTATGGATCCAAAAGCTTAAATAATAATTCTATTTCAATTGGCAAAGAATTGAGTATTTATTTAAATGTTAATATTGACGATAAAATTACGGTTATGTCTCCTGCTGGAATTCAAACACTTGTTGGGACACTTCCTAAACAAGAAACATTTAAAATAATATCAATTTTTGATAGTGGCTTGTCTGAGTTTAATGAAAATATTGCATATATTAATTTAGAAACTCTAGAAAATTTTTTTAATAAAAAAAAAGAGAACAGATTTTTAGAATTTTATTTCAAAAATCCAAAGAATATAGAAAAACATAAGAAAAATTTATCAAACTTATACCCAGATTCTATAATTTATACTTGGTCAGATATGAACAAATCTTTATTTTCTGCATTAAAAGTTGAGAGAAACGTAATGTTTATTATTCTCTCTTTAATAATTATTGTTGCAGCCTTCAATATAATATCTGGACTTACGATTTTAGTTAAAAACAAAACAAGAGATATAGGTATTTTGAAATCTATTGGTGTAACAAATAAATCGATAAAAAAAATTTTCTTCTTTATAGGATTCCTCATAGGAACTTCTGCAACTTTATTTGGAGTGTTAATTGGTACTTTTTTTTCAATTTATATAGAAAATATAAGACAATTTATTTCTAATATATTTGGTATATCTTTATTTCCTTCGGATATTTATATTTTGAATTCTCTACCCTCTGAAATAAATATAACTTCAATAATTATAATTTCACTCTGTTCAATAATAACAACAATTATTGTATCTATATATCCTGCTTCAAAAGCATCTTTACTAGATACAGTGAAAACTCTTAAGTATGAATAATTGTATTAAAATTATAAATTTATCAAAAAAATACGAAAAAAATAAAGCAATCAAAGTTTTAAAAGATTTATCTTTTAATTTTGTATCAGGTAAATCTTATTCTATTATGGGACCATCTGGTTCAGGCAAATCTACCTTATTAAATATGTTATCCCTGATAGATTCACCCACAACTGGGTCAATTGAAATAAACAATAAGAAAATAAACATAAATAATAATGTAGAAAATGATATTATAAGAGCAAGTAAAATTGGAATTATATATCAAGATAAAAATTTATTATCAGATTTCACAGCTTTGGAAAATGTATATTTGCCAAATTTGTTAATCTCAAAAGAAAAAGAAAAATCAAAAGAACTTGCAAAAAAATTAATTAAAGAAGTAGGCATGATTAATAGGTTAAATCATTTTCCCAATGAGCTTTCAGGAGGAGAAAACCAGAGAATTGCAATTGCAAGAGCTTTAATTAACAATCCTGAAATAATATTAGCAGATGAGCCAACAGGAAATCTAGATTCTAATAATGCTAAACTAATTTTTAAAATTCTTTTTAATTTAAAAAATAAAAATAGAATTATCATTTTTGCAACCCACAATAGATATTTTGCTAATATGGCAGACTGTAAAATAACTATGAATAATGGTAATATAAAAGTTACCAATGGTTCAATATAAGAAAAATTTTTTTAATCAAATTAAGATTCATTCTCAGTATTCAATTTGTGAGGGTGCATTAAAAATTGAAGATCTTAAAGAATATTGTAAAAAAAATAAAATCCAAGCAGTTGGCATAAGCGATACTTATAATTTGTCAGGTGCATTAGAATTTTCAGAAAGTATTTCTTCCGTTGGAACTCAACCTATTATTGGCTCACAAATTTTATTTAAATATAAAAATAATTATGGAGTTATCCCGTTAATTGCTAAAAATTATAAAGGGTATCAAAATTTAATTGAACTTTCTTCCAAAGCTTATTTAGAAAATCACAATAACGATAACCCTCATTGTTCTGTTGAAGATTTGTTAAAATTTGGAGAAGGCATAATTGTGTTATCTGGTTCTATATATAATCTAATTGGAAACCTTTTTAATAAAGGTTTATTTGAGGATTTAGATGAATTAATAAATTTATTAAATTCAAAATTTAATGAAAATTTTTATTTAGAAATTCAGAGACATGGTGATTTAAACGAAAAACAATTTGAATATTTTAATTTAGATCTCTCAAAAAAATTTAAAATACCAATTATAGCAACTAACGAAGTTTATTATTTGGAAAAGGAAATGCATGAGGCACATGATGCATTAATGTGTATTAGTCAAAAAACTTACATAAATGATCAAAAAAGATTAAAATTGTCAAATAATCATTATCTCAAATCATCAAATGAAATGATTGAAATTTTTAAAGATTTACCAGAAGCATTGGAAAATAATTATAATTTACCTCTCAGATGTAATTTTAGACCAATTTCTTCTAAACCTATACTTCCAAACATCTCTTCTAATTCAGCAGATGTAAATGCAGATTTAAAAAAAAATTCATTAAAAGGTTTACAGGAAAAATTTGAATCTGAACCAGAATTAAAAATTAAAATTGAAAATGACGAAAATATAAAAGAAATTTATAAAAAAAGATTATTACACGAAATTAATATAATTACTAAAATGAATTATTCTGGTTATTTTTTAATAGTTTCAGATTATATAAAATGGGCAAAAAATAATAATATACCCGTTGGACCTGGTAGAGGTTCTGGAGCAGGATCATTAGTAGCATGGTGCCTTTCGATAACAGACGTTGATCCAATAAAATTTAATTTAATTTTTGAAAGGTTTTTAAATCCAGATAGGATATCTATGCCAGATTTTGACATAGATTTTTGTGAGGAAAAAAGAGATCAAGTTTTTAAATATTTAACCACTAAATATAAAGATAGTGTTGCACATATAATAACTTTTGGAAAACTAAAGGCTCGAATGGTAATAAGAGATGTAGGAAGAGTGTTAGGATTACCTTATGGTTTTGTTGATAGCATTTGTAAAATGATACCTTTCGACCCGTCAAGACCTTTAAAACTGCAAGAAAGCATAAATGTAGAGCCTAGATTACAAAAATTAATAAAAGAAGATAAAAGGGTTAGTCGTTTGATAGAGCTATCATTAAAACTAGAGGGCCTTAATAGAAATGTTGCAACTCATGCTGCTGGTGTTGTTATAGCTGACAAAAAACTTACCGAAACTGTACCTTTGTACAAAGATACTTCAGCAGATTTACTTCTGCCATCAACACAATTTGATATGTATTCAGCTGAAAATGCTGGATTAGTCAAATTTGATTTTTTAGGCTTAAAGACTCTAACTGTAATTAACAAAACTCAAAAACTTGTTAGAAAAAAAGTATCAAACTTTAAAATTGATAATATTAATTATGACGATCAAAAAGTTTTTGATCTTTTATCAAGTGGTAAAACTGTTGGCTTATTTCAGTTAGAGAGTTCTGGAATGAAAGATGCTTTAATTAATATGAAACCAAATCATTTAGAAGATATAATTGCATTAGTTGCTTTATACAGACCTGGTCCTATGAGCAATATTCCTATTTATAATGATTGCAAACATGGAGAAAGAGAACCAGATTACTTACATCCTAAACTAGAGGCAATACTTAAACCCACGTATGGAGTAATTATTTATCAGGAGCAAGTAATGCAAATAGCACAAATTTTGTCTGGATTTACTGCGGGCGAAGCAGATATTTTAAGGAGAGCGATGGGAAAAAAGAAAAGAGCTGAACTTGAAAAGCAAAAAGAAAGGTTTGTTATAGGTGCACACAATAATGGTATCAGTAAAGATATAGCAGCAGGAATATTTTTAAAAATTGAACCATTTGCAGAATATGGTTTTAACAAAAGTCATGCAGCTGCATATGCAATAATAGCTTATCAAACAGCATTTTTAAAAACATATTATCCACATGAGTTTTTTGCTGCATCAATGTCAATGGAACTTTCAAATCAAAAAAAACTAAGTGAATTTTATGAGGAGCTAAAAAGATTAAATATAAATATAATTCGTCCAGATATAAATAAATGTTATGCAGACTTTACATCAGATGGTACAAATTTTCTTTATGCTTTAGGAGCTATTAAAAATGTTGGCTATGAAGCAATTTCTAAAATAATAGATGAGAGAAAAAAAAATGGAGAATATAAGGACTTAAATGATTTTATAAAGAGAGCAAATCCCAAAGATATAAATAAATTACAGCTAGAAGGTCTAGTTAAAGCAGGTGCTTTTGATAATCTTAACAATAATAGACAGTCTTTATACAATTCGATTCCTAATATTATTTTAAAATCAAAAAATATTTTTGAAAATAATTCAGCAAATCAAATAGATTTGTTTGAAGATGTGAACGATGAAACGTATATAGAAAAAATTGAGGATTGGAACATTGATGTCAAATTATCAAAAGAATTTGAAACACTAGGCTTTTTTATTTCAGACCATCCACTAAATCAATACAGGTCTATTTTTAACCAATATAATATTATTAATTATGAAGAATTTAATTCAAATGAAAATATTTTAAGTTCAAATATTTCCTCGACAATTTTAAAAGTTCAAGAAAAAAAAACACAAAAAGGCACATCGTATGCAATAATCAAATTTTCAGATTTATCTAGTGTATTTGAGCTTTTTGTATTTTCTGATGTTTTTGAATCAAATAGAGAAATACTTGTTGAAGGTAATTCTGTCATGATTACATTAGTAAAAAGTTTTGTTGATGAAAATAAGGTACAAAAAAAAATTAATATTAAAAAAATTATTTCTATGAAACAAATTATTAATAAACCAATTGATGAAGTGAATATAAGACTAAAAAATTTGGACAATATAGATAAAATTAGTGAATTTAGTTTAGAAGATGGTAAAACTAAAATCAAAATTGATGTTGATATTGATAAAAAAACTTTATCTTTTCGATTAAAAGAAAATAGAAAAATAGATCATAAAATGCTTAATTTATTGAGAAAAGATGAAAATATTGAAATAAATTAAAAATTACTTGTATTTTTTTATTTTTTTTGTAATTAGTTCCATAAATTAATACGCACACAATTTCTGGTTTTATACCTCCGGTCCTTTTTAGGCAGTAATTGTGGTGGCATAACCGGGAATAAATATGAAAATACCAAATTTAACAATCGAACAATTATTAGAAGCTGGCGTACATCTTGGCCATAAGACATTAAGATGGAACCCAAAAATGAAGAAATTTATTTTTGGAAAAAGAGACTCTATTCATATAATAGATTTAACCCAAACTCTTGAATTAACAAAAGTTGCACTAGAGAAAGTCTATTCTACTATATCAGAAGGCGGTAAAATTTTATTTATATCAACAAAAAAGCAAGCATCAGAGGCAATAGCTGAACTTGCAAATGAAACAGATCAATATTTTGTAAATTATAGATGGTTGGGCGGTATGTTGACAAATTGGGGAACAATATCAAATTCCATAAAAAAACTTGACAAAATTGAGTCAGATTTAAAAGCTGAAAATAGAGGTTTCACAAAAAAAGAATTGTTAAAAATGAGTGGCCAAAGAGATAAACTTCAACGATCGTTAGGAGGAATATCAAATATGAAAAAAATACCGGATATTGTATTTATAATTGATACAAACTATGAGTCACTTGCAATCAAGGAGTCTATAAAATTAAATATACCTATAATAGCTATCCTAGATACAAATTCTAATCCTGATGGAATTGATTACCCAATACCAGGTAATGATGATGCTAGAAGATCAATAGATTTGTATTGTTCTCTTTTAAAAGAAACTATACAAAATGCTAAAAAAGAAATTCCAACATTATCTAATTCAGAAAAACAAGACGGACAAAATAGAATTGAGCCATTATCAGAAAACTCTAAAGAAATAAAAGAAGAAACTAAAATTAATTAAATCTAAATTATTATAGGAACAGATAATGAGTGATATAGAAAAAGTAAAAGAATTAAGGAAATCGACTGGAGCTGGTTTTAAAGATTGTAATTTAGCGCTAAAAGAATCTAATGGTGATTTAGATAAGGCAGCAGAGATACTCAGAGTAAAGGGAATAGCCAAAGCTTCAAAAAAAATGTCTAGAAGCGCAAGAGAAGGAGTAGTTGTAATTTCAGGAGATGAGAAAAAAATGTCTTTAATTGAAATAAATTGTGAAACAGATTTTGTAGCAAAAAATGACGATTTTATAGAATTTGTTAAAGAATTGAGTGAACTAAATAATGATCACTCATCAAATTTAATTGAATTACAAAAAGCATCCATGAAAAATAGTAGGTCTGTTGAAGAAAATTTAGTTAATTTAATTGCTAAAATTGGAGAAAAAATTACAATTGGTAGAACAAAAACATTGAGTGAGGAAGATTCAATTAATTACACTTATCAACATTCAGTTATAAAAGATAATGTCTCAAAATTAGTTTCAATAGTATCATTAAAAATGAATAATAGATCTGATGAGGTTAATCTCTTTGGAAAACAATTATCAATGCACATAGCTGCATCAAATCCAATAGCATTAAATCCAAGTCAAATAGATCAAGAAGTTATCGACAAGGAAGCCAATCTGATTGCAGAAGAGCTTAAAAATTCTGGAAAACCAGATGAAATTGTAAAAAAAATAAGTATTGGTAAGATTAATAAATTTAAAGATGATAATAGTTTATTGACTCAAGATTGGGTTATGGAGCCAAAACTGAAAGTTAAAGATGTTTTAAAAAAATTGGAGTCATTTGATCTAAAAATCAATGAATTCGCAAGAATAAAAATTGGTGAATGATGTTTGACGAGACAAAGTATAGCAATAAAATGACTAAAACATGTGATGTTTTTAATCAAGAATTGGCTTCATTAAGAACTGGAAGAGCCAATGCTTCGATGTTAGATATCATAAAAGTAGATGTATATGGACAAAAAATGCCTATTGATCAATTGGGAAGCATCACAACACCAGAACCTAGAAGTTTAAACATTCAAGTCTGGGATATTAACAATGTTAATTTAATAGACTCAGCAATTAAAAAATCTGAATTAGGATTAAACCCACAGATTGATGGACAATTAATAAGATTGCCCATCCCTGATTTAAGCGAGGAAAGAAGGTCAGAGATAAAAAAAATAATCAAATCGATGGGAGAAAAATGTAAAATTTCAATAAGAAATATTAGAAGAGAAGCAAATGATGAACTTAAAAAATTATTGAAAGAAAAGGTAATTTCAGAGGATGATTTAAAAAAAAAAGAAAAAATTATACAAGATTATACAGATAATAAAATTAAAGTAATTGATGATCGTGTTTCTTTGAAAGAAAAAGAAATAATGACTATATGAATTCTCCAGTACATGTTGCCATAATTATGGACGGTAATGGTAGATGGGGTATTAAAAAAAAAAAATCTAGAAATTATGGTCACACAAAAGGTGTAGAAGTTGTAGAAAAAATTATTAGCGAAGCTATATCAAAAAAAATAAAATATTTAACATTATATACATTTTCAACCGATAATTGGAAAAGACCAAAAAAAGAAATAATTTTTTTATTTAAATTGTTAGACCAATATATTCAAAAGGAATTAAATAAATTTGTTCAAAAAAATATTAAGTTAAAAATTATTGGAAATATAAATAAATTTCCTAATTATTTAAAAAAGAAGTTAAAAAGCGCTGAAAAAATTACAATTAATAACACAAAAATTCAAATAAACATTGCTCTTAATTACGGATCTAAAGAGGAAATTATAAAATCCATGCAAATTTTAAAAAAACTTTCTAAACCAATTAATGAAAAAAATATAACAGATAACTTATATACTAAAAATATTCCTGATCCAGAATTGCTTATTAGGACTGGAAATAGAAATAGATTGAGCAATTTTTTATTGTGGCAATTATCATACACAGAAATTTATTTTATCAATAAATTATGGCCAGATTTTACAAAAAAAGATTTTTCTAAAATAATCTCAAAATTTATTAAAGTTAAAAGAAATTTTGGTGGTATAAAATGACAAACTTAAGTAAGAGAATTTTTTCTTCTTTAATTTTATTGATCATACTTTTTTGTTCGTTTACAAATATAATTTTAATATCTTTATTTTTAATTGTATTAAGTTTTTTAACATTAAAAGAATTAAATATTATGTATGATATAATATTTAAAAAAGAGAAATTTTCGTATTTCATATTTTTTCTTATTTCTCTCATATACTTAACAATCTTTTCTACGTTAACTTTTATACATCTAAGCCCAATGGAATCAAAAAATATATTGTCAATAATCTTTATTCTAATGATATGTTCGTTAACAGATATAGGAGGATATATTATTGGTAATATAATAGGAGGAAAAAAACTTACAAAGATTAGTCCTAAAAAAACATACTCAGGCGTATTAGGTTCATTTTTATTCCCATTAATATTTTGTTCTTTATTTTTTAAATTTTTTAATCATTTATTTGTTTTTGATATCAATTTATTCATATTAATAATTTTGGTATCTTTAATAACTCAAATGGGGGATTTAATTATTTCATTTTTAAAAAGAAAAGCTAATTTAAAAGATACTGGAACACTTTTACCTGGACACGGAGGAGTTCTAGATAGAATAGATGGGATATTATTTGGCTTACCGATAGGTATAATGTTAATTTCAATCTAAAATCATGAAAAATATTTTTTTACTTGGTTCAACTGGCTCAATTGGTGAAACAACATTAAAAATTATTTTAAGAGATAAAAATAAATTCAATATAAAACTACTAACTACTAACGATAATGTATCAAAATTATTAGCACAAGCAAAAAAATATAAGGTAAAAAAAGTAGTTATCTTTAATAAAAGTGAGTTAAAAAAAAATATTCATAAATTTAAAAAAAATAAAATTATAACGTTTGCAACAATAAAGGAAGCTTTAAGAAATAATAAAAAAAAGTCCCACTTAACAATAAATGCTATATCAGGAATAGATGGACTTGAACCCTCATTGGATATTATTAAACATACAAAAAACTTAGCAATAGCAAATAAGGAATCAATAATATGTGGATGGAAACTTATTAAAAAAGAACTTAGGAAATATAAAGTTAATTTTATACCTTTGGACTCTGAACACTTTTCAATTTGGTCATTAATTAAGTTGGAAAATAAAAAACATATAAAGCAGGTTTATCTGACAGCTTCTGGTGGCCCTTTTTTAAATAAAAAACTTGAAAATATTAAAAATATTAAGCCAAAATTTGCATTAAAACATCCCAATTGGAAAATGGGAAAAAAAATTTCTATCGACTCGGCAACAATGATGAATAAAATTTTTGAAGTTATTGAAGCAAGTAAAATATTTGAATTAGATTTAAATAAATTTAAAATATTAATACATCCTAAATCATATATTCATGCAATTGTTCATTATAACAATGGTTTAACAAAATTTTTAACACATGAAACTACAATGGAAATACCAATAGCAAATGTTATTTATGAAAATGATTACAAAAATATTACTAATAATAATTTCAATTATAATAAATTAAATGGCTTAAATTTTATTAAACCTTCAGTTAAGAATTTTCCTTTACTAAATATACTAAAGTATAAAATTGAAGATACTTTCTTCGAGGTAATATTGGTGTCAATAAATGATCTTCTTGTTAAAGAATATTTAAATAATAGAATTTCCTATATTTCTCTCCATAAATTTATGTTAACTTTGTTAAAAAAGCCTTATTTTACCAAATATTATAAATTTAAAGCTAATAATATTAATGAAATTAAAATAATGGTAAAAAAAACGAATAGATATGTCAAAAAATATTTAGAAATTTATGAAAAAAAAAATTAAAAAACTAAATAAAATTATCTTTTACATATCTTTGTTTTTTATAATTTATTTATCTCCAGCTGCAGCTAATATTTATGAAGAAATCAAAGTTCAAGGAAATGAAAGATTGTCAAAAGAAACAATTATTATGTTTTCAGGTTTAAATACAGGTAGAGATATTGAACAAGAAGATTTAAATTTATCTATTAAAAAATTATATAAAACTAATTATTTTAAAGATATAAAAATTGAAATTCAGAATAAAACTATATTAATTACCATTGTTGAAAACCCAATAATACAATCAATTTTAATTAAAGGCGTCAAGAATAAAACTTTAAAAGAAAAGTTGCTTGATATAACCAAAAAAAGTGAAAAATACCCTTACTTAAAAAAAAATATTAGAGATCAAAAAAACTTACTTTTAAATATCATTAGGGCCACAGGTTTTTACTTTGCTGAAATAGATGTTAAAGTTATGGATAATCTTAATAATTCAGTAAATTTAATATATGAATTCAACTTAGGTAGTAGAGCAATAATTAAAAAGATAAATTTTCAAGGTAACAAAGTATTTAGAGATTCAAAACTAAGAAATGTAATTAATTCCGAAGAAGGTAGATTTTGGAAATTTATTACCTCAGACAAGTATTTAGATGAAAGGAAAATCAAAAATGATGAATTTTTATTAAAACAATTTTTTCAAAATAAAGGCTACTATAATGTCAAAATAAAATCTACTTATGCAAAAAATATCAATAATAAATTTTTTGAGCTTACATTTAATATAGACTCTGGCAAAAAGTTCTTTTTCAATAATATCTTTTTAGAATTAAATGATAATTTTGAAAAAAGTAATTTCTTAAATATAAGGGATAAATTTAATAATTTAAGAGGTAAAACCTTTTCGCAGAAAAAACTAGATAAAATTTTAGATGAATTAGACAGACTAGTATTGCAGAAGGAATTTATTTTCTTAAATACAACTTATAATGTTAAAATAAAAGATAAAAATAGAATAGATATTCATCTTAAATTTAAAAATCTTGAAAAATTATATGTAGAACAAATTAATATTTTTGGAAATTTTATAACAGAGGAAAAAGTTATAAGAAATTCTTTAATTATTGATGAAGGCGATCCTTTCAATGAAATATTGCTAGACAAATCTTTAAATAAAATTAGATCTAGAGGATTTTTCAAATCTGTATCTTCAAAAGTAAAAACCTCAGATAATGATAGTCAAAAAAAGATAATAGATATAACTGTCACAGAGTCTCCTACCGGTGAAATTTTTGCTGGAGCAGGAACTGGAACATCTGGGGCAACATTAACTGCGGGTATTCAAGAAAAAAATTATCTTGGAAAAGGTATAAATTTAAAAACAAATTTTCTTATTTCAGAAGATGAAATTAAGGGCAAATTTGAAGTGGTTAATCCTAATTTTAAAAATACAGATCGATCTTTTAATACAATTATTGAAAGCACTAGTTCTGATTTTTTAACTACTGGTGGATTTAAAACTTCAAGAACAGGTTTTGGTATTGGAACAGGTTTTGAACAATATTCAGACTTATTTGTAAATTTAAATTTATCTGCTTATTATGAAAAATTAGAAACCTCGTCAACTGCTTCTGCTTATAAAAAAAAACAGGAGGGTGATTATTTAGAAAATCTACTATCATATAGTCTAACTTTAAATAAACTTGATCAAAATTTTCAACCAACTGATGGTTATAAAATTAGCTTTAACCAAGTATTGCCTATTTATTCAGATGATCTATCAATTGGAAATACTATTAATCTGGCAAAGTATCATTCATTATCTGATAATTTAATCTTATCAGGAAAATGGTTTTTTAAGTCTGTTAATTCTATTGATGATGACGTAAGAGTTTCACGAAGAGTTTATATACCAAGTAGTAAATTAAGAGGCTTTGAAACAGGTAAATTTGGTCCTAAAGACGGAACAGAATATGTTGGAGGAAACTTTGGATCAGCCTTGAATATTAATTCAACACTACCAAATATATTAAGTGGATATGAGAATGTAGATTTAAGCCTTTTTTTTGATGCTGCAACACTTAGAGAAGTTGATTATGACAGCTCATTAGAGTCTAGCAAGATACGTTCTTCCACAGGTATATCAGTCAACTGGTTTACAGTAATTGGTCCTCTTTCATTTTCTTACGCTATACCACTTTCAAGTGAGCCGTCTGATACAACAGAGTCATTTAGATTTAGAATAGGAACATCTTTTTAAAATGAAAAGAATTTTATATTTAATCTTTTTTATTAATCTGTTGATTAATAATAGTTTTGCAGAAATAGCTTATATTGACATGAATTATTTATTAAATAAGTCAGAGGTAGGTAAATCTTTAAATACATATATAGATGAAATGAGAAATAAGAAACAAATAGAACTAAAAGAAATAGAAGATAAATTAATTAAAAAAGAAAAACTACTAATTTCACAACAAAATATCCTTAACAAAGACGAATTTGAAAAAAAATTAAATATTTTATCTGTAGAAGTTAATGAATATAGGTCTGATAAGAATTCTTTTAAAGAAGAACTTAACAATATTAAAATAAAAAATTCAAAAAAAATACTACAAATTTTGAATCCAATTATAACTAAATATGTTGAGGAAAATTCTATTTCACTTGTTCTTCCAAAAAAAAATATTATTGTAGGTAAAAAAAATCTAGAAATAACAGATAAAATAATTAAATTACTTAATGAAAAAGTTAAAACTTTGAATTTTTAAATGAAAAATTTTTTTTTTGAAAAAGCAAAAAATATAACGGTAAACGACTTATTGCAAAAACTAAGCCTTAAAAAACTTAAAAAAAATTTTAAAATTAATGATATAAAGGAATTAGATACAGCAGAAAAGCATGATATATCATTTTTCCATTCAAAAAAATACTCAGATTCAATTAAAAGTACTAATTCAAAGATAGTTATTACAAATAAAAAATTAAAAAATATTATTCCTAAACACATAAAAATTATTGAAGTTGAAAATGTAATTTTATCAGTTTCATTAGTAACTTCGTTATTTTATCCTAGTGCTTTAGATGATACTTTTGATAAAAATGTTAAATTAATTGATATTAAAAATTTTATTAATTTAAAAGTTGGAAATAATGTGCTTGTTGGAAAAAATGTTAAAATTGGAAAAAACTGTTCAATTGGTCATAATACTCTAATCGAAAGTAAAGTAAGAATAGGTAATAACTGTAATATTGGTAATAATGTTATCATAAAAAATAGTATTATAGGCAACTATACAAACATTCTCGATGGCGCAATACTTGGAAAAAAAGGCTTTGGGTTTTTTCCAAGTAAAAAGAATATAAGATATCCTCATGTAGGTGCACTTATAATTGGAAACAACGTAGAAATTGGATGTAACAATACAATTGATAGGGGATCTTTATCTAATACTGTTATAGGTGATGGAACATTTTTAGATAATCAAGTTCACGTAGCTCACAATGTAAAAATTGGAAAAAATTGTATAATTACTGGCCAAGTTGGATTTGCTGGTAGCTCATTTATAGGAAATAAGGTAATGATTGGAGGACAATCAGGAATTTCAGGCCATTTAAGAATTGGCGATAACGTTCAAATTGCTGGTGGAAGTGGTGTTATTAAAGATATACCATCAAATAGTAAAGTTATGGGATATCCTGCAAAAAATATAAAAGAGTTTTTAAAAGAGAATAGATAAGAATGAAAAGATTAGATAAAAAACAAATAATGCAACTCTTGCCTCATAGGGAGCCTATGCTTCTAATTGATGAATTAAAAGATATTCATAGACTTAATTCAGCTACAGCAGTTGTAAATGTTAAGAAAGATAGTTTTTTTGTAAATGGACATTTTCCTGGTGAACCAGTTATGCCAGGTGTTCTGATTGTCGAAGCATTTGGACAGGCCGCTGCAGCTTTGACTGCAGATGGTTTAGATAAAGCTACATATGATAATAAATTAGTTTTTTTAATGACAATAGAAAAGGCAAGATTTAGAAATCCAGTTATACCAGACTGTATTTTAGAACTCAAAATTGAGGCAATAAGATCTCATGGAAGAGTATGGAAGTACAAAGGAATTGCTTTTGTTGGAGAAAAAAAGATGGCTGATGCACAGTGGTCAGCTACTATTGTAGATAGAAAGAAATAATTAGTAGTAATAGTTGATAAGAAAAAAAATTTAGATTTGTTATCTATTTATTGTGATACATAAAACAGCTATAATAGATAACAAGGCAAAAATTCCAGACAATGTTGAAATTGGACCATATTCTATAATAGGTCCTGAAGTTGAAATTGGAGATAATACAATTATCCATTCTCATGTGAACCTAACAGGTAATTTAAAAATAGGTCAGAACAATGAAATATTTCCCTTTTCATCGATTGGAACACCTCCACAAGACTTAAAATATAAAGGTGAAAAAAATTATTTAATAATAGGTGACAACAATAAGTTTCGTGAATATGTAAATATAAATCCAGGAACGGAACAAGGTGGTAATGTTACTAAAATAGGAAATAATAATTTATTTATGGTTTATTGTCATGTGGCACATGATTGTGATCTATCAAATAATATAGTCTTAGCTAACAATGTGCAGGTTGGAGGACATGTGACTATCGAGAAAAATGCAATTATTGGAGGCAGTTGTGCAATACATCAATTTTCAAGAATTGGTGAAGCAGCAATGATAGGTGGTATGACTGGAGTATTAAGTGATGTTATACCATTTGGACTTTCTATGGGCAATCGTAATAATTTAATGGGATTAAATCTTATTGGCTTAAGAAGATCTAAAGTTTCAAATGAAAACATTAAAAAAATTCAAAGTGCATACGAAATAATATTTAAATCTTCAAATTTTAGAGAAAATATTAATAACCTTGATCAAGAACTAAAGAATAACGAATTTGTTGCAAAAATTCTCAAATTTATAAATTCTGATAAGAAAAGACCAATTTCTCTGCCTCCTGATATAAAATGATTGGACTATTTTTAGGTGAAAATGATCTTCCATTGGAAATTTTAAAAAAACTAGAAAAAAAAAAAATTAAATATTTTATAATTGATCTTTCAAAAAATAATAAATTTAAAAAAAATAGAAAAAGTTTTTTCATTAATATTGGAAAATTTGGTGAAATATTAAATCTTATAAAATTTAAAAATTGTAAAAGAGTAATATTTGCAGGAAATATAATTAAACCAAGAATTTCAAAACTTAAGCTAGATTTTAAGGGTATGTTTTATTTGCCAAGAATTATTAAAGCTTCAAAATTAGGAGATGCAGCTATATTAAAGACATTAATTAAAATTTTGTCTGAAAATAAAATTAAAGTTATTAAATTAAATACTTTCAACCCTGAATTAACATTGAATAAAGGAATTTATACAAAAACTAGACCAACTTTATTTGAAAAGGAAGAGATAGTTCAAGGAATTAAAGAATTAAAAAAAATAAATTCGCATAATCATACTCAAGCAGTGATTATAAGAGATAATAAAATCATTTCTAGAGAAACAAGAAAAGGCACAAAAGTAATGATAAAATCAGTTAATAAGTCCAAAATAAAAAAAGGTATTTTAATAAAACTACCTAAAACAAAACAAGATTTAAGGGTAGATTTACCCACAATAGGAATTGATACATTTAAAGATTGTAATGCTGTTGGCATCAAGGGAATTGTTATTAAATCAAATCAAAATATTATATTAAATAAAGAAGCCTGTATTAAATATGCTAATCAAAATAAACTCTTTCTCATAGCGATATGAAAAAAATTTTTGTTATTACAGGTGAACCTTCAGGGGATAAATTAGCGTCAGAAGTAATATCACAAATAAAAACAAAAAAAGCTGATTTAGAGTTCTTAAGTGTTGGTGGAACATACTTAGAAAAATTAGGTATAAAGACAATCTACGACCAAAAAGAAATAACGTATATAGCTTTTACCGATATTTTATTTAACTTTTTTAAAATAAAACGTAAAATAAAGGATACAGTCAATGAAATCTTAAAATTTAACCCAGATATTTTATTTAGTGTTGATAGTCCGGATTTTACACTAAGAGTGGCAAAACTAGTAAAAGAAAAAAACCCAAAAATAAAAATAATTCATTTTATTGCTCCTAAAGTTTGGGCATGGAGAGAGGGCAGGGTAAAGAAAATGAAAGAATTTTTAGACCATATTTTATTACTTTTTAAGTTTGAAAAAGAATATTTTGATAAAGAAAAACTAACCAACACTTTTGTAGGTCACCCATTGTTAGACAAAAAAATTAATGAAAATATCAAAATAGACCAATTTTTAGATAAAAAAAAAATTATATCAATTTTTCCTGGAAGCAGAACTTCTGAGATAAACCATCATATGCCAATTCTAATTAATTTTATTAAAAAAATGAATATCAAGGATCCCAGTTATAATTTCATATTTCATGGAACTGATCAAAATAAAGAGCGCATATTAAATTATATTTCAAAAGAACACATACAAAATCTAGAAGTTATTAATGACGATAAAATTAAAACTGCAGTTTTAAAAAAATCAATTTTTGCGGTAGTAAAATCTGGAACAGTTTCTTTGGAAGTTTGTAAAATGAATGTTCCATCAATAATTATATACAAAATGAATTTTGTTAATTTTTATTTAGCAAAATTTCTATTAAATATAAAGTTTGTTAATATGATAAATATTATCAATAATAGAGAAGTTATTCCAGAGTTGATACAATCCGAATGCAATGCTGAGGAAATATTTAAAAGTGTTTACTATTTTTTAAAAAAACCAGATTTAATTGCCAAACAAAAAGATGAAATAAAAAAAACTCTTGAAACTTTGACCTCTCCTAGCTCTTCGTCTGAAGAGGCATCAAATATTATCTTAACCTATATTTCCTAATCTTTTTATTACCTCCTTTTTTCCAAGAGATAATATTATATCATATATTCCTGGACCAAATTTAGATCCTGTTAACATTATTCGTAATGGCTGTCCAATGCCCTTAAAATTTGTATTATTAAATTTTATTAACCCATTTATGATTTGTTCTAAATTTTCTCTATTAAAAACTTCTAATTCTGAAATCTTCTCTTTAAATAAATGTATTATTTTTTTTGCTTCATCGTTTATCAGCGCTTTATCATTTTCGTTAAAAATAACTTTATCATTTAATATGTATTTAGAATTATTAAATATATCCTCAAGTGTTTTTGCTTTATTTTTTAAAAATGTTAAAGAGCTCTTTATTGTATTTTCTTTATCTTCTTTAATTCTATCTTTATATATCTCACAATATTCTTTTAACTTTTTGTACAATATATTTTCATCACTATTTTTAATGTAATATTCATTCATAGAAAGAATTCTACTCATATCAAGTTTTGAGGGTGATTTACCTATTCCTTCTAAATTAAAAAGTTTTATACTTTCATCTAAGTTAAAAATTTCCTTATCTTTATAAGACCATCCTAACCTTAGTAGGTAATTTCTAAGTGATTCAGGTAGAATTCCAATTTTTGAGTAATCTTCTAATGTTGAGGCATTGTCTCTTTTTGATAATTTCTTACCATCTATTGTATGAATAAGAGGTATATGAGCAAATTGTGGAATATCCCATCCTAGTGCTTCATATATCTGTATTTGTTTGAAAGTATTAATTTTATGATCATCTCCTCTTATAATATGAGTCATTTCCATATTATGATCATCAACTGACGCTGATAAATTATATGTTGGGGTTTCGTCATTTCTTAAAATAACAAAATCCTCAATAGTATTATTTTCAATCTCCACGTTTCCTTGAACTAAGTCTTTTAGTAGAGAAGTACCTTCTATTTTACTTTTAAATCTTATAACTGGTTTTATACCCCTTGGGGCTTGATCTTCAGAAATACCACGCCATTTTCGATTATACACATAAGGAATTTTTTTTTGTTTAGCTCTTTTCTTTTGTTCCTCTATTTCCTCTGCGCTACAAAAGCATTTATAGGCATTTCCATTTTCTAATAATCTTTTAGCAATAGTTACGTGTTCACCAATCATTTTTGATTGAATATACTCTTCACCATCGTGTTCAATTCCCATCCATTTTAGAGAGTTAATTATTTGAATTTTATGTTCTTCCTTAGATCTTTCTTTATCAGTATCTTCTATCCTTAAATAAAATTTACCTGATTTATTTTTTGAATATAACCAATTAAATAGAGCTGTTCTTACCCCACCAATATGAAGAGGACCGGTAGGAGAAGGAGCAAATCTAGTTGCTACTTTTTTCATGGAATTTATTTAGACTATTTTACTGAAAGTTTCTATATAAAGATACAAGTATTCCTTGAACTTTTACTCTATCTGGGCCAAAAATTTTTGTTTCGTAATTTCTATTTGCACTTTCTAATGCAACAGTTTTACCTTTTCTTCTAATTCTTTTCAACATAGCCTCATGATCATCAATTAATGCTACGACAATTTTTCCATTATCTGCAGTATCTGCTTTTTTTACGATAACAGTATCACCATCATTAATTCCAGCTTCTATCATAGAATCTCCTTGAACCTTTAAACCAAAAAATTCTCCATTTTTTTCAATATTTGCAGGCAGTGGAATTCTTGAAACTTCATTCTGTATAGCTTCAACCGGAGTTCCTGCAGCAATTTTTCCAAGAACAGGGATTTCTGTATCTTTAGAATTATTTAAATTTTCCTCATCTAATCCTCCCTTAATAACGCTTGGAGAAAAACTGTTATAAATATCGTTTGCAGATGCAGTTTCAGGTAACTTAATTACTTCCAATGCTCTCGCTTTGTGGGCTAATCTTTTAATAAAACCTCTTTCTTCTAATGCACTAATAAGTCTGTGAATGCCAGATTTTGATTTTAAATTTAGCGATTCTTTCATTTCCTCGTATGAAGGGGACACACCTGTAGATCTCAACTTTTTGTTGATAAAGAGAAGCAGGTTTTTTTGTTTTTTAGTTAACATAGAACAAATTAAGTACATCAATGTTCTATAAAAGTTCCTCAATTTATACAACAGCTAAAAAGCATTATAAATCGGGGAAAATTTCTACAAAAGAGAAAAAATATTATTATTTTCTAAATCTTTTAAAAGTGATTCACCAATTAAAAAAGTGCTTATTGAGGTCCTGTTTTTTATATCAAGCAATTCATCTTTTGTTTTAAGACCGCTCTCAGAAATTAGAGGGGAAGAGTGATTTGAAACAACATCATATATATCATAAGTTGTATTTATCTCAGTTTTAAGAGTTTTTAGGTTACGATTATTTATACCAATTAAAGCATCCGGATATTTTACTGATTTTTCTGCCTCTTCAACTGTATGAACTTCAACAATTACACTCATATTATGATTTAAAGCTTCCTCGTAAATTTCATCAGCAGTTTTTTCAGAAATACCGGCTAATATAATCAGGACTGCATCCGCCCCATAACTTTTTGCTAAAGGTACTTGAAATTTATCAACAAAAAAATCTTTACAAAGAATGGGTAATTCAATTTTTTTTTTTATTTCAGAAATATGAGATAGATTTCCTAAAAAAAAATCTTCTTCGGTTAATACAGACAAACATGTTACATTCTTAGAATTATATATGTTGGCAATTTTAACCGGGTCATAGTCATCTATCAAAATACCTGCAGACGGACTTGCTTTTTTTATTTCAGCAATTATGGATATTTTATTTTCCGAGTTATTTGTTTGTATTTTCTTTTTAAAATCAAAAAAAAAGTCCTTCTCACTTATTGCATCCAATAAGCTGTTTATATCAATTTCAAGTTTTAATTTTTCAATTTTAGTTTTTTTTTGATCAATTATTTTCTGAAGAATATTTTCAGACATTTTGTATACTTTTTATATATTTAAATGCTGCTCCAGACTTAATAAAACCTCTAGTATAATTATAAGCAATTTTAAAATCATCATATTTTTCAGATATCATTAATCCTGCTGCAGCATTTAAACATACAGCTTTTGAAAAATCATTATCTTGACCTTCAAAAATATTTAAAATTTTATCAGAATTAAATTTAGCGTCATCTCCAATTAAATTTTCGAATTTATCAGCATTAATATTTAATTCATCTGGGTCAATTATAAACTCAGATATTTCATTATTTTTTAATTGAACAATATTAGTTTTGGCGTAAGGTGATATTTCATCTAGACCATCTTCACTATTTACAATCCAAGCAAATTTTAAATTTAAATTTTTAAGAGCATTCGCAAAAATTTTTAGTAGTTTGTTATCAAAAACACCAATTACCTGCCTCTCAACAAGTGCTGGGCTGCTTAATGGACCTATCATATTAAAAATTGTCCTTTTTCCTATTTTTTTTCTTGTTGGACCAACATATTTCATTGCCGAGTGGTAATTTGGTGCGAACATAAAACCAAAATTGTCATTTTTAATCTGTTCCTCGATTTGTTTTGGTTCTAAGTTGATATTTATATTTAAGGCTTCAAGAACGTCAGCTGACCCACATTTTGATGAAACTGCTTTATTTCCATGCTTTGCTACTTTAACGCCCATACTCGCTAACAACAGCGCTGATGCAGTTGAAATATTAAGAGTATCTTTCCCATCTCCTCCAGTACCACAGGTATCAATGCAATTTTCAACTTTTACTCTTTTTGATTTATCTCTCAATATATATACACCTCCAGCTATTTCATCTGAAACCTCTCCCTTGTCTGATAATAAAGTTAAAAAATCATAAATTTGTTGATCGCTAGCCTCACCATTCATTAAAATCTTAAATGCATTTTTACTTTCATCAAAATTTAAATTTATTTTGTTTCTGAGCTTTTCTAAAAATTGATCCATTTTTACTCTTTTACAAAGTTCTCTAAAATTTTTAAACCATATTTAGTTTTGATACTTTCAGGATGAAATTGAACTCCATGAATTTTATATTCCTTGTGCATAACACCCATAATTGTCCCGTCAGATGTACTAGATGTAATTTTTAAATCTTTAGATAAGAATTTTCTATCAATTACTAAACTATGATATCTGGTAGCTGTGAAATTTTTTGGTAAATTATTAAGAATACCAATTTTGTTATTTATAATATTGCTTGTCTTTCCATGTACAAGCTCTTTAGCTTGGGTTATCCTAGAACCAAATATTTGACCAATGATTTGATGACCTAAACAAACGCCAAGGATCGGAATTTTTTTATACAAATTTTTTACTATCTTTAAACAATTTCCAGATTGATTAGGATTTCCAGGACCTGGAGATATTACAATTTTATTATACCCTTTTTTTAAAATAAAATGATGATCTACTTTATCATTTCTAAAAACATCTACTTTAGCAAATGATGATATATAGTGATACAAATTAAAAGTAAAACTATCGTAATTATCAATTAAAATTATTTTCATTGTTTTATTCTAAAGCCTTAAGTAAAGCTTTTGCTTTGTTAACAGTTTCATTGAATTCATTAATCGGTTTACTATCTGCAACAATTCCAGCTCCTGATTGTACATAAAACTTTTTATTCTTTGAAATTGCTGTTCTAAGTGCAATACATGTATCAAAATCGCCGTTTGCTGAAAAATAACCAATCCCTCCCGCATAAACCTTTCTTCTTGTTGTCTCTAACTCATCAATAATTTCCATTGCTCTTATTTTTGGTGCACCCGAGACAGTTCCAGCAGGAAAACCAGCCAATAAAGTATCAAATTTACCAAATTTTTTATTAAATACACCCTCTACATTGGAGACTATATGCATTACATGAGAATATCTCTCTATTTTAAAGCTTTCAGTTACTTTAACGGAGTTTATTTTAGAAACTTTTCCTGTATCATTTCTTCCAAGGTCAAGAAGCATAAGGTGCTCAGAAAGTTCTTTTTTATCATTTAAAAGATCTTTTTCAAAAAATTTATCCTGTTTTTGATTTTTACCTCTCGGTCTTGTGCCAGCAATTGGCCTAATGGTTATTTTATTATCCCTTAGTCTTACTAGTATTTCAGGACTTGCACCAATTATTTGAAAATCCTCAAAATTAAAAAAATACATGAAAGGAGAGGGGTTTGTAATCCT
>CACHML010000011.1 GCA_902580945.1 uncultured Pelagibacteraceae bacterium | reverse complement strand
TTTATAAATCTCTTATAAAAAAGAAAAAAGACCCAAGAATTATTAAGGAATATAAAAAAATTTTAAGATATAAAAAAAAAATCAAATTTGTTTATCAAAATAAACCTTTGGGTACAGGTGATGCGGTTCTTAAAACTAAAAAATTTATAACGAATAATTATTTTCTAATGTTACTCCCCGATGATTTAATTATGAAAAAGAATTGTTCTAAAGATATGATTAAATTGCATAAAAAATATAAAGCATCGATCATGGCTAGCATGAAAGTAAAAAAAAATAATGTTAATCGTTGGGGTATATATTCTTTATCAAAAAAGCTAGGTAAGAATAATTTTGTTATTTCTGATGTTATAGAAAAACCAAATACTAAAGAGGCACCATCAAATAACGCTGTTATAGGAAGGTATATTTTAAATAAAAAAATATTTAAATTTCTAAAAACACAAAAAAAAGGAAAGGGTGGTGAAATACATATCACCGACTCTATTAAAAAAATGATTGAAAATAAATTTCATTTTATTGGTCATAAGTTCTCAGGCAAGTATCTAGATTGTGGCTCCATGAAGGGTTATATAAAATCAACTTTAGAGATTTCGAAATTATGAAAATTTGCATAATTGGTTCGGGTTATGTTGGTCTTGTAAGTGGCTCTTGTTTTTCTGATTTGGGAAATAATGTTATTTGTGTTGATAACAATTTAGATAAAATTAACAATCTTAAAAAGGGCATCATTCCAATATATGAACCAGGTTTAAAGGAATTAATTTCAAGAAATGTAAAACAAAATAGACTTCATTTTTCAAATAACTTATCAAAATCTCTTCAAAAATCAGATATTATTTTTATATGTGTAGGTACACCAACTAATAAAAAAACCTATGAAGCAAATCTAAAATACGTTTATCAAGTTGTTAAAGTTATTAAAAAAAATTTAAACAAATATAAAATTATTATTACAAAATCCACTGTGCCAGTAACGACTGGTGATAAAATTGAAAAATTGATAAAAACCAAAAATAATACAAAACTGTTTGATGTTGTTTCCAACCCAGAATTCCTAAGAGAAGGTGAGGCGATAAGAGATTTTATGTATCCAGATAGAGTTATTGTAGGAACTGATAATAAAAAAGCAAATAATATATTAAAGAATTTATATTCACCAATAATTAAAAAAAAAGGCGTATACTTCAATACCTCAAGACGCGCTGCAGAAGTTATTAAATATGCAGCCAACGCCTTTCTAGCAACAAAAATCACATTTATTAATGAAATTTCAAATTTATGTGAGAAACTTAATGTAGACGTTACCGATGTTTCACTCGGAATAGGTTCTGATGAGAGAATTGGAGGTAGATTTTTAAGAGCAGGCCCAGGTTATGGTGGATCTTGTTTTCCAAAAGATACACGAGCTTTAGTTTCCACATCAAAGAAATTTAAAACAGATCTTTCAATAGTTAGATCAACAATTCTTTCAAATGACACAAGATATAAATATTTAATAAATAAAATTAAAATTATTTTAAATAATAAATTAAAAAATAAAAAAATTACATTTCTAGGCGTTACTTTTAAAGCTGGTACAGATGATATGAGAGATTCCGCATCACTAAAATTAATCCCTTATCTAGTAAAAAAAGGTGCAAATATTTCTTATTATGAACCAACTGGAATTAAAAAATTATTTGATAAAAAAAAAGTAAATTATTTTAATAAGATTAAAGATGCTTGTAAAGATAGCGATCTAATTATTATTCATACTGAATGGAATGAATTCAAACAATTAAATTTTACAAGACTTACTAATAAGAGGAAATTAAAAATTTACGATTTACGAAATTTGTATTCACCTTCAAAAATAAAGAACAAAAATATTGAGTATCATAGCATAGGAAGGTAACTATTTAATTTCAAAAATAGCGTCAACTTCAACTGCTACTCCTAAAGGAAGACTGTTTGTACTTACAGCTGCACGTGTATGAGTGCCAATTTCACCAAAAATATTCTTAATTAAATCTGAGGCACCATTAATAACTTTTGGCTGTTCTATAAAATCATCTGTTGAATTAACAAATCCAGTTAATTTTATGCAAGATTTAATTTTAGATAAATCATCTGAACATGCTTTTTTTGCTTGTGAAATTATGCTTAACGCACACCTTTCTGCAGCTTTATATGCTTGATCTGTATTAAGGTCTTTACCAACTTTTCCTTTAATTAAATTACCATCTGCATCAATCGATATTTGACCTGATATATAAAGTAAATTACCAGATATTTTAGTTGCAACATATGATCCAACTGGGTCAGTTGCTTTTGGTAAAGACAAACCTAATTCTTTTAATTTTTCATCAATATTCATTATTTACCCTTTTTTTTCTTTTTATTCTTATCGTACTCTTTTCTTTTCTCAATTAAAATAAGTGCCTCTTCCATTGTTAATTCAATAGGATCTTTTTCTTCAGGAATTGTGGCATTTAATGATTTATATTTGATATATGGCCCATATTGACCTTTCATTATCCTAACTGGCTTTTTATCCTCAGGATGTTCTCCAAGGTCTTTAATTAATGAAGATGAAATTCTCCCTGGCTTTGCTTCAGCGATTAAGGTTACAGCTCTATTTAATCCAATACTGAAGATTTCTTCTACGTTCTCTAAACGAGCAGATTTATTTTCACATTTTAAATATGGACCAAATCTTCCAACATTGACTGTTATATCTTTATCATTTTCAGGATTTTTACCTAAGCTCAATGGCAATGAGCACAAATATTTTGCTCTCTCTAAATCTATACTTTTTATATCAATCCCTTTTGGTATTGAGACATTTTTCATGTTATTTTCCTCTTTTTTCAATTTTCTTTTTTTCTTTTTTGCTTCCTCTTCCTCTTTTTCTTTTTCGTATTGCAAATAAGGGCCAAATCTTCCATTTTTTAAATATATATCTTTACCATGATCATTTTGACCAATTAGCTTTGGTTCTGCCAATGTTAATTGCTGAGCAGCCTTAGATTTAGATAGAGGTCTGGTAAATTTACATTCAGGATAATTTGAGCATCCAATAAATGCACCACCTCTGAAACTATTTTTTAAGCTTAATTGGCCACTATCACAAAGTCTACATTTTCTATTTATATTTCCATCTTTATCTACTTCAAAAATTAATGATCCTAGACTTTCATTAAGTAAGTCTAGAACTTCTCTTGTTCTTTTTTCCTTAACATCTGTTACATTTAAATTAAAGTCTCTCCAAAATTCCTCTAAAACCTTAATCCAATTCTCTTTACCCGATGTTATGTCATCTAATTGATCTTCTAATTTTGCAGTAAAATCATAATCAACATATTTTGAAAATAATTTTTCTAAAAACGCAGATAGCAATTTTCCTCTATCTGTTGGAAAAAATCTTTTATTTTCTATATCAGCATATCCTCTGTTTGAAATAACAGATATGATACTAGCATAAGTAGATGGTCTACCAATTCCTAATTCTTCAAGTTTTTTAACAAGACTAGCTTCAGAATATCTTGGTGGGGGTTGAGTAAAGTGTTGTTCATCATTAAAATCTTTATAAGATACTTCTCCTTTACTTACATCTGGTAAAATATTTTCCTCATCTTTATTTCCATCTAAATTTGAAACTTTTAAAAAACCATCAAACTTTAAAGTTGAGCCACTTGCTTTAAATATATTTTTTTCATCATCAGATGAGATAGAAATAGTTTTTCTATCAAATTTTGCAGATTCCATTTGTGAGGACAGGGATCTTGACCAAATTAAATTATACAATTTATATTGATCTGTGCTTAGATATTTTTTCATATCATCTGGAACTCTACTTATTTCTGTTGGTCTGATTGCTTCATGGGCCTCTTGAGCATTTTTTGCCTTTTTTCCTGAATAATTTAATGGTGATGGTGGCAAATAATCATTTCCGTAGTTCTGAGAAATGAAATCTCTAAATGAGGCAACAGCATCTTTTGAAATGTTTGTACCATCCGTTCTCATATAAGTAATTAAGCCAACAGTTTCACCGTCTATATCTATACCTTGGTACAATCTTTGTGCAATTTGCATTGTTCTTGATGCTCCAAACCCTAATTTACTAGATGAAGTTTGTTGTAAAGTTGAAGTAGTAAATGGACCAGATGGATTTCGTGTGTATGTTTTAGAAGTTATATCACTAATTTTATATTTTTTGTTTTTTATTAATTCTACTCCTGAATTAACTTCCACTTTATTTTTAAATGAAAACTTTTCAATTTTTTTTCCATCAAGTTGATTAATATTTGTAGTTATTGTTAAATTATCTTTTGTTACAAAATTAACATTTAGCGTCCAAAACTCTTCGGGTTGAAAAACCTCTATTTCGTGTTCTCTCTCAGTAAGCAATCTAAGTGCTACCGACTGAACTCTTCCTGCGGATTTTGATCCAGGTAGCTTTGTCCATAAAATAGGCGATATATTAAAACCTACTAGATAATCTAAAGCACGTCTTGCCATGTAAGCATCAACAAGTTCATTCTCAATATTTCTAGGATTATCTATCCCATTTGTTACAGCTTTTTTAGTGATTTCGTTGAAGACTACTCTTTCAACTTTTTTGTCTTTCAGAAGTTTTTTTTCATCTAAAAATTCTTTTACATGCCACGCTATTGCTTCACCCTCACGATCAGGATCTGTAGCAAGTATAATTTTGTCTGAATTCTTGGCTGTATCAGTTATTTCTTTTAAATATTTTTTAGAAAAACTGTCAACTTCCCAAATCATCTTAAAGGAATTTTCTGGATCAACCGAACCATTCTTTGATGGTAAATCTCTGATGTGACCATAGCTAGCTAATACTGTGTAATCTGCACCAAGATATTTATTTATAGTTTTAGCTTTTGCAGGACTTTCAACAATTACAAGATTCATAATTGTTGAAACTACTTATAACTACTTAACTGTCAAATTAATAAATTTTGCTCTTTGTTTCTTCTTTGTTTATTAATCTTTTTATATTTTCTCTATGTGTATAAAAAATTAAAACAAACATAATTGTAAAAAAAATAAAATTACCATTACCTAAGATAAATATATAAATTGGTATTGATATTGATGCAATTAAGGAGGATAGGGAAGAGTATTTTGTTATAATAAAAGTTAAAACCCAAAAAATCCCAAATATTAATGCATAATAAATATTTATTGAGATTAGTATTCCTACAAATGTTGCAACACCCTTACCCCCATCAAATTTTAACCAAACTGGAAATAAATGACCTAAAAAAGCACAAAGAGCTGAAATAAAAATTAAATCAGGATAATAAATCTTTACATAAATAACAGGTATAACAGCTTTTAAAATATCTAGTATTAGAGTCAAATATCCTAATCTTTTATTTCCTGTTCTTAAAACATTTGTTGCTCCTATATTTCCAGAACCCACATCTCTTATATCTTTTTTAAGAAATATTTTTGTAAATATGTATCCAAAAGGAATTGATCCAAATAAATAAGATATTAAAGCTGTAATTATGTAATCCATTATTCAGCTTTAAATAATTCTTCTCCACTAACAAAAGTATTCATTACTTTACCTTGCAATTTTTTATCCTCTATTGGAGTATTTTTTGATTTTGATATTAATTTTTCTTTTCTAACTACCCATGGTTTGTTTATGTCTACAATACAAAAGTCAGCATCATTACCTATTGATAAATTACCTTTATTTATTTTAAGTATTTTTGCAGGACTAGCTGTTAAAGCCTTTATAATAGTTTCTAAAGTTACTGATCCGTTGTGATATAACTCTAAACTTAAAGGTAATAAAGTTTCGATACCTGATGCACCAGTTTCTGCTTGTGCAAAAGTTAATCTTTTATTTTCTTCGTCTTCAGGTTTATGATCTGATACTATTACATCAATCGTTTCATCAACCAACCCTTGAACTAGAGCATTTCTATCATCTTCAGTTCTTAAAGGTGGAGACAACTTTAGAAATGTTTTGAAATCACCAATATCATTTTCGTTTAAAGATAAATTATTAATTGAAACTCCACAGCTAAAGTTAACTTTATTCTTTCTCTCTCTAATTATTTCAACTGAACTCGCAGATGAAATTTGTGATATATGATATCTGCAATTGTTATACTCTAATAAAGTTAAATCTCTTTCTAAGATCAATAATTCGGCACTTACAGGAATTCCCTGTAAACCAAGTTTTGTAGCAATTATTCCATCATTAATCATTCCGTCTTTTGATAACTCTGCATCTTCAGCATGTTGTATAATTAAAGAATTTAAATCTAGGGCTGAATTCATAATTCTATTCATTATTCTTGAATTTTGAATTGTTTTAATTCCGTCTGTAAATCCAACAATCCCTTTTCCTTGTAACAACCCAAATTCAGTCATGTTTTCTCCATCTGTATTTACAGTCAATGCGGCTGTTGGAAAAATATTTATTTTAGATTTATCTCTTCCTCTTCTTCTAAGAAAATCAACAATAGAAACATTATCAATTACTGGATTTGTATTTGGCATTGTTACAACTGATGTTACTCCACCCGATAAAGCAGCTTCACTCAAAGTTCTAAAATTTTCTTTATATTCAAAACCAGGTTCACCAACAAATACACGCATATCTACTAAACCAGGGAATATATATCTACCTTTTAAATCAATTACTTTCTCTCTAGATGGAATATTATTAGTATTTACTTTTTTTCCAACAGCTTCAATTTTTCCATTTTCATCAACTATTAATCCACCTACCTCATTTAAAGAGTTATATGGATCAATTATATTTGCATTTATAAAGTATTTTTTTTTCATTTATTCACAAAATATCTTTAAGCAAGCCATTCTTACTGCTACACCTAATTCAACTTGTTCTTTAATTACACTTTTATTAATATCGTCTGCTAAGTTTGTATCAATTTCAATTCCTCTATTCATTGGACCCGGATGCATTATAAGTGCGTCTTCTTTAGCAAATTTTATTTTGTCTGGTGTTAAACCGTAATATTCGTAGTATTCTCTGTTAGACGATAGAAAAGAACTTGTCATTCTCTCATTTTGAAGCCTTAACATCATCACTATGTCACAATCTTTAACTCCTTTTTTCATATCCGAAAAAATATTGACCCCAAATTTTTCTATTTCATTTGGCATAAGATTAGATGGTGCTACTATATTTACTTCAGCACCTAACATGTTAAGTAAATAAATATTTGACCTTGCTACTCTTGAATGAAGAATATCTCCACATATAGCTATTTTAAGTCCTTCTATTTTTTTTCTTCTATTTATTATAGTTAATGCATCAAGAAGTGCTTGAGTAGGGTGTTCTCTTCGACCATCTCCTGCATTAAGAACTGCACAATTAACTTTTTGAGATAACAAATTACAAGCACCAGAGTCTTGATGCCTAACAACAATTATATCTGGATGCATTGCATTTAATGTCATTGCCGTATCTATTAGAGTTTCACCTTTTTTTATTGCTGAGTTTGTAATATTCATTGACATTACATCTGCGCCTAATCTTTTTCCTGCCAATTCAAAAGAACTTTGAGTTCTCGTGGAAGGTTCAAAAAATAAATTTATTTGCGTTTTACCTTTTAAAATATCAAGCTTTTTGTTTTTACTTTTGTTTAACTCAATGAATTTTGAGGCTTCATTCAAAATTATATTCACATCATTGACTGATAAGTCTTGAATACCTAACAAATGTTTTTGAGAAATTTTAATAGCTTTTTTAGATTTGATTGCCATTAAAATTAACTCTATAACTATATAGTGTTAACTATGCAAGCATTAATTCTGTAAATAATCTAGGGCTCCTTGTAAAATAAATGCTGCAGCAAATTTATCTATATCTTTCTCTCTTTTGCTAACGTTTATATCTAATTCACTGGACAAATTAAAAGCTCCAACCGTAGACAATCTTTCATCCCATAGGCAAACAGGAATATTAATTTTATCTGCAAGATTGATAGCAATGTCTTTTGCTGATTGTGAGGATTTGCCATAAGATCCATCCATATTTATTGGATTTCCAATTATTATTCCTTTGACATCGTTCTCTTTAATTATGTCTTTTATATCTTCAATTAATTTAGAAGACTTTATTTTTTCTAAAGTTTTATAAGGGGTAGCAATTTTTAGATTACTATCGCTTATTGCAATACCAATCCTTTTTGTACCTAAATCTATACCTATAATTCTTGCTCCATCTGTTACTTTTGATTTGAATTCGTTAATAGTGATCATATTGTATATTTTTAACTTAAGTGATAGTTTGCGACAATATTTTTTACCATATGACTATAGATCTTAAAACTGTAAAACACATATCAAAATTAGCTAGAATCTCATTAGAGGAGAAAAAAGCTGAAAAACTAGCAACTGATATGAATTCAATATTTGAATTTATAGAAAAATTAAATGAATTAAATACAGATAATGTTGAACCATTAACTTCCATAGCTGAAACAACACTAAGATTTAGAGATGATAAAATTAAAAGTGAAAATATAAGAGAAAAAATATTAAAAAATTCACCAGAAAAAAATGATGATTTTTTTGTAGTGCCGAAAGTTGTTGAGTAATGTCTGAAATAACATCTTTAACACTTTTTGAATTAATTAAAAATATCAAAGAGAAAAAAATATCCTCAAATGAAGCTGCAAAATCTTTTGTAGATAGAGCTGAGAGATCAAAAAAATTAAATACCTATGTAACTGAAAACTTTGAAAATTGTTTAAAGCATTCAAAGGAATTTGACAATAGACCTAATTTTGATTTGAAACTTCCAGGTATTCCAATAGCCGTTAAAGATCTTTTTTGTACTACTGATGTTCGAACAACTGCAGGAAGCAATATTCTTAATAATTTTATCCCAACTTATGAGTCAACTGTTACACAAAATATTTGGAATGAAGGTGGTATTTTATTGGGCAAACTTAATTGTGATGAATTTGCAATGGGGTCATCAAATGAAACAAGTTTTTTTGGCAACGTCCAAAATCCAATTGCTGAAAATATAGTTCCTGGTGGGTCATCGGGAGGTTCATCTGCTGCTCTAGCAGCTAATTTAACTCCTATTACAATTGGTACTGATACAGGCGGATCTATAAGACAACCGGCATCTTTTACTGGAACAGTAGGATTAAAACCGACCTATGGTAGCTGCTCAAGATATGGAATTGTTGCATTTGCATCTTCATTGGATCAAGCAGGCCCAATGAGTAAAGATGTTAAGGATTGTTCGATACTTTTAGAAGTAATCTCATCGTTCGATAAAAAAGATTCAACATCTATTGATTTTAAAAGAAATAATTATTCTAAAGATCTTACCAATAATATCAAAGGATTAAAAATTGGAATCCCTAAAGAGTATAGAATAGATGGTATGCCAGATGAAATTGAAAAACTTTGGCAAAAAGGAATTGAATATGCAAAGGAATGTGGAGCAGAAATAATTGATATTTCATTGCCACACACAAGCTATGCTTTGCCTACTTATTATATTGTTGCACCTGCTGAAGCTTCATCAAATTTAGCTAGATATGATGGTGTTAAATATGGTTTTAGATCGTCAGGAGAAAACTTAATAGATATGTATGAAAAAACAAGATCTGAAGGTTTTGGAGAAGAAGTAAAGAGAAGAATAATGATTGGCACGTATGTTTTGTCCTCAGGATATTATGATGCGTATTATCTAAAAGCACAAAAGGTAAGACAATTAATAAAAAAAGATTTTGATGAAGCATACAATAAAGTTGATGCAATTCTAACACCTTCTACACCAAGTTCAGCCTTTAAAATTGGTGAAAAATCAAGTGACCCAGTCTCAATGTATTTAAATGATATTTTCACAGTGCCAGTAAACCTTGCTGGATTACCTGGTATTTCTATTCCCGCTGGCACTGACAAAAATAATTATCCCTTAGGTTTACAAATAATTGGCAAACCATTCGATGAGCAAACTGTTTTAAATATTGCATATTCAATGGAGGAAAAAATTAATTATAAAAATAATATTTCTGATTGGTGGATTAAATGAGTGATAAAAGTGAATTTTTTATAACTAGAGACCAAAATATCTATGAAGTTGTGATTGGTCTTGAAGTTCATGCACAAGTAACATCAAACTCTAAATTATTTTCAAGCTCATCAACAAAATTTGGTGCCGAACCAAATACTCAAGTAAGCTTAGTCGATGCAGCTTTCCCAGGAATGCTACCTGTTATTAATGAGTTCTGCGTTAAGCAAGCTATAAAGACAGGAATTGGCTTAAAAGCAAAAATTAATAATAAATCAGTTTTTGACAGAAAAAATTATTTCTATGCTGATTTACCTCAAGGATATCAAATATCTCAATATAAATATCCTATTGTAGGAGAGGGTATGGTCACTTTAGATATGCCAGAAGGTCAAAAAAAAGTAGGAATAGAAAGATTACATCTAGAGCAAGATGCTGGAAAAAGTATTCACGATATTGATCCAAATAGTACATTAGTAGATCTCAATAGATCAGGCGTAGCCTTAATGGAAATAGTAAGTAAACCTGATTTAAGATCACCAGATGAAGTAAATTCTTATATTAAAAAACTAAGGTCAATTATGAGATATCTCGGAACTTGCGATGGTAATATGCAAGAGGGTTCGTTACGAGCTGACGTTAATGTTTCAGTTAGAAAAAAAGGCTCAAAAGATTTAGGGACAAGGTGCGAGATTAAAAATGTTAATTCAATCAAGTTTATGCAAATGGCAATTATTTATGAAGCAAATAGACAAGTTGATTTGATAGAAGACGGCAAAAAGATTGATCAAGAAACAAGACTTTTTGATACAAAAAAAAATGAAACAAGATCTATGAGATCAAAAGAAGATGCTCATGATTATAGGTATTTTCCAGATCCAGACTTGCTTCCATTAGAAATTGATGATGAATATATTAATAAGATTAAATTAGAGATCCCAGAATTACCTGATGAGAAAAAAAAAAGATTTATAGATAAATTTAATTTAACTCCTTATGAGGCAACTATTTTAGTTTCTGATATAGAAACATCAAAATATTTTGAGGAAGTAATAAAAGACTCAGATGTAAAATTATCCACTAATTGGATTACAGGAGAACTATTTGCTTTATTAAATGAAAAAGGCCTAGATATAAGCGATAGTCCTATAAGTTCTAAGAACTTATCAAAATTAGTAAATTTTATTAAAGATGGAACTATATCTGGAAAAATTGCAAAAACTATATTTGAGATTATGGCTGAAAAAGATGAAGATCCTGAAAAGATCATTAATGAAAAAGGTTTAAAACAAGAGAGCAATCCTGAAGAATTAGAAAAATTAATAGATCAAATTTTAAATGATAATCAGGATAAAGTAACAGAGTATAAATCAGGAAAAGATAAATTATTTGGGTTTTTTGTAGGCCAAGCAATGAAAGTTTCTGGTGGAAAAGCTAACCCAAAATTATTAAATGAAATTTTAAAAACAAAACTTACTAAGTGATAAAAAGCATTGAAATAGACGAAAACTTAGAAAACTATATTTCAAACAACTCTTACGATCTACATCCTGTGCAGAAAGAAATTATTAAACATAATAATAGTTTGGGTGAAATAAAAAAAATGCAAATATCTGTAACTCAAGCATATTTTATGCAACTATTAATTAAAAGTAAGAATTTAAAAAAAATTTTAGAGATAGGAACATTTACAGGTTATAGTGCATTATCGATGGCTCTTGCTGTAAAAGATGATGGTTTTATAACCTGTGTTGATAAAAATAAAAATACTTCAGATATAGCTAAAACCTTTTTCAAAAAAGCAAAGATAGATAACAAAATTAATTTGATTGTAGGTTCAGCGTTAGAACAACTAAATATATTATCAGAGAGAAGTGAAAAGTTTGATTTGATTTTTATTGATGCAGATAAAGAAAATTATATTAAATATTATGATATGTCATATAAACTTTTAACCAAAGATGGATTAATCATAATTGACAATGTTTTGTGGAAAGGTGATGTTGCTAATTATAATAAAATCGACAGAATGACTAATATAATCCGAGATTTTAATACTTATGTAAAAAATGATTCAAAGGTTGAAAAATATATTTTACCTATTGGTGATGGAGTAACAGTTTGTAGGAAAATTTAAATGTATCACATATTTGGTTTTTATAAGTTTAAGAAACTTAAAAATTTAAAAAAAAATAAAATACTATTAGAAAAGTTACTTAAAAATCATGAAATTATTGGCTCTATTATTATTTCTACAGAAGGCATTAATGGAACTATTTCTGCTAAATTACATAACATTCTTAAATTTAAAAAAGTTTTTAAACAACTATTTCAAATAAAAAAATTTAATTCAGAAAATAATTCTACAAGTAAATTTAAACCTTTTCACAAACCTAAAATTAAAATTAAAAAAGAAGTAGTACCTATGGGTTTTAATATTAAAAACTACAAATCACCTAAAAATAATCTCAATCCGAAAGAGTGGAATAAATTAATTAAAAGAAAGGACACAATACTGATAGATACCAGAAAGCCTTTTGAACATAATGTAGGAAGCTTTAAACAATCGATAAATCCTAATGTAGAAAATTTTCGTCAATTTCCCGAATATCTAAAAAAATTTAATAAAAAAGAGAATATAGCACTGTTTTGTACTGGAGGTATAAGATGTGAGAAAACAAATGTGTATTTAAAAAAAAGGGGATTTAAAAATATATATTTATTGAAAGGCGGTATAATTAATTATCTTAACAATGTAGAAAAAAAAAATAGTCAGTGGCTAGGTGAATGTTTTGTTTTTGATAATAGAGTTTCCATAAAACACGGTCTCAAGCAAGGAACTTATTCAATTTGCAGTGGTTGTAGAAAACCAGTGTCAATCAAAGAGAAAAAGTCACCAAAGTATGCAGAGGGCATTCATTGTCCAAAATGTCACGATTCTTTAACAGATGATCAAAAATCAAGATTTGCTATGAGACAAAAACAGATATTACTTGCAAAAAAATTAGGTAAGAGACATATCTTTAAAAAAGAATATTAAAAAAATAATTAACTTATATGGACTTGCTTAAAGAAAATATTCCCGTACTTGTAAGAAAACTTGCAATACCAGCAAGCGTTGGAACGCTTTTTCAAACCTTATACAATATTGTAGATACATTCTATTCTGGACTAATTTCGCCAGAGGCTTTATCAGCATTGAGTAAATCTTTTCCAATATACTTTATAATTGTTGCAACATCTATTGGTGTTACTGTAGGTGGAACTTCATTGATAGGAAATAGTATTGGAGAAAAAAATGAAAAAAATGCCTCGTACTATTTTACTCATATTATAATTTACGGTTTACTAATTTCAGTTTTTATTACATTTATAGGACTCTATTTTTCGGAAAAGGTATTTAATCTGATGGGATCAACTGAAGAAATTACAAATTTGGGTCTCCAATATACAAATATTATGTTTTATGGATCATTCCTATTTTTCCTTGTTGTTTCATTAAATTCGCTTTTACATGCTGAAGGAGATACAAAAACATACAGAAATGTTTTAATTCTCAGTTTTCTCTTAAATATAATTTTAAATCCCATTTTAATATTTGGGTTTTTATTTATTCCTGCAATGGGAATGATGGGAATAGGTTTATCAACAATTATTGCACAATTAATAGCATTTCTTATTATTCTTTTTAAAGTTTTACAAAATCCACGTGTTAAAAAAATTACAATTGAATATTTTAATGTAAAATTTATTTTTTTAAAAAATATTTTCTTTCAATCAATGCCAATATCAATTGCAATATGTGGATATGCTGTAGCAGCCACATTTATTTTCACTTATGTTGGTCAGACAAGTGAGCTAGCAGTTGCTGGTTATGGTGCAGCTACGAGAATAGAGCAGGTTGTTTTACTGCCAATACTAGGAATAAATACTGCAATAATCTCAATTATAGCTCAAAACTTTGGTGCAAATAACTTTGATAGAGTTAAAGAGACTTACTTCGTTTCAATTAAATACGGGCTTATCTTGATGTTTTTTTCAGGAATATTAGTTTATTTAACAGCAGATATAGTTCCAAGGTTTTTTTCTAGCAACGAAGTGGTATTAGAATATGGAAGAAGGTATTTAAAAATTGCAGCTTTCATATTACCAGCTTACCCAATTTTCTTTTTATCTAATGGATTTTTTATGGGTTTGAAGAAGTCAAATTATGCAATGGTCAATAATATGATGAGAAATGTACTAGTGCCAATATGTGTTTTCTATTTAGCTAAATACTTATCAGCTGACTTTGATACTTTTTTTTGGTTATGGTTTGTTTTCCAGTGGACTCTATCTATACTTTTATTTACGTATGTTAGCTATTATATAAAAAAAAAATTAGATAAATCTAGCACTGTCTTTAATCCACAACCATAAATCTTCAGAAAAGGATCTTCTTACAAAAAGATTAATTTCATTGATTTCTTTATGGTGGATAATCACATCTGTATGATTTAACAGGGTTTGTGTAACTGAGTTTTTAGTTTTCTTGAAACTTTCAAAATTAAATGGCGATCCAGAGGAAAGAAGATCAAAAGTCTTATTACCCTTTATATTAATAGAAATCCATTGATTTGAGACATCAACGACTGAACCAAAATTAAGTTTTGAAATTTCATTAAAAAGGTTATTGAATAATTGTCGATCTTCACCTTTAAAATATACCAACCATTCGTCTGGACTTAGCCACAGTGTATTATATTGTTGATTTGATGAACTTGTATTCGGCTCAATAGGTAAAATTATAGATAAGATTTTTCCTATTTTGGTAAAAAATTCTTTCTTTTTTCCTCTTAAATTTATTTTTACAATTGGTTCAGATAATGAAATTTCGAGACCGTCAAATGAACCTTTTTCAAATTTAGGATATTCTTGATTAAGCATTAATCCTCTTATTTTCTTTATCTAGAAAAACAGAGTCAGAAACTGTTACATTTATGTTTTTATTTTCCATTGGTACAATAAGTTTTTGGCCATTCATTTTTTTTCCACTTTTTACGACAGCAAGTGCAATTGATTTATTTAAATTTGGGCTAAAGTAACTTGACGTTACATGTCCAATCATTTCTATTGGTTTCTTGTTCATATCAGAAACAATCTGGGCTCCTTCTTCTAAAACTTCATTTGGATCATCTGTAAGTAATCCTACAAGTTGTTTTCTATCTTCTCTAATAGTATCACTTCTATAAAGAGATCTTTTTCCAATAAAATCGAATTTTTTTTTGCTAACTATCCAGTCCATTTGAAGGTCAATTGGCGTCATAGTTCCATCTGTATCTTGACCAACAATAATAAAACCTTTTTCAGCTCTTAATAAATGCATTGTTTCTGTTCCGTAAGGCGTAATTTTAAATTCTTTTCCTGCTTCAATGCATTTCTCCCATAACGATTTTCCATATTGTGACTCTATATTAATTTCATAGCTAAGTTCACCAGTAAAACTTATTCTCATTATTCTACAATTAATCTCATCAATTTTGGCATTTTGATAAGACATATGTGGAAAAGCATCATCACTAAAATCTTTATCTTGAAATATTTTTTTTAATATTTTTTTAGAGTTTGGACCACATATACTTGCTGTCGAGTAATGGTCTGTGACTGAAGTTAAGTAAACATCTAACTCAGGCCACTCTGTTTGTAAATAATCTTCAAGTTTTGAAAGAACATTTGCTGCTCCTCCAGTTGTTGTAGTCATTAAATAATGATTTTCACCTAATCTTGTCGTAACACCATCATCATAAACCATACCATCTTCATTTAACATTAATCCATATCTACATTTTCCAATTCCTAATTTTGACCATGCATTTGTGTATACTCTATTTAAAAATTCAGATGCGTCTGTTCCTTGAATATCTATTTTCCCAAGTGTAGAAGCATCTAAAATTCCTGCGCTATCTCTGGCTGCCTTACTTTCTCTTTGAACAGCATCATGAAGATCTTCGTTATTAATAGGGTAGTACCAAGGTCTTTTCCATTGTCCAACATTTTCGAATTTAGCTTTATTTTTAACATGCCATTCATGAATTGACGTTTTTCTTATTATATCAAAAAATTTACCTACACTTCTTCCAACTATTGACCCAAAAGTTAATGGTGTGAACGGTGGTCTAAATGTTGTTGTTCCTAATGTACCCATTTTTACACCAGCTGTATCGGCAATAATTCCCAATGCATGCATGTTTGATAGTTTTCCTTGATCAGTTGCCATGCCAGTTGTCGTGTATCGTTTTACATGTTCAATAGACTTAAAACCTTCTCTAAGTGCAAGTTTTATATCTTTTGCAGTAGAATCATTTTGAAAGTCAATAAAAGATTTACATTTACCCTCTGATATATAGCTTGGTAGTAGCCATATATTTCTTTTATCTAATTCTTTTGAGTTCAGTATAGAAGTTTTGTCAAATTCAGTTTCGCTGACTTTCAAAAAATTCTTTACCTTTTTATTTGTATTATTAATTATTTCTTCAAGTTCAAAGTCACCATTACATGAACCAACATTAATATGATTTTTGTCAATTTCGTTTGGTATAAAAGTTTGATCAATTTCTCTAAAATCTAACTTTCCACCAGATTGTGTATGCATGTGAACCATTGGTGTCCAACCACCACTTAGTGCTAAGCAATCACAATTAATTCTATTTTTATCTCCAACAACATTTGATCCATCTTCTGATAAATTCTTTATCTCAATAGAATTTATTTTTCTATGACCAAAAGTGTTAACTATTGTTGAGTTCCAATAGATTTTGACTCCAAGTTTTTCAGCATTTTTAACAATTTTGGAATTAGAATTTTTTCTTATATCTATTATTTCAACAGATATTCCTTTTTCTTTAAACGAAACAGCTGTTTCGTAAGCACTATCATTATTAGTAAATATCACATTATTAAATCCACAAGACACACCATAAAAGTCTAAATATTTTTTTACGGAGTAAGAAAGCATTATTCCTGGTCTGTCATTATTATTAAATACAAGTGGTCTTTCAATAGCACCGGTTGCTACTATTACTTTATCAGCTCTAATTTTCCACAATCTTTGTCTGATGCCACCATTTCTTTTATCCACTGGTATATGGTCTGAAATATTTTCTTTTGCTAATAAGTAATTATAACTATGATAAGCTGCTAAGGTTGTTCTAGTTTTGATTGTTAAATTATCTAATTTTTTTAGTTCAGCTATCTCCTCATTTAACCATTCGCTTGAATATTTATTATTAATTTTATAATTTTCATTCTTTTGAAATATTGTTGAACCACCAAGAATATTTTTATCTTCAATCAATATTGTTTTTAAATTGTTTTTAGCAGCAATTTTTGATGCTATAATTCCAGAAATACCACCACCTATAATTAATACATCACAATGAACATGTTTATGGTCATATAATTCAGGATCGGGTTTTGTTGGTGATTTCCCTAGTCCTGCAGACCATCTTATCAGCGGTTCATAAATTTTTTTCCAGAAACTTTTAGGCCACATAAAAGTCTTATAATAAAAACCTGCAGGTATAAATGGAGATATTAAATTATTAATTCCACCTATATCAAAATTAACACTGGGCCAACAATTTTGACTTGAGGCATTTAAGCCTTCATATAATTCAATCTCTGTAGCTCTAACATTAGGTTCTGTTAAATCTGTATCTTCATTTATTTGGCATATTGCATTAGGCTCTTCTGACCCACAAGACATTATTCCTCTTGGTCGGTGATATTTAAAGCTTCTACCAACTAAATGAACTCCATTCGCAAGTAGGGCAGATGCTAAAGTATCACCTTCAAATCCGTGATAAGATTTTCCATCAAAATTAAATGAGACTGTTTTAGTTTGATCTATAAATTTTGTCTTATTAACTCTGAATTTTGTCATTTATTCTACCGGAGGTTTTTCTCCCATTTTATAAATTGCATGTATTTTGTCGTTTGATGTGTCTCTAACCATATTAAACCATTTTCTACATCCATGAGCATGGTTCCATCTTTCGAACTGAATTCCTTTAATATTCTTTCTCATAAATAGATATTCTGCCCATTGATCATCACTTAGTTCAGTTGGTTGTTTTGGCCTAACTATGTGAGCTTCACCTCCACATGAAAATTCACTTTGGTCTCTTTCACCACAATATGGACAATTAATTAAAAACATTAGTGTGCTACAGCGGCTGCACCATGTTCATCAACAAGATCTCCACTTACAAATCGGTTCAAATTAAATGCAGCATTTAATTTATGTGGTTCATCATTGGCAATAGTGTGTGCAAATAAATCCCCTGATCCAGGTGTTGCTTTAAAACCTCCAGTGCCCCAACCACAATTAAAATAGAGTCCTTTTATATTTGTTTTACTAATTATTGGACTTGCATCAGGACATATATCAACAATTCCACCCCATTGTCTCAACATTTTCATTCGACTAAAAATAGGGTACAGCTCCAATATTGCTTTTAATGTTCCTTCGACAACATCGTGACTACCTCTTTGTGTATAAGAAACATAAGCGTCCGTACCAGCGCCAATTACTAGTTCACCTTTGTCAGACTGACTAACATATGCATGTACAGCGTTCGACATTACCACAGTATCAATTATTGGTTTGACTGGTTCTGAAACTAATGCCTGTAAAGGTTTACTTTCAAGTGGTAATTTTAATCCTGCCATGTTAGCAATTACACTTGAGTGTCCTGCTGCAACAACACCAATTTTTTTTGTTTTAATAAATCCTTTTGATGTTTCAACGCCTTCAACCTGATCTCCATTTCTTTTTATACCTTCAACTTCACAATTTTGAATTATATCAACTCCCATTTCATCTGCACCTCTTGCATAACCCCAAGCAACAGCATCATGTCTAGCAGTTCCCGCTCTTCTTTGTAATGTTCCACCTAGAACAGGGTATCTTATGTCTGGAGAAGTATTTATTATTGGACAAAATTCTTTTACTTGATCTGTATTTAACCACACAGCATCAATACCATTAAGTCTGTTTGCGTGAGTTCTTCTTTTTAAATCCCTTACATCTTGTAGGTTATGGGCTAAATTCATAACTCCTCTTTGACTAAACATTATATTATAATTTAATTCTTGAGATAAATTTTCCCAAATCTTTAATGCATGATCGTATAGTCCAGCACTTGCATCCCACAGATAATTTGATCTTATAATTGTAGTATTTCTTCCTGTATTTCCTCCACCAATCCAGCCTTTTTCTAACACAGCAATATTTCTCATGTTATGCTTTTTTGCTAGGTAGTAAGCTGTTGCTAAACCGTGGCCACCACCACCAATTATAATAGCTTCATATTCTTTTTTTGGCTCAGGATCTCCCCAAGCTTGTTTCCAATTTTCATGCTGTGAAAAAGCGTTTTTTACCAGTGAAAGAATAGAATATTTATTTTTCATTTTAATTGTTTACTTTATAAAATAATTATTATCAATAATCTTAAAATTAACAACTACGCAAAAACAATTTATATAATGCTCATAACAAATAAATATATGATTAGACTTTCAACATTTTTGTTGGTTATTTTAATCATACAGCCACCCTTTAACACGTGGGAAAAGTTAATTTTATTATGCTTAAGCTCAAGTATAATTTTTTTTTCAGAAATAAAAAAAAATACTGTTAAAAATAGTAGTATTTTTGTTATTTTTTTTATTATAATTTTTATCTCACAAAATTTATTTTCAAAAAATTATCTTATAGTAAATCATATTGTTTTACCTTCTTATGTTAGTAATAACAATGATTATATAAAAGGCAACTTTCCTAAAGAACTAGAAACAAAGTTAAAATTTAAACTTAAAAAAATTGTATCTAGGGATAATTCATTAAAAGATGTTCCTCAACCAGGATCAAATAAATTTTCAACACTTTATAATAAATATGCTTTTCAGGCAGAAAATATTTGGACTGATGTAGATGAGGGTAAATATATAATGATAAAAAAAAATATTAATTTTTGGGATTTAGGACCTTCTGCGCTCAATGAAATAAATTTAAATATTGTTAACTATAATAAGACAAGTTATAAAAATAATGTAATTTTTCCTGTTCTATTTAAGATTAATTTTTTAAAGCAATTTGATCAATCAACTTTATGTTTTAACGGTAATTTGTATTATAAAGCTAATAATAATTTTATTTTTCATGATAACAAAAAAAATAAATGTATAGTTATTAATTATAAAACAGATTATTATTTATTTGATTACGAAAGAGATCTTCAACTTAATATAAAAGCAAATTTTTTTCATAATAATAATTATTTATTTTTTTATACGTTAACAATTTTATTATTATTAATAATTACTTTAACAATTTATAAAATTAAATTATTTTATTTCATTACATCAATTTCCTTTTTTATAGTTTTATTTTTGTATTTAAAATTTAGTCCAAATGCTATTTCAGGTTTTTCTGAAACTTTTTATTTTGCAAGACTTAATGATGGTTTAATTCATTATGGTTATGCCAGGATAATGGCAAATCATTTTGTTTTAGGAAATTTTTATGAGGGATTTAAAGGTGCTGCAGATGTATTTTATTTTATGCCTTTAACCAGATATATTAATACGTCATTATTTTTTTTATTTGGTGATACTGTATTAGGTAGTATTTTCATAATTTCATTTTTTCCAATATTAATCTTTAAATTTCTAAATTTATTTCTTAATAAAAAAACATCTAAATATTTCGTTATAGTATTTATTTTTTTTCCAATTTTTGAGTCCTTAGGTTTTACTATGATAAATTATATTAATTTCACTGTTGATGGATACGGTGAAGGTATATGTTATTTTTTCTTAATTTTACTTTCATTTCTTTATTTCAAAAATGATGATTATAAATATAAATTTTTTATGATTGGTGTTCTTTCATTCTTGGTTATTGGTATAAGACCTAATTATATTGCGTTAATTTATCCTTTAATTACTGGATATATATTTTATCTGATTTTTAATAGAAACTTAATAGATGAAGTTTATAAAAAAATATTCTTTTTAATTTCTGGTACGTCTTTAATCTTTTTGATACCCATTCATAATTATGTTTATTCAAATGAATTTGTTTTATTAGTAAAGAACACTAGTCTAGAAAATAATCTTCAAATAAATTTACAAGACTATTTTGAATTTTTTTCGAACATTTTATCTATAAATCAAAATGATTTAAATTATAATAAGGTTATTAAACATTTCAGTCACTATATCAAAATATATGAAGTATGGTTTGCAATTATCCTTATAAATTTATTTGTGGTATTTTTTTTTAAAATTCATTCCAAATTTAAAATATTATCTATATCTTTGATCATAATGCATAGTTCATTTTTATTTTTTAAGGGTGATCCTAGATACTCAATGGGTGCATGGTTTTTATCATTTGTTGTTTTTATTTATATGTTTAGTGAAATATACTATCCTTTAATCAAGAAAAATTTTTTGGTAAAAAAATCTAATTAGAATAATTTGGTGATTGATATATTCTAATAAGTCTTATAAAATATTATTAGTAGGAAGAGTGGGTGAGTTGGCTTAAACCAGCAGTTTGCTAAATTGCCGAAGGAGCAATCCTTCCAAGGGTTCGAATCCCTTCTCTTCCGCCATAAATTATTTAATATAAATTTTTGTTTTCAAAAAAATTTGCTAAGTATATGGGCCTTTGTGATAAAATATATCTATATACATTATAATTTTCTAAAACTCTCTGGACGTAATTTCTAGTTTCTTTAAATTTAATTAGCTCAATCCAATCTACGTAATCTATTTGTTTTTTTTGAGGATCTTTATTAATTTTTTTCCAATACTTTACCCTTTTAGGACCAGCATTGTATGCAGCCGTTGCAAAAGGGTACGAACCTTTATATTGATTTATCAATCCTGCAATATAATGAGATCCTAAATTTATATTGTATTCAGGGTCAGTTGTTAATTTTGATTTTGAGTAAGCTAGTTTAGCTTGTTTAGAAACTGTTTTAGCAGTGTATGGCATAAGCTGCATTAATCCTTGAGCACCAACTCTACTTCTTGCAGAAGTATCAAATTCACTCTCCTGTCTAATAATAGATAATATTAAAGCTGGATCTGGAATTTTTCTACCTCCAACAAATTTTGGTACACTCATAATTGGGTAATTAAATTGGTTATGAAATCTTTTTTGATATGATGCTATCTTAGAAACCTGTATTGCAAAATCAAAACGCGAGATATCAGATGCTAGTTTTGCAGCTAAAACCTCACTTCCTTTTTCTATATTATCATTAGCTAAATGTCTTAATATATGTTTTGTATATTTGTCTTTATTTAAATAATCAAGTAGATCTACAATTGCTACAAGTTTTTTTTAAATAAAATTCTTTCTCATAACTATCATCAACAAACATTAACTTATCGAGTTCAAATTTTTTTTGAGGTTTAACTTTCATATGTGAAAGTTGACCATAATAAGTCGTAAGATACTTTGATCCTTCAAAATACCATTTGTTAGAATTTTGTTTGTCACCAATTGTTTCATAAGTTCTCCCCAACCAGTAGGCACCTCGTGATAGACTTATGGGGTAGGTAACATTATAATAAAAATTTTTAAAATGATTTTCTGCAAGCTCTGGTTTTTTTAAAAAACTTAGTGCTATCCAGCCACTCATCCATTCAGCTTCTGCAAATTCAGGGCCCTCTGTCATTGCATGTTTTGAAACTATTTTATAAGCAGTTTTATATTTTTTTTTATATAATAAAGATCTTCCAATTATAGATCTTTCTTTCCACCATTTATCGGGTCTAACTAAATATTCTTTTGTATTTTGAATATCATTTAATATTTCTAATGAGCTATCTACACGACCTTTTTTTCTTCTCCATTTTAATCTGTCATATTTTAAGCCAGAGTCATTTTTTAATTTTTGTGGCACTTTTTTTATTGCCTCATCAACACCATAACCTCTACTTATTAGTATTTGTCTAGCTGTATAAAGTAATTGATAATCCTTTGGTAAATATCTAATTATTCTTTTAAGATCCCAATGTTTACCTTCCCAAGCATAATAATCTGCTCGTTTAATATAATCTGATGTATCTAAAATATTTTTAAATTTCTTTCTAAAATATTTTAGATTATTTGTATTTAGGTCAGCATTTACAAAACCTTCTTTGACTAGTTTAATACCTTCTCCCGATCTGCCAATTTTTATCAAACTTTCACCTAACATCATTTTTCCATATCCACTTAAAGGTTCATTTTTTGTAAACCAATTGATTATTTCCGCAGGTGATTGATTATTTAAATTGATCTTATGTTCAGCTAGATATTTGATTCTATCAAATCTTGGATAATCTTTAACTCTCTCAATAAATCTCTTATATTCAGAAAATGTTGCTTTATTTCCTGATGTTAACAAATGTCGCCATTCAATAAAATCGTAAATCGACTTGGCTCTAGCTTTTTTTGCAACAATTTTAGCATCTTTCCAATTAGACTTTTCCATAAATCTAATTGCTTGTTTTGCATATTCAAAGTCTCTTTCACTATAGTATGTTGTTTTCTTTGCCGTTCTTAATGACTGTTTTTTTACAAGAAGTGGTTTTTTTGGTGGTAATAAAATTCCAAATATCTCTTTAGGAAGATCTTTATCATTTTTTAAGCTTTGTTTTTCAATATCAGTGCCAGGTTTTAAAGGAGGAATTATTAACTTGTTTTTAAAAAAAGGTTTTTTTTTTGGTATTATTAATTCATTTGAATATGATGATTGAAAAAAGCTCAAAAAAAATATAATTGTAAATAGGAATTTAGATTTTCTAAAAATCATTTCTAACAACTTATGATATAAATATTTATGTTTAAAGGTTCAAATGTGGCTTTAGTAACACCTTTTAAAGGCGATAGTCTTGACGAGGAAACTTACATTAAAATTATTAATTTTCATTTAGAAAATGGCACAAATGGACTTGTCCCAGCTGGTACAACAGGCGAATCTCCAACTTTATCACATGGTGAACATGAAAAAGTAATTGAGCTTTGTATAAGAGAAGCAAAAGGAAAAATACCTGTTATAGCTGGCACAGGGTCAAACTCAACTGTTGAAGCAATTTCACTAACAAAGCATGCGGAAAAAGCAGGAGCCGATGGTGCATTGATAGTTACTCCATATTACAATAAACCTACTCAGGAGGGCTTATATGCCCATTATAAAGCTATTAATGACAGCTGTGGGATACCTATAATAATTTATAATATTCCAGGAAGATCTGTGATCGATATGTCGGTAGACACAATGGCTAGACTATTTGAACTTAAGAACATTGTTGGGGTGAAAGACGCCACTGGAGATTTAAATAGAGTTGATGAGACTTTTAAAAAAATTGGAAATGAATTTATTCAATTAACAGGTGAGGATGGGCTAGCTTTTGAATATAACAAAAGAGGTGGCGTAGGATGTATTTCAGTCACTGCTAATATTGCTCCAAAGATGTGTTCAGACATGCAAAAACTTTCTAAATCTAATAATAATGATGAATTAAAAAAAGCAGAAGAAATCGATAAAATACTTCAACCTGTTCATAAATCATTGTTTATCGAAAGCAACCCATCCCCAGTAAAATATGCAGCCAAACTTATTGGTCTCTGTGATGATAATGTTAGATTACCATTAGTAACAGTTTTAGATAAAACTAAAAATGAAGTCAAAAAAGCTCTTTTATCAGCTAAATTAATTAATGAGCAATAAAACCAATACCGGTTTTAAAATTATTACAATTAATAGAAAAGCATCTTTTAATTTTTTTTTTAAGGAAGTATTTGAGGCAGGAATAGTATTAAAAGGATCTGAAATAAAGTCATTAAGAGCTGGAAAAATAAATATTGCAGACTCTTACGCTGTTGATAAAGAGGGAGAAATATTTCTGATTAACTCACATATACCTATCTACAAGCAAGCGAGTTATTCAAACCACAATCCTTACTCTGAAAGAAAACTTTTACTTAATAAACGAGAAATAAATAAAATAATTGGTAGAATTCATGAAGACGGATTAACTGTCATACCAACTAAAATGTATTTTAGAAAAGGTAAAGCTAAACTTGAAATAGCGGTTGCTAAAGGAAAAAAACAATTTGATAAAAGACTTACAAAAAAAAATAGAGATTGGAACCGTGAAAAAGCAAGATACATTAGAAAATCAAGTTAATTCCGTTTATTTAGCCTTTGGTTCTAATTTAGGAGATAGAAAAAAAAACTTAAATAAAGCCCTAAAATTATTAAATAAAGAAAATGTTGTAATAAAAAGGAAATCAAAGCTATATAGATCAAAATCATGGCCAAATAAAAAATTTCCAGAATTCATAAATTTTGTTATATTTATTGAAACAAGCCTTAATTTAAAAAAATTATTTTTAAAAATCAAAAATATTGAAAGTAGGGTTGGAAGAGTTAAATCAAAAAGAAATTTTCCAAGAGTTTGTGATATTGACATTATTGATTTCAATGGTCGAATAATCCAAAAAAAAATTGGAAATAACGAAATCAATATACCCCATGAAAGGATGCACAGCAGGAATTTTGTATTACTTCCTTTATTTGAAATAAATAAAGATTGGTTTCACCCTAAACTTTGCAAAAATATAGTATTTTTGTTGTCAAATTTAACTTCAGAAGAGTTATTGGGTATTAAAATTATTCAATAAAATGATATAAATAATTATGCTTAAGTCTGAAGAATTGATAAACAAAGTCAAAAACTATAACAAATTTTTAAATCCTGAAACTTTATCTAAGGCTTATGATTTTGCTTTGAAAGCTCATGAAAAACAAAAAAGAGATGAGGGTTCACCTTATATTATACACCCAATTGCAGTTGCAAACATATTAACTGAGTTAAAACTAGACAGTGCAACTATAGCAACAGGATTACTTCACGACACAATAGAAGATACCTATGCAACCTACAACACTATAGAGTCTGAATTTGGAAAAGAGGTTGCTGATTTAGTCGATGGTGTAACAAAAATATCAGAGTTTGAAAACCAAGCAATTTCAAATTCTAAAGCAGAAAACTTTAGAAAGCTGATTTTAGCAACATCCAAAGATATTAGAGTCTTGCTTGTAAAACTAGCAGACAGATTACATAATATGCGAACAATAAAAGTCGTTGAAAAAGAAAAACAAATAAGAAAAGCGAGAGAAACAATGGAAATATATGCACCACTTGCTGATAGAATGGGTATGCACCGTATAAGAGATGAATTAGAAGATCTATCATTTGAAGTTTTAAATGAAGATGCTCGAAAATTAATTAAAGATAGATTAGATAAAATAAAAGAAAATAATCTTATAAATTTTAACAATATCTCTGACCAATTTTATGAAATATTAAAGGATAAAAATATTAATCCCCAAATCGTTGGAAGGGAAAAAACTCCTTTTTCAATATGGAGGAAAATTCAAAAGAAAAGAACCTCATTAGAGCAAATAACTGATATTATTGGTTTCAGGATTATTTTAGAGAATATTGAAGATTGTTACAAAGCATTAGGAGTTTTTCATAGTAAATGGAATTGTATTCCAGGAAAATTCAAAGATTATATATCTTCACCTAAAATTAATAAGTATCAATCACTTCATACAGCAATTATTGGTCCTAATAAAAGACCAATTGAAATTCAATTAAGAACTAAGCAAATGCATGAGTTTGCTGAAAGAGGTATTGCCTCACATTGGAAATATAAATCATCTGAAAAATTTAATTCTTTGACATGGAAAGAATATGACTGGTTAGCAGATTTAGTGGAAATTATAGATAAAAATGAAAATCCTGATGACTCTTACGAATACACTAAGCTTCAAATGTTCCAAGAAAATGCTTTTTGTTTTACGCCAAAAGGTTCTATTATAAAGCTTCCAAAAAATGCCACACCAATAGATTTTGCTTATGCAGTTCATACGCAAATAGGTGATGCCGCAATTGGATGTGAGATAAACGGCAAAGATAGTGCTTTACAATCGGTTTTAAGAAATGGTGATGTTGTTAAAATCATTACTTCAAAAAAAGCATCTCCATCCCTTCATTGGTTGACTAGTACCAAGACAGGGAAGGCTAGGGCTTCAATAAGACGCTATTGGCAATATCGTGAAAATAAAAAACCAATTAAAGAAAAAAGATACAATACCACTCTTTGGATATCTCTTCCCGATGAACCAGGTAAAATGGGTGATGTTACAACAATGATTGGTGAAAACTTTGTTAACATTTCTAGCGTAGAAATGGTAGAAAAACTTAATGGTAGAATTAATTTTAAATTTAATTTGATTATTAATGATCTTAAAAACTTTACAAAATTGATAAGTGAACTAAAACAAAAGGAATATAAATTTAAAATTATTAGACATAAAAACAAAAAATATGCTTTCTTTAAAAAACTCTTTAGCAGTTTTAAGAAAAACTAATGCTTTGTTGGACGGTCACTTTGTATTGTCATCTGGACTGCATTCACCTTCATATGTACAGTGTGCAAAACTACTAAGTTTTCCAAATAAATCTGAAAAATTTACAAAATCTTTAGCAATTAAAATAAAAAAAACATTTAAAAATATTGATTTAATTTTATCGCCAGCAATGGGTGGAGTAGTTATTGGTTATGAGATCGGTAGAGTTTTAAAAAAAGAAACAATTTTTTGTGAGCGTGTTGATGGAAATTTTAAACTAAGAAGAGGTTTTAATATAAAAAAGAAATCAAGAGTTTTAATTATTGAAGATGTTATAACCACTGGAAAATCAAGTTTAGAATGTGCTAAATTAATAAAAAAATCTGGTGCAATTTTATTAGGATTTGCATGTTTAATTGATAGATCTAATAAACAAACCTTAAAAATAAAAGGAAAAAAAATTATTTCTCAAGTAAAATTAATAATTCCAACTTTTAAAGAAAAAAATGTTCCTTTAAGTTTAAAAAAAATACCAATCACAAAGCCAGGAAGTCGATTTTTAAAATGAGAAAGAGACTTGGTGTTAATATAGATCATATTGCAACTTTAAGAAATGCTAGAGGAGAAAAACATCCTGATCCCTATACTGTAGCTTTAAATGTTTTAAAGGCTGGTGCAAATTCTATTACCGTTCATTTAAGAGAGGATAGAAGACACATTAAAGATAAAGATTTAAAAATTCTCTCATCTAATAAATTAATTCCAATTAATTTAGAAATTGCCTCTGATCAACAAATGATAAATATTGCACTAAAAAACAAACCTTCCTTTATTTGTCTTGTACCAGAAAAAAGAAATGAAATTACTACAGAAGGTGGATTAAATTTAAAAAAAAATAAAAATAAAATAAAAAAAATATTAAAAATCTTTAATAAAAATAATATTAGAACCAGCTTATTTATAAATCCATCAATTCAAGATATAAAATTATCAAAAACCTTAGGGAGTAAATGCATAGAAATACACACGGGTAAAATTTCTAATCAAATAAAACATAAAAAAAATTATTCCAAAGAACTAAAAAAAATCAAGAAATGTGCTATTTATGCGAAAAATATAGGTTTAGAAGTTCACGCTGGACATGGGATGGATTATAAAACAACAAAAATACTTAATAAGATTGATCAAATAGAGGAATTTAATATAGGACATTTTATTATTGGAGAGTCTGTTTCTCATGGCATTTCAAAAGTAGTTAAACAATTTATTAAAATATTAAGATAATGGATATTATAGGTAATGGAGTTGATATTATTAAAAACAGTAGAATTAATAATTCGTTAAAAATTAAAGGTTTTTTAAATCGAATTTTTACAAAAAATGAAATTGAACAAGGAGAAAAATTAAAGAATAAAATTAATTTTTATGCAAAAAGATTTGCTGCTAAAGAGGCATTTGTTAAAGCAATCGGGACTGGCTTTAGACATGATATTAATTTTAATGATATTGAAATCAATAATCACAAGAATGGAAAACCTTATATTTTGTTATCAAATAAATTAAAAAATTTTTTAAAAAAAAAATTTAAAATACATAAATATAAAGTTCATTTATCACTTTCGGATGAAAAAGATTATTCAATAGCTTTTGTAATTATAGATAAAATAATATGAAAAAAATAATAATTGAAAATCTTAAAACATTAATTTATGCACTTTTTATTGCTGTTTTAATTAGATCTATTTTATTACAACCTTTTTATATTCCATCATCTTCTATGGAACCAAATTTATTAGTTGGAGACAGACTTTTTGTAACAAAATATACATATGGTTATAGCAGGCATTCTTTTCCATTTAGTCCACCAATTTTTAAAAATCGTATTTTTACCAAAGATCCTAAAAGGGGTGATATAGCTGTATTTAAAACGCCGGCGGATAACAGAACTGATTATATAAAGCGTGTAATTGGTCTACCTGGTGATACAATTCAATTTATTAATGGTGACCTTTATCTTAATGGAAATAAAATTTTAAAAACTATTAAATCAAAAAATATCACTAATTTTTGCGGTAAAACAAAAATAAATGTTAATACATTTGAGGAAAAATTACCTAATGGTAAAGTTTATTTAGCCTCTTATAGAACAGATATTACTTTTGCAAACTCTGACAAATACATTGTTCCAAAAGACCATTTATTTTTCTTGGGGGATAATAGAGACTGCTCAAAAGATAGTAGATTTTTATCTGAAGTTGGTTATGTACATAAAAATAACCTTGTTGGTAAAGCTCAAATATTATTTTTTTCATCTGATCCATTTATTGGAAGTATAGTAAAATTTTGGAAATGGAATGAAATATTAAGATTGAATAGATTTTTCAATGTAATCAAATAAATATGGATAAAATAAAAATTCTTCAAAGAAAAATTAAAATAGATTTTAAAAATGAAAAAATTCTTTTGCAGGCTATTACTCATAAAAGCTTTGATCCAAATAACAATTATGAAAATCTTGAATTTTTAGGTGATAGAGTGCTTGGTCTTGTTATTTCTAAAAAACTATTCGAACTATTTCCAAACGAAAAAGTAGGATCATTAGATAAAAAATTAGCTTCTTTGGTTAATAAAAATAAATGCTTAGAAGTTGGTAATTTTCTAAATCTTAAAGAGTTTGTTATTGTGGGTAATTCTAAATCGAATAAAAATACAGTAGAAAATAAAATTATTTCAGATTGTTGTGAGGCAATAATTGGGGCAATTTATTTAGACAGAGGATTTGAAGTTTCTAAAATTTTTATTCTTAAACAATGGAAAAATTTAATTAACAATGCTGAAACAACTTTTGTTGATGCCAAAACAAGACTTCAAGAATACTCTTTAAAAAATTTTAAAATATTGCCAATCTACAAACTAGTCTCTAATACTGGCCCTAGACACAAACCTAAATTTAAAGTTGGAGTAAAACTTAAAAATAGTAAATATATTTATGCAATAGGATCTTCAAAGAAAATTGCAGAACAATCTGCTGCTTCTGAACTTCTAAAAAAAATTAATCAAAAATGAATTGGCAAGACAAGGGGTATTTATTATCTTTAAATAAATACAATGAAAATTCCTCTATAGCTGAATTTTTTACAGAAAATAATGGAAAAGTAATAGGGGTAATTTTTGGATCAACATCAAAAAAAATAAAGAGTTATTTATTAATAGGTAATAAGTTTCATTTAAATTCAAAACGTAGAGAAGATGGTAGATTGAGTTATCTTAAAGTTGAAATCGATGAAATTAAAACACCAGTCTATTTAGAAAATAAAAAAAAATTGTTTTGTATTATCTATTGCATGAATTTAATAAAAATTCTTACAGTTGAAAATGAGAGTAATATGGAAATTTACTCTCTTTTAGGAAAATTGTTTAAAATTATTGATCTTGATAATTGGTTGGTTGAGTTTTTATATTTAGAGTTAAATATACTCAAATCCATTGGATATGACATTAATTTTAAAGATTACGTGGTGAATAAAAATATTAATGGCCAAACTAAATATGTTGTAGACTCAAATCAAAAAATTATACCCAATTTTTTAATAGATAAAAAAAACATTCCTGAAAATATAAAAGATATTTATAGTGGCTATTCAATAGTTGGAGATTTTTTGGATAAAACGATTATTAAACCTAATAACAAAAGATTTCCATCTTCAAGGAATGATTTTATTAATTTGCTTAAATAATCAAAGATCAATTTGATCTGCAAAATAAGTTACTATACTACTCGCTCCAGCTCTTTTAAACGAAATAAGAGTCTCTTTAATAGATGCTTTGTCTAATATTTTTTTATTAATTCCACTCATTATTAGACTGTACTCACCAGAAACTTGATATGCTAATACTGGAATTTTGAATTTATCTTTAACTTTCTTAATTATATCAAGATAAGGCATACCAGGCTTAACCATTATCATATCAGTTCCTTCTTTCACATCTAATGATACTTCTCTTAAAGATTCATCAGAATTTCTAAAATCCATTTGGTATGTTTTTTTATCACCTTTTAACAATTTTTTTGATCCAACAGCGTCTCTAAATGGTCCATAAAAGCTAGAGGAAAATTTAACTGCATAAGATAATATTTGAACATCATTTAAATTATTTTTATCTAATGCTTTTCTTATTTTGCCGATCCTTCCATCCATCATATCTGAAGGAGCGATTACGTCACATCCCATTTTAGCTTGGAGTACAGCTTGTTTAGTAAGTATATCTAAGGTTTCATCATTTAGAATATTTCCTTTTTTTAACAATCCATCATGGCCATGAGAAGTGTAAGGATCAAGTGCTACATCACACATTATTCCAATTTTATTTTTATATTTTTTTTTAATAAATTTTATACCTCTGCAAATTAAGTTATCAGGATTTAATGCCTCAGAACCATATTCATCTTTTTTTTTTGTATTCGTATAAGGAAATAAAGCTACCATTGGAATTCCTTTTTTGATGGCTTTGCCAACTACAGAACTTAATTTGTCTATACTATATCTAAAAATATTCGGCATAGATTTTATCGATTCTTTTTTATTTTTTCCTTCAATCAAAAAAATAGGCAATATTAAATCACTGTATGACAGTGAGTTTTCTTGAACAAGTCTTCTAGACCATGCATATTTTCTTGATCTTCTAAGCCTTAAACTTGGATATTTTCCTGTAATCATATTGTGTTTTATTATGCGACAAATGTATTATACAAATATATATAGAAATGAGTAGAAAACAATCATCATGACACCAATTAAAGATAAAATTGTAAATTTAAATCTTCATAACGGAAATGATAGAGTATTAGATTTCAGTGATTTTCAAAAGCAAACTGTCCAATTTGATATTGATAAACTCCAAGATGCATACAATCAAATTGTAAAGATTAAAAAATTTGAAGATGCTGGTGTAACTAATTTTGGAGCAATATCTTTAACTCAAATACCAGGAGATCCAGAATCAATAAAAGGGAATAAGGCCAGAGGAGTTTACTGGACAAAACCAGATAAATCTGGAAAGGAAGTTTCAAGAGATGTTAATATTGATGAATCAAAATATTGTGAATTTATCAAGGATTATGAGAATACTTATTTTAAAGAAGTTTACGACGTTCTCTCTTCAAAGTATAAATTGGGAAGAATAAGAATATTATTAAAGGAACCTAGATCAACTTTGAGTTGGCATAGAGATCCAGAACCAAGATTGCACATACCTATAGTAACTAACCCTGGATGTTTAATGGTAATAGATAATGTGGCAATGCATATGCCAGCAGATGGCTCTGTTTGGGTAACTAATAATACAAAATATCACAATGCCTTTAACGGTGGAGAAGAAAATAGAATTCATCTTGTCGCCTGTGTATTAGATTATAAATTTAATTAATTTGAAAAACATATATATTGCATCAGATCACGCGGGATTTAATCTAAAAGAAAGTATTAAAAAAAAATATTCAAAAAAATACAATTTATTTGATCTAGGACCAGAAAATATATCTAAATCTGTAAATTATCCTGATTATGCACATAAATTATCTAAAAAAATTAATAAAAAACAAAATATTGGTATTTTAGTATGTGGATCAGGAATGGGCATGTCAATGTCTGCTAATAAGCATAAAAATATTAGAGCGGCATTATGTTATTCGGTAAAAAATGCTAAATTATCTAGATTGCATAATGACGCAAATGTTATTACATTAGGAGAAAGGTTGATTAGTAAAACTTTAGCCTATAAATGTATAGATGCATTCTTAAATACTAAATTTGAAGGAGGCAGACATTTAAAACGAGTTAAAAAAATATAAATTTATGTCAAGTGAAACAAAATATTTAAACAGTGAATATAAAGACTTTTTTGAAAAAAGTTTGTTGGATAGTGACCCTGAAATTTACAAAGCTATAAATGATGAGTTAGTTAGACAACAAAATCACATAGAGTTAATAGCATCTGAAAATATAGTATCTCAAGCAGTGCTTGAAGCTCAAGGATCAGTGCTAACAAATAAATATGCTGAAGGTTATCCAGGCAAGAGATATTACAATGGTTGCGAACACGTTGATGTAGCTGAACAACTTGCAATTGACAGACTTAAAGAGTTGTTTAATTGTAAATTTGCCAATGCTCAACCTCATTCAGGAGCACAAGCAAATGGAGCAGTATTTTTAGCTTTGTTAAAGCCAGGAGATACTTTCATGGGAATGAGCTTAAATTCAGGAGGTCACATAACACATGGGTTAAAAATTTCGATGTCTGGTAAATGGTTTAACGCAATTGGTTATGATGTCGATAAAAAATCTGAGCTTATTGATTATGATAATGTTGAAAAACTTGCGCTTGAACACAAACCTAAACTTATAATCGCCGGTGGAAGTGCTTATTCTAGAGTAATTGATTTTAAAAGATTTAGGGAAATTGCAGACAAAGTAGGAGCATATTTAATGGTTGATATGGCACATTTTTCAGGTTTGGTTGCTGGTAAGGGATACCCAAATCCTTGTGACTATGCTCATGTAGTTACATCAACAACTCACAAAGTATTTAGAAGTGCAAGAGGTGGAATAATATTAACTAACCATGAAGATTTATCTAAAAAATTTAATACTGCTGTTTTTCCAGGATATCAAGGAGGACCTTTAATGCATATCATAGCTGCAAAAGCTGTAGGTTTTAAAGAAGCTTTAAAACCTGAGTTTAAAGAATATATCAAAACTGTTTTAGCTAATGCAAAAATTTTAGCAGAAACTTTAAAAAACAATGGTTTTAAAATTTATTCAGGAGGTACTGATACACACTTAATGTTAGTTGATTTAAGACCTTTTAAAGTAAAAGGAAATACAGCTGCTGAAAGTTTATCAAGAGCAAACATTACATGTAATAAAAACGGTATTCCTTTTGATACTGAAAGCCCAATGGTAACATCTGGAATTAGACTTGGCTCTCAAGCTGCTACAACTAGAGGATTTGGTTTGAAAGAATTTCAAAAAGTAGGTGATTTAATAACAAAAACTATTCAAGGCCTTTCAGAAAATCCTGATGATAACTCTAAAATTGAGGATGAAGTAAGAAAAGAAGTAGTTAGCCTATGCTCAAATTTTCCTATATATAAGCACTTGGGTTAATTAAATCATATGATTTGTCCTATATGTAAAAAAGGAGACACATCCGTAGTAGACTCTAGACCAACAGAGGATGGAACAACTATTAGAAGAAGAAGACTTTGCACATGTGGAGAAAGATTTACTACGTTTGAAAGAGTGCAATTCAGAGAACTTGTAGTAGTCAAAAAAAATGGAAGAAAATCATCATTTGATAGGGAAAAACTTTCAAAATCAATTTATGTTGCTTTGAAAAAAAGACCCATTGATACTGAAACAACTGAAAAATTTATTTCAAAAATAAGTAGATCTTTAGAAGAATTAGGACAGAGTGAAATTTTATCTAATACAATTGGAACCATGGTTATGGAAGGACTTAAAGAACTTGACCCTGTAGCATATGTTCGTTTTGCGTCTGTTTATAGAAATTTTAGAGAAGAAAAAGACTTTGTTCAATTTGTGGATAGAATAGATGTCTTTAAAAAAAGATAATTATAAATCCCTAGACAAAAAAATTATGAATTTTGCTATTAACTTAGCAGAGAATAAAAAATATTTTACCGGAACAAATCCATCTGTTGGTTGCGTAATAGTAAAAAAAAACAAGATATTATCATTTGCAACCACTAATAATGGAGGTAGACCACACGCAGAAAGAATTGCATTAAGTAAAAACAGACTTAATAATGGAACAACACTTTACTCAACACTTGAACCATGCTCTCATCACGGAAAAACACCACCATGTACTAATGTAATAATAAAAAATAAAGTAAAAAAAGTTTATTATTCATTAGAGGATAAAGATTTTCGCACGTTTAATAAAACAAAAAAAATATTAAAATCAAAAAGTATAATTACTAAATCAGGTCTTCAAAAAAAAAAGGTTCATTACCTCTACAAAGAATATAATTATATTAGATCTAACAACGCTCCGTATATAATAGGAAAAATTGCAAGTTCATCAAATTTAAATATTTTAAGAAATAATTCTTCGATAACTAACGAGCATTCAAGAAAAGTTTCACATCTTCTAAGGTTTCAAAATCATGCAATATTGACTTCTTACAAAACAATAAATACAGATAACCCTAAACTCAATTGTAGATTAAATGGATTAGAAAAATTTTCACCAAAAGTAGTTGTCATAGATAGAAATTTAAAAATAAATATTAATTCCTTTGTGATTAAAAATTCAAAAAAAAGTAAATTAATTATATTTCACTCATCTAAAAATATTTCTAAAATAAAAATGCTAAAAAAAAAGGGAGTTAAACTTATTTTTCAAAAAATTGAAAATAGATCGCATTTTAATCTTAAAAAAATTATACTAAAACTTTATACTTTAGGTCTTCATAGAATTTTAGTGGAGACAGGAAAAGATTTAATGACCAATTTTCTCAAGGAAAAATTATTAAATGAATTTTACCTGTTTCAAAGCGACAAAATAATCTTAAATAGACATAAAATTAATATATCATCAATTGTTAAAATGATTAATAAAAACTATAAAAATAAAAAAAAAATAAATACATATTTAGATAACGATACACTTACTCATTATTATTAAAATGTTTAATGGAATTATATTTAATAAGGGAAAAATAAGCAAAATCAAAAAAAGAGCCAAGGGAATTAATTTATTCATTAAATCTTCTTTGAAAATATCAAATAAAAATCTAGGTATTTCGATTTCTTGTGATGGAGTTTGTCTTACATTAATCTCATATAAAAATAAGATTTTGGAATTTTATTTATCTAATGAAACATTGGCTAAGTCAAAATATAGAAATATTAAAATTGGCGATGAGATTAATTTAGAAAAACCACTAAAATTTGGTGACAATATTTCAGGTCACATATGTCAGGGTCACGTAGATACAGTCTGTTCTTTAAAAAGTATTAAAAAAATAGATAAGTCAAATATATTAGAGTTCAAAATAAACAATTCATTTAAAAACCAATTAGTTGAAAAAGCATCTATATTAATTAATGGAGTATCACTGACTATTTCAAAAATTAAAAAAAATTCATTTGAAATATGGGTTATACCTCACACATTAAAATTGACTAATTTAATTAATTTAAAGAAAAATGATTTAGTAAACGTTGAAATTGATATTATGTCTAAATATGTAAAAAAGTTTATAAATGAAAAAAAGTAATTTTAGTTCTATAGAAAGTATTATTAAGACAGTCAAAAAAAATGGAATGTTTATTCTTGTTGATGATGAAAGCAAGCATGAAGAGATGGAAAATGAAGGCGATTTAGTAATTTCAACATCTGCTGTTAACCCTAAATATATTAATTTTATGGCAAAGCACGCTAGAGGATTGATTTGCTTAGCAATGGACAATGTGCAGTCAAAAAAAATCGGATTAACGTTAGCCTCGCCAATTAATCAATCAAGAAGTAAAACTGCATTCACATACTCTATAGAAGCTAAAAAAGGAGTTACAACAGGCATTTCAGCTTATGACCGTGCCAGAACTATAAAAGTTGCTTCTAATAAAAATGCAAAAAAAAATGATATTGTATCACCTGGTCATATATTTCCAGTTATAGCAAGAGATGGAGGTGTTCTTGTTCGTGCGGGTCACACAGAGGCTTCAGTTGATATATCAAAACTTGCCAAAAAAAATAATTCCGCTGTTATTTGTGAAATCATGGCAGATGATGGAAAAATGGCAACAGGCAAAACATTATTTAATTTTGCAAGAAAACATAAACTTAAAATAGGAAAGATTGAGGATTTAATTGCCTATAGACTAAAGAGAGAGAAACTGATCAAATTAAAGAAAACTTCATCAATTATTGTTCAAAAACAAAAATTTAAAATTAAAGTATTTGAAAATATTCTTGATGGTTCAGAAAACTTTGCATTGATAAAAGGATCTTTAAAAAAAGGGATCATTCCAAGATTAAGAGTAATATCTTCTAATGTGGTTCAAAATTATCTCATTAACCAAAAACTGCCAAATTCATTTGAAAAAACAATTACTTATTTTAAAAAATACAGTAATTGTGTTCTAGTATTTATTAGAGACCCTAATTTAAAATCAGTTACACAAACACTAAAACAATATAAAAGTAAAACTTTCTATAAAAAAGGTCATGATAAATTGATTAGAAACTATGGTATTGGTGCTCAAATTATAAAATCTTTAAACATTAAAAATATGATACTTGTTACTAGATCAAAAAAAAAAGTGATAGGATTAGACGGGTATGGAATTAAAATCAAAAAACAGGAAATTATAAAGTGAAAAAAAAAATTCTAATTGTTGTTGCAAGTTATTATGAAAACATTGCTAATTCTTTATTAAAGAGTGCAAAAAATAAAATAAAAAACAGATGTAGTATTGATGTGATTAAGGTGCCAGGTGCATTTGAAATTCCAGTTACAATTGTAAAAAATTTAAAAAAATTTAATGGATTTATTGCTTTAGGTTGCGTGATTAAAGGACAAACGCCACATTTTGATTTTATATCTAAATCCACTACTGATGCTTTAATGACAATATCGATCACATCTAAAAAACCAGTCGGAAACGGAGTGATTACATGCTTAAATAAAAAACAAGCTGAAGAGCGTGGCAAGAAAGGTTCCGAAGCAGCAGAAGCAGTGTTATCAGTTCTTTTTCAATAAATCATGACAGTTCAATTCTCTCCACAAAGAAATCCTAGAGTAATAATTATACAAAAACTTTATGGAAAGCTATATAACAATGAAGAAATTATTACTTTTCCAAAGCACAGGTTTAAAAAATTTATTAAAGATATTGTCAATGGCACCATAGAAAGAGAAGAATTAATAAATGCAGAGATTGATAATCATTTAAATCAAGATCTGAAAATTAAAAATATGGATAAAGTTTTTCAAATAATTATTAAAAGTGCTATTTTTGAATTTTTATATAAACCAAATACCTCAATCAAAATTATTATAAATGAGTATTTAAAAGCATCAAATTTTTTTATTGATGATTCACAAACTAAATACTTAAATGCATTATTAGATAAAATTTCAAAAAAAATTAGAATTAGCAATGAATGAATTTGCTATAATTCAAAAGTATTTTAAAAAGTTAACGTATAATAACCCATCAGCATTAGACTTAAATGATGATGTTTTTTTTGACAAAAAAAATAATGTTGTTGTCTCGTCTGATACTTATGTTGAAGGTGTTCATTTTCTAAATTTCAAAAAACCTGATTTAGTAATCAAAAAAATAGTTAGATCCTCAATATCAGATTTGTATTGCAAGGGTGTAAAACCTAAGTTTATTTTTATTGGTGCTAGTGGAAATAATATATCTTTTTCAAAAAAAAATTTAGATCTTGTCTATAAAAGTTTAAAACAAGAACAAAAAAAATATAAATTTAAATTATCAGGTGGTGACACAACAAAATCAAATAAAACAATATTTACAATTACCAGTTTGGGATATTCAAAAAAAATAGTCCAAAGAAATAAATGTAAAAATAATGATGATATTTATGTGACTGGAAACCTTGGTGATAGTTATTTGGGACTACTAATTTTGAAAAAAAAGTTATTTTTAAGAAACACTAATCATAGAAAATATTTTATTAATAAATATTATATGCCAGATATACCTATAAGAGTTAGTTCAAAACTCTTAAAATTTGCCAATTCATCAATTGATATATCAGACGGTCTATTTGGTGATTTGACCAAATTAATTAATAAAAGTAAATTATATTTTAAATTAGATCTTAAAAAGATACCTGTTTCATCAAAACTTAATACTTATCTAATTAAAAATAACAGAAAAAAAATAAGTTTTATTTCTAAAGGAGATGATTATCAAATTCTATTTACCTCATCTAAATCCAATAGAAGATATATCAAATCATTATTCAAAAAAATGAATCAAAAGGTTAGTTTAATAGGAAATTTAACTAATGAAATCAAAAGTAATCAAATTATCTATGACAAAAAGCTTTTAAAACACAGATTTAATGAGGGATATTCCCATAATTTCTGATGAAGTTAAACATTGCGTTTTATAATATTTTTTGTATTACATTGTCTCCATAAATATATTTAACAAAGGATCTAATGAACTCATCAACAGAAACAATACTTTTATACATTATAGCTGCTGGAATTATATCAATAATCTACGGTTTTTTTACAGGTCGAAATATTTTAAATTCAAGTTCTGGTAATGCTAAAATGGTTGAAATAGCATCGGCTATTCAAGTAGGTGCTCGTGCATATTTAAATAGACAATATAAAACAATTGCAATAGTTGGTGTTGTTGTTTTGATTATAATATCTGTTGCATTTAGTCCTTTAGTAGGTCTAGGTTATTTAATTGGAGCTGCATTATCTGGGATAGCCGGTTATGTTGGTATGCTTGTGTCAGTTCAAGCAAATGTAAGAACTGCCGAAGCTTCAAGAAAAAGCCTAGCAAACGGTTTGTCAATTGCTTTTAAATCAGGAGCTGTAACTGGAATGCTTGTTGCTGGATTAGCCTTACTATCAATTGCTGTTTACTATTATTTTCTTGTAAAGATTGGCATAGATGAAAGAGAAATCGTTAATGCCTTAGTTGCACTTGGCTTTGGTGCTTCGTTAATATCTATATTTGCAAGATTAGGTGGAGGAATTTTTACAAAAGGTGCAGACGTTGGTGCCGATTTAGTTGGAAAAGTAGAAGCAGGTATACCTGAAGATGATCCTAGAAACCCAGCTGTAATTGCTGATAATGTTGGTGATAATGTTGGAGATTGTGCTGGTATGGCGGCAGATTTATTTGAAACATATGCAGTAACAATTGTTGCTACAATGGTTCTATCTTCAATATTTTTTATTGGTGACTTTAACATGATGATTTACCCTTTAGCAATTGGTGGTGCATGTATACTTACATCTATTTTAGGAACTTTTTTCGTGACTCTAGGAAGTGATAAAAACATAATGAAGGCAATGTATAAAGGTTTTGTGATAACCGCTTTAAGCTCTCTAGTTATCTTGTATCCTATTACAAAATATGTAATTGGTTTTACTACTGAGTATATTGTAAACGAAAAATCATTTACTGGATTAAGCTTATATTTTTGTGGAATAATAGGTCTTATTATTACAGGATTAATTATATGGATTACTGAATATTATACAGGCACAGACTATAGACCAGTCAAAAGTGTAGCTCAATCTTCGACAACAGGTCATGGGACAAATGTCATTCAAGGTCTAGCAGTTTCAATGGAGGCAACTGCTATACCTGCATTAATTATTGTTGGTGGAATTTTATTAACCAATCATGTAGCTGGTCTTTATGGAATAGCAATAGCAGTCACCACAATGCTTGCACTTGCTGGTATGGTTGTGGCTTTAGATGCATATGGTCCGGTAACTGATAATGCTGGAGGAATTGCAGAAATGTCTAATCTTCCAAAAAACGTTAGAAAAACTACTGATGCATTAGATGCAGTAGGAAATACAACAAAGGCAGTAACAAAAGGTTATGCTATTGGTTCAGCTGGACTTGGAGCTCTAGTTTTATTTGCTGCTTATACAGAGGATATTAAACATTTTTCTAAAGTTGCTGGTTCTAATTTAGAGGGAATTATAGTCACATTTGATTTATCTAATCCATTTGTTGTTGTTGGATTATTAATTGGAGGGATGCTACCATATCTATTTGGATCAATGGGTATGCAAGCAGTAGGTAGGGCAGGTGGCGCTGTTGTAATAGAGGTTAGAAGACAATTCAAAAAAATACCTGGTATAATGAAGCGTAAAGCTAAACCAGATTACGGTAGATTAGTAGATTTATTGACAAAAGCTGCTATCAAGGAAATGATAATTCCTTCATTGTTACCAGTTCTATCTCCAATCGTTCTTTACATAGTCATTTACTTTATAGGTGGACAAGTAGCAGCTTTATCAGCAGTTGGTGCAATGCTTTTAGGAGTAATTATAACTGGATTATTTGTAGCCGTTTCCATGACAGCTGGTGGTGGTGCTTGGGATAATGCAAAAAAATACATAGAAGATGGAAAATTTGGAGGCAAAGGTTCCGAAGCACACAAAGCAGCTGTTACTGGTGATACTGTTGGTGATCCATATAAAGATACAGCTGGACCAGCGGTTAATCCGATGATTAAAATTACAAATATTGTTGCTCTTTTACTTTTAGCTGTGATTGCTGGTTAATTTTAAATTTTTATAAGTTTTTAAACAATCATTCCATAGACTAAGATAATTTTCATTAATTGATGGATGATCTCGTCCTAGATGATAACTCAAAGTAGTTACAGGAGATAGACACGAAATTTTTTTATAAATTTCATGCAACGGTTTTTCAAACGGATTATTTTCTATTTCACCTACAAGTCTAATATTTTTTATGTTTTTAGTTAAAATTTCTTTAGAAAACATTATTGTCAATAAAGTTTCTCCAACACTTCTCCATCTTAAATTTTTTCCGATAAAAAGATTAGTATTGTACATAGAGTCATAATAGAAAGGATAATCACTTGGGCATAAAATAATATCATTTTTAAAAAGTGTTGATAATCTAGAATAAGTGAAAAGCATTTCATCTATACAATTTTTTTTAAATAAATAATCGTCCTCTATAAAAAAAATTAAATCTTCTGCATTGATAGCTTGATCACAGCACTCAATATATGATCCTCTATTACCATTAACTTTTGATGAAAATCTATTTACACTAAATTTCTCTGAATATAATAATTTTTCTAAATTTTTATCAAATTCTTTATTAGAATTATCACCAATTAAATTTATAGTAATATCTAATTTATTATTTTCTAAAAATTTCAGTATTGAGTCTTTTAAACTTGTTAAACAAACTGATATAAGCGTCTTTTTATCTATATTTGGAATGATTCTTTTCCAACTTTTTGATGAATTCCATAAGTTGTTATTTGGTGAATATCTATAAAAGATATCCAATTTTTTAATTTTTCTATTTAGCTCAAGATATCCTTTAGAAAAATTAAATGATTTATCATTGAATTTTGCTAAATTTTCTCCGTTGTTTTCATAATTAGGATTTACCATATTCAAAGTTTCTTTGTCGTAGGCATATAGATTAAATAACTTCAATATAAATCTAACAATTATATTTTGTTTTTTGTAATTTCTATGAAACATACAAATTTTTTATATTCATATATTTTTAATTATAGTAAATATATTTATAACTTCTATATTAATGAAATTTTATGTTTACATGATTTTAACAAAAAAAAACAACAGATATTATACTTATGTTGGATATTCAAAAAATATTGAAAAAAGAATACTATTACATAATAGTTCTAAAGGAGCAAAATTTACAAAAGGCAACAAATGGAAAGTTATTTATAGAAAAACCTATAATTCTAAGTCATTAGCTATGAGAGAGGAATATAAACTTAAAAAAGACTATCTTCTAAGATCTAAAATTAAAAAAACCTATATACAAAATGAAAATATCAATTTTACTACCTTATAAGGAAAATTTTTCTCCAGAATATGCGGGAGCAGTATCTCTCTTTGTAAAAGATACTAACAATATTAGTTTTTATAAAAATAAAATAACTGTTTTTGGAAATACTAATTTTAAACGTAGATATAAGATTAATTACAAAAATTTACTTTTAAAGAGAACATTATTAAATAGTACATCAAAAAGGTACATAAAAGAATTCTTAAATAAAGAGTTAGAAAACCCATCAGATTTAATAGAAATTCATAATAGACCAGTATACGTAAAGCCAATATATGAAAAATTAAAATCTAACATAATTCTATATTATCATAATGACCCTTTATCTATGAATGCTTCC
>CACHML010000010.1 GCA_902580945.1 uncultured Pelagibacteraceae bacterium | reverse complement strand
GAAGTTGTGGATTTAAGAATTAAATTTAGAGATGGTGTTTTGCAAATTTTTTTTCCTAAAGAAAGGATTCAAACATCATCTATTAGGATATTTGCCTTTTGGATCACAGTTCCTGCAATGTTGATGATAGCAGTTGCTATAATTTTTTTGAAAAATCAAACAAGACCTATAACTAAGCTAGCTCAAGCATCTGAAAGATTTGGGAGAGGTGAAGATATTGAGGAATTTAGGCCATCTGGAGCATTGGAAATTAGAAAGGCAGGACTTGAATTTGAAAAAATGAGAAAAAGGATACTTAGACATTTAAATCAGAGATCTGAAATGTTATCTGGTATTAGTCATGATTTAAGGACACCTCTAACTAGAATAAAACTACAGCTTGCTGTTATCAAAGATAAAAATTTATCAGAAAAAATCTCAAAGGATGTCGACGAAATGGAAAAAATGCTGAATGAATACCTTCAATTTACAAGCACTGGTGCAAAAGATAAAACTGAAACCTTTGATATTTCGGAACTTATAGATGAAATAATTTCAAGGTATGAAAATAAAAATATTAATAAAAAAATTAAAAAAAAAATCTATTTCAATGGAAGAAGAAATTTGATCACGAGGTGCATCAATAATTTACTGGATAATTCTGCCAAATATGCAGAAAAGATATCAGTAAATTTAGTAAAAAAAAACACAATAATTATTTTATCAATCGATGATGATGGTCCTGGTGTAGATAAATCAGAATTTAATAACATTACTAAACCATTCTATAAAATAGATAAGAGTAGGTCAGAATCTAAATCAAGTGTTGGTTTAGGTTTGTCAATATCATCTGATATTATAAAGTCTCATGGAGGAGATATTCAGTTTAATAAATCAAAATTGGGTGGGTTAAAAGTGACTATTTCTTTGCCTTACTAATTTTTTTTCTTTTTTTCTTCTCTTCAAGTTTTTTTTCAAGGTTACTAATTCTCTTATTCAATATATCTACCTCTTCTTTACTTGCTAGTTTCATTTTAAATACAATTTCATCTCTCTTAGATTTTAATATTGAGATAACCTCATCAGATACATCCTTGTAATTAATCAAACCTTGTTCAATTAATTTTGCAAATTTATCTAATACGAATCTTGATTTTGACATAATAATTATTTACTAGAATTATATTTAATAGCTTATAATAAATTTTACAAATGTTTACTAATAATTTTGACCCAGTGGCTTTTGAAATATTCTCTTTAAGCGTCAGGTGGTATTCACTGGCATACATTTTTGGGATTATTTTTGGCTGGCTATATTGTAAAAAAATTCTGATTAAGAATGAACTAATTCAAAAATTATTTGAAGACTATATTTCATATTTGATAATAGGAATTATCATTGGAGGAAGACTGGGGTATGTAATTTTTTATAATTTTCCTTATTTTCTAAATAATCCAATTGAAATTTTTATGATATGGAACGGAGGTATGTCATTTCATGGTGGGTTAATTGGTATAATAATTGCAAGTTATTTATTTTCAAAAAAGAATAAGAAAAATATTTTTATTTTTTTAGATTTAGTATCAATTGCAGCACCAATAGGTATTTTATTTGGTAGAATTTCAAATTTTATAAATGGAGAATTAGTTGGAAAAGTTACAAATTCTAGTTGGGGAGTTTTTTTTCCAAACTACGATGATAAATTAAGACACCCTTCTCAATTATATGAAGCATTTTTAGAAGGTATTATTTTATTTATTTTAATGAATTTAATTTTTTTTAATAAAAATTATAAAATTGGAACTTGCTCATTCATGTTCTTAATACTTTATGGATGTTTTAGAATTACCTCTGAAATTTTTAGAGAGCCAGATATACAAATTGGATATTTATTTGGACATGTAAGCATGGGAATGCTTTTAAGTGCCATAATGATTTTAATTGGGTTTATAATTTATTTTAAAAAAAATGATGAAACCAAATCTCAAAAAATTTAAAATTATATCAAAAAAACCTTTACCTGTTGATGATTTTATTGAAAAAATTCTATACGAACCTGGGATAGGTTATTATTCTAGTAAATATCCATTTGGCAAAAATGGAGATTTTATAACATCCCCTACTATTTCAAATCTATTCTCAGAAATTATAGGCATATGGTTGATTTCGACCTGGGAAAAAATGGGTAAACCTAAGGTATTTAATTTTGTGGAACTTGGACCAGGAGATGGAAGTTTAACTAAAGTTATAATTAGTACCTTAAAAAAGTTTCCAGAATTAAATAGAGCTATAAAAATTTACTTGTATGAGAAAAGTTTATTTTTAAAAAAATTACAAAAGCAAAATATAGATAATAAACGAATTAAATGGGTCAAAAACTTTAACTCAATAAAAAAGGGACCAGTTATTTTTTTTGGTAACGAGTTTTTTGATGCAATACCAATTAAACAGTTTTCGAATGTAAATAATGAGTTATTTGAAAAATGTTATTCAGTGAAAAACAATATTGATATTATTGAAAAATTTACAAGAAGTAATAAAAAAGATGTTGCACAAATAATGACTTTTGGGACATTAAAAAAACTTAAATTTATTGAATTTCCCAAAAAGGGATTAATGGAGTTAAATCCAATAATAAAGAAAATCAATAAACTTTCTGGGGGTATTCTACTTATAGATTACGGTTATTTGAACAGTAATAACTCAAATACCATGCAGGCAGTGATGGGTAACAAAAAAATTTCAGCTGAAACGATGTTAAAAAATCTTGGTAAAGCAGATGTAACTTCACTAGTAAATTTTAATTTATTAAAAGAGTATTTCCTTAAAAATAATCTTAAAGTTAAAAAAGTAGTCACTCAAAGGTTTTTTTTAGAAAGAATGGGTATAATTGAAAGAGCGCAGATTTTACAAAAAAAAAGGACTTATAAAGAGCAGAAATATATGAGAGAAACTTTGTCTAGGCTACTAGAAGAAAAACAAATGGGGAGCCTCTTTAAGGTAATTTTTGGATACAAAAATAAAAATAATAATTTTTTTGGTTTTGAATAATGTTTAAATCAAAAAAACTTTCGAAATTTAAGATGATAAGACATGGTTTTTTTAATCGATTTGGAGGTGTCTCAAAAGGTATTTATAAAGGTTTAAATTGTGGACTAGGATCTAATGATAGAATTAAAGATGTTAAGAAAAATATTGAAAAAGTTTGCCAAAAAATTGGCTGTAATAAAAATAATCTTGTATTATTAGACCAAATTCATAGTAATAATGTTTATAAAATAAGTAAAATTCCAAAGAAAAAATTAAAAGGTGATTCATTAGTAACAAATAAAAAAGGTATCGCTTTAGGAATTTTGACAGCTGATTGTGCTCCTGTATTTATATATGACCCAGTTAATAATTTGATTAGCGCGCTACATGCAGGATGGAAAGGAGCATACAAAAAAATAGTATCTACTACATTAAGAAAATTCAAATCAAGTGGTAGTAATTTTAATGATTTAATAGTTGTAATTGGACCTTGTATAGGAAAAGATAACTATGAGGTAAGAAATGATTTCTTGGATAAATTTATTAAACAAGGTAGATCTAATAAAAAATTTTTCAAAACCAAGAAAAATAAAATATATTTTAGTTTAATTGATTATATTAAAGAACAACTTATGAAATTTGGAGTTAAAAACATTGAAATTATCAAAAAAGATACATATTTATTAAGTAACAACTTTTTCAGTGCTAGGAGATCAATTAAAAATAAATTAAATGATTATGGTAGAAATATTTCTGTAATTATGATTAAATAAGATGTTCTCAAAAAATGAAGATTCTCACTGGAAATAGCAACAAACAGCTAAGTACTAAAATCTCAAAAAATCTAAAAAATAAATTAGTAAATACCAGTATTAGAAAATTTGCAGATGGTGAGATCTATATTGAAATTAACGAAAATATACGAGGCAACAGTATTTTTATTATTCAATCAGTGTCCTCGCCTGCGAATGATAATTTAATGGAGTTGCTTCTTTGTATAGATGCACTTAAAAGATCATCTGCAAAAAATATCACGGCAGTAATTCCATATTTTGGGTATGCAAGACAAGATCGTAAGGTTGTACCAAGAACTTCGATTTCTGCAAAATTAGTCTCAAACTTAATTACAAATGCAGGAGCTGACAGAGTAGTGACGGTAGATTTGCACGCAGGACAAATTCAAGGCTTTTTTGATATCCCAGTTGATAACCTTTTTGCTACTCCAATCTTTGCAAAGCATATAAAAAGGAAAATTAAAAGTAATAACATAATTTGTGTTGCACCTGACGTTGGAGGAGTTGAAAGAGCAAGAGCTTTAGGAAAAAAATTAGATGTCGGTTTAGCAATAGTTGATAAAAGGAGACCTAGCCCTGGAAAGTCACAGGTTATGAATGTCATTGGAAATGTTAAAAACAAAATTTGTATTTTGACTGATGATATAATTGATTCTGGAGGAACAATTGTTAATGCAGCGAATGCCTTATTAAAAAGAGGCGCAAAAGAGGTTCATGTATATGCCACACATGGTGTTTTTAGCGGCGATGCAGTTAAAAAGATAAAGAATTCAAAAATTAAAAATTTAGTTATTACAGATAGTATAGACAGTTCAGACAAATTAAAAAAAGTAAGAAATATTGAAGTATTATCAATATCAATATTGTTAGCTGAAGCTATTAAAAGGATTTCTAATTCAACATCTGTTTCAGATCTATTTAAATAAAACTTGTAAAATTAGCAAACTTCGGTTAAAAACCAGCTTTTTATGAGTACAATACAAGCCACAATTAGAGAAACAAAAACTAAAGGCCAAGTGAACGAACTAAGAAGCAAAGGTAACGTTCCTGGTATAGTTTATGGTGGAGAACAGCCAAATGAAAAAATCTCCATTACGACTAAAGAGTTAAAAAATTTAATAAGTAAAGAAAATTTTTTATCTAATGTAATTTCTATTAATTTAGATGGGAAAGAACAAAGAGTTTTAACAAGAAATATTGCTTTTGACACTGTCACTGATGAGCCTATTCATTTTGATTTAATGAGAATTGTTAAAGGTGGAAAAATTATTTTAGAAATACCTGTGAAATTTATAAACAATGAACTATCACCAGGACTTAAACGTGGAGGTGTACTAAATATAGTAAGACGTAAGGTAGAATTGAGATGTCCAGCAGAAAATATTCCAACTGAGCTTGTTGTAGATTTAGAAGGTTTAGATATTGGTACAAGTATAAAAATTTCTTCAATTAATTTACCTGAAAATGTAAAGCCTACGATACAAGGGAGAGACTTTGTGATTGCAACAGTTGCTGCACCAACTGTAGTTAAAGAGCCAGAAAAACCAGCAGAGGCATCAGAAGGTGAGGCTACTGAAGGAGCAGAGGCAGCAGCAGAAGGTGGTGATAAAACTTCAACTGATGGCGATAAGACTGAAGGTGAAAAAGCTAAAGAAGAAGATAAATCTTCACCAGATAAAAAATAATAAATAGTGAAATTTTTTTCCAGATTTAATTTGATATGTTGTTACTTGTTGGTTTAGGAAATCCGACTCCTAATAGTCAAAATAATAGACATAACATCGGTTTTAAGATTGTGGATGCAATTAACCAAAAATTTGGATTGTCTAAGCAAAAACCAAAGTTTAAAGGATTATTAACAACTGGAAATATTGGTGATAAGAAAATATATGCAATTAAACCTCTCACATTTATGAATAATTCAGGAGTTTGTATCAGAGAGCTACTTGAATACTTCAAAATAAATGCAGAAGATGTGATTGTATTTCATGATGATTTAGATATTGAATTTGGAAAGATTAAAGCAAAGTTTGGTGGATCAAGTGCGGGTCACAATGGAATAGCATCAATTGACAAATTTATAGGCAAGGAATATTCGAGAGTTCGTATTGGTATAGGAAAGCCAAAAGATAAAATATCTGTCTCTGATCATGTGCTAAACGACTTTAATGAGGAAGAACAAAGTCATTTAGACTCAATAACAAGTAATATAATTGAGTCTTTGACTATATTAATTGATAAAAAATTAGATTTATTTTCTAGCACTGTTAACAACAATTAAATGGGTTTTAAATGTGGAATCGTTGGATTGCCAAATGTTGGTAAATCTACTTTGTTTAACGCTTTAACAAACTCTAATAAAGCACAAGCAGAAAATTTTCCCTTTTGCACAATTGATCCAAATATTGGCATTGTAGCAGTTCCAGATGAAAGACTTGATAAACTTGCTGAAATTTCGATTTCAAAAAAAAAAATTAACACTACAATATCATTTGTTGATATCGCGGGTCTTGTTAAAGGAGCCTCTAAAGGCGAAGGATTAGGTAATAAATTCTTATCTCACATCAGAGAAGTTGATGCCATTATTCATATGATTAGATGTTTTGACTCGGATGACATTCAAAATGTTAACCCAACAGTTGACCCTGTGAGAGATTTAGAGATTATAGAAACTGAAATGAAGTTAGCTGATTTAGAGTCAATTCAAAAGAGACTTGATAAAAAGAACAAAAAAAATGTTGATATTGAAGAGCTTAAATTACTTCAGGCAGCCCAAAAAATGATCAATGAGGATGGAGATTTAAGATTGATCACAAATGAATTTGATGAAAAAATTTTAAAAAGTAGTGGACTTCTTAGTACTAAACCAAAACTATACGTGTGCAACGTAGATGAGGAGAGTATTAAGTTGGGTAACAAATATACTGAGGACTTTATAAAAAAATTTGATGAAAAAAATACATTGGTAATTTCTGCAGATATAGAAAATCAGATAAACCAATTAGAGGACGAAAATGAAAAAAAAAATTATATGAAAATGATAAATATGTCCGAGACGGGACTTAATTTATTAATAAGAAAAGGATACGAACTTTTATCCTTACAAACTTTTTTTACATCCGGACCAGAAGAAACTAGAGCTTGGACTATTACAAAAGATTCTACAGCACCAAATGCTGCAGGAGAAATTCATTCCGACTTTGAAAAAGGATTTATTAGAGCTGAAACAATTTCTTACGAAGATTTTTTAAATAATCAAGGGTGGTTAAAATCTAAAGAAGCCGGAAAAATGAGATTGGAAGGTAAAGATTATATAGTTAATGATGGAGATGTTTTAAACTTTCGTTTCAATACGTGACCATATTTTTTTCATACTAAAGTAAACTAAGATCGTTAAAACAGTTAAATAAATGATGACTCTAAAACCCATTTTATGTCTTGTCTCTAGATGAGGCTCAGCAGTCCATTGTAAAAAAGTTGTAACATCTTTAGCCATTTGATCCACTGTAGCTTTGGTACCATCTGCATATTCTACAATATCATCATCCAAAGGAGATGCCATTTTAATCTTATTTCCATACATATATTTGTTGTAATAAACTCCATCATCAAGTTCCATGCCTGCTGGAGGATCTTCATAACCCATTAAAACAGAGTAAATATAATTTGCTCCGCCGCCTCTAGCTTTTACTAAAACTGACATATCTGGAGGATATGCTCCACCATTGGCTGCTATGGCTTCCTGAACATTCGCATATGGCATAACAAATTTATCAGATAGTTTAGCTGGTCTTTCAAACATTTCGCCTTCACTATTTGGTCCATCTGTAACTTCAAAATTTGAAGCAATTGCTTTAGCTTCAAGTTCTGTGAATTCTGGACCACCTTTTTCTGCTAAATTTCTATAACTCAAATGTTTTAAAGAATGACAAGATGCACAAACTTCTGAGTAAACCTGATATCCTCTTTGTAATGAAGCCCTGTCAAATTTTCCGAAAAAACTCTTAAAGCTCCAATCAACTTTCAATAGTTCTTGTTTCTCACCAGCGGCATTTGCGTTCGAAATAATTAGTGATGAAATTAAAATAAGAAAGCTGATTAATTTGAAAAATTTTTTCACAATTTCTCTTTAAAATCAGAATTATTTTTTGCCATCGCCATATCAGCTGATCCACCTAGCACAGGCTCGGTAATACTTAGTGGTAATGGTGCCGTTTTTTCCTTCATTCCCAAAAATGGAAGTATTATTAAGAAATGTGCAAAATAATAAGCAGTAGCAATTCTTGCTATTAATAAGTAAATCCCTTCTGCTGGCATTGCTCCTACGTAACCAAGTATCAATACATCGGCTACCAAAAACCAGTAAAACTGTTTATATATTGGTCTAAAAACAGTTGACCTTACTTTAGAAGTATCTAGCCAAGGAAGAATAACTAATACAAATATTGCAGCAAACATTGCAATAACTCCTAATAACTTGTCAGGTACTGATCTTAGAATTGCATAAAAAGGTAATAGATACCATTCTGGAACAATGTGAGCTGGTGTAACTAGTGGGTTAGCTTCAATATAATTATCTGCATGCCCTAATATGTTTGGTGAAAAAAATACAAAAAATGCGAAAATTATTAAAAAAATCAGAAGTGCAAATAAATCTTTAATTACTATATACGGATGAAATGGAACTGTGTCTTTTGACGGTTTTTTTATCTCTATTCCAATAGGATTATTATTTCCTGGTACATGAAGTGCCCAAATATGAAGGACAACCAATCCTAAAATTAAAAATGGAAAGAGATAATGCAAACTAAAAAATCTTGTTAGAGTTGGATTATCCACTGAATATCCACCCCATAACCAAGTCGTTATACTATCTCCAACTAAAGGTATAGCGCTAAACAAATTTGTGATTACTGTTGCGCCCCAGAAACTCATTTGCCCCCAAGGAAGCACGTATCCCATAAACGCAGTTGCCATCATTAAGAAATAGATTAACATACCAATAATCCAAATAACTTCTCTTGGTGATTTATATGATCCATAATAAAGAGATCTGAAGATATGAATGTAGACAGCTAAAAAAAACATTGAAGCTCCATTTGCATGAACATATCTTATTAACCATCCGTAATTAACATCTCTCATAATATGTTCAACACTTTGAAATGCCAAATCAGCATGTGCAACATAATGCATTCCTAAAATTATTCCTGTAATAATTTGTGTTATCAAACAAAAAGTTAAAATTCCTCCAAAAGTCCACCAATAGTTTAGATTTTTTGGTGTAGGGTAATCAGTCAAATGATTTGCTAGTGTTAGCAATGGAAGCCTATCATTAAACCATTTTCCAACTTTTGATTTAGGTGTGTATTCGTGTTCGCTCATTTATTTTTTATTTTTATTATCCTATTTTTATAGTGTTGCTATTTACAAATTCGTATTTTGGAACTTCCATATTTGTTGGTGCTGGACCTTTTCTAATTCTACCAGATGTATCATAATGTGAACCGTGACATGGACAAAACCATGCATTGTAATCGCCTTTATCAGTTAATGGAACACATCCGAGGTGTGTACATACTCCTAACATTACAAGCCACTCTGGATTTTTTGCTCTATCCTCATCTTTTTCTGGATGCTTAAGTTCACTTAAATCCACCGCTCTTGCGCTATCAATCTCATCTTGTGTTCTTCTTTTAATAAAAACAGGCTTACCTCTCCATATAACAGTTATTGATTGACCAGGCTCAACTGAACTAATATCAACTTCTGTACTTGCTAACGCCTTTACTGAAGCATCAGGGTTCATCTGGTCTACTAATGGCCAAACTGCTGCACCAACACCAACAGCTCCTGCGGCTGTTGTTGCTGTTAATATAAAATCTCTTCTATTTGGTTTTTTTTTATCTGAATCTGACATTTATTATTTTAATTTTTTCTTAATATATGATTTCATATGAAGAAAAAGATATTTTTTCCATAGCAAGAATGACACACAAAACAAATAATTCTAGGCCAAAAATAGCACTTTACGAGCCTGATATACCACAAAATACTGCAGCTATAGCTAGAACTTGTTCTTGCTTAGGTGCATTATTAGAGATAATTGAGCCTTGTGGCTTCTTGCTAAGTGATAAGCGTTTTAAAAGAGTGGTGATGGATTACTTGGATGAAAGTATGATCAAAACCTATAAAAGCTCTGAAGAATTTTTTAATGCTAAGAAAGACGAAAGAATAATATTAATGACTACTAAAGCAATTAAGAGATATACGGACTTTAAATTTAAAAATGGAGATACTCTTTTATTTGGTAGGGAAAGCTCTGGCGTTCCTCAGAAGGTTCACAAAACAGTGAGACATAGAATAAAAATACCCATGGTTGAAAAAAAAAGGTCTCTAAATTTAGCTTCGTCAGTAGCAATTATTCTTTCTGAAAATATAAGACAAACTAACTATTTATGGACGAATTAATAAAAAAAAAATTAGCTAGAAATTGGTTTAAAACTTTACAAGAAGTGATTTGCCAAGAAATAGAGGAATTAGAGGGTAAAAAAAATATTTTTAAAATTAATAATTGGGAAAGAGGAAAAAAATCTAATGAAGGTGGAGGCCAATTTAGAATACTAGAAAATGGAAAAATTTTTGAAAAAGTTGGAGTGAATTTTTCAGAGGTTTACGGAAAATTTTCAAAAAAATTTAAAAGTAGAATGCCAGGTGGTGATAAGAACCCTAGGTTTTGGGCATCAGGCATATCAATAGTAATGCATATGCAAAACCCTCATGTTCCAGCTATGCATTTTAACACTAGATATATTTACACTTCACATGGATGGTTTGGTGGGGGAATGGATGTTACGCCTTGCCTAAAAGATAAAAGTTTAGAAAAATGGTTTCACAAAGAGTTAAAAGTTTCATGTGATAAACATAATAAAAACTATTACAAAAAATATAAAAAATGGTGTGACGAATATTTTTACTTACCACATAGAAAAGAGCCAAGAGGAATAGGAGGTATTTTTTTTGATTATAAAAAAAACAATTGGGAAAAGGATTTTAGTTTTGTCAGAGAAGTTGGTATAAGTTTTAAAAATATATTTAGAGAGATAATATTAAAAAAATATAAAAAAAAATGGTCAATTAAACAAAAAGAAATTCAATTGGAAAAAAGAGGTCGATACGTTGAATTTAACTTACTTTATGATAGAGGTACCAAATTTGGTTTACAAACTAATGGCAATGTTGAGGCTATTTTAATGTCACTCCCACCTATTGCTAAATGGAAATAAAATATGGAAAAAGAACCAATTACAGTTAGAGGATTAGAAAAATTAAAAGAAGAATTAATTTTTTTAAAAGAAAAAAAAAGACCTGAAATAGTAGCTGCCATAGCTGAAGCAAGATCCCATGGTGATCTAAAAGAAAATGCCGAATATCATGCAGCTAAAGAACAACAGTCACATAATGAAGGTAGAATTCAAGAAGTTGAAGATATTATAGCTAGAGCAAATGTGATTGATGTTTCAAAATTAGATAATGATGGAAAGGTAATATTTGGTTCGACAATTGTACTTCAAAACTTGGATACAGACGAAAATGTTAAATACAAAATTGTTGGCAAAGATGAGGCTGACCTCAAAGAAAAATTAATATATTTTAAGTCACCAATTGGTATGGGCCTTATAGGAAAAAATAAAGGGGATTTAGTTGAAATTAAAACTCCTGCTGGTGTTAAAAATTTTGAAATAAAAGACGTAAAGTATATCTAATTACCAAAAACATTATCGATTTCTTTTTTACTCAATTTAAAGCTGTTATTTAACCAAATATTCTCAAGCAACTTTATTTTTTGTCCAAAATCTTTACCCTCTTTAACTTTATATTTGTCAAGTAAATCTCTAGATTTTATAGGAAAAATAGGTTTTTCAAATTTTTCAAAATATTTTTTTAAATCAATTAGTTTTTTTGAAACCAATTTAGAATTGAAAATTTTTAAATCTAATAAATCGATAACATAAGATTTATCATTGAAATAATAAATTCGTTGAAGATTTTTCTTACTAAAATAATCTTTTTCAGAGAAGAGGTAATAGTTATCAATTAAAAATTTTATTCTTTTTTTGTTTTCGTTAGAAAGATTATATTTAAATAAAAAATAATTTGCATTATCGGTATCATCAATTATTAAATAAGAAATCAAAAAAACAAACGATTTTTTGTTAAATAAGCTTTTTGAATAATCATTTAATTTACCTAAACAATTTAAATTTACGAGTTGAGGAAAAATAGTTTTTAAAATTTCCAAGGAAAAAGGGTCTTCAGATATTTTTAGAATATTTTTTGATAAAATAATTTTTTTTAATTCGCTAATTAATCTTTCCTTTGAAAGACTGGCAATACCCGCAATATTTTGCTTGATTGATTTTTGTAACGATAAATCATGAGATTGTTTGCTATAACTTAGAAAAAATCTAACATATCTTAAAATTCTTAAGTAATCTTCTTGAATTCTCTTGTTTGGATCTCCGATAAATATGACCCTGCCCTCGTCTAAATGTTTGGCTCCACCGTTTGGATCAAACAAATTACCCTCTTTGTCTGCATAAATAGAATTAATGCTAAAATCTCTTCTTGATGAATCTTTTAGCCAATCCTTAGTATATTTAACCTTTGCATGTCTTCCATCAGTATCTACATCTTCTCTCAAAGATGTAATCTCAAAATTTTTTTTACCTAAATTGGCAGTGATAGTTCCGTGTTCTACACCGGTTTCAAAGAATTTAATATTATTTGATTGCAAACATTCTTTAACTTCATCTGGATTTAAATTTACTGCTAAATCTATATCATCTACTTCTTCTTGATTTAATATTTTTCTAACGCATCCACCTACATACCTTATCTCACTATTTTCGTTAAAATTTGATACAGAGTCAAAAATTTTAGAAACTTCTGTATTACTATAAATGTTTAAAAAAGATCTTTCTCTTTGAGTAGGTTTTTTATTGCTTTTAAAAATTTTTTTTAAAAAATTATACATATTTGGCTGGGGTGCTAGGATTCGAACCTAGGAATGGCGGTACCAAAAACCGCTGCCTTACCACTTGGCTACACCCCAAAATTAATTTCATATATCACAAAAAAAAAGCTTTATATAGTTTTAGATAAATTACACCAATAGTTTTTATATTTTTTTTTCAATAATTTCTTTGCATTTAGTGCGGCTTTTTTGGACATAAAGTATCCCACAATTGTTGAGCCTGATCCTGTCATTCTGACATAAGAATTTTTATTTATGCTCAAAAAAAATTGTCTAAGTTTCCTTAGTCTTGGATACAATTTGAAAGATATAACCTCTAAATCATTTTTCATCTTTGAAAGTGTATTGAAATTAATATTTTTCGATTTAATTTTAAAAAATTGTGGTTTCGAATAGTTCCTAACTTGAGAATATACATTTTTTGTAGAACAACCAAAATTGGGTTTAATCAACAAAGTAAAAATTTTAAGGTTTTTTTTGATTTTTTTTATTTTATTTTTATAAGCTAATACAAGATTTTTTTGATCTATACCTAAAATAACATCTGAACCAATTTTTGAACATAAATTTTGCTTCTCCTTCATTGTCAATGAGATTTTATTTTTTCTAATCAAATAATTTATTAAGGATGCCGCATTCATTGACCCACCTCCTAACCCTGCTTCTTGGGGTATATTTTTTTTAATTGAAATAAGATATTTTTGATTTTTTAGTTTTTTCGCTTCATCTAAAATTTTTAATAAATTACTGATAGTATTTTTTTTTGGAATTTTATTAGAAAAATTTCCAGTAAATTTTATTATATGGTTTTTTTTATTTGTTTTCTTTATATAAATATCATCATGTAAGTCTAAAAAACCAACTAGAGTTTCTAAGTTATGAAGTTTAGATTTTTTTTTTCCTAGAACATTTAGAGATAAATTAATTTTTGCATGTGATTTAATCTTTTCAAATTTCATTAATTATGATTTTTCTAAACCTTCTAATAATTTCGATTTTACTTTCGATTTCATTTCTTCTTCTGTCTCTTCAAGTCCTAAAACTGCTTGCCAATAATATTTTGCTTGTAATTTTTTGTTTAATTTCCAAAGGACATCACCATAATGATCATTCACAATTGGATCATCTGGCATTAGTTGTAATGCTTTTTTAAGATATTTTTCAGCATTTATATAATCACCAATTAAATAAAATCCCCATCCAACAGAGTCGGTGATGTATGGATCATTTTCTTTTTGTTTGTGTGCTTTTTGTATCATATCTATGGCTTCATCTATTTTATAATTTCTTTCTAACCAGCTATAAGCTAGATAATTTAATGTGTATGGTTCATTTGGATACATTTTTAAACTTTCAATTAAATCTTTGTCAGCCTTCTCATAATTTCCTGTTCGTTCATAACTGCTCCCCCTCCTATATAAAATTCTTGAGATTGCATATGAACTTTGATCAACATTTTTGAGTAACTCTGTATAATATTCGATTGCAATTTCATACTTTTCAAAACCTTTATTTATATTTGCATAATCATAAAGTATTTTTTCTGTAGGTTTTTTTATAGAATTAAAATTCTTATTTATATACTTGATAGCCTCTTCCTCACTATTATCTTCAGATAATATCCTTCCTATCTTTTTTGTTTTATACCAAAAATATAATTTATCTTTTTTTTTAAAATTTTCTAAAATTTTGGTAGCTTGGTTGTTATTACCATTTAAGTAATAGTTTTCAGCAAGGAGAGACTGGTTGAAATAGAACTTAGGATTTAAGTATTCAGAAATTCTTAAGTAAAAATTTGACTGATCGTAAATATTTTGTGTTGAAAATAAATTAGATATCAAATAGAAAATCTCAGCTAAAATATCATTTTCGTTGTAGCATGAAAAATGAGACTTAAATTTTTTGTATTCAGCATTATCAATCCAATCTTTGATTTGATGTAATAATATACTGTCACCAATGGACTCGATCGTTTTAGAAACTTGAATAACTTTTTTAATATCATTATTTTCAATTAAGTTTGCAAAATAAAAGAACATGTATCTAGAATAATCACCATCAGAACTATTCAATAATTTTGCAAAATATGAGCTGGTGTTTGGAGAATTTAAATAACAATTTTGAAAAGCTGAAGATATTAAACTTAATGTTCCATACTTATTATTTTCAACAGTCTCTTTTTTTAAAAATAGATAATTGAAATCTTTTAAAATTTTATAAATAACATATTCATATGTGCCGTCATCTTTGTTCATTTGAAATTCTTTGAGTCTTTTATTAGCTTGCTTGAAATCCTTTTTTTTAAAACTATCGACTAATAATAGGAGATTAAGCTCAAAGGTATTTGAATTTATATCGTTTTTTGAAATATTAATTTGATCTATTCCTCTTTTAACTTGTCCATTCAAAACCAAAGAAAAAACATACTTTTTTAAAAAATTATCGTGTTTCTGGATTAAAAATTTAGATGAATTAAAATAATCAAGCGCTTGCTCATTTTTTTGATTTAAGGACGAAACTAATGCAGAAAAATAATTAGATAAATACTTCTGGTTGAATTTACTATTTGTAATTGTACTTGAATATGTACTGGTTTGAATTATCAAAAATGATAAAATTAAAAACAATATTTTCATATCTAAACTTATGACTATAAGCCAGAAAAATCAAAATGACATATTAAACCTCGAAAAAATTAACACAAACGAAATTGAATATATATTTAGTGATAATCCAGTTAACAGACTACAAACTAAACCTCAGATAGAGGATAAAAAAAAATTACTTTCTGAATTGCGGCATGAAATTGAAAATATAAATAATTGTGAACTGAAGAATAATGCTAAAAATTTAGTATTTGCTGATGGTAATAGTGAAAATAAAATTATGATTATAGGTGAAGGACCGGGACAAAAAGAGGATGAACAAGGGAAACCGTTTGTAGGAGATGCGGGCTTATTATTGAACAAAATGCTAGCAGCAATTCAAATAAAAAGAAATAATGTTTATATTACCAATGTTGTAAATTACAGGCCACCAAATAACAGAAAACCTGAGCCATCAGAAATCAATAGATACTCAAATTTTCTTAGACAACATATTTCTATAATAGATCCTAAAATTTTAATTTTGATGGGTAGTACAGCAATGGAGTCGCTTTTTGGTTCCAAAATAAAAATTTCGAAAGAAAGAGGTGTTTGGAAAGAACTAATCATTCATAACAAAACATATTTAACAATGATTACATTTCATCCTGCCTACCTATTAAGACAAGCAGATCAAAAAAAATATTCTTGGGCTGATTTAAAAATAATTAGAAAAAAAATAGATGAATTAAAAATATCTGTTTAAATCTAAAATGATAGAAATACATAAAAGATATATAAGTTGGTGGAAAGAGAAACTTAATATTTCGAATTATGGATTATTGTGGATCACATTCATTAAAGGATTAATAATCGGAATATTTTTGTATCATTTTTTTATTGCTCAATGAAAAGAATTATTGCTGGTGTTGACGAAGTTGGTAGAGGTAGTTTGATTGGTCCAGTTTATGCAGCAGCAGTTATATTTAATACTCAAATAAATAAAAAAGAAATTAAAGACTCAAAAAAATTAAAAAAAATTGAGAGAGAAAAATTATCTAGGTATATAAAAAAAAATTCTATTTGGGCTATTGGATCAGCATCAATTAGAGAAATAGAAACACTTAATATATTAAATGCGAGCCTGTTAGCTATGAAGAGAGCAATAAAAAAACTAAAAGTTAAACCAAACTTAGTGCTTGTTGATGGAAATAAATCACCAGATTTGAATAATTATGTTACAAAAACAATAATCAAAGGAGATCAAAAAATAAAAGAGATATCTGCAGCATCAATTCTTGCAAAAGTATCAAGAGATAAAATGATACTCAAAATTTCAGAAAGTTTCAAAAAATACAAATGGGACTCAAATGCAGGTTATGGAACCAAAGATCATATTAACGCTATAAGAAAATATGGAATAACTAGGTTTCATCGCAAAACATTCAATCCAATACACAACATATTGAGTCTTAAAAAAAAATAGCAACAAGTAGACTCAAAATAATTCAATCACAGGTTGACGCAGACTCTTCTCTGGAGTCTAATTAATATTTAAAAAATGAGTCTTAAAACTTTAGAAAATAAAATTATTAATGGAGACAGTTTAAAGGAATTAAAAAAAATTCCTAACGAAACTTTTGATCTTATATTCGCTGACCCTCCGTATAACCTTCAATTAAAAAAAGAATTAAGTAGACCGGATAGATCTAAAGTGGATGCTGTTAATGATAAATGGGATCAATTTGAAAGTTTTAAAAGCTATGATGAATTTACTTTTGAGTGGTTAAAAGAATGTAAAAGAATTTTAAAAAAGGATGGAACAATTTGGGCTATAGGTAGCTACCATAATATATTTAGAGTTGGCACTACGATCCAAAATTTGGGTTTTTGGATACTAAATGATGTAATTTGGAATAAAAATAACCCAATGCCAAATTTTAGAGGAACGAGGTTTACCAATGCACATGAAACACTTATTTGGGCCTCAAAGAGCGAAGGATCCAAATATACTTTTAATTATCAATCATTAAAATGTTTAAATGATGACCTGCAGATGAGATCCACATGGAATTTCCCAATCTGTAACGGAAAAGAAAGATTAAAAAAAAATGGAAAAAAAGTTCATTCTACACAAAAGCCAGAGTCTTTAATTCATAGAATAATATTAGCTTCATCAAACAAAAATGATTTCATTTTGGATCCATTTTTAGGATCCGGTACTACAGCTGTTGTTTCAAAAAAATTAGGTAGAAATTATTTTGGAATCGAAAAAGAAAAATATTATTTCGATGCTGCAAAGAAAAGATTAGAGAATACAAATATCATAAAAGATGAATATCTAGATACTCTACAAAATAACAGAACTAAACCAAGAATTCCTTTCGGATCATTAGTTGAACTGGGTCTGATTAAACCTGGAACAGAAATTTATGACCAAAAGAAAAAAGTAAATGCCAAAATTATGGCGGATGGAAGTATAAAATATCAGCAGTCAGAAGGATCAATCCATAAAGTGGCAGCAAAAATTATTGGTGCAGAAAGTTGTAATGGATGGACATTTTGGCATTATAAATCCGGAAATTCTTTAAAGCCAATTGATGATTTACGACAAAGACTAAGACCTACAAATTAAGCTCTATAAATTTTACCCAAATAATTTTCAAGAAATGTTTTATTTTTTGAGAGAAACTTCAAAATGTTATTTCTAATAAAGACACTTAGAGGATTTGATAAATGGAATGAAAAATGATTAAATTTTGATTTGTCATTTATTGAGGAAATATTTTCAATTCTCTTTTGATAGTATTCATTTGAACCATTTAAAATACTTTTTAATATATCGTTTGCGGTTTCAATACTTTGGGACGCACCTTGAGCAAATGATGGTGGGAAAGTGAACAGTGCATCACCGGATAAAAATATATTTTGTTCATTTAAACTCGGAAATTTTCTGCTTACGTAAACAGGAAAAGATTTTAATTCACTTAAATGTCCAAAGCTTATTTGTGATGTTTTTTGTAAACTTGATCTTAGAGAGCTTAAAAACTCATTAGATTTAAATAAATCATAATTTCTTAGCTCATCTGATGATATTTTTTTTTTTATGATAGCTACAAAATTATATTCACTATTTTGGTTTATCGGATAGATCACATAATGACTGTTTGATGCCATATAAATAGAAATATCACTACCATAATCACCCCTTAACTTACCTCTAAGAGCGACATTAAAGTTATATTTTGGATTTGTAATATCATTCAATATCAATGACTTCGTTTTTGAAAAAATACCATCAGCAATTATCAAATAATCAAATTCCTCATGCGTATTTTCATCCAAAGTAATTCTGAAGCCATTCGCCTTTTCTATTTTTGTTATATTTGAATTAAATTTAATCTGATTTTCAGGCACATTCTTAAATAAAAATTCTAATAATGTTGATCTTTTTAGTGTTGTGTATCGATTTAATGGATCATTAAATTGTGTAAGGTCTATATCGCAAATTTTTTTAGAGTTATTTGCTTGTATGAAATTCACTTTTGATGGAAAGCTTACTTCAGAAGCAGGTAGATTTTTAAATCCTATGTTATTTAATAACTTAATACTATTTACTGATAATTGAATTCCATAACCTTCTTGGAAATTATACTTATCTTTTTTTTCAAATATTTTGTATTCAAAATTTTTTTGACTATTTAAAATATTTGCAAAATATAACCCTGATATTCCTCCGCCTACAATTGCAATTTTTTTCATTAATTTATCTAATTGTATTTAGTATTTTCTTTGTAAATGAGGGCAAAGTCAAATTACTTAAATCTTTTACATCAACAAAAAAACCATTCTTCTTTTCTGGTAATTTATTTTTCATCGTAATTGCAATCCTCATATCCATGTTTGACATTTTAATATTAATCCTTTTTCCAATATGATTTTTAAATTTTGCCCTAGGTATCTCATTCATTGGAAATATTGGCATGTCTTTTAAAAAATTAAATTGTCTGTTTTTTAAGAGATAATAATTATTCTTCTTATTTTGAAAAATTTTTGCCTCAAAAAACTTTTTTTTATTTAATTTATTTATTTTTATAATTTCAAAGTCATTTTTTTTAAAAGATTTACAATTTACTGAGATTGGACATAGATTACAATGTGGTTTGGTTGGTTTGCAAATTAATGCTCCTATTTCCATTATAGCTTGAGCGTAATCGCTTGCTCTATTTGTCTCTCCGAAAAAAGATTTTTTTTTATATAAATTTTCTTTAGAAATTTCTTTTTCATTTTTTAAATAAAATAATCTTTTTAAAACTCTTTCAACATTTCCATCTAATGGAATTATTTTTTTGTTGAATGCAATTGCCATAATTGCTCTTGAAGTATATTCTCCAATCCCAGGTAGCGATTTTAAACTTTCCTCATTATCTGGAAGCTTTCCCCTAAATTCATTTATAATTAATTTTGCTGATTTTTTAAGATTTCTTGCTCTTGAATAATATCCTAATCCCTCCCAGCATTTCATTAATTTAAAATCTCTAACTTTTGATAGACTTTTTAAATCTGGAATTTTAGAAATAAAATTTTCAAAATATGGTATGACTGTATTAACTTGAGTTTGTTGCAACATAAATTCACTTACCAAAGTAAAATATTCTTTTTGACTTTTAGAGACTTTTTTTCGCCAGGGTAGGTCTCTTTTATTATTATCGTACCAATTTAAAATTTTATTTGGTATGTTTTGAACTGTCATATGAATTTTAAGTATAATACTAAGCAGAGAACTAAATCTGTTCAAGGACTAAGATCTTTTAAAGATACTTTGCCTCAAGAAGCAAAAAGAATATTGAATAAAAAAGGCCAAATTTATTCAAATACTTTGGACAATTGGAAATTTATAGTTGGTAAAGAATTATTTGATGTTTGCTATCCAGTATCTTTTAAAAATTCAAAATTAAATGGAAGTTGTTTAAATATAATGGTTCAAAGAGGAAATGAAGTAGATCTCGAATATTCAAAAAAAGAAATTTTAAAAAAAATGAATATATTTTTTGGTTACAATGTGGTCGATAGCATAAAACTAAAAACTTTTGAGGGAGTATTTAAAAAAAGTAATCAAGGTAAATTAAATAATGCGACAAAAAGGAAAAATATAAACAAGATTAAAACTATCAAGAATGATAAAATTAAAAATTCTTTACTAGAATTAAATAAACTATTTAAAACAAAATGAAAAAGATATTAATACAAATAGCAATAATATTATTTTTTACCTCTTTTAATTTAAAAGCAGAAATTATACCTATTAAAGAGGGTAATTTTAATGCAAAAGTAAAACTTATTATCTTCGAGTCTTTAACATGTAGCCATTGTGCTGATTTTCATAAAAATATTTATCCTAGTTTAAAAACTGATTTTATCGATAAAGGCTTAATTTCAATTGAATATAGAAACTTCCCGTTAGATATGGCCGCTTTTAATGCATCAAAAATAGCTCATTGTAACAATGATGGAAATTCAGAAATTCTTCATTACTTGTATGAAAATCAGTCAGAGTGGGTTAGAGGTAACACAATAGAGGATATTAACAAAAATTTAAAAATTTTAGTAGACGAATATGATTCTCTATTGGGAGTTAGTTTTGATAAGTGTTTAAAAGATTCGAAATTAGAGGATCATATATTACAAGACCGAATAGATGCATCAAAAGGTTATAAAATAGAAGCAACTCCAACACTAATAATTAATGGTGAAAAGTTCGAAAATGCAAAGAACTATAAAAAATTAAAAAAATATATTGAAAAACTGATATAAGTCTTTGAATGGAGTTTAAAAAAATCCAATTAAATGGCTTTAAGTCATTTGCTGAAAAAACAAATTTTCTAATTGAAAAAGGACTTACCGGTATTGTAGGTCCTAATGGTTGTGGCAAGTCAAATATTGTTGAGTCTCTAAGGTGGTGTATGGGAGAAACATCGGCTAAAAGTATGAGGGGTTCAGGAATGGAGGATGTTATATTTTCAGGTACATCTAATAAACCATCAAAAAATATTGCAGAAGTGGTTTTAAGTTTAAATAATGATAATAAAGATGGTCCACATCAATATAATAATTTAGATGAAATAGAAATCCGGAGAAAAATTGAAAAAGACAAAGGGTCAAAGTTTTACATAAACAATAAAGAAGTTAGGGCAAAGGATGCGCAAATGTTTTTTGCAGATCTATCCACTGGAGCTCATTCACCGTCATTAATAAGTCAAGGAAGAATAGGAGCATTAGTTACTGCAAAGCCATCTGACAGAAGAGCAATACTTGAAGAAGCCGCTGGAATAGCAGGACTTCATGTAAGAAGACATGAGGCTGAAATCAGATTAGGAGCAGCAGAAAATAACCTAAAAAGAGCAGATGAACTTAGACGACAGCAAGAAAAACAATTGGCAAGTTTAGAAAAACAAGCTGAAGAAGCAGCAAAATATAAGTTAATTTCTGAAGAAATAAAAAAAGTAGAAGCAGGTCTATATTATTTAAGACTCATAGAAATTGATAAAGAAATTAGTTTAGAAAATGAAGTAAATACTGAAGCAGACACTAAAGTAGAGGAAATTAATAAACAAATTAATGAGCTAGAAACTAAAATTAAAATCGAACTTGAAAGAGTAGAACCAATTAGACAGAAGAATATTGAGAATTTGTCTAAGATACAAAGATTAAATCTTGAGCTTAAAGCTTTAGATGAAGAAAGTATGAGGATAAACGAAGAAATAAATACAATAAAAAATTCCATTAAAGTTATAGACGAAGATATAGATAGAGAAAAAAGTATTGTAATTGACGCTAATTCAAATGAAAAAAGACTTAAAGAAGAAAGAAATACTTTAATTGAAACAGACTCAAAGTACTATGAGACTGAGAAGTTATCAAATCAAGACTTAGAAAGTTCTAAATCAAAATTAAAAAATGAACAAGATAGAATGGATGTATTGCTTGAGAGCTTTAGTGCGGAGTCTTTACAAAAAAATAATGAAATTATCAATAATATAAAAAACCAAATTGAAGAAGTTAAAAAATTAATTTCTGAAAATAGAAATCACCAGACATTAAAAATTTTAGACGAGTGCATAATAAATTTATCTTATTTAACTATGAAAGTTAAAGATTTTGAAAGTGATAATACTATTTTAACTTTAACTTCTAAAAGTGATCAAATAAAGAAATTACAAGATGAGTACGCAGAAACTTACAGTAAAAACCAAAACATAAAAAGAGAATCTGTAAAAAGAAAAGAGAGAATAAATATTATTGATCAGGAATTTGAAAGTTGGCAAAATCTATTAACCAATTCTGAAAAAATGGTTAACGAATTAAACACTAGAAAAAATAAGTTAGAAGAAAAATTAAATTTGCTAGAAAAAAAACCTCAATCTCAAGCAGAAAAAAAAGGAAAGATTTCTGAAAATTTAAGAATTTCAGAAAATGAAAAAAATGAAAATGAAGTTTTAGTCGAAAAAATAGATAATAATATTACAGAAATAAGAGTCGAGCTAAATAATACAAAAGAAAGTTCAATTGAAATAAGAGAAAAAAAAGCAAGCTCTGGAGCTACCATTGAAGGTTTAAATAAAAGAAGGAATGATCTTTTGGAAAGGGTAATGACAGAGTTAAATTTAGAAGAAAGTAAAATACTTGATTATTCAAATCTTGAAAAAAGTGATGAATTTCCAGATTTAATTACTCAAGAGGAGCTACTAGACGAAAAAAAAAGAGAAAGAGAAAAGTTTGGTTCTGTTAATTTAAGAGCTGACGATGAGACTGAAAAATATAAAACTGAAATAAAAAAAATGGAACAAGACAGACAGGATCTTGTTACAGCAATATTAAAACTTAAAGAGAGTATCACAGAACTGAACCAAAAAGGTCGGGAAAGGCTTTTAGATGCTTTTGAAAGAGTAAATAGAAAGTTTAATGAAGTTTATACAAAGTTATTTAATGGAGGTAGTGCTAAATTAGAATTAGTAGACTCAGATGATCCCTTAGATGCTGGTTTAGAAATGCTAGTGAGTCCTCCAGGGAAAAGACTTCAATCTATTACTCTACTTTCAGGAGGTGAGCAGGCTTTAACAGCATTATCTCTAATATTTGCTGTGTTTTTAACTAATCCTTCACCAATCTGTGTTTTAGATGAAGTTGATGCTCCACTTGATGATGCAAACGTTACTAGATTTTGCAATCTTCTAAACGAGTTAACAAAAATTACTTCCACAAGATTCATAATAGTAACCCACCACGCATTGACTATGTCAAAAATGGATAGATTATATGGGGTTACAATGCCAGAGAAAGGGATAAGTCAACTAGTTGCTGTTGACCTTCAAAAAGCTGAAAGCATGGTAGCTTAGGCTAATGGTAGAGGAAGATTTCAAAACTCGCCTTAAAAGTGCAAAAAATAGAGCAAAGTCTAAATACTCAGTAAATAAAGAGCCCAAGACGTCAGGAATGGGCCATGCTTTTAAGATGAGTACAGAATTAGTTGCTGCGGTAGCTGTTGGGACAATTATTGGGTTTATTTTAGACAATTGGTTTGGTACTAAGCCCTGGTTAATTTTAATATTTTTTTTTGTAGGAGTAATTGCGGGTATCATGAATGTAATTAAATCAGCAAAAAAAAATGCAGAATAAGTAAGAGAATATAATGGCATCAAATCCAATGTACCAATTCAACGTTTATAGGATTGGACCGGAAATAAAATTAGGCTCTGTTGATATTTCTTTCACCAATGCAAGTTTATTTATGGTTATAAGCTCATTAGCTATTTTGATAATTTTTAATTTAGGTGCTAAGAAAAAAACCTTAATACCTGACAAATTACAACTATTGTCAGAACTCAGTTATACCTTTGTGGCAAAAATGATTAGTGATACAGCTGGATCAAAAGCAAAACCATACTTTTCTTTTATTTTCTCACTATTTATGTTTGTTCTATTTTGTAACATGTTCGGAATGATACCTTATGCGTTTACAGTAACAAGTCATATTATAGTTACATTTGTGTTAGCAGCTTTTATCTTTATTGGAGTTACAATTATTGGATTTATTAAACATGGATTAGGATATTTAAAATTATTTGTTCCTAGTGGAGTTCCAATGGTATTACTTCCGTTAATAGTTGTTATTGAGATTATCTCGTATTTAAGTCGGCCAATTAGCTTATCTGTAAGACTTTTCGCAAATATGATGGCTGGTCATACGATGATGAAGGTATTTGGGGGTTTTGTCATTAGCTTAGGAATTGTTGGTGGGTGGCTTCCACTAAGTTTTTCGGTTGCACTTACAGGTTTGGAGATATTAGTTGCTTTTCTTCAAGCATATGTATTTGCAATTTTAACATGCATTTATTTGAATGATGCATTAAATTTACACCATTAATAAAAAAAGGAGGAAGAATGGAATTAGAAGCAGCAAAAATGATAGGAGCAGGTTTGGCAGCTATTGCGCTAGCAGGTGCAGGAGTTGGTATTGGAATTATCTTTGGTAATTACTTATCTGGTGCTATGAGAAATCCGTCTGCAGCTCAAAAACAATTCCCTAATTTATTATTAGGATTTGCTTTAGCTGAAGCTACAGGATTATTTGGACTAGTAGTTGCGTTGATTATTTTATTTGCATTTTAGTTAATGTTAAAAAAAAAAATTATTTTAGTATTCGTCACATGCTTTGCATGTTTTAATACAGTATTTGCTGCTGAAAGTGGTGGTATGCCTCAACTCAATCCAGAGTTTTGGATATCTCAAATATTCTGGCTTATCATCACATTTGGAATACTTTTTATTGTTTTAACCAAAGTTATATTGCCGAAAATCAGCGATAACTTGGAAACTAGAAAGTCCCAAATACTAGAAAATATTGAAACAGCAGAAAAACAAAAAGAAGAAAGTCAGAAAAAAATTGATGAATATGAAAAAATTATTTTAGAAAGTAAAATTAAAGCGAAAAACTACTTTAATGAAGCTAGAGAAAAAATATTAGAGGATATTAATAAAAAAAGAAATACATTAGAAAAAGATCTTGATGAAGAAATTAGTTCAGTAGAAAACGAGTTGTCTGAATTTAGAAACAAATCAGGAGAAAAAATAAACAAAATAGCAGCCGAAACATCAGCAGAATTAATAAAAGAGCTGATTGGTGAAGATGTAAATAGTAGCAGCATTGCTGCAATAGTAGAGGATCAAGCAAAATTAAACAAAGAGAGAAAAGATGTCGTTTGATGCAACATTTTGGGTAGCAATTTCATTTTTTATATTTATTGGTCTGTTAGTATATTTTAAAATTCCTCAGAATATAAACAATCTCCTTACAAAAATGATAGGAGATATAAAAAAGGAAATTGATGAAAGTGAAAAGTTAAGAGTTGAGTCAAAGAAACTCTTAGATGAGGCTCAGGCTAAACTTAACTCTGTAGAAGTAGAAACCAAAAAAATACTCGATCAAGCCAAAACTGAGTCGGAACAGCTTGTTATTAGCATGAATGAAAAGTTTCATAAAAGTTCTGAAATAAAGAAAAATTTAACTCAAACTAAAATAAATCAGATGAAAGAATCAGCAATCAAAGAAATAAAAAATAGATCAATTAAAATTGCACTAGAGTCTGTGAAAAAGATTATGACTACAACAGTTGATAGGTCCAAATTAGATAATCTTTTTGAAAAAAATCTTGAAGAAGCAAAGTCTGAATTAAAAAAAATTAATTCATAACTTAATTACGTTACATTTACTCAAAATAATATAAAATCTTTATTATGAATTCGATAGTAATTGGATCAGGTTTTGGGGGTATGGCCGCAGCATTGAGATTAAAGGCTAAGGGTCATAATGTGACTCTGATTGAAAAACATAAAGATTTAGGTGGAAGAGCAAGAGTTTTTAGAAAAAATGGATTTACATTTGACGGTGGTCCAACTGTTATAACAGCGCCTTATTTGATTGATGAATTATTCCAACTTTTTAATAAAAACTCAAAAAATTATTTAGAAATTAGACCTCTCAAAACCTGGTATCAATTTGTATTTGAGGATGGTTTTAAATTTAACTACTCAGGTAATGAACAAGAGATGATTGATCAAATAATAAAGATCAATGAAAAAGATGCCAAGGGTTATAAAAATTTAGTAAAATTTACCAAAAAAATTTTCGATAAAGGATTTACTGAATTATCAGATGTACCATTTGATAAACCTTCATTTATGTTAAAGCAAGTACCCTCTTTGTTCAATCTGAAGAGTTATAAATCTGTGTATGGTTTAGTTTCCTCTTACATAGAAAATGAAAAATTAAGAAGATTACTTAGTATGCATCCACTGTTGGTCGGTGGTAATCCTTTTACAACAACATCCATATATGGATTAATTTTATATTTAGAAAAAAAATGGGGGATTCATTATTCAATGGGGGGTACTGGTCAAATAATAAATGGTATGGAAAAACTAATGAATGAAGAACATATAAAAATATTAAAAGGATGCGAAGTAAATAAAATCTTATCAAATAAAAATAAAATAACTGGCGTTGAACTAAGCAACGGGGACAAAATAGAGACAGATAATGTCATTTGCAACGCCGATCCACCTGCAGTTTACTCAAAATTAGCTAACACAAATAGTATTAATTCTATTTTTAATTGGAAGATGAAAAGAATGGAATATTCAATGGGTTTATTTGTATATTACTTTGGAACTAAAAAAGTTTATGACGATGTTGAACATCATACCATCAAATTTGGAGATAAGTACAAAGAACATTTGGATGATATTTTTAATAATAAAAAATTAAATGACGATATTAGTTACTACTTACATAGACCAACAGCTACTGACAAATCTATGGCGCCCGATAATCACGATTGTTTTTATGTGTTGGTGCCAGTTCCTAATAATCAATCTGGTATAGACTGGTCTATTGAGGGAGATAAAATGAAAAAATTAGTAATTAAAAAAATGGAAAAAAGTTTACTTCCCAATCTAAGCGAAAATATTGTTGAGGATTTTTATTTAACTCCAGATTATTTTGAGAAAGAGTTAAATACAAAATATGGCTCAGGTTTTTCTATTCAACCAAAATTTACCCAATCAGCTTATTTTAGATTTCATAATAAATCAGAGATTTTTGATGGTTTGTATTTTGTTGGAGCAGGCACCCATCCTGGAGCAGGTGTACCAGGAGTACTATCTTCAGCAAAAGTCTTAGACAAAATTTTGTAATGGAGAAAAAAAGTTTTCTATCAATATACGCAAAATCATTTTACTGGGCTGGTTTTTTTCTTCCGAAAGAAACTTACTTGAAGTGTTCTAATTTATACGATTTTTGTAGAACTTTAGACAATATAGCAGACGATGAAGGTACAATTGATGTTAAATTAAGAAGATTTTTAAACTTCAAAAATAATTTTAACAATCAAGAATTTCAGAATCCGATAATAAAAAATATGTGGGTATTAATGCATGAATATAATATTTCCACAAAAATTGTAGAAGACCTATTCGATGGTGTGGAGTCTGATATTCAAAGCGAAGTAAAATTAAATTCAAAAAAGGAATTATTAATTTATTCATATAGAGTAGCAGGAACTGTTGGATTAATGATGGCAAAAATTTTAAATGTCACCAGCTCTAATTCTCTTAAATCGGCTATAGATTTGGGAATAGCTATGCAACTAACAAATATTTCTAGAGATGTGATAGAGGACTCTAAAAATAAAAGGTTTTACATAAAACATAATTTTGAAACCATAAAAGAAACATTAGCTACTGCAGATTTATTTTATGATAGTAGCTTTTCATCAATAAAAGATATTCAATTAACTCTTAGATTTTCAATTTTAGTTGCAAGAAGAGTTTATAGACAAATTGGAAGAAATATTATTAAAAAACAAACAATTCAAAATTATAATAAATCAGGTAAAATTTTTGTTACTAAAAGTGGTAAAATATTACAAACAATATTATGTATATTTGACCTAGTAAAACTATCATTGATTAAAAAACATAATCACCTTAGAGATAAAGAACACAAATTAATTAGTGAAGAAATAAACTTAAATGAAAGATTTTGATTTTGTAATAATCGGAGGAGGTTGCGCAGGATTATCTTTAGCATACGAATTAGAGACAAATAATAAGTTAAAAAATAAAACATTAGCTATTATTGAACCGAGAAATGAATACAAAAAAGATAAAACTTGGTCTTTTTGGAAGACATTCCCGCATAATTTTGAAGATTGTGTAAAAAAAAATTGGAAACATTTTTCTATAAATGTGCCCCAAAAGACTAGATATCTAGAGTGCAATAATTATCCATATCAAAGTATTGATAGTGGGCTATTTTATGAGAAGATAAACAATAGATTAAAAGAAAATAAAAATATTTCATTTCACAAAAATGATCAAAATATAAACTTTGATAACTCTTTAGTATTTAATAGTGTTCCAAATTTAAATAATCAAAACAATGGACTATGGCAGCATTTTTGTGGGGTAGAAATAGAAACAAAAAAGGAATTTTTCGATGAAGAAATGATGAATCTAATGGATTTTGATTGTGAACAGAGAGGAAGTGTTCATTTTTTTTATACACTTCCATATTCACAAAAGAAAGCATTGGTTGAAACAACTTGGTTATCAGAAATGAACGACGACTCCCAAAAAGATTATGATCAGCAAATTAGAGAATATATTGAGAATAATCTTAAAATAAAAGATTATAAAATTACATATAAAGAAGTGGGTGCAATACCTCTTTTTTACCCAGCAATTAGTCAGATTAAGAATAAAATTAATATTGGAACAGCTGGAGGTATGACAAGGTTAAGCACTGGTTATACTTTTCTAAATATTCAAGAACAAAGTAAATATATAAGTGAAAACATAGAAAACATTAGTAAATTGAAAACTTTTCAAATTAAAAAGAAATATCAATTTCTCGATAATATTTTCTTAAAAGTTCTGAAAAATAATCCAAGCAAAATGCCGAATATTTTTTTTAGGATGTTTAATAATAAATCTAATACTGTTATAAAATTTTTGTCGAATAGAAGTAATTTTTTTGAAGATTTATCAATAATATTAAAAATGCCTAAATGGATTTTTATAAAAGCACTTTTTTAAATTAAATGATCAAAATTAATTTTTACCACTCTTTAATTTTTTTTAATTTATGTATTTTTTTATCTGGGATAGAATACCTAAGAGAAGGTAGTTTCTTGATTATTTCATTATTTTTGATTTTAACTATTGGAATATCTCATGGTTCTCTGGATCATATTAAAGGTCAGAAGCTTATCAGGTATTTTGGATATAAATCTATGAGTATTTTTTATTTAGGATATTTGTTTATTGGTGTAATTACAATATTGATTTGGTTAGTATTTCCAAAATTATTACTTCTTTTATTTTTAATTGTTGCAGCTTATCATTTTGGTAAAGAGGACTCAGAATTTATTAATAAAAAGGAAAAATTTGAATTAGTTTATTTTTTAAAAGGATCATTAATAATTACATCACCCTTATTTTTCCATAAAGAGGAAACACTCGCAATTTTTGAGACATTAAATTTTTATATTTCAAACAATTTAATAATATCTAATGAGATATTATTCATGCTTATACTTTTATCTTTGGTCTCTGGGATTATTTTGTCATTAAATAAAAGTTTTGAAGCAAGATCACTACTGTTAATGGATTATTTATCTATACTAATCCTAAATTATTTTCTTAATCCAATAATTGCTTTTACAATTTACTTTTGCTTTTTACATTCTATTAGGCACTCGATTTCTTTGATTAGAGAATTAAATAAAAATTTAAAAAAGGGTTTGCCAGTGTTCATCAAGAAAGCTTTACCACTTACAATTTTGACGATTTTAGGATATGTCATTTCAATATCAATTCTGCATAATTATAACGAATTTAATGAAACTATATATCGAGTAATTTTTATTGGATTGGCCTCATTAACTTTTCCACATATATTGCTCGAATATTTAATTGAAAAAAATGAACAATAAAAATATTAATCTAATTGGTTGGATTTTATTCATTGTCTCTGCGTTGGGTTTTATCATATCAAGTTTGGGAAGTTTTTGGGCTATGTTTGGCAGTCTTTTTTTTCTAATTGCATGTATTGTTTTTTTAATCCCATTTTTTCGAAAGGATGAAAGTGAAAAATAATCATCTTAAAATACTTTTAGCAGCTCCCAGAGGTTTTTGTGCAGGAGTTGATAGAGCAATTGAAATTGTTAAGAAATGTATAGAAAAATATGGCGCCCCTGTGTACGTAAGACATGAAATAGTTCACAACAAACATGTGGTTGATGGTTTAAAAAAAATTGGCGCAATATTTGTTGAAGAGATTAATGAAATTGAAGACAAAACAAGACCTGTTATCTTTTCAGCTCACGGTGTCCCAAAATCTGTTCCTCAAGAAGCAGAAAGTTTAAATATGATTTTTGTTGATGCAACATGTCCACTAGTATCTAAAGTTCACAGAGAAGCAGAAAATTTAAATAGAAAAGATATTCAAGTTTTGCTTATAGGTCATAAAAATCATCCTGAAGTAATTGGCACAATGGGTCAAGTCCCTGATGGAAAAATTCATCTCATAGAAACAATTGATGATGCAAAAAATTATCAGAGGGATAAAAACAATAAACTTGCTTATATTACACAAACAACATTATCGGTTGATGATACTAAAGATATTATAAACGTTTTAAAAAAACGCTTTCCTGATATTCGCGAGCCCAAGAAAGATGATATTTGCTATGCGACCACAAATAGACAATCTGCAATAAAAAAGATTGCGAAAGAATGTGATAATCTATTTGTGATTGGTAGTAGAAATTCATCTAACTCAGTTAGATTGGTTGAAGTAGCTAAAAATAATGGATGTGAAAATGCTGAATTAATTCATTCGGAAAGCACTTTTCCTCTAGAAAAAATATCTAAATGCAAAACAATAGGCATTTCATCTGGTGCCTCGGCTCCTGAAGTATTAGTTAATGAATTCATAGAAAATATTAAAAAAAAATTTACTGTAGAAATAGAGGAAGTTGAAATAGTAAAAGAGGACGTAACATTTAAGATTCCAGGAAAATTAAATTAATGGCTGTATATACAAGAATAAATCGAAGCGATTTAAGTCTAATAGAGAAAAGTTTTATAATAGGTAAAATCCAATCATTTTCTGGTATTAAAAAAGGAATTGAGAATACAAACTATTTAATAAAAACAGATAAGAGAAAAATAATATTAACCATTTTTGAAAAGAGAGTTCAAAAGAGAGATTTGCCTTTTTTTATGAACTTGATGTTTGGTTTATCTAAAAAAAAAATTAAGTGTCCTGAGCCAATAAAAAATAAAAAAGGTAAATATTTATTCAAAATTAAAAATAAGACTGCATGTTTAGTAAGTTTTTTAGAGGGAAAAGACAAAAATCAACTTACAAATAAAGATTGTTTTCAAGTTGGAAAAAATGCAGCTCTATTACATTTGGCTGCAAAAAAATTGAGATTATATAGAAAAAATTCATTATCAGTGAATTCGTGGGGACCTTTATTGAATAGAATAGATAAAAGAATAAATAAACTATCAAGTAATTTAATAGATACTATGCGATCCAACTTAGTCGATATCAAGAAAAAATGGCCAAAAAATATGCCCAATGGAATAATTCACAGCGATCTGTTTATTGATAATATTTTTTTCTATAAGAAAAAATATTATGGGTTCATTGATTTTTATTTTTCTGCAAATGATTTTTTAGCTTATGAGTTAGCTACATGTGTGAATGCATTATGTTTTAAAAAAAAAAATAAAATTTTTATTTTAGATAAAAGTAAGTCTTCTCAATTATTAAAAGGTTACCAATCTGTCAGAAAATTGAATTACAAAGAAAAGAATAATTTCAATACTTTATGTAGAGGTTCAGCTTTGAGATATCTTCTTACGAGATCGTATGATTATTTAAATACTCCAAAAAAAGCATTAATTAAAATTAAAGACCCAAAAGAATATTTAGATAAATTAAATTTTCACAGAAAATTAAATTCATTTAAGGATTACAGCTAATGATAAAAATCTATACTGATGGATCTTGTTTGGGTAATCCTGGAAATGGTGGGTGGGCTGCAATCATTATAGAAGGTAAAAAAAAAACCTGTATAAAAGGTAGCAAAAAAGATACCACTAACAATCAAATGGAATTACTTGCTCCAATAAAAGCTCTTAAAAAAATTACTAAAGGAAGCAATGTTCAGATTTTTACAGACTCTAAATATGTAAAATCAGGAATAACAGAATGGATACATAACTGGAAAAAAAATGGTTGGAAAACTGCAAGTAAACAACCGGTTAAAAATAAAGAGCTCTGGACTGAACTGGATAATTTGACTGATGAATTTAAGATTAAATGGAGTTGGGTCAAAGGCCACTCTACAGATTCTTTAAACAATGAAGTAGATTTAATTGCTAGGGAAGCAGCAAATGCTTAAAATAATTATTTAATGTAAAAATTTTAAATATTTATATTTTTATTGAGAGTCTCCGAAGAAGCGAGGTGCCCCAGGCTCTAAACTACCAGAATAAGGAACTATATAAGTCAGTAGCACAAGTAAAACTATAAACAAAACCGCAACTATTACAAAAGCAAATCCTCCAAGTAATGGCTCTAAGGCTTCTCTAATGAATGCACTGATCCCAAAAGCCAATAAACCTCCAACACACCAAATTATTAAACCAATTATCCCCATGAATTATATAAATAATTAAAGAAAATATAAAATATCAATTAAATAATATCTAAAATACCCTCTGCTGAGGATATTCCACAATTTTTAGTTTCTTCTTCTTCTTGAATATTTTGAACTTGGAGATTTTCTATAACCATTGCATATCGGCTTGATCTCATTCCCATACCTTTTGAATTTCTATCAACTTCAGCACCAATTAGCTTTGTAAATGACAAATAAGGATCAGCTAGCATAGTTATAGTTTCTCCTATATTATTCGCCTCACCCCAAGCATTCATTACATAAGGGTCATTAACGGCTAAACAAAATATTTTATCAATACCTTTATCTAAAATTTGTTGAGCATTTTTAACATAACCTGGTAAATGAAATTTAGAGCATGTAGCTGTAAATGCACCAGGTAGACCAAATAATACTATTTTTTTCGATCCTAATACCTCAGATATATTTTGTTCCTTAGGTTCGCCATCGACTAAATGGAAGATTTTTATATCTGGAATTTGGTCATTAACTTTTAGCTTCATAATTTACTTTTAACAAAATTTTTTACTGCCTCTGTATCATTTTTTAATAGTTGAAAATTTTCCTCTTTACTATGAACATATTGTAGCTCTTTAGGGAGTTCTTCATGTTTATTTATAGCCTTATCTGTAGCAGCTGGAAATTTACATGGATGTGCAGTAGATAAAACCACACAAGCACTAAAATTAAGCTTATTTGCAGCCCCTACTCCAACCGCAGTATGAGGATCTAATATGACACTACTTTTGTCAAAATGTTGTTTTATAATTTCTAAAGTTTCATTTTCATTACAACTTTCTGAAATAAAATCTTTCTGGATAATGTCTAAGTTTGATTTTTCTATTTTATATTCGTTATTCTTAACTTTCTTCATTATGTCTGATGTAATACTCGAATTAGAATTATTTACATAATATATTAATCTTTCAAAATTACTTGCTAACTGAATATCCATACTTGGAGAAAGTGTTTCTTTTACTTTTTTTGACACATAATCACCTTTAGAGATTGCTCGATGCAAAATATCATTCTCATTAGTTGCAACGATAAGTTTATCTACTGGTAATCCCATTTGTTTTGCAAGGTAACCTGCAAAAACGTCTCCAAAGTTTCCTGTTGGTACTGAAAAAGAAATTGGTTTGTCACTATCAAGTTTAAAATATGTATAAAAATAATAAACAGCTTGAGCTATAATTCTTGCCCAATTAATAGAATTAACCCCTGACATATTTATTGATTTAGAAAAATCTAAATCTGAAAACATTTGTTTAACAATATTTTGACAGTCATCAAAGTTTCCATCAATTGCAACATTGAAAACATTTTCATCTTCAACTGTTGTCATTAATTTTCTTTGAACAGGTGAAATTCTATTATTAGGATGTAAAACGAAAATATTTAAATTCGATTTACCTCTAATTGCATCAATAGCAGCTGCCCCTGTATCACCAGATGTAGCAACAACAATGTTAATTTTTTTATCATTTTTACTTAAATAATATTCATACAAATTACCAATAAATTGCATAGCAACATCTTTAAAAGCCAATGTAGGACCATGAAATAATTCTAACAATTTTAGATCACCAAGATTGGAGATTTTAACAACCTCTTTTTCTCTAAAAGTCGAATAAGATTTTTTAATTAACCCAGAAAGATCTTCTTTAGATATAAAATCAGATGAAAACAAATTTATTATTTCAGTAGATAAATCACAATAATTAAGATTTTTCAGCTGTGATAATTCATCTAAACTAAATTTTTTTAAAGATGTAGGCACATAAAGTCCTCCATCATCGGCAAGGCCTTTGATGAAAACCTCTTCAAAACTATATTCCTTAGAATTATCTCTTGTGCTTACGTATTTCATGAATTTTTTTTACCATTTTCCTATAAAATAAATAGGATTATTTATTTTATGATCTGGTCTACCAAAAATAAGACAAAAAGCAAAAATAGGTAAAAAATTGAGTAAGAAAATACCTTTTTAGCCTTCTTTATTTCAAATTTGTTTTTTTTGAATTTAAGAAGATCGTAACAGACATAATTGTAATAAAATGTCAGTAATAGAGATACGATTAAAAATGTTTCACCAACAAACCCGATATAATAAGGCAAAATTACTATTGGTAACATTACTAACGAGTAAACAAAAATATTCTTCTTTGTCTCCTCAATTCCGTTAGTAATCGGCAACATCGGGATTTTAGCTTTTTGATAGTCATCTGCTTTATAAAGGCTAAGAGCCCAAAAATGAGATGGGGTCCAAAAAAATATTATTAAGAAAAATGTTATTGGTTCAAATGTGAGCGAGTTAGTGGCTATTGTCCAGCCAATAACTGGAGGCAATGCTCCAGATGCTCCTCCAATAACAATGTTTTGTGGTGTTTTTCTTTTTAACCAAATTGTATAAACAAATACGTAAAATGCTATTGTTATAGATAATAGTATAGCTGATGTTAAATTTGAAAAATAATAAAGTCCGGCTACAGAAATAACTGATAGCAATGTACCAAATAAAAGAGCATGTTCCCTGTTTACTTTTCCAGTAGGAATTGGTCTGAGACAAGTTCTTGTCATTAATTTATCAAGGTCAGCCTCATACCACATATTTAGAGCACCCGCAGCACCTGCACCCATAGTAACAAAAAAAATTGCAATTATTGAATTTAGAAAAGAAACCGAAACTGGAGCCATTAATAAACCAACGGCACAAGTAAAAATAACCAAAGACATTACTCTTGGCTTCATTAATAATAAAAGATATTTAAAATACGATAAAAAACTTATTGAAACTGATTTTTTTTTAATTGTATTTGTGGTCACTACTACTCAACATTCAGTGAAACAAATATTACAAGTAATATAACACCCGCTATTAAGATATGATTTCCAAGATCAAAAATTCCTACTTTGCTGTTTTTCTTATCAATTAATCGTCTACGCAAAGGTATCTGATCATAAGGATTTATAGAGACTTTATCTCCCTGTTCTTTCTGATTTTCTAATTTAACTGAATAGCCAAACCAAACAATATAAATAAAGAAAACAAATAAAATTAAGAAGAAAGCTAAATATCCGTATGCATCCATTTTAAGCTCCACCTCCAACTACAAAATAAAATAATCTTGAAAATAATGTATACTGAAATTCAGCTGCCATTAAAAATATGAAGCAAGCTATAGCCGTCATTGGCCATAAAAGAACATTTACCAATGCATATCTTTCCCAAAACAGGTGCATGAAAAATGCCATTATTAGCCCGGCTTTTAGGAACATGAAAAATAATATTAATGACCATCTTAGCATTCCTTGGAATTGATACCAGTCGACCATGTAAGAAAAGAAACTGAGTACGAATAACAAAGTCCAAATCCAAAGATAAATTCCAATTTTATGTGTGGAAGCTTCCTCTTTTTTATCTGTTTTTTCAATATTATTTGTATTTTCCATAATTTATTTTACCACAAGTAAAAGAATGCAAAAATAAAAACCCATACAAGATCTACAAAGTGCCAATAAAGACCTAAAATCTCAATTTCTACATAATCGCCCTTTAATTTTGTGAACCATCCTTTTTTGCCTTTTTCGTAGTGGCCAGCAAACACTTTATAAGTATATATAAATAAAAAGATTACTCCGATAGATACGTGGAAGCCGTGAAAACCAGTTATCATAAAGAAAAATGATCCAAATTGAGCAGCACCAAATGGATTTTCCCAAGGTCTTACACCTTCATGAATTAATTTTGACCACTCATAAGCCTGCATTCCAACAAAAGTTAAACCACCGAGCGCAGTCGCCAATAATAGCCATCCACACATTTTTCTGTTTTTTTCGTATCCATATTTAACAGCAATAGCCATTGTTCCACTACTGGTAATCAAGACAAAGGTCATAAGAGCAATCAGTAATAGCGGAACAGGTACACCAAATGCCTCTAGTGCAAATACTTCACTAGGATTTGGCCACTCGACAGGAGTTGATCCTCTTCCTTTCATGTATGAAATTAAAAAACAACTAAAAACAAAAGTATCACTTAACAGAAATATCCACATCATGGCTTTACCCCAATGTACACCTTTGAACATTGTTTGGTCTGACGCTGTGTCAGACGCCATTCCCTTAAACCCTGGTTTAAGTTCGAAGCCGTCTATTTTTGGTTCAGACATTTATTTCTCTTATGTTTTTTCTACTTCTGTATGTATTACTTCACTCGGAGCAGTAGTTTGTGGAATATAATCTTCCTTAGCTCCTGGAACACTAAAGTCATATGGCCATCTATGCACAACCGGAAGTCTGTCACCGAAATTACCATGTTCTGGTGGAACAGTAGAGGTGTACCATTCTAGTGAGTTGGCTTTCCAAGGATTTTGCTCAGCCTTTTTACCTGTTTTTAATGTTTTAATTATATTGAAAATTAAAATAAATTGTGCAGCGCCAACTATGAATGCTGCAATACTAATAAATTCATTCATTCCTACTGCTGATGTCATATATGGACTATCATACATTTCAAAATATCTTCTTGGAACTCCAATAAATCCTAAATAGTGCATCGGGAAGTAAATGGAGTAAGCACCCAAGAAAGTAATCCAGAAATGCCATTTTCCAAGACCTTCGTCTAACATTTTCCCCGCGACTAATGGGAACCAGTGATAAACTGCACCCATAATTACCATTAACGGTGCAATACCCATTACCATGTGGAAGTGCGCTATCACGAAATAAGTATCTGATAATGGAACATCAACTGATACGTTTCCTAAAAATATTCCAGTAATTCCACCATTAACAAATGTTACTATAAAACCTAAACACCACAACATAACTACGTTAATTCTTATATTTCCTCTCCATAAAGTTAGTATCCAGTTATAAACCTTCATGGCTGTTGGAACCGCAATAATTAATGTAGTTGTTGCAAAGAAGAAACCAAACCAAGGATTCATTCCGCTCACATACATGTGGTGTGCCCAAACAAAGAAACTTAATGCTCCAATTCCAACAATTGCCCACACCATCATTCTGTATCCAAAAATATTTTTTCTAGCATGAACAGAAATTAAATCTGAAACTATTCCAAATGCAGGAAGCGCAACAATATAAACCTCAGGGTGTCCAAAGAACCAAAACAAGTGCTGGAAAAGAATTGGGCTTCCACCACCATATTCTAGAACTTCACCAGCCTTTAATATTGTTGGCATGAAAAAACTAGTTTGTAAAACCTTATCTAAAGTCATCATTATTGCACTTACCAATAATGCTGGAAATGCTAACATTGCAAGCACTGTAGCTGTAAATATACCCCAGACTGTAAGAGGCATTCTCATTAATGTCATTCCTCTAGTTCTAGCTTGAAGAATTGTGATCATGTAATTTAATCCACCCATTGTAAATCCAATCACGAAAAGAGATAAAGAAATAAGCATTAATAAAATTCCCATACCTGCTCCAGGAGTACCCTCTAAAATTGTTTGAGGAGGATATAAAGTCCAACCAGCTCCAGTTGGACCACCTGGCACAAAGAAACTTGCCATCAAAACTGCAACAGCAACAAAGAACATCCAAAAACTTAACATGTTCACATATGGAAAAACCATATCTCTTGCTCCAACCATTAACGGTATTAAATAGTTACCAAAGCCTCCAAGGAATAGAGCGGTTAAAAAATAAACTACCATTATCATTCCATGCATGGTCACGAATTGATAATAATGTTCTGCAGTCATGAAACCAGCTAACTCAGGAAAACCTAGCTGAAGTCTCATTAACCAAGATAAAATTAATCCTACAACTCCTGTAAATACTGCTGTTAAGAAATATTGAACACCAATTACTTTTGCATCTTGGCAAAATACCCATTTCTCAATAAAGCTATGAGGATGATATAATTCTTGTTCACCAACTTCTGAAGGTCTTACATAATCTATGTCAGGATTCACTGAACCTGTTGAACCATCCATTACCTCTGATGATTGTGCTTGATAAGATTTATTATTATCGTATTCGTCTGACATATTTTTATCCTTTATATATATATTTTTTTAAATTATTAAATTGTTATTTTTTAGCTAATTTGTTCCCATCTACGTTTAATTTTTCATATCTAGCAGATAATTGTTCGAATGTTTCTTGTTCTCCTAACCAAGCTTCATAATCAGCTTTATCTTGAACTTCAACACCACCTCTCATAGCATAGTGTCCAACTCCGCAATACTCTGCGCATAAAACTTCATATTCTCCAACTTTGTTAGGTTCAAACCAATAAAAAGTTACTGTCCCAGGTACAGCATCCATTTTTGCTCTGAACTGAGGTACATACCAGTTATGAAGTACATCTACAGATCTTAATAAAATTTTTACAGGTCTATTATTTTCTAAATTTATTACATCACTTTCTACCATTATGTCATCTTTACCAAATGGATCATCTGGATTGATGCCAAACGGATTATTATCAGCGATGTTCCTGACTTGAGTTGTTCCTAATTTTCCATCTTTACCTGGCAATCTGTACTGCCATCCCCACTGCCATGCCATTACATCAACTTCGATTGCATTCTTTGGTACATTTACATATTGATTCCATATTATAAGTCCAGGCGCTAACAGAGCAGCAACTCCTAATGTTGTTGCCCATGTTAAAATTTTTTCTAATTTTTTGTCTTCAGGTTTATATTCTGCTCTTCTACCCTCTTTATGTTGGTATCTAAAAACGCAATAAATCATGAATAGACAAACAGCTACGAAAACTCCTCCACCTACCCAGAAAGTAAGTGTGATTGTATCATCCATTCCTTTCCAATTAGATGCTATGTCTGTCCAATACCAAGGTGTAAAGATATGAAATAGTATCGATCCGATGATGACTAGTAAAAATATAATTCCTGCATGCATAGTGCCTGTATAGAATAATAATTTTATAAATACCTATGACAAAATGTCATAAAACATATTAATTATACTAATATAATCAATATATTTATGTTCGGTAAATTAGGTATTTTAATAACAATACTTGTCTTAGTTCTAGCATTCTATTTTGTAATTTCTTTAGGAGCTGGAAGATTTTCAAAAGGAGAGGCTAAACCTGAAACGAAGAAATATCTTAGATCAGTAAACATTTTGCTAATAATTATTGCAGTGTTTGGATCTGTGTTAGTTTTATTTCTTTAGAATTAATTTAAGCAATCAAAGATTTACAAAATTCAATTACAGTATCATTGTACGCAAACATTATTGTAAAAAATACTAACCAAACAATAAATAAAAATAACCAGTATAACGAAAGTGCGTTAATACTTTTTTCTTCTTTTTTGTATTCACTCTCCTCTGATTTAAAAATTCTTGAACTTACTTTACCCCAGAAAAAAAGTCCTCCTAACAAATGTATACCATGCAACGCAGTGAAGAAGTAATAAGATGAGAAATAAGTATTAGTTGAAACAAAATTTCCAGTTTGCATTAATTGATACCATAGAGCTAATTGAAGGAATAAAAATATATAACTTAGTCCACCAACATAAATTAAATTCTTTTTAATTGAACTTGTAATTCCATTTTTTAAATCTTTACTTATCTTATTAAAAAATATTGTTACTAAAATTAAAACTAATGTATTTATCCAAAGTAAATTTGCTTTAAGAATAAAAGTCGTGTCCTGTTCAGGTGGAAGTGAGTAAAGGTAACCAGTGAAAATTAAACTAAATAAAGTTGTGCTCACTCCAAATATAATTATTACTGCTGACATTTGATTTGATATTTCAAATGTTTTGCCTGAGTGGCCACTGTCTATAACTGCTTGGTTTTGTTCCCAAGGTTTCTCAGTTAATGCGCCAAATAATTTCTTTATCAAAGACATATTATTTATATAGTCCGAATATATAATTTTACAATAATGAAATTAAAAACCTCCATTGCAGTATTAATAGGATGCTTAACTATATTCTTATTTTTAATGCTTCCTGTCTTTTTATCAATGAAAGAACAAAAAGATCAATCAGTCGCAGCATTCAAGGGCTCAGATTTTGAGCTTAAAGATATGAACAATAATATAATAACTCAAGAGTCCTTTAACGGACCTTTGACTGCAATTTTTTTTGGTTTTACAAATTGTCCTGACATATGTCCAATGACATTAAATAAAATGGATATAGTTATGAATAGAATTAAAAAAAATAAAAAAAAAAATATAAAAGTATTTTTTATTAGCGTTGATCCTAAAAGAGATACTCCCGAAGTAGTAAAAGATTATCTTAGCAATTTTGATAATAAATTTGTTGGAATTACTGGAGATCCAGGCGAAATTTTTTTACTTTCGCAATCTTGGGGAATAATTAGCCAAAAAATATTTTTTGAAAATGGTGATTATAATATTGATCATAGTTCACCTGTGATACTTTTAAAAGATGGAAAATATATTGCCAAGATTTCTCACAGAGACGACATTAAAAAATCTATTAAATTGATAAATAAATATTTATAGATTTAAGATATAATTAAGAATTGATATTGAAGATATAACTGCTGTCTCTGACCTCAATATATTGTCATTGATCTTAACTGATTTTACATCTTTAAAATTTAAAATATCCTCTCTTTCCTTCTCAGAAAAATCTCCTTCGGGTCCAATTATAATACACAAAGGTTTTTTGCTTTTTTTATTTAGTTCAATTTTTTTGTTTTTAGAATTAAGATCTGTAAATATTAGATCCATTGTACTTTGATTTTTCTCTAAAAAAGTTTTCAAATTTTGAGTTTTTTCTAGATAAGGGGGGTTCAATCTATTTGACTGTTCTGTTGCCTCTATTATTATTTTTTCCAATCTTTCAGAATTAATTTTTCTAACAATTGTCCTATCAAAAATTATAGGGAAAAATTTTGTAACTCCTAATTCTGTAGCTTTCTGAATCATAAAATTTGAATAATTTGATTTAATAGGTGAAAATGCTAACCAAATATCCAGGGAATTTTCTTTTCTTCTTAATTGTTCCTTAATGCTAAATTCTACCTTTCCATCATAAATGTTGTCTATTTTGGCTAACCATTCACCAGTTTTATTAAACAAAGAAAAATTTTCTCCAATTTTCACTCGCATGACTTTCGTCAAATAATGTGATTGTGGTTTAGCAAGTGAAGAAGTTAAATTAAGAGATAAACTTTCAGAGAAAAATATTCTAATATTACTCATATCAAGAAAGTAATTTATGAAAAATATTAAAGCAATAATTTTCGATGCATATGGAACTTTATTTGACGTAAATTCTGCAGCTGAAAAGTGTAAAGATAAAATTGGTATTAAATGGGAAAATTTCTCAAATTATTGGAGGACCACTCAGTTAGAATACACTTGGCTTAGGAGTTTAATGACCAGGCATAAAGATTTTTGGAAAGTAACAGAAGATAGCCTAGATAAATCAATGAAAGTTTTCAATATTAATCCAGATATGAGAACTGAATTATTGGATCTTTACAAAATTTTATCTCCATACCCTGAAGTAAAAGAAACTCTGAAATTATTGAGAGAAAAAAATTATAAACTTTCAATACTTTCAAACGGCACCCCTACTCTTCTTGATGAATTAGTGAATAGAAATAATCTCAATGATATTTTTGATGATATTATATCTGTAGAAGAAGTAAGTATTTTTAAACCAAGTTCAAAAGTTTACAATTTGCCAATTAAAAAATATAACATTAAAGAGAAGGAAGTTGCTTTTTTAAGCGCAAATACTTGGGACGTTTCTGGAGGTGGCAATTACGGTTTTAACGCAATTTGGGTCAATAGAAACAATGCAATTTTTGATAATTTAGATTACACACCAAAAAATGAAATAAATAATCTTAAACAGTTGCTTGATATTGTTTAGGCAAGATACTACTTTATTACTATGACAAATATTCTAGATCTCATCGCAAGAATTTTAATTTCAGCATTGTTCCTTCTCAATGGTTTTTTTAAAATTGGTAGTTATGATGGAACTATTGAATGGATGGAGAGCTTTGGATTGCCTGGAATTTTAATTATTCCAGCAATAATACTTGAGATAATTGCACCAATATTAATTATACTAGGATATAAGGCAAAAATATCCGCTGGTTTATTAAGTTTATTCTGTATTGCAACAGCTGTAATATTTCACAACGATTTTTCTGACCAAATGCAACTTGGATCATTTTTGAAAAATATAGCTTTAGCAGGTGGGTTTTTATTTATTTTCATAAATGGAACTAAAGATTTTAGCTTAGATAAAAAATTCTTAAAATAAAATGTCAAATATTGAAGTTAAACAAATTATCGAACCTATACCAGCATCTGACGGTGCTGGGGTAAAATTAAAAAGAAGCATTGGTGTAGAGCCTAATTACTTTGATCCATTTTTAATGTTAGATGAATTCGGATCAGAAAATAGTGAAGATTATATAGCTGGTTTTCCACCTCATCCTCATCGAGGCATAGAAACAGTAACATATATGTTAGCTGGAGACTTTGAACACAAAGATAGTACAGGTGGTGAAGGTAGAATGACTGCAGGAGATGTTCAGTGGATGAAGACAGGAAGTGGAATAATTCACTCTGAGATGCCTGCAATGAAAGAAGGTAGGTTACATGGGTTTCAATTATGGATAAATATGCCAGCTAAACTAAAAATGAGTAAACCTAGCTACATATACATAGATGCTGATCAGATGCAAACTCACCTAGATGAAGAAAAAATAGTCAAAGTAATAGCTGGTAAATTTAGAAAAGCTGAGGGGCCTATAAAAAAACACAATGTTGAACCTATTTATTTTGATATTGAATTAAATAAAGATAAAGAGTTCAATTTTGATTTACCTTCAACTCACAATTCATTTATTTATTTAATTAAAGGAGAAATAAAAATTGGGAGTCAACAACATCAAAAAATTGAAAATTCAAAATTAATTCTTTTAAAAATTGGTGAGAAACTTAAGGTTTATGGCTCAACTAATGCTAAGTTCCTTCTGATTGCTGGAAAACCAATAGGTGAACAAATTGCAAGAGGTGGCCCTTTTGTCATGAATACTAAACAAGAAATCTTGCAAGCAGTCGAGGATTATCATAAAGGTACATTTGTAAAATAAAATTACTTTTGTAGAAATGAAATCAATTAAAGTAACAAATACAGGTGGTCCTGAAGTTCTAAAGTTAGAGGAGATTACTTTAGATAAACCAGGTGGTGATGAGGTTCAGATAGAACATGTGTCAATTGGATTAAACTATATAGACACTTATCATAGATCAGGTTTATACCCTCTTCAACTTCCAACAGGAATTGGTTTGGAAGCGGCAGGTATAATTAAAGAAATTGGTTCAAATGTCTCTAATTTTTCGGTTGGAGATAAAGTAGCTTATGCTGCTGCTCCATTAGGTTCTTATTCAACTCACAGAAATTACCCTTCAAAAAATATTGTTAAAGTTCCAGATAATATTAATTTAGAAATTATATCGAGTGCTATGACAAAAGGTATGACAACTTTTTATTTATTGCACAAAACATATGTTCCAAAAGAGGGAGAAACAGTTTTATTTCACGCAGCAGCAGGAGGTGTTGGACAATTCTTTTGTCAGTGGGCAAAAAGTTTAGGATTAAAAGTTATTGGAACAGTTGGAAGTCAGGAAAAAATTGAAATAGCAAAAAAGTATGGATGTGACGAAGTAATCAACTATTCAAAAGAAGATTTTGCAAAAAAAGTAATGGAACTTACAGATGGCAAAGGTGTTTCTGTTGTTTATGATGGTGTAGGTAAATCAACTTATGATAAATCAATTGAGTGTTTAAAATTAAGGGGTACTATGGTTTCTTTTGGTAATGCGTCTGGAGCACTTGATCCTATAATTGTTTCAAAATCTCTGCAGCCAAAAGGTATATATTTTGTAAGACCAGCGATGAATCAATATTTTACTAATAGTGATGAAATACATGAGGCAGCAAGTATGTTATTTAAACAAATTTCGTCTGGAAATGTAAAAATTGAAATTTATAAAAAATATAAATTAGAAGATGCTGTACAAGCTCACAAGGATTTAGAAGGAAGAAAGATCACAGGTCCAGCAGTAATTATTCCTTAAACTGGACATCCATATCTGACAGATGAAGTTTTAAAGCTTTACCTGAAATTTGTATTTCTCTGATAAAAAAAATAATTGAAATCATCATCGATAAACAGCAAGACCCAAAAATTACCCTTGCAATAATTAAACTATCCAAATAAAGAGCAAACACCGTAAGCATATTAAATAGAAAACCGAATGCCGCTGACATAATAGCAAACTTTAGTACTCCTATTCTGCTATTTAAGTTTATAAGTTGATCTTTCCACTCTGGCGGGGTGTGTTTTTCAAAAACATATTCATCATGAATTTTTCTAATAAGTCCACTAAGAGTATGAAACCTATTGCTGTAAACGCTCATTATGAGAGGTATTGCGGGAAACATTAATGCAGTAACAGTGTAATCTATATTCATTCGAATCAATTTGATTATGAGACTCTGCTTTGCTATTTACAAGTAAATTATTATGCAAAACATTAAATTTTTCATTAACCTCACGAGGCTGAACAGGCCAATAGGATATATGCTTTTATTTTGGCCTTGTTTATGGGGTCTTACTATTGCTTATGATTTCAACTCTGGCTTCGAAATATTTTATTTTTATACTTTACTATTTTTAATTGGCTCAATTCTGATGAGATCTGCTGGATGCATAGTAAATGACATAGTAGATAAAAATTTTGACAAGAGAGTTGAGAGAACCAAAAATAGACCAATTGCATCAGGAAATGTTTCTATAAAACTTGCAATAATTTACTCCATTAGTTTGTGTGGATTAGCATTTTTAGTATTAATTAATTTTAATAAATTCACTATTTTGATGGCACTCTTATCAATGCCACTAGCATTTACATATCCTTTGATGAAAAGATATACCTACTGGCCACAACTATTTTTAGGAATTACATTTAATTATGGCCTTGTTCTTGCTTGGATATCAATAAATAATAGCATAAATTTAGTGCCAATTATTTTTTATTTTGGGGCCATATTTTGGACACTGGGATACGACACAATTTATGGATATCAGGATATAAAAGATGATGAGATTATAGGAGTTAAATCTACCTCTATTAAGTTTAAAAATAACCCAAAAAAATTTATTTCTTTATGCTACATATTTTTTTTTATTTCATTAGTTTTAGTTGGTCTTTTAATGAATTTTAAAGTTTTATATTTTATATCACTGATAATTACCTTTTTACATTTAGCTATTTATCAAATAAAAAATCTCAAGGTCACAGATCCTACCATGTGCTTGATGAAATTTAAAAGTAATAATTTATTAGGACTAATAGTATTTATGAATATTTTGATTGGAAAAATAATTTAAATGTCAAACTTAGAAATATTAAAAAGATTGTACAAAGACTACACTAAAAAGTATTTAAACAAAATTTTTCTAGCAGTTTTATTCTCTGTATTAGTTGCTGGAAGTACATCAGCGACTGCATGGTTGTTAGATCCTGCAATTGATAAAATATTTATTAATAAAGATCAAAGTTTACTTTTAGTAATTCCAATTCTAATAATACTGGCATTTGCAACAAAAGGTATTTCGCTTTATCTAGCAAAAGTTACAATGATCAAAGTTGCGGAGGAGGTGAAAAAAGAAATTCAAATCGATATGCTAAATTCGTTTATAAATGCAGATACAGAAAATATTGAAAATAAACATACGGGGAAATATATCTCAAATCTAAATTTTGATGTGAGCCAGATCACTGGAATGTTAAGCACATCATTTTTAGCACTTTTTAAGGATGGATTAACATTAATTGGGCTTCTTAGTGTTATGTTCATTCAAAACTGGAGGCTATCATTAATAGCAATTATTATGATACCACTTGCATCAATTACCGCAAAAAAATTAGGAAAAAGAATGAGTAAAGTGGTAACAGAAGCACAATTAAAGTCAGGCGACTTAAACAAATATTTAATAGATATATTTAAAAATCATAAAATTATTAAGATTTTTCAGAGAGAAGATTATGAAACAAAAAGATCAGAAAAATTTATTAATGATTTAAAAGAAAAATCTATAAAAATATCTTCAGTTTTTATAAGAGCAACACCAATTATGGAAATTTTGACTGGTATTATGATTGCAATATTAATTTTTTACTCAGGAAAATTGATTATGAACGATCAGTTAAGTCTAAATAATTTTTTTTCATTTTTGGCTGCAATGATGTTGGCTTATCAACCTGTTAAGTCTTTAGCTACAATTAATGTAGGAGTTGGCCAAGGTTTATCTGCGGGTAAAAGAATTCTACCTATTATTGATACCAGAAATTTAATTGATCCTAATGATAATAAAGAGAAATTAAATTTAGATAATGCAACGATAGATTTAAAAAACGTTAATTTTAATTATTTATCTAATTCAGAAAATAAAGTTTTAAAAGATATCAATTTAAAGATTAATGGAGGTAAAATGACAGCTTTAGTAGGCCAAAGTGGCTCTGGGAAATCTACACTGCTGAGTCTTATACCAAGACTATATGATCCAAATACTGGCGTTATAGAGATTGATAAACAAAATATCAGAGATGTTAGTTTATTTTCTCTTAGAAAAGAAATATCTATTGTTGATCAAAATGTGACACTGTTTGATGATACAATCTTTAATAACATTAAATATGCAAAACCAAATGCTGATAATGACGAAGTTTTTATGGCTGCAGAACTTTCAATGTGCTTAGATTTTATAGATAAACTTCAAAATAAATATGAAACAATAATTGGAGAAAATGGAGTAAGGTTATCGGGGGGTGAAAAACAAAGACTCTCTATTGCCAGAGCATTTTTAAAAAATAGTAAAATTATACTTTTAGATGAAGCTACTTCTTCTTTAGATTCTGAAACTGAGGGAAAAATACAAAAAGCCTTAGACAAATTAACCTTAAATAAAACAACAGTTGTAATTGCTCATAGACTCTCAACTATTTTAAATTCTGATAAAATTTATGTTATGGATAAAGGTATTGTGATTGACTCTGGCAATCATGATGAGCTACTAAAAAATTCTGAAATTTACAAAAATTATTACGATAAACAAATAAACAAAAGTTGATGTTTGTTATTTATAATTTTTTTTTAATTATTTTTTTGCTGGTTTCTCCATTAATTACATTAATTAGAATATTTTTAGGAAAAGAGAGTCAAAAAAGATTTAAGGAAAAATATGGATTTTATTCAAAAAACAACAAAGCAAAAGAAACGATCTGGATACACGGGGCAAGTGTAGGAGAAATATTAAGCATTATTCCAATTATTAGAAAATTTGAATCAGATAAACAGATTAAAAGAATTTTAATTACATCTTCTACGACAAGTTCATCACATATTTTTTCAAAATTTAAGTTTAGGAAAACTATTCATCAATTTTATCCATTTGATTTAAACTTTTTAACTAAAAGTTTCATCAATCACTGGAAGCCAAAACTCGCAATATTTGTAGATTCCGAAATTTGGCCTAATATGTTTAACAATTTAGACAAGAAAAAGATTCCTCTAATTCTTCTGAATGCAAGGATTACAAAAAAATCTTTTAACCGATGGAAATACTTTCCCAAATTTTCAAAAAATATCTTTCAAAAAATATCGATTGCTCTTCCACAAAATATGGAATCAAAAAAATATTTAAAATTACTAGGTACAAAAAAAGTTAAATTTATTGGAAATTTAAAGTTTGCAGGAGAGACAAAAAAAAACAATTTAACAAACTCAAAATTTAAGCAGAAATTCTCAAAAAGAGTTATTTTTTGTGCAGCAAGCACCCATGCTGGAGAGGAGTTATTTATTGGTAAGGTACATAAAGAGCTAAAATCTGAAATTAAAAACTTGATAACTGTCATTATACCCAGACATATAAATAGAAAAAAAGAAATATTGGATGAATTAAATAGTATTGGTTTAAATTCTCAGATACATACGTCATCTAAGAAATTAAGAAAAAATACAGATATATACTTAGTAGATACCTATGGTGAATCTTCAAAATTCTACTCTATATCTAAATTAACATTTATGGGTGGTTCGTTGATACAACATGGAGGTCAAAATCCATTAGAGCCAGCAAGAGAAGGTAACTATATTTTGTATGGACCACATGTAGATAATTTTAGAGAAGTTTATAAAATGTTAGGAAAATTAAATATTACCACTAAAATAAATTCAATTAAAAAGATGAAATATGTTGTTAATAAAAAAATTAATTTTTTACAAAGAAATACAGTGAATAAAAAGTTAAAACATTTAGGTAATAAAATATTAAATAAAAACTTATTAGAGATTAGAAAATTTATTTAGATGAAAGTGATCAAACCATCATATTTAAATAAAAAAAATTATATATCATATTTACTTTTACCACTCACAATTTTCACGCTTTCAGTAAACTTTCTCAAGATTTTTTATATAAGAAAAAAATATAAAATTAAAACTATTTGTGTAGGAAATATTTATATTGGAGGAACTGGAAAAACATCTTTGTGTGTCAAAATAAATAAAATTCTAAAAAAAAAATTTAAAACTGTATTTATTAAAAAAAAATATTTAGATCAATTAGATGAAAAAAAAATCCTAAGCTCTTATGGAAACCTTATTAGTGATGAAAATAGGAATTTAAGCTTAGAAAAAGCTGAAAGAAAAAAATTTAATTTAGCTATTTTAGACGATGGACTACAAGACAAAAAAATAAATTATGATATATCAATTGCTTGCTTTAATACTACCTTTGGTGTTGGTAACGGGTATTTGCTTCCTGCAGGACCATTAAGAGAAAAAATATCAATATTAGAAAAATATAGTGCAGTTTTTTTAATTGGTGATAAAAAAAATATCAAACTTGCATCAATAATAAAAAATTATAATGATAAAATATTTTATTCTAAATATTTTCCTATAAATCTTAAAAATTTTAATCGAAACAAAAAATATTTGTATTTTTGTGGTATAGGAAATCCTGAAGAATTTGAGAATACACTAAAAAAATATAAATTTACCATATCTAGAAAGTTTATATTTCCAGATCACTACAA
>CACHML010000009.1 GCA_902580945.1 uncultured Pelagibacteraceae bacterium | reverse complement strand
ATATTTTTTAAAGTATTTTTAATAACATCTTGAACCATCAAATTAATTGAGTCTCTTATTATTTGGTAAACAATAATATCTCTGTTAGAATTTTTAACTTTTGTCTTATAAGATTTATAAATTTCTTTAAAAAAATTAATTTCACATAATTGATTTAATGAAAATAGTTTCGCTTTAATTCCATCTTGAATATCATGATTATTATAGGCTATGTCATCGGATATAGCTGCAATTTGAGCTTCTAAAGATGAATTCTTTTTGAAATCTATTTTATTTTTAAAATTTTTAAATCCAATTATTGTATCTAAGTGATCTGTATTATTAATAGGTCCATTGTGTTTTAAAAGACCATCTAAAGTTTCTATTGTTAAATTTAGACCCTTGAATTTCAAGTATTTATTTTCAATAAACATTACTATTCTTAAAGTTTGAAGATTGTGATCAAAACCACCATGATTAATCATTGACTCGTTTAAAGCGTCCTCACCAGCGTGTCCAAAAGGAGTATGCCCCATATCATGAGCTAAACTAAGTGTTTCAACTAAATCATCATTTAAATTGAGATATCTTGATATTGATCGAGCAATTTGAGCAACCTCCATTGAGTGAGTTATTCTTGTTCTATAGTGATCTCCATCTGTGTTTACAAATACCTGAGTCTTATGTTTTAACCTTCTAAATGAAGCTGAGTGAATAATTCTATCTCTATCTCTTTGAAATGGAGTTCTAAACTTATTATTTGGCTCTTTTATTAAGCGACCACGTGATCTAAAAGAACCTAATTTTGAGTAATTATTCATTCTTTAAAATTGGCAAATATTAATTATATTAGTAATAACAGTGATAAATAATGATTAAAGAAATTAAATTTACAGATAATGCGTTAAAACAAATAAATAACCTATTGTCATCCAAGGATGAAGGTTCTTTTTTTAGAATCGCTATCAAAGGTGGTGGATGCTCAGGGTTTCAGTACGATTTCTCATTTGATAAAACACCTCAAGATGACGACTTAAGACAGGATAATATTTTAATAGATAAAACTTCAGCAGATCTATTGAAAGGATCAGAAATAGATTTTGTAAAAGAATTAATTGGAGACCAATTTAAAATTAATAACCCACAAAGCAAATCATCTTGCGGTTGTGGTGTTTCATTTTCTCTTTAATGATTATTAGCTCTTGGAATGTAAATTCTATTAGGGCAAGAATATTAAACGTTCAAGAATACTTAAAAAAATTTGATCCTGACGTAGTATTAGTACAGGAAATTAAAACTCAAGATGAAACTTATCCTTATGATGATGTTAAAAAAATTAAATATAAAAGTTATGTATTTGGTCAAAAAAGTTATAACGGTGTTGCAATACTTTCAAAAAAAAATTTAGATAATATTCAAAAAGATATCTTTAAAGATAAAAATAAACAATCAAGAATAATTACGGCCGATATAAGATATAAATCAAAAGTAATTAAACTAATAAACATTTATACTCCAAATGGAAATCCAGTAGATACTGAGAAATATGATTATAAATTATATTGGTTAGATAGTTTAATAAAAAAATTAAAATCTCTTTTAAAAACTAATGAAAATATAATTATTGCGGGTGATTTTAATATTATTCCCTCTGCTGAAGATGTTCATGATCCTAAAGGATATGAAAACGATGCATTGTATAGAATAGAAATTAGAAAGAAATTAAGAGAAATTTATAATTTAGGATTTCATGATGCATTTCGATATATCTATCCTGATAAAGAAGAGTATACTTTTTGGGATTACACAAGTGGAGCTTGGCAAAAAAACAATGGTATGAGGATTGATCACTTCTTAGTAACCAATTCATTATTAAAAAATATTAAGGACGTTAAAATTAATAAATATCCAAGAGGTAGAGAGAAACCTTCAGATCACACCCCTATTGAATTAGAATTAACTTAAAGATTTAATTTTATTAACCAGGTCCTCATTTATATGTCTTGGTCCTTTATCTAATCTATTTTTATGTCTTCTTTCTCCAGGAAGTCTAACATCCCCCATTGATTTCATTTTTTCAAAAAACTTTGAAGAATGTGTGTCCCAATCAGAATTTGATAATTTTTCTGGAGATATTGCTAAAATGAACTCTCCACCACTTGGTGGACCGCCATCATTATTATCCTTCTCAGCCGTCTCATAACTAAAATTATCTCCAACAAGGGCTCCAGCGAGCAATTCGACCATCATTGCAATCCCTGAGCCTTTATAGCCGCCAAAAGGCAATAAAACACCCCCATCTGCTATTTCAGCTGGATCTGTTGTGTCCTTTCCTTCTTTTGTTAATCCAGTACCTAATGGAACTTTGTGACCTTCTCTCTTAGCTACTTGAACTTCACCCATTGCCATAGATGCAGTCGCCATATCAAAAACTACTGGAGGTTTATTTTTTCTGGGCCAAGCAAAAGATATAGGATTAGTTCCAAACAAAGGTTTAATAGCACCTGCGGGTGCTACTGCTGGTTTATAAGATGTGCAAGCAAATGCTGCAAGACCATGTTCTGCTACTGCTTCAGTTTCTGGCCACATAGCAGCCATGTGATGAGAATTTGTAATTGCCAAGATAGCAATTCCATTTTCCTTGGCAAGTTTAACTAGTTCTGGAATACTTTTTTTTAAAACTACAGGAGCTAAACAATTATTACCATCAGCTTTAATTACTGATGGTGTGATAGTTTTTATATTTGGTTTGCCTTTACCATTTATTTTACCACTTTTAAGACCTGAAATATATGCTGGCACTCTAAACAACCCATGAGATAAAGACCCATCTCTTTCTGCTTTCATAACTAAATCAGCCATTATTTTTGAAGTTTCATCATCACATCCATTATGAGAAAATGTTTTTTTCGCCAGTTCATAGATTTCGTTTAAAGATAATGAAATATTGCTCACTAATTCATTAGATATTATTTTAAATACTTTTCAACAAAATCTTGGTTTTATTGAAAAAAATATCAAAGCATATCAGATATATCTAATATGCATTTGCTTATTTTAGACAATTAACACAAAAAAGCTCATCATGAACAACAAGATAATAATTTTCACTGATTTAGATGGATCATTACTTGATCGAAAAAAATTCCATTTTGGTATTGCAAAACAGTATATTCATGAATTAATCGCAAAAGGCACATTGATAATCCCAAACACTAGCAAAACAGAAGAGGAAATAAAATCATTTTTAAAGGAATTAAATATAAAATTACCATTTATATCAGAAAATGGATCGGAAATTCATAATATTAATTTAATAAAAAAAACATTACCAAAGAAAATTACTTTAGCTAGACCCAAAAAAATAATTTATAAAATTTTTAAAAAAAATATTGATAAATCAATAATCGAAAAATGTGATTTTGTTTTCAAAATGACTAAAAAAAATCAAACAAAAGTATTAGGTTTAAAAGGTAAAAAACTTGAAACTAGTTTGCAAAGAAAATTTACTTTTCCATTTGTTTTCAATGGATCTTCAAAACAAAAAAAAATACTTTACAATAATTCTGATAAATTAGGTATTAGCTTTCAAGAAGGTGGAAGAGTAATAAATTTAGGTGACAAAGTAACCAAAGGTTTGGCATTAAAGAAAATTGTAAAACTATTAAAACAAAATGAAAAAAAGAAACTTTCAACTATAGCGGTTGGCGATAGTATTAACGACATCAGCATGTTAAATTATTCAAATTATCCATGCATAATTTCAAATAGAACGATTAAAATTAAAAATAAAAATAGGCTATTCACTAATAAGCCAGCTCCCATGGGTTGGATAGCAATAGTTAAAAAAGCAATGAATAAAATAGAAATTAGTAATTAAAATTATGGGTGATTTTTCTCAAAATGGAATAGTTGCAAATCTTCATGACTTTTCAACAAGAACAACTGATCAAATAGAAAAAGATTTAGAAAAATTTTCTAAAACAAGACCTATGGAATTAATACTTCCATGCTTGTATTCTGAACTTGAAGGAGATGCTCTACCAAAAATTGTAAATGAAATTAGAAAAACAAAGTATTTAAACCATATTATAATAGGACTAGATAAAGCAAATAAATTGCAAGCAAAAAAAGCTTGGAAGTTTTTCAAAAAATTGAAAACTCCATTTTCAATTTTATGGAATGATGGACCTAAATTAAGAAAACTCGATAAAGAATTAAAAGTAATTGACTTGGCACCCAAACAAATGGGCAAAGGAAGAAATGTTTGGTACTGTATTGGAATGGCAATAGCTAGAGATGAAGCAAGGTCAGTTGCGCTTCATGATTGTGATGTTAAAACTTATGATAGAAGACTACTAGCAAAGCTATTTTATCCGGTAGAAAACCCATTTTTCAATTACGAGTTTTGTAAAGGTTACTATCCAAGAATAGCAGATAATAGAATGCATGGTAGAGTTGCTAGACTACTTGTAAATCCCCTTTTAACAGCGATGGAAAAAACTATTGGTAAAAGTGATTACATAGATTTTATGAAGTCATTTAAATACCCATTAGCGGGAGAATTTTCATTTAGAAGAAATATTTTACCTGAATTAAGAATATCATCAGATTGGGGAATTGAAATTGCGATTTTGTCTGAAATGCAAAGAAACTATTCTTCAAATAATATTTGCCAAGTTGAATTAGCAGATAATTATGATCATAAACACCAAATACTGTCTATTAAAGACAGCTCAAAAGGCTTGTCTAAAATGTCTATTGATATAATAAAAACTTTAGTCAGAAAACTTGCTACACAAGGATATTCATTTAGTAAAGAAACCTTCAGATCAATCAAAGCCACCTACTATAGATCAGCTTTGGATTTAATTGATATTTATAGAAGCGATGCTCAAATGAACGGTCTAAAGTTTGACTCACATAATGAGGAAAAAACAGTTGAGCTATTTGCTTTAAATATAATGAAAGCAGGAGAGTTATTTTTTGAAAGTCCTATGGATACACCTTTTATTCCTACATGGCACAGAGTAAAAAGTGCTATCCCTGATTTCTTAGATAGATTCAAAGAAAGTGTAACCGCAGACAACAAAGAATTTAAATAATTCCTGTCTTTAACAACCTTTAAATGACTTAGACATATTTCTTATTAAATCAAAGTATAAATCTTTCCCTGGGGTAAGTGTTGCACCAAGCGGATCTAAAACACCAGTTTTAATATCCATATCTTTAGCAACAGCATTAATTATATCAGGATTAAATTGTGGCTCTGAAAATATACATGCAATTTTATCATGTTCTATTACTTCTCTAATTTCTGCTAATTGTTCTGCACCAGGCATTACATCAGTGTTAACTGTAAATGCACCTAGAACGTTAACATTAAATCTTTTTTCGAAGTATTGATAAGCATCATGGAAAACTATTGAAGATATGCTTTGATTTAAATCGGTCATTACCTCAATAGTAAGTTTGTCTATATCTTTAAGAGCTTTTTCTAAATTACTTTTATAAGTTGAGGCATTTTTTGGATCATTTTCAATTAAATGTTCAACCATTTCATTTAAAATTACTTTAGCATTAATAGGGTCTAACCAAATGTGTGGATCATGTTCACCGTGGTGATGTCCTTCATGACTGTCGTGATCATCATGATCATCATGATCGTCCTTTTTTTTATGATCGTGGTCATTATGGTCATCTTCTTTATGGCCATCTTCTTTTTTAGCATGGTCGTGATCATCGTGATCATCTTTTTTCTTGTGGTCGTGGTCATCATGGTCATCTTCTTTTTTGGCATGATCATCGTGGTCATCATGATCGTCTTTTTTCTTGTGGCCATGATCGTCGTGTCCATGATCGTCATGGTCGTCAAAAATATTTCTCTCTCTGAATTTTAATTTGTTTAATCCTTTAATTTCTAATAACTTGATTTTTTCTGCTTTTTTAGCAATTGAATCTAAAGGCTTTTCTAGAAAATTTTCTATATCCTCACCTACCCAAAAAACAATATCTGCATTTTGTAACATTTTTGCATGTGAGGGCTTTAAAGCAAAACCGTGTGGCGATGCATAACCATCAACTATGAGATCTGGCTTAGCTACTCCATCCATTAAATAACTAGCTAATGAGTGAATAGGTTTTATTGATGCTACAACTTTAATATCAGCATTAGCTGATGTAAAAAAAGTTAAAAATGATAAGAATGATAAGATTATTGTGGATTTTGTTATTTTTTTCATAATATTGTTTTTTAATTTTTGTTATAATATAACACTATGTAATAATATAACATCTTGAAGTCAAGTGGATATATGAGTTTAAAAAAAAATATATTAGTAAAGTTAAATAATGTTGGGATCCAACAAAATGACAAGTGGCTCGTAAAAGGAGTTTCGCTAGAGGTTGAAAAAGGAAAAATAGTAACTTTAATTGGACCCAATGGTTCTGGGAAAAGTACAACAGCTAAAATTGCTTTAGGTATATACAAAAACATAGAGGGAAATGTTGAAAAATTAACAAACAATATAGGATATGTCCCTCAAAAAATATCGATAGATTGGACTCTCCCCTTAAGAGTCAAAGATTTAATGGTTTTGACAGATAATATTAAAGATGAATTGATAGATGAGGCTTTGACATTAACCGGTGTTATACATCTTAAAGAAAAAAATTTAGGAAATTTATCAGGGGGTGAATTTCAAAGAGTTTTGCTTGCAAGAGCTATTTCAAAAAAACCAGAATTATTAGTTCTTGATGAACCTGTTCAAGGAGTTGATTTCACAGGTGAAATTGCTCTCTATGAATTAATTAAAAAAATTTCTGAAAAACTTAATTGTGGAATATTATTAATTTCTCATGATCTACACACAGTAATGAGTGCTACTGATCATGTTGTTTGTTTAAATGGACACGTATGTTGTTCAGGTTCTCCAAAAGACGTTGCACGAAATAATGAGTACAAAGCATTATTTGGAGAACAAGCTTCTCAAACACTATCTGTTTATGAGCACAAACATGACCATGAACATTCAATTGATGGAAAGATAAAGAAAAATTAAATGTTTGATGATTTTTTTATAAGAGCTTTAGTTGCAGGAATTGGAATTGCTTTGGTAACAGGTCCTCTTGGATGTTTTGTTGTTTGGAGAAGACTATCGTATTTTGGGGATACACTCGCCCACTCTGCTTTACTAGGTGTAACAATTGCATACACTCTAGATTTTAATATTGCTGTTGCAATTTTTATTACTTCATCAATTATTGCATTAATTTTAGTAAAACTTGAAAGAAAAACTAATTTACCTGGTGATGCTTTGCTAGGACTACTAGCTCACTCATCACTTGCCGTTGGTTTAGTTGTTATCGGCTTTTTAACATTTATTAGATTTGATATTATGGGATTGTTATTTGGAGATATATTAGCTGTAACAACAGATGATTTGCTTATAATTTGGATTGGTGGAGCTATAATATTATTGGTTTTAAAATTAATTTGGAAACCTTTATTTGCTTCAACAGTAAACTACGAATTAGCTGAAGCGGAAGGTCTAAAACCTGACAGGGCTAAAGCAATATTTACAATATTAATAGCTGCAATTATTGCAATTTCTATCAAAATGGTTGGATTATTACTTATTACAGGATTATTAATTATCCCAACCGCAATGGCTAGAAACATATCTGATAACCCTCAGAAGATGGTTATATTTTCAATAATTGGAGGGTTGTTGTCAGTATTTTTAGGATTATTTTCTTCGTTAGAATTCAATACACCATCAGGGCCCTCAATCGTGGCAGCTGCTTTGATTTTATTTATTATTTCATTATTCAAAATTAAACAAACGATACAATTGAAAAACTAATGATCAATTGATAAAAATAGAAAATGCAAAATCAACAAGTATTAACAAAAAATCAAAAAATAGTTTTAGATATAATTGAAAAATCCTCTCAACCATTAAAAGCATATTCAATTTTATTTGATGTTAAAAAAAAAGGAATTAATGCTCCTTTACAAGTCTATAGAGCTTTGGACAAATTGGTAGAGATTGGAAAAATACATAAAATAGAAAGTAGGAATGCCTTTATAGCTTGCAAGAATTCAAAATGTCAAATTACCAAAGCAACAGTTTTTTCAATTTGTGAAAACTGTGAAGATGTAAAAGAGATTCATGATCATAAATTATCTGAGCATTTGAAACATTATAAAGATAATAAAGGCATGAAATATAGCAAATATAATTTAGAATTTTTTGGTTTATGCAAGAAGTGCATTAAAAATTAGATTTTTTGGGGTCAAGATAGATTAGATTATCTTGAAGATGCATTAAATAAATTAGTAAAAATTACTTAATTTCATAAATCCTTAACAAAACTGACATAAACAAAATCAAGGAGTGATTATGTTTATAAAAAAATATCTAAAATGGATAAGTACATTTTTAGTCTTAACTGGAATTTTACTTACTAATCTTAATATCTACCCTATAAATATTTATTTTCATGGACTGGGTGTTGTGGGGTGGACTATAGCTGGATTTATTTCAAAAGATAAGGCTATTTTAACAAATTTTGGATTACAAATACCTCTTTTTGTAATTGGAATTTATAAAGTGATATTCTAATGAAAAGAGTTTTATTTGTCTGCACAGGGAATTCAGCAAGAAGTATTATAGCTGAGAGTATTATTAATAACTTATATTATGATAAATTTATTGGTTATAGCGCAGGTAGTAATCCTTCAGGACAAATTAATCCAATTATAGAAAAATTTTTAAAAGAAAAGAAATTTGATTTGTCAAATTACAGTTCAAAAAATTTTGATACTTTTATTAACTCAGATATTAAATTAGATTATGTAATTACAGTGTGTAACAATGCTAACAATGAAGTGTGTCCTATTTGGCCTGATAAAAATCAAATTATTCATTGGGATATTGAAGATCCAGTAAAAAAATTTAATTTAGATACTGATACAACAAATCAAAAAAAAGTATTTAATGATACATATCAAACAATATTTAAGAAAATAGAAAATTGGATTAACAATGAAATATAGTAAGTTTTTTCTTGGAGAGTTTATTGGTAGTTGTTTCCTTGTAATGATTATTGTTGGCTCAGGAATAATGGCTGAAAATCTTACAGATGATACGGGTATTATGCTTTTAGCCAATACGATAGCAACTGGCGCAGGACTTTTTGTGCTAATAACTGTTTTTAGTGATGTTTCAGGAGCACATTTTAATCCATTTGTAAGTCTAGCAATGTTTCTTACAAAAAAATTAAAAGGAAATTTATTACCTTCATATATATCTGCACAAATTTTAGGTTGTTTGTTAGGTGTAGCACTCGCCAATTTCTTTTTTGAACATCAAATTTTTGAATTATCAACAAAATCAAGGGACGGAGTACATATATTTACATCTGAAATTGTAGCAACATTTGGATTAATTCTCATAATTTTTGGATCTTTAAAGAAAGGAAGTGTGGTAGTTGCCTCATGTGTAGCCTTTTATATCACTGCTGGTTATTGGTTTACTTCGTCTACATCATTCGCAAATCCTGCTGTAGCAATAGCGAGAACATTTACAGAAAGTTTTACTGGAATTAATTATATGTATACTCCAGTTTATATATTGGCAGAAATTATCGGTGCACTTTTTGCTGTATTTGTGGCTAAAAAAATACTTTTCAATAACAGGACAAGAGATAAAACTATCTCGTAGAAAAATTGAACCTATAAGATTTAAGGTCAATTTTCTAAATCAGTTTTTAAAAAATTTATTGAAAATCAAAAATTAAAATAATAATGAAGAATATCTATAAGTTAAAACTATTACAGGCTAGAAGGATTAATACTTTCAAACTCCAGCATGTTTTTAAAGGTACACATTTCAGGTTTTGTGAAAGTAATTTTTGGAAATTTTTTATTAAAATCAGAGGATAATTGTTTATTAAATTTAGTTAAATTTTTTATTTCAGTTTCATTAAGTTGTCTCAAAATATAAGCTAATGTAATATGGAAAGTATATCTTTCATGATTTTCAAATTTAATTTTCAATAAATCACTTAGTTCATCTCTACAATTTCTTAAAATTTTTTCGTCCTCCTCGGAAAAGGGTTCTAAAACAATGCTGTAGCCACCAAAAAATGTTTTTATTTTTAAATTGATTTCTTTTGGAAAATTATAGTTTTCAATTCTTTTATTTAATTGAATAGCTATATCTTTGTAATCCATATCAAGATCTATATCTGTTGGCCAATAATAAGTATTTTTTGTATTTAAATTACAACAGTCAAATAATGTCATATGAAAACTAGATGGAGGTAAATAGGAATAAGTTTTTTCAGGATTAAAATTTTCTAAATTTTTTTGAAAACCAATAATTTGATCAGATAAATATGTATTAAGAGGAATATTACAAATTATTGTGCACCCTGGAAATGGTAAAGGTTTTCCTTTATCGTCAAATTTATTTTCTGCACCTTTTAAAGTATACCCTCTAAGTTTACCTGCTAAAAATTGCTCTTGGTTATTAACTATATTTAAATCCATTAAAATAAACTAAAACCAGTTTATATTTTCTTTATCACAAAGTTCTTTCAGCCTTAATGGATAGTCTGTCATGATACCATCTACACTATACTCAATCATTTTTAACATATCGTACTCTTCATTAACTGTCCAAACGTTCACTGGCAAATCTTCCTGATGAGAAATTTCTACTAGTTTTTTTGTAATATCTTTATGGTATGGATGCCAAGCCTTTCCACCTTGTGATTTTATAATTTTTGGTAACTCATATTTTTCAAAAAAAGGTAAGAAACTCATCCATGGAGATCTATTGTAAATTGTATTTTTAATTTTAATTCCTGTCTGTTGTTGAAAACTTAAATAAGCTCTTGAAATTTCAGGGTAATGATTTTTGATTTCTGTCAGTGTTCTCCAATCAAATGAAGAAATGATTATTTTATTTTGTAAATTTGATTTATTTACTTCTTGCATAACAAGTTTTACCATTTCCTCTGGGGTTGGAGTTAAATTTTCCTCGTCAGGTGTAGATTTAATTTCTAAATTTATTAATAAATTTTCAGATTTGTTTTTTGAAGATAATTCTAATAACTCAGAAAGTTTTGGTATCTTTTGATTTTCTAAAGTTTTTTGATTAACAAATCTTCTTCCATATCTAGATAATTTATTTAAAGCCCCAACATCAAATTTTAAAAGCTCATCGTAACTTAAGTCAAATATTATTATATTTTCATCCGTTATCCAATTTCCCTCATTATCTTTTGTAAAACTTGGATCTAATCTAAAGTCATGTGTAATCACAGGAATAAGATCTTTGGAAATCAAAATATCTGTTTCGTATGCATTAATATTGTTTTTAAATAAATATTTAAAACTTTCTAGAGTATTTTCAGGAAGATCTCCTCTAGCGCCTCTATGGCCGTAAATTTTAATATAATTTGGCTTTGATAAAATCAAAATTAATTTACTCGATTACCATTAGATTTATCAAAGACATAATAATTGTTATCATTTATGTTCAAAGATAATTTACTTCCTTTTTTAATAATTTGACTTCCAGGACATCTAAAACAAAAATCTTTTTTATTTTTTATTTCTCCATAAATCAAATTATCTGAACCTAATTGTTCTACCAGATCTACAGATAAATTTATTAAACCTTTATCAGTTTGCGACATATGCTCTGGTCTAATTCCTAATATAACTGGTCCATTAAAATCACTTGTAACATTATTAATTTCAAAACCTTCTGAAGTAAGAGTTTTATTTTTTAATTCTCCTTCAAGAAAATTCATCTGTGGCGAACCTATAAATCCTGCGACAAACATAGATTTAGGATTATTATAAATTTCTATCGGTGTTCCAAGCTGCTCAATAAGGCCATTATTTATTACTGCCAGTCTATCAGCTAAGGTCATAGCTTCTACTTGGTCATGAGTTACAAATATACTTGTCACTCCAACTTTTTGCTGAAGTTTTTTTATTTCAAGCCTCATTTGTATTCTTAGTTTTGCATCTAAATTAGATAATGGCTCATCAAATAAAAATATTTTAGGACTTCTTACAATAGCTCTTCCCATAGCAACTCTCTGCCTTTGACCTCCTGACAACATGGATGGTTTTCTTTGCAAGTATTCAGAAATTTGTAATAGCTTTGCTGCCTCATTAACTTTTTTTTCAATATCTTCTTTTGAAATACCTCTATTTTTTAATCCGTAAGCCAAATTGTTGTAAACATTCATGTGAGGATAGAGTGCATAATTCTGAAAAACCATCGCAACATCTCTCTCTGAAGGGTCAACTTTATTAATTAATATTCCATCAAGATTTATATTACCTTCAGTTATGTCTTCTAACCCAGCAATCATTCTTAAAAGAGTAGATTTTCCACATCCGCTCGGTCCAACAAAAACCATGAATTCACCATTTTCTACATTCATACTTGTCTCATGAACAGCTTTAGTTCCGTTTGGATAGATTTTAGTAACTTTATTTAATTCTAAAAAACTCATTTATTTCTCTGTTTGAATTAATCCTTTTATGAACCATTTTTGCAAAAATACTACCACTAAAACTGGGGGGATCATTGATAAAATAATATAAGCAAATCTCTCTGCTGTTCTTGGTAAAGCAACTCCCTCATAATTTTCAGTAAATATAATTTTCATTCCCATTACTACAGTCCAATATTCCTCACTCGTAGTCATTATTAACGGCCATAAATATTGACTATATCCGTATACAAACATGAATATAAACATCGCTGCAATCATTGTTTTAGATAATGGAACTAAAAAATCTATAAAAAATCTCCAACTATTTGCACCATCTAATTTTGCTGATTCAAGTAATTCATCAGGTATAGTTTTATAAAACTGTCTAAAAAAAAATGTAGCGGTGGCTGATGCAACCAATGGAAGAACAAGACCTGTGTATGAATTAGTTAAACCTAAATCTGATACAATCTTATAACTTGGAAAAATCCTAACCTCCAGAGGCACAAGTAAAGTAATAAAGATTAACCAAAAAATTGGTACAGCAAATTTGAATCTAAAATAAACTAAAGCATAAGCTGACATTGCTGAGATAATTACTTTAAGGGTTGCAATTCCCAAAGCCATTATAAAGCTATTTATAAACATTTTTGCAGCAGTCACTTCCTCTGACCAACCACCCTTCTCATTTAAAACTTCGTTATAATTTCTTGTTAATTGATCGCCAAGACCAAATTTCATTCCCTCTTTTAAAATAGTTACAGTATCGTGGGTAGAGCTTGCAAATGATAACCAAATCGGAATTACCATTAATAAAACACCTAGTATAAGTACAATGTGTGCTAAAATTTGTGATAATTTAATTTTCATTTGTCTTGAAAGATCCCTTTAATAAAATATTTTTGTAATACAATTATAATTAATGCTGGTGGTATCATTGACATGATAACAAATGCAAATTTGTTAACAATTGATCCAGACATCATCTTTAATCCCATGACAACAGTCCAATATTGTTCAGAAGAAGTTACTAATATCGGCCATAAATATTGATTATAACCGAATACAAACATAAATATGAACATTGCAACAATCATTGTTTTTGACAATGGCACTAAAAAGTCAATAAAAAATCTCCAAGTATTTGCACCATCCAATTTTGCTGATTCAAGTAATTCATCAGGTATAGTTTTATAAAACTGTCTAAAAAATAAAGTAGCTATAGCAGAAGCTGAAATTGGAATAATTAGTCCCCAATATGAGTTTACTAAGTTAAGTGTAGACATAACAGAATAGGTAGGAAAAATTCTTAACTCCAGAGGGACTAGTATAGTAATAAAAATTATCCAAAATAATAATGTTGCATATTTCACTCTAAAATAAACTAAGACATATGCAGTCATAAGAGATGAAATAACTGATAAAAACGCAACTCCAGTTGCCATTAAAAAACTATTTAAAAACATCTTTAATGCAGTAATTTCTTTAAAAAAACCACCTTCATATAATAAAACTTTTGTATAATTCTCTAAAAACTTATCTCCTAAAAAAAATTGAAGACCTTGGGTATTAATTATCGAAGCTGTATGAGTTGAGCTTGCAAAAATTAACCAAACAGGAATTATCATAATAAAAATGCCTATCAAAAGAATTAAATGAGAAAAGTTTGATGAAAAATATCTAATCATTTTAATTGTAATGTATTTTCCCTTCTATGTATCTAAATTGAAAAATTGTAATAACTAAAACAATCAACATCATCATAATTGATTGAGCACCAGCACTTCCTAAGTCTAACCCCCTAAATCCGTCCATGTATGCTTTATAAACAAGAGTTCTTGTTTCACCTGAGGGTGCACCAATTGTTGTAGTGTCAATTATTCCAAAAGTATCAAAAAAAGCATAAGTTATATTGATAATGATTAAAAAGAAAGTTGTGGGCATCAATAGAGGGAAAGTGATTGTCCAAAATCTTCTTAAACTACTTTTACAATCAATTATGGATGCTTCAATAACAGATTTTTGTATTGCTTGAAGACCGGCTAAGAAGAAAATAAAATTAGCACTTATTTGTTTCCATGATCCTGCTATTATTAAGTAGATATAAGAATCAAAAACACTTTCATACCAATTAAAACCCCATAAATCGTTAAATAGATGATACAATAATCCAAATCTTTCACTAAAAAAATAATTTGCCATAACACCCACCACCGCTGGCGCAATAGCATAAGGCCAAATCAAAAGAGTTTTGTAGGCACTTTTTCCATGCATTACATTATTGGCTTGTACAGCAAGTAACAATCCAATGGCTCCTGTAACAAGTGTAATCACAAAGCTATAAATAATAGTAAACTTGAAAGCTATTAAATAAGCCGGGTCATCAAAAATAAATAAAAAATTATCAAACCATACAAATTGTCTTCCAAATCCAAATGCATCTTGCATGGTAAATGCATCTCTAAAAGTTTGTATTATTGGCCAATATAAAAATATTAATAAAATACCTAGCTGTGGTGCTAAAAAAAAATACTGTGAATAGTTTGATTTAAACTGAACTTTTTTCATAAAATAAATAGGAGAGTATATTAATACCCTCCTAATTTATATTATTTTTTAAAGAGTCTTAGCAAATTGTTTTAACAATTTAGCTGCACCCTTATCCATGTTCTCTAATCCTTTTTCGATTGATATTTTGCCATTTAACATTGGCTCAACATTTTCGTAAATTACTTCACGAATTTGAGGCCAGTTACCAGCTCTATATCCACCAGGAATAGTTGAACCTTCTAAGCTTAATTGTTCACCAACAGCTTTGTGATATGGAGAAGCTCTATAAAAGTTTATAGTTTCAGCTAATTCTATACCACCTTTAGTTACAGCAGAATAACCTGTCATGTTGTGATAGTATAAATCCATTTCAGGAGAACCCATAAATTCTATGAATTTAGCAAGTCCTTTATACTCTTCTTCTGTATGACCATTTAAGATCCAGTTTGCTGCGCCACCAATAAATGTTGGATACTCTTTGCCACCAGTTACTGAATCCCAATAAGGAATATGATTAACTGTAAAATTTGGAACAACACCTTTCATTCCACCAAATGATGCAGCAGATCCAAACCAAAAAGCAGCCTCACCTGCTATAAATGGTGCTTGATTATCTCCCCATGCTCTTCCTTTATAACCGTAGAGACCTTTTTCATACCATTCTTTTACTTTTTTCCAATGATAAACAAATGCATCTGTTTCAGCAAATAAAGTTTTTGTCGGAACAGCATCGTAACCATTGTTTCCATCTGTCATAAGTAAATTATGTCTTGAAAAGAAATTTTCTGTCCAGATCCATGGAAAGTGACTTTGAACTAAAGGAATATATCCAGCAGCTTTAATTTTTGGAGCCATAGCCTCAAATTCTTCATAAGTTTTTGGAACTGATTCTATTCCTACTTCTTTCAATATGTCCATATTTGCATACATTAAGCAAGTTGAACTATTAAAAGGAACACCTATCATTTTTCCGTCAGAGTCAGCATAGAAGTTTTTAATTCCAGGAATATAATTATCTGCATCTACTTTAATTCCATATTTCTCAGCCATATCTTCAAAACCAATAACAACGCCATTTTTAACTTGGGCTACCATAATTGCAGCACCAGCATCGTAAACCTGTGAATAATGTGGTTGGTCTCCCGCTCTAAATGCAGCTATAGTTGCCGCCATGTTATCTTCATAACTTCCTTTACCTGTAGGAATGACGGTGTATTCATCTTGTGAAGCATTAAATCTATTTGCAATTTCAATAATTACATCACCAAGAAATCCACTATTTCCATACCACCAATGAATTTCTGTTTTTGAATAACTGTGTGATGTAAAAGAGAAAGTAAATAGAATTGTTAAAACACTCAATATTTTTTTCATTTTACCTCTTTTGTTAATTTATGATTTTTTAATGATAAATTATTTATGTTAAAGTATCGTTAAATTTTGATTACTTAAATGTAAAAATATATAATATTTCTAAAAGAGGTTGTATATTTTAAAACAAATCATAATTTAAATGTCTAAAATATTCGATTTATTCATAATAGGTGGCGGTATAAACGGTGCAGGTATTGCAAGGGATGCTGCAGGTAGAGGCTTATCAGTTTGTTTAGCTGACAAAGGTGAGATTGGTGGAGCAACTTCATCCTGGTCAACGAAATTAATACATGGTGGTCTACGTTATTTAGAAAATTATGAATTCAAATTAGTTAGAGAGTCTTTGAGAGAAAGAGAAATTGTTTATAAAATTGCTAAACATATTTCAAAACCTATTCCTTTTATAATTCCTTATGCAGATAAAATTCGACCAGCCTGGTTAATTAAAATTGGTTTATTTTTGTACGATAATTTAGGTGGTAAAAGTAATATACCAAAATCAAAAACATTTGATCTTAGAAAAAAATTTTCAAATATTCTTAAAGAAAAATACAAAACTGGTTTCCAATATTTTGACATACAAATTGACGATAAAAAATTAACGAAATTAAATACCAAAGATGCAAAAAGAAATAACGCTAAAATACTAGAATACAACAAAGTTAAAAAAGCTGAAATTATTGGCAATGAATGGATTATTACTCTTGAAAATGGTGAAAAAGTAAAGTCAAAAATTTTGATTAATGCATCTGGACCATGGATAAATGAAACCTTAAATAAAAATATAAAAATTAAATCTAAGAAAAAAATTAGATTGGTTAAAGGAAGTCATATTATTACAAAAAAATTGTACAAAGAAAATGTTGCGTTCACATTTCAAAATACTGATAAAAGAATAATATTTGTAATACCTTATAAAGGGAAGTTTTCTTTAATTGGAACTACTGAAGAAGAGGTGAAATCACCTGAAAATAAAGGAATATCAAAAAAAGAAATTAGATATTTAATTAGTTCAGTAAATAATTACTTAAAAAAACAAATAACATCAAAAGACATCGTAGATACATATTCTGGGATAAGACCTCTAATTGAAGATTTTAAAACAGCCTCAAAAGTCACAAGAGATTATGTTTTTGATTTAAAAATTATAAAAAAATTACCTTTATTGAATATTTATGGAGGAAAACTTACCACCTACAGAAAATTGTCTGAAAAAGTCCTTATTGATCTTGAAAAATTTTTACCTAAAACAAAAAAAGGTCCATGGACGCACAAAAAGAAGCTTTTGTAATTTCCACTGTCTTAGAAAATGCTTTTCACTAAGTAATTTTATTTAATTCTAGTTTGAATTATTTTGATAATTTTAGGTAAATCTTTAATTGTATCTATTACATAGTGAGCACCTACTTTCTCAAATTTTTTCTTGATCTTTTTTCTAAATTTAGTTTTATCTTTAAAAGAAAGTTTATTAAATTCGACTTCTGTTTTACCAAATTCATTACCTGAAAAAATAACACCCACTACCCACATCCCAGCATTTACTCCCTCTAACAATCCAGGAATAGTGTCATCAACTTTTATACAATTTGATCCCTTAGTAATATTTAATTCAGAAAAAATTTTATATATTATTTCAGCTGAGGGTCTTCCAATTCTTGTATGCGATGAACTATAAGAAATATCTGGAGTAAATCCTTGTTTTTTTAATTCTGGCAATATAGTTTTTAAAATATCATCAGAATATCCAGTATTTGTAGCTATTTTAATTTTTTTTTTTTTTATAAATTCTATGGTTCTTTTACTGCCTGAAATAAATTTAGAATGTTTTTTAATAATTTTTTTTAATTCTGGATTAAAAAGTTTAAATAATTTATCGATATCATTTTTACTAGGTTTTTTTTTATATTTTTTTTTCCACTGAAGATTTATTTTTTTTGTATTAATTAATTGACTTATATGTGCTCTTTTTTCAATACCCATAGGACCAATAGCTTCTTTTCTACTAATTGGTATTCCAATCTTATTAAAAATATGAATTAGAACTTTTGATGGTGCCAAACTACCAAAATCTATTAGGGTGCCTGCTAAATCAAAAACAATTGCTTCTATTTTATTATTTTTCATTATATTTTTTAATTATATAATTAAAGTTAAATTAAAATAATATTAAATTAATTTGAATAAATTACCCTAGGTTCTAGAAATAATTCCCTTGATAAGGCTTTGAATTTTTTAGTCACTTGTTTTGAAATAATTTCCTGGTGCTGGGATGGAATTTTTAAAAATACTGAATTACCTCTTTTATAAAGTTTAAACTCTTCTAAAAAAATTGTAGATATTGATGTAAGAGAATTAGCAAATCTTAAGGCTGCACCAACTTGTTTGCAAGAATATATCTCGTTGTTATTTAAAAACTTTAAGTATTCTATCTTTGGGTTGTATTTTATACTACAATATCTCCAGTAACAAGAAAGTGCCAATTGTATTCTTTCTTTATGTGAAAGTTTTAATAAAGGCGTATTTAATGTTTCTTGAAAAACCAACTCTGCTTTTTGGAATGCTCCCAAACCCCAATCCATATGACTTAGTACACAAGATAGATGAAGCAATTTTTGATTAAAATGCTCATTTCCCTCAAATATAGGTTTTATAAAATCAAAATATTTCTTATATGTAGATCCTAAATCGCCTCTTTTTTTTGAAATATGCTCTAATGATTTATTAAAAACAAAATTACTATCTGAGTTTTTAAATAAATCTTTGGCAAGAGATCCTTCTCTAATACCGCTAATTGAGCAAATAACATTTTTTGGATTTGCTATGTTCATAATTTCTTCTAGAATTATTGAGCTATAAGGAAGATAAGGTGTTCTAGACTTTGATATGTATTCAACTGATTTCAATTTAGATTTATTAAATGAAGAAATTTTTTCTAAAAATTTTGTGAGTTTTTCATTTTCAATTGAGTATTGATGAATAATATGGACTGGATATTCATTTTGAAATAAGTGTAATTTAAACAAAGCTCTCCACGTACCTCCCACCAAATATAAATTATTAAATTTTTTTTTAGATAACCATTTTTCATCTCTTAAGAGATTTTTGAGATATTTAGGTAAATTTCTTTTTTTAACAATAGGATTGTTAATTAACCTTAAAACACCAACCGGAAGTGATGTTTTATTTGTTACAACATTGTTTTCAACTCTAGCAAGCTCTAAACTTCCACCACCTAAATCAGCAACAAGTCCATCCACATTCTCAAATCCAATTTTAACTCCTTCAGCTGATGATTCGGCTTCTTCTTCACCAGTTAAAATATTTATATTTTTTTTAAATAAGTATTCTACTTCATCAATAAAGGGCTTTGCGTCTGTAGCTTCTCTTAATACAGCTGTTGCAATAATTTTAAGGTTATTAATTTTTGAAACATTAAGAATTTCTGAAAATCTTTTTAAGACCTTTAAAGCATATATCTTGCCTGATTTGTGAAGTTTTTTTGATTTATCTAAGTTTTTACCAAGTTCACAAACAGCTTTTTCGTTAAAAAAAGGTACTCTTGATGATGTAAAATCATCGTAAATTAACATTCTTATAGAATTTGAACCTATATCAATAATAGCTAATTTTGATTGTCTTAATTTTAAATTTTGCTTATTTTTAATTACTTTAAGTTCCACCTTTAACCAACCTTAAGTTTAATTTTTTAGGTCTAATTTTTAGTTTTGCTTTTCCTCTTCCTGATAAACTTGGATTATTCATGAAATAATCATGTGCAGAAAAAGAATCTTTTCGACTATATTTAATTTTTTGATAATTTCCATCAGGATAAAGTTCCCAGCTCTGCTTCGTGTCGAGATAATTGGCCATCATTATTTGGTCTAAAACCTGTTCATGCACAGTTTGATTTTCAATTGGCACGAGAAGTTCGACTCTTCTATCTAGATTTCTTGGCATCAAATCTGCAGATGAAATATAAACTTTTGCATTTCTGTTGGGCATAAATTTTCCATTTGCAAAACAATAAATTCTTGAGTGTTCAAGAAATCTTCCAATGATACTTTTTACAATAATATTTTCTGATTTATTTTTAATACCAGGTCTTAAACAACATACACCTCTTACAAATAAAAAGACTTTTACACCAACACTAGAAGCCTCATAAAACTTATCAATTATTTGTGGATCAACTAATGAATTCATTTTAGCCCAAATCTCAGCGTGTTTCCCTTTTTTTGCATTACTTATTTCCTTATCTATATTCTGATTTAAAGTTTTTCTTAAATTTACTGGAGAAATGGAAATTTTATTTAAATTTCTTGGTTTTGAATAACCAGTCACATAATTGTAGAATTTTTCTACATCTGTAGCCATTTTTTTATCAGAGCTAAATAGAGATAAGTCTGTGTATATTTTTGCATTTACAGGATGATAATTGCCTGTACCCAAATGGAAATATGTTTGAATTTTACCACCCTCACGTCGATGTATTAGTGATGATTTGGCATGTGTTTTGTATTTTGCAAAACCATAAACAATTTGAACTCCAGCTTTTTCAAGACTTCTTGCCAGTTGTATATTTGCTTCTTCATCAAATCTAGCTTTGATTTCAATTAAAGCTGTAACTGTTTTACCATTTTCGGCAGCGCTAATTAATGCTTTAACAATTGGTGAATCTAAAGTAGTCCTATACAATGTTTGTTTAATAGCAATTACTTTTTTATCTATAGCCGCTTGATTTAAAAATTCAATTACAGCATCAAAAGTCTCAAATGGATGATGAACTATTAGGTCTTTTTTCTTAATTGTCTCAAAAAAATTATTATTGTATTCTTTTAATCTTTCTACGTCTCTTGGTGTAAAGTTTTTAAATTTTAATTTAGAATTTTTAATTTTACAAATTTGGTCTATATCCTGGATTCCAACTAAACCTGCTACTTCATAAATATAATTTGGATTAATTTCTAATTTATTTGTTATAAATTTTACAAGTTCTTTGTCGCTTTTTTCTAAAATTTCTAATCTAACAATATCACCAGTTCTTCTTCGCTTTAATGCTAGTTCAAATGATCTGACTAAATCCTCAGCCTCTTCTTGAATTTCTACATCACTATCTCTTATTACTCTAAATATCATTTTCTTTTCTAATAAATGATCTGGAAAAATTTCAGAGGCAAAGTAACCAATAACATCATCTAGAACTAAAAATTTCTTAAATGATTTTCCTCCGTCTATTTCAATAAATCTTGAAAAAGCTTTAGGAATTACAATAATTGAATTAAGAATTCTCTTTTTTTTCTTTTTCTTCAGCTTCATAACTAAAGCTCTCCCTTGATTAATAATAAATGGAAAAGGATGAGCAGGATCAATCGCTGATGGTGTAAGTAGAGGATAGATTTCTTCCTTAAATATTTCTAATAATTTCTTTTTTTCCTTTGTGTTAAGGTTTTCTGGCTTAGTTAATAAAATATTATTACTCTTCAGCTGATTTGATAGATTATTAAATATGGTATTTTGTTTATTTAATAGATTTTTTGTATCATTGATAACCATCTCCATCTGTTCTTCAGGTGTTAGTCCATCTGAACTTAGTGAGTCGACTTCTTGTTTAATCTGACTGTATAGTCCAGCAACTCGAACCATAAAAAATTCGTCTAAATTTGAGCCTGCAATAGATAAAAATTTTACTCTCTCATAAAGAGGATTTTCAATATTTTGCGCCTCAAAAAGAACCCTATCGTTAAATTTTAACCATGATAATTCTCTATTTATATAATTAGATTTAAGCTCTTCTTTGTCTTGTTTTTTTAATGCAGTCATATATTTAGAATTAATGCGCGAATTATATGTCATGAGACATGCAAAATCTAGTTGGGAAGACCCAAATTTAAGTGATTTTGAAAGACCACTAAATAAAAGAGGCATCAAAAGTGCAAAAATTATAAGTGAATTTTTTGTTAAAAAAAAATATTCCTTTGATTATGTGCTTTTATCTTCATCAAAAAGAACAAAAAAAACTCTAAATTTAATACTGAAAAAAATAAATAAACCAAAAAAAATTAAAAGTTCCTCAAAGCTTTATTTAGTTAATGAAAATGAAATTATAGGGTATATAAAAAATATCCATAAAAGGTTTAAGAAAGTATTGCTAATAAATCATGAACCTGCTCTTAAAAATTTAGTTATAAAATTAACTAAAAATAAAGATAATAGTAATTTTAAACTATTAAATTATAAATTCCCAACTTGTGCATTTGCTAAAATAGTTTTCGATGCAAATGATTGGATAAATATTGAAGAGAAAGGAATTATTTCTGAATTTGTAAGGCCTAAAGATTTAGTTATCTAACGAATAGCCTGCAGATCTCACTGTGCGAATTAAACTTTCTAATCCACTTACATTTAAAACTTTTCTCAATCTTCTTATGTGAACATCAACCGTTCTACTTTCTACATAAATATTTTCACCCCAAACATTATTTAATAATTGTTCTCTTGAATAAACTCTTTTTGGATTTTTGATAAAAAAATCTAATAATTTAAATTCTGTGGGTCCCAAAATTATTTCCTTATCATTTCTATAAACTCTTTTTGCCAATCTATCAATTTTAAGGTCTTTAAATTCCACAACATCAGTTGATGACAAAGGTTTAGCCCTTCTTAACAAAGATTTAATTCTTGCATTTAATTCTTTTTGGCTAAATGGTTTAGTGACGTAATCATCGGCTCCAGTTTCAAATGCTTTTAATTTATCTTCCTCCTCTCCTTTTGCAGTAAGCATAATAATTGGAATATCATTATATTTTTTATCCCTTTTTAACTGTTTACATATTTCAACACCTGATAAATCTGGCAACATCCAATCTAATATGATTAAGTCTGGCATTTTTTGTTTTATTGATTTTAAAGAGTCCTCTCCATTTTCACTTGAAGAAACCTTATGACCTTCTTTTTCTAAATTATATTTTAATAGAGTTGAAATTGGCACCTCATCTTCTGCAATAAATATGTGTGCACTCATTACTTTGTTAATACTGAGTCGCTACCCTTAGGTCTTTCACCCTCTAAATAATCACCTGTAACTAAATAATATACTTGCTCAGCAATGTTGGTTGTATGATCTCCTATCCTTTCAATGTTTTTAGTTACAAATAAAAGATGTGAGCCATATTCAATATTTTCCATATTTGATTTAAGTAATGAGATGACTTCCTCCATACATTTATTTGTTAAATCATCAACTTGTTCATCACTCTCCCATACTGTTCGAGCTACATCGCTTGATCTACTTAGATATGAGTCTAAAACAATTTTTAATTGTTTTTGAACCAAAATGCAGATTCTATTCATTGCTTCAATTAAATTATTTGGCAAATGCGTATTTATAAGTTTTGTTCTTTTTGCAATATTTTTGGCAAGATCACCTATTCTTTCTAAGTCTGAAGACATCTTTAGAGCTGCAACTGTTTCTCTAAGATCAACAGCCATTGGTTGTCTTAAAGCAATTAAATTTACTACCTCATTCTCTATCTGAGACTCAAAATTATCTATAACTACATCTGAATTTATAACATCATCAGCAAGGTTATGATCATTTGTTGATATTGCTTTCATTGCATTACCTAAAGCGGTTTCGCAATTTGCCCCCATTTCAACTAAATCATTGTTTAATTTTTTTAATTGGTCTTCGTAAGATTTTACTGTGTGTGGTTTTTCATTCATTATCCAAACCTTCCTGTTATGTAATCCTGCGTTTGTTGTTGAGTCGGATTCTTGAATATCTTATCAGTAGAACCTACTTCAATCAATTTACCAAGGTGAAAAAAACCAGTATTTTGAGAGACTCTTGCAGCTTGGGACATTGAGTGAGTAACAATTATTATAGTATGTTCCTTTCTTAATTCATCAATTAGCTCCTCTATTTGTGCTGTTGCAATTGGATCAAGAGCTGAACATGGCTCATCCATGAGTATTACCTCTGGCTTAATTGATATTGTTCTTGCAATACAAAGTCTTTGCTGTTGTCCACCTGATAAACCAGTACCTGGTTCGTGAATTCTGTCTTTTACCTCTTCCCAAAGTGCTGCTTTTCTCAAACTCTCTTCAACAATATTATCCATTTCACTTTTAGATTGAGCTATCCCATGTATCTCAGGTCCATAAGAAATATTCTCATAAATGGTTTTTGGAAAAGGATTTGGTTTTTGAAAAATCATTCCAACTTTTTCTCTAAGCCTTACAACATCTGTATCTTTTTGATTTATGTCATAGTCATTAATTTTTACGACACCACTGACTTTACAAATATCGATCACATCATTCATTCTATTTAAACATCTTAAGAATGTTGATTTACCACAACCAGAAGGTCCAATAAGAGCAGTTACTTTATTTGCTTCGATATCCATATTGATATCAAATAAAGCTTGTTTCGCTCCATAATAGACATCAACATTTTTTGCTTCTATTTTATTCATATTTTAGTTCCATTTCTTTTCAAATTTATGTCTAATTAATTGTGCTCCTAAATTCATAAAAATTAGGAAAAATAATAATACCATTATGCAAGCAGACACTTTTTCTACAAATCCTCTTTCGGCACTCTCCGCCCATATATAGATTTGAACAGGCAAGCTAGCTGCTGGATCCATAGGGGTTCCTGGTATTGTGTTAACAAAAGCAACCATTCCAATTAATATTAAAGGCGCTGTTTCACCTAATGCTTGAGCTAAGCCAATTATAGTACCTGATAAAGTTCCAGGTAAAGCCAATGGCACGGTATGATGCATCGTCGTTTGCATTCTGCTAGCTCCCATTGCTAAAGCTGCTTCTCTTATACTGGGTGGAACAGCCTTCAATGATGCTCTGGCTGCTATTATAATTGTTGGAAGAGTCATTAACGAAAGGGTTATACCTCCAACTAAGGGTGTTGATCTAGGTAAACCAAACACGGCCAATAAAACACCTAATCCTAATAATCCAAAAACAATTGAAGGAACTGCTGCTAAATTATTGATATTTACTTCTATAAAATCTGTAAATCTATTTTTTGGTGCAAATTCTTCTAGATAAACTGCAGCTAGTAAGGCAACAGGAAAGGCAATTGACAGACAGACAAGTATGGAAAATAATGAACCCATAAATGAGCTTGCTATTCCCGCTAACTCAGCTTCTCTAGAATCAGCATTTGTAAAAAACTGGCATTAAATTCACTTATAACTCTTCCATCTTCATTTAATTTATCAAAAATTTTTAATTGATAATCAGATGCTCTTCTTCTATTTTCAGGTATATCTCTTGGATAATTTCCTTTAAATACTTGATCTAAGTCGTCAGAGGCTGTTAATTTTACATCAACTGTTTTTCCAAAGCTATCAGGATTGTCTAGAAGATAATATTTTAATTCTCTCTCAAAAGTAAATGCAAACATTTTTTTTAATTCCATAATTTGATCCTCACTTGCATCTGGATCGAGAGTGATAAATGTTTCTATCCCAAACTCATAAAAGTCTGCATCATTAATATCTTCGGTTGTTGGTTTTTTATCTGGATCCAAATATAATAAATCTGCATTATAATTGACTGGTATTACCAACCATGTTTTTTGAAATGCTGTGTAACCAGTAGAAAATATCTTTGTTAGAAATACCACTAGAAATAATAAAGCCATAAATATTGCAGCTTTACCGTAAAATTGAAATCTTTTTTCAGCTTTGTATCTTTTAATTAAACGTTCTTCTTTATTCATATTTCTCTCTATATTTTTTCACAACAGATAAGGCAACAATATTTAAAACTAAAGTAACTATAAATAAACTTAATCCCAGTGCAAAAGCTGCTTGGGTTTTCGGATCCCCAAATTGTTGATCACCAATTAAGATAACAACAATTTGAGCAGTTATTGTTGAAGTGGACTCTAATGGATTAAGAGTTAGGTTTGCTGCCAACCCTGATGCCATTACAACAATCATTGTTTCACCAATAGCTCTAGAAACACCTAATAAAATAGATCCAACAATTCCAGGTAAAGCAGCTGGAAAAATTACTCTTTTTATTGTCTCAGATTTTGTTGCTCCCATGGCATAGCTACCATCTCTAAGATTTTGAGGAACACTTGTAATTACGTCGTCACTTAAACTTGATATAAATGGAATAATCATAATTCCCATAACACCACCGGCTGCCAGTGCGCTTTCTGCTGACACCTCTAGTCCTAATGATAATCCAAGGTCTTTTAAAAAAGGTCCAACTGTTAAAGCAGCAAAAAAACCATAAACAACAGTTGGAATTCCTGCTAAAATTTCAATGACAGGTTTGGCATATTGTCTTAAACGTTTGCTCGCATATTCCGCCATATATATACCACTTAACAAACCAATTGGTATTGCAACACACATTGCAATCAAAGCTATAAAAAAGGTGCCTGCAAATATCGGAACTGCACCAAAAGTATCACTATACATTGATGGATCAAGTGCTTCACTTGCATCTCGAACAAAAGCTTTTGCAGGATACCAGTGCATTCCAAATACAAAATCAAATAGTGGGATAACTTGAAAAAATTCTATTGTTTGAAACAAAAGGGAAAAAATAATACCAATGGTTGTTAATATCGCTGCCAGTGATGATAAAAAAAATACTCCTTTAAGAAATATTTCAACTGGTTCTCTTGTTTTTGTGTTGTTTGAAATCTTTGTATACGCATAACCTGTTGATGCAATTAATAATGATAAAACTATAACGACCTTAGACCACTTTGCTATGTCTCTAAAGTTTAAATATTTTTCTGCTGATCTTTGTAACTCTGCAGTAAGTTCTCCTGAATACTGGTTTCGAGAAAGTGATTTTACTTTTTCATAAAATAAATTCAACTCTCCTTCTAGAAGTCCTTGCGAAGAATAATCACTAAGTATAAAAAATCTTACTATGCTAGGTTCAAATATCGACCATAAAGCATACAAAAGAAAAGCAGGTGCGCCACACCATATAGCAAGATAGTATCCATAAAATTTTGGAAGAGCTGTTAACCGTTTGTTAGATTGAATTAAAATAGCTTTTTTTCTTCCAAAGAAGTAACTGGATAAAGCTAAAAGAACGATTGTTAAAAATATTACTGAATTCAATTATTGGCTCCTTTAGATTTATACAAAAAAAAGGGCCCATTTAATAGGGCCCCTTTTGAGTTTATTAACAAATATTATATTACTCCATTGACATTGCAGTAAGAGATTTCGAATTATCTCTAACTGTTCTGTAAGTTTCAGCATCAAGTGGAACAAGTCCTATTTCCGCTAAGTAACCTCTTTTACCAATAGCTTTAGTTGTAGTGAATTCTTTTACAAATTCATGTAATCCTGGAATTACACCAACATGAGCTTTTTTTACGTAAAAGAATAATGGTCTAGCAACAGCATAACTATAGTCTTGGATAGATTCTAGTGATGGTTGACCACCTTCTATACTTGCAGCTTGCAATTTATCTCTAGCAGCTAAGAAGTAACTAAATCCAAAGAAACCAAACATTTCTTTGTCTTCAGATAATTTTTGAATAATTAAACTATCATTCTCTCCAACTTCAATTGCAGCACCATCTTCTCTGTAAAGTTTTTGTGGTTTTTTATATTTTTTATTTCCAGCTTCGAAACCTGCTTTGTATAACGCTTTAGCCTCTTTAGGCATACCTTTTTTCATTACTAACGAATTCCAAGCATCTCTTGTTCCGGATGTTCCTGGGGGAATCATAACTGAAATCTTTTGTTTTGGTAAACTTGGGTCTATTTGATCCCATGTTTTGTATATGTTGTCTACTAATTTACCATCAACAACTGAGTGTTTTGATAAAGCTTTCCAAAGTTGTTCTTTAGTGAAGTTTACTGGTTCAGCATCAACACTGTATGCTAAAGTAATACCATCGTTACCTATAATAACTTCAACTATTTCATTAACACCATTTTTTTTGCAAAGAGCTTTTTCTTTATCTTTCATTGCTCTTGATGCATTTGTTATATCAGGGTGAGCTTCTCCTACACCTGCACAAAATAATTTTGCACCACCACCTGTACCAGTTGACTCGATTACTGGTGTTTTAAATCCAGTTTGCCCGAATCTTTCAGCAACTATTGTTGCGTAAGGGAATACAGTAGATGATCCAACTATTTTGATTTGATCTCTTGCTTGAGCAATAGTGGCAACAGAAATGGCAACTATTGAAGCTAGAACTATAGTTAGTTTTTTCATTTTAATATCCTTTCATGAATTAAAGTTAATTAACGACTCGCTTAATAAATTTTATTGAGGACTCTAGTATTACAAATTTGTTACAGTTTTGTTAAATAGGTAACTTTTTAGTTGTATTTTTTAGAAATGATTAAGGTATCATTATCTGCAGCTAAATCTCCTCGACAACGAATTGGGCTGACATTTTCACTTAGTGCTAAGCTCTTTGTTGGTCTTAAAGTAACTTCTAGTTGTATCATTGATATAAGGTCTTTTACTTGATTTTGATCATATTTCCATGAAGGCCAACTTGTAGGGGTAGAAAAAGTAGTAATTATATAACTTGAGGCCCTATTAAAATTATAATTACTCTCATTTTGTTTTCTTAACAAATGATCTCTTACAGAAAAGAAAATATTTTTACATCTATGCATGTCAGACATATAATTTTCTTTTTTTAAGTTTTTGTTCATTGGGATTGATACAATCAAATCAATTGTATCTCTCCAGAATGAAGTTAAAACCTCAGTATAGATATGATCAACATTTACTTTGTCAGATGGAAAATGTTTATTGACAGTGCTTTTCGTATTTTCTAAGTCATTTTTCATTCTAAAAATACCAATATCAAATACAGTAAGTTGTTGGTTTCTTAAAAGTGTTGTAATGTCTTTTTTATTAGAGTCTTCAGAGTAAGAATTTGATATAAAATTAAAAAATAAGTAAGAAAAAATAAAAAAATTTATTATTATTTTTTTCATTTAACAATTTTATTTAAAAAATCCGTTATTTACAAATTAAATTATATTGTGAAAATTGTTAAATTATATGAAGTTTATAATTCACTGGGTAAATGAATGTTAATTTCGGTTCCTTTACCATTAAGATTTTTTATTTCGTAATCACCTCTATGTTGAGAAATTATATGTTTGACAATTGCAAGACCTAAACCTGTTCCACCAACTTTCCTGCTCTCTTCAACATCTACTCTATAAAATCTTTCAGTTACCCTGTTAATTTGATCCTCGGGAATTCCAATACCTTGATCAGATACAGATATTTTAATTCCTTTTGTTATGAGTTTCCCTTTGCTTGGAGAAGTTAATATATTTATAGTTGATTTTTCTTTTGAGTATTTAATAGCATTGTCTAATAAATTAGAAAAAACTGTTATTAATTTATCTTCATCACCAATAACATCACTTAAATTATCTAAATTCATTTCAAGATTAATATTTTTTTCTTTTAAGCTAGTAAAATGAATATCTTTTACTTTTGTTAATATATTCTTCAAATTAACTGTTTTGTTAGGTCTTATATGCTCCTGGAGTTCAATTCTGCTTAATATTAATAGATCACTTATTAAATTTTCCATTCTTTTGCTTTGTGAAGAGATTATTTTAAGAAAGTTTATCTTTGCTATTTCGTCATCTTTAGCAGGACCCTCTATTGTCTCTATAGCGCCTTTAATTGAAACAAGAGGAGTTTTTAATTCATGGCTAACATTAGCAACAAAGTCAGTTCTAAATTTTTGTGCTTTTGAAATTTCAGTAAGATCTTTTAAAAATAAAACAACAGAGTCTTTTTCTGTAAAAATTACAGTTGGTCCAGGAATCACATAAATTCTGTAATACTGATATGAAGGCAAATTTATTTCTAAATCTAAATTACTGGTTTTTTTTGAAGACTTAACTTCTCTAATTTTTTCATCTAGATTAGGATGCCTTAAAATTGTGCCGAGATGTGTATTTAAAATATTTTTACCAAATCTTTTTTCGGCACTTGGATTGGCATATTTTATAATATTTAATTTATCTAATGCTATAAATTGATCCTCTAATTCATCTAATATAAATGTTTTGCTATCATCCTTTTCATACTTTGAGATAATAATTTTATCATCAGTATTTTTTGTGTTTCTGTTTGAATAAATTATTATTAGTAGAAATATAATTACACAGATTAATAGTATTTCAAAGAGGCCAATCATGATGTTCTAAAAGTTAAGTATATAATTAACATATTAAAAATTTAATATGCAATTATTTAAATTTTAGTTACTTAATTAGGGGAGATATTATTAATAAAAATTTCTGCGGTTTTATCCCAAGTAAAGTTTTTAGAGTATTCTAGGCACTTTTCTCTTTCAACTTTAAGAGCTTTCATTGCAGATTTTTCTAAATCCTCATCTAAACAATTAATTTCACTATCTTTGAAAATATCTTTAGGACCAGGAACTGGATATGCTGCAACTGGTGTACCACAACTGAGGGATTCACATATTACAATTGCAAACGTATCTGTTTTGCTTGGAAAGACAAAAACATCAGATGATGTAAAATATGAAGCTAATTCACCGTTAGTTTTTTCACCTAAGAAGTGAGCATCTGGAAATTCTTTTTTTAACTTTTCAATATCTGGTCCTTTACCAACAAGAAGTTTTGTTCCTTCTAATTTTAGATTTAAAAAAGCACGAATATTTTTTTCAATAGCTACTCGACCTACATATATCCATATAGGCCTTTTATATTCTAAATTGATTTTTTTTGGATTTTTAAACGATCCATGATCAGCACCTCTTGTCCAAACAACCATTTTACTTTCATCTACTCCAATTTGAATTAGTTCTTTTTTCATAGATTCGGTTGTAACCAAAATTTTTTCTGCTTTGTTATGAAAGTTGCTTAGGAATTTCTGTGATAATTTTTCAGGAACCCAAGGTAAATATAATTTCATATATTTATCAAATCTTGTGTGAAAACTTGTGGTAAACTTTAGATTATTTTTAAGACAATATCTTCTTGCCATAAATCCTAAAGGACCTTCGGTAGCTATATGTATGGCTGAAGGATTTATTTTTTTTATTAAATGGCTTACTCTTGGCCAAATATTCACAGAAAGTCTTATTTCATTATATTTAGGCATAGGCACAGTGAAGAAAAGTTGGGGATTTAAATACTCAACTTCGTGACCCATTGCTTCAAGTTTTTTTCCTGTTTCATTTAAAGTTCTTACCACACCATTTACTTGTGGAAAATAAGCGTCTGTTACAATTAATATTTTCATTATGATGCCTTTTTCAGACCTGGAGTTTCAATTACTTCTTTATCTGAATTATTACGACTATCTAAAAATTCTTCTCTTAATTTATCCCAATAAATTATTTCAAACGTTCCATCAAAATTTTCAACTAAAGCAGTACAAGACTCAACCCAGTCTCCACAATTTAAATAATTAACACCATCATAATTTTCATTTTGGGCGTGATGAATATGCCCACAGATTATTCCATCAAATTTTTTTTTCTTTCCATATTCTGCGATTGTTTTTTCGTATTCTCCCATATATTTAACTGCATTTTTTACCTTATATTTAAGAAACTTTGCTAAAGACCACTGGCCTTTACCTCTTAGACGTCTAAAAAAGTTAATCACTACATTTAATTTCAATAGCATTTCATAGGCTATTGCGCCTAACTTCGACAACCATTTGGCATATCTCATAACACCATCCCAAGCATCGCCATGAACAACTAAATATTTTTTATTTAAAACAGACTGATGAATTACTCTATTGATCATTTTTATCTGTCCAAAATGCATAGGAATAAATTTTCGAAACACTTCATCATGATTACCTATAACGTAGTAAACTTCTGTTCCATGTCTTGCTTTTCTTAATATTTTTTGAATTACGTCATTATGTTCTTGTGGCCAATAAAAATTTTTTTGAAGTGCCCAAACATCTATTATATCACCTACACAATAAAGTTTTTCTGATCTTGTATTTTTAAAAAATTCAAGCAATTTGTTTGCTTGGCAACCTTTAGTACCAAGATGCACATCTGAAATGAATATACTTTTGTATTTTAATATAGGTTTCATTTAATCCTTTTTTTTAATTCAATTTGCACTAGAATCGTTTAATTCTTTGTGCCATAGTAATGTTAAGAAAATATTAAAATTTATTATGAAATATTGCATTATTTACAACAAAAACGCTTCCTCTGGCAGAAAATCTAAATTTATAAAAAAAATTTCTGATGAACTTTCTAAGCATAACGATGTTTCTTTTTTTGAAACTGAGAGCGTGGATAAAGCAGAAGGAGTATTTAAAAATATTTCTAAGTTAAATATAGATAGACTTGTAGTTGCTGGTGGCGATGGTTCAGTATCATTTGCAATAAACAAACTTATTAAAAATAATTTTGTTCCAAAAAAAGATTTTGCTATTGGTTATATACCAGCTGGAACTGCTAATTTACTTCAAGCTGAACTAAATATGAGTAAAAAAATAAGTAAAATTGTTCAAATTTTACAATCAAACAATTTAAAAAAAACTAATTTAGTAAAAATCAATAATGATTATTTTATTTTAATGGCAGGTATAGGTTGGGATGCAACGATAGTCCATTCAATTAATAGTTCTCTAAAAAAACTGTTAGGTAAAATTATTTTTGGATATAAAGGATTGCAAAAATTTTTGTTAATGAAAAATCAAAAATTAAAAGTTAACATAGATGGTCAAAATCATATAGCTGACTGGGTGTTATGTTCTAATACCAATTATTATGCAGGACACTACAAAATTAATAAAACAAATATATTTGATAACAAAATTATTACTTATGTATTCAAAGACCTTACTAGAATAAAAATACTTTATTATATTTATTTGATTATTTTTTTTGGAGATTTATCGAAGTCTACGAGTGTTATAACATCTTATTCCAGTGAGCTAAAAATTGATGGACAAGGGAAAAAAATTCCAATTCAAATTGATGGTGATAAATATCAATATTGTGATAAAGTAGAATTAAGGAAATCAGGAAAATATTTTAACATATTAACAGCATAACTTTTAAATAAGAGAATTTATCAAAAAATCATTTTACTAAGATATTTAATTTAAATATAATTATTATAAAATTACACAGGAGGTCATTATGAGTAAAAAGTTAAAGAAAAATGAAAAAAGAAAAAAAAAGGTTATCAAGTTAATAGAAAAACTCAAAAATAAGATCAATTTGAAAGAAAAAAAATTATCTAAAATTAATATTAAAATTGCAAGTATTGAAAAAAGAGTTGCTGAAAAAAAAACAAAAAAACTAGCTAAAAAGAAGACTATCGAGAGTTCCGCATCTGTAAATAATTAATTTCTAAATCTTCTTTCCCCTTTTTGTAATTAAAAAAGGGGAAAGTAGTTAATCAACAAAATTTTAAAATTAAGGGGAAATAAAGATGTTTTATAATTTAAAATTTTATTAGAATTTTATAATTAATGTTTATGACAAAAATATTTATAGATTATTACAATTTAATTAAAGTTTATTTGCTCTACCATAAATGTCTTGATATCTAACAATATCAGTCTCTTTTAGAATTGAACCAACTTGAGCTTCAACAATTTTTACAGGTTTTTTTCCTGGATTTTGAACTCTATGGATTGCTTCTAATGGAATGAATATATGTTCACCAGGTTTTTTAACAATTATATCTTTATTCAGAGTTATTTTAGGATTGCCTTGTGTAACTAACCAATGTTCAGCTCGATGATGGTGTTTTTGTAAACTTAAAATGCCTTTTGGTTTTACGTATAACTCTTTAATTAAAAACTCTTTGCCCTCAAATAGATTAGTATACCTACCCCATGGACGGTAATAGACATTTTTTTTCTTAATATATTTGTTTTTATTTTTGTCATACATCCCTAAAATTTCTTTCCAGCTACCAAGATCTGACCAAGGAATGTCTAGTTTGATAGCGTTAATTTGTTTGGTTTTCTCTAGAATTGCATAATCAAAAGATTTCTCGATTGATTTTTCAAAAGCTCTTTTATTTAAGTAATAAGTGTTATTTTTATATTTGCCTTTTTTAATCGCTTCAACACAACTTTTGTAAGTTTTATTTTGATATTTTTTAAAGTTATTGATTATTGAGTCTTTTCTTAAATAAAACATGCCAGAATTCCAGTAACCTTTTTTCTTAATTACTTCCTTTGCTTTTGATAATTTTGGTTTTTCAATAAATTTTGTAACTTTATTTATGGATTTATTTTTTTTAGTTAAAAAATACCCATATTCACTTGATGGGTTTGTAGGTTTTATTCCAAAAATAAATAAATTTTGATTATCTAAATTTGGTTTATTTTTTAATAAAGATTTATTTAAAATATAAGATCTTTCAATTAAATGATCTGCTGCAAAAAACATTAATGGTTGCTCTAATGGAATATCTTTTATTAATGCAGACGTTAATATTGCTGGTGCGGTATTTTTTTTAGCTGGTTCTAAAACTATTTTAAACTTTTTTATTTTACTTTTATTTAAAGCTAATTTGACTTGTTTTAAGTATTTTAAATTTGTACTGATTATAGGAAAATCAAAAATTGGTTTATTTACTCTTTCTAAAGTTTTTTGAATTAAACTCCATCCGCCAAAATCAATAAATTGTTTTGCTTGATGTTTTTTTTTATCTGGCCAAAGTCTTGTTCCTGCGCCACCACAAAGTATTACAGGTCTAATTTTCATTAAATATCAGCGTACGTTCTAACCTCGTTTTTACCACCTGGATGAGTTGGTGCACCTTTATAAGCTGGTCCAACAGTTTGTGCATATTTCCATAATGTACCATTACCAAAATTCACTTTTCTTGGTTTCCATTTTTTACGTCTTGCACTTAATTCCTTCTTTGTAAGTCTTACGTTAATCGTGCCCTTTTTAGCGTCTATATCGATGATGTCCCCATTCCTTAAAAGGGCTATAGGACCGCCTACGGAGGCCTCAGGGCCCACATGACCGATACAAAAGCCTCTGGTAGCCCCAGAGAACCTACCGTCTGTAATGAGGGCTACTTTCTCCCCTTTTCCTTGACCGTAGATTGCTGCAGTTGTTTGAAGCATTTCTCTCATTCCAGGACCTCCTATAGGTCCCTCATATCTAATAATGATGATATCACCATCTTTGTATTTTCTGTTTATTACTGCTTTGTAAGCAGACTCTTCATTATCAAAACATCTAGCTCTTCCTGTAAATTGTAATTTTTTTAAACCAGCTATTTTTACAATTCCACCTTCTGGAGCTAAATTTCCTTTTAATCCAACAACTCCTCCTGTTGGTGAAATTGGATTTTTATAGGATCTCATTACTTTTTGATTAGTTCTAAATTTGACATTTTTTAAATTTTCTCTCATTGTTTTACCTGTAACTGTCATACAGTCTCCGTGAATGTAGCCACCATCCATAAGAGTTTTTAATAACATTGGAACTCCTCCTGCTTCCCACATATCTTTTGCAACATACTTTCCACCAGGTTTTAAATCTGCAAGATAAGGAGTTTTCTTAAATATTTTTGCAACATCCATTAAATCAAATTTAATTCCAATTTCATTTGCAATAGCTGGCAAGTGTAAACCTGCATTTGTTGATCCACCTGTTGCTGCAACAATTGTTGCTGCATTTTCAAGAGCTTTTCTTGTTACTATGTCTCTAGGTCTAATATTCTTTGCTAATAAATTCATTACAGCTTTACCGCTGTCTATTGCATATTTATTTCTTTCTAAATATGGCGCTGGCGTCCCTGCTGAGAAAGGTAAAGCTAATCCTATTGCTTCTGAAACACATGCCATTGTGTTTGCAGTAAATTGTCCACCACAAGCACCTGCACTTGGACATGCTTTTAATTCTAATTTTCTTAAAGCATGAGCTGTCATTTTTTTTGATGTATATTTTCCAACACCTTCAAATACATCTACAACAGTTACATCTTTCCCATTAAATCTCCCAGGTAGAATTGATCCACCATATATAAATACACTTGGAATGTTTAAACGTACCATCGACATCATTAAACCAGGTAATGATTTATCACAGCCCGCTAATCCAACTAATGCATCATAACAATGTCCTCTAACCGTAAGTTCAGTTGAGTCTGCTATCACATCTCTTGATATTAATGATGACTTCATTCCCTCATGACCCATCGCAATACCATCAGTTACTGTAATAGTACAAAATTCTCTTGGAGTTCCGCCTGATGCTTTAACTCCTTTTTTAACTGATTGAGCTTGTTTCATTAAATTAATGTTACAAGGAGCTGCTTCATTCCATGTTGAAACAACACCAACAAATGGTTTTGCTACATCTTTTTCGGTTAAATCCATTGCGTAATAAAATGATCTTTGAGGGGCTTTATCTGCACCAATTGTTGTGTGTCTACTAGGTAATTTCTTTTTATTAAATTTTTTCATTATAAACCTTTAAGAGTTAATTCTATTTTTTTAACATCTTTTTCAAGATTAGCAAAGTTGCTTTTCTCCTGCTCTACTATATTTTGTGGTGCACGATCCACAAAGGATTTATTTGATAATCTAACATCAATTTTTTTCATCTCTTCATTAATTTTTGTAATTTTCTTTTCTAATGTTGATTTGATCATATTTAAATCAACATTTTCATCAAAATATAATTTAAATAACTCACCGCTTATGACTATACTTGCAGATGGTTTGTCTAAATCTTTTTCATGAAAATTTTTAATTCTTCCATTTTTTTTCATTATATTTTCATTAGAAGATAAAAAGTTTTTATATTCCTTATTTGTATTTTCTGTTGAAATTTCAATAAATGATCCAGGACTTATATTTAATTCATTTTTAAATGATCTAATTGATGTAATAAAATTAATGATATTATTTATCTCATCATACGATTTTTTTTCATGATAATCATCTTCTAGCCAATTGGCATACATCAAGTAATCTTTGCCTTCTTTATCTAGCTTATTATTTAACCATATCTCTTCGGTTACAAATGGAATAAATGGATGAAGAATAATTAAAATTTCCTTAAAAACATATGCTGATGTTTGTTTTAACTCCTTAATATCTTCCTCATTATCAGAGTTTAAAACTGTTTTAGATAACTCTAAATACCAATCACAAAATGAATGCCATACAAATTGATAAATAATCTTAGCTGCTTCATCAAATCTATAGTTTTTCAAACTATTTTCCGTGTCATTTTTAACTTTTACAAGCTCAGAAAGTATCCACTTATTAATTGTTAAGTTTATATTTTCAGGTTTTTTCACATCACCAAAATCACACTTATTTTGTGTTAAAAAATTATTTGCATTCCAAATTTTATTTAAAAAATTTCTATAACCTTTAACCCTGTCTTCAGATAATTTTACGTCTCGACCTGGCGATGCCATTGATAAAAGAGTAAATCTCAAAGCATCTGCACTATATTTTTCGATAAGTTCTAATGGATCAATTACATTGCCCTTTGATTTAGACATTTTTTGACCCTTTTCATCTCTAACTAAAGCATGAACATATATATTTTTAAAAGGTTCCTTATCTAAAAACTGAGTTCCCATCATTATCATTCTAGCAACCCAGAAAAATATGATATCAAAACCTGTAACAAGAACACTTGTTGGATAAAATTTTTCAACTTCTGGAGTTTTTTCTGGCCAACCTAAAGTCGCAAATGGCCATAGACCTGATGAAAACCAAGTGTCTAGAACATCTTCATCTCTTTTTAATTCCACATCTTTTGAATAGAATTCTTTTGCTTGTTTTTTGCACTCATCCTCATTTTCAGCTACAAATATTTTTCCATCAGGTCCGTACCATGCTGGAATTTGATGTCCCCACCATAATTGACGAGAAATACACCAAGGCTCAATATTATTCATCCATTGAAAATATGTTTTTGACCAATTTTCAGGAAAGAATTTAGTTTTACCATTATTAACTACTTCTTTTGCTTTTACAGCTAGAGTTTTAGCATCAACAAACCATTGTTCTGTTAAATAAGGTTCAATAATAGAATTAGATCTATCCCCATAAGGAACTTTGTTTATTAACTTTTCTATTTTTTCTAAAAATTTACCCTCTTCAAGATGTTCTAAGATTAATTTTCTTGCAGCAAATCTATCTAAACCTTTATATGGGTCAGGTGCATTGTCATTTATTTTTCCATCAGGCGTAAATATATTAATTACTTCTAACTTGTTTCTTATACCTACATCATAATCATTAAAATCATGAGCTGGTGTAATTTTTACTGCTCCTGTTCCTTGTTCAGGATCAGCATAATCATCTGTTATTATTTTTATTTTTCTCTTTACTAAAGGAATAATTACAAACTTCCCTACTAGATCTTTAAATCTATCGTCTTTTGGATTTACAGCTATTGCAGTATCTCCCAACATAGTTTCAGGTCTAGTTGTTGCAATTGTTATAAATTTATCAGAATTTTCTATAGGGTAATTTATATAATAAAGTTGAGAATTTACTTCACGCTGATCAACTTCTAAATCAGATATTGCTGTTTTTAAAACAACATCCCAATTTACAAGTTTTTTTGCTTTGTAGATTAATTTCTTATTATAAAGGTCAACAAATACTTTTATGACTGACTTAGATAAATTTTCATCCATTGTAAAAGCATTACGAGACCAATCACATGAACATCCAAGTTTTTTAAGTTGATTAATTATTATATCTCCATATTCATTCTTCCATTCCCATACTTTCTCAATAAATTTTTCTCTACCTAAATCGTTTTTTTTAATACCTTCTTTTGCAAGTTTTTTTTCAACTAATGCCTGAGTTGCAATACCAGCATGATCTGTTCCTGGTTGCCATAAAGTTTCATAATTATTCATTCTATGAAATCTTGTTAAAACATCTTGAATTGAGTTGTTTAAAGCATGCCCCATATGAAGGCTTCCAGTTACATTAGGTGGTGGAATTACAATTGAGAATTTTTTTGAATTTTCTTTAGGTTTAAATAGCTGGTTTTTTTCCCAATAATCGTAGATTTTATTTTCTACATTTATGTGCTCATATTTATCAAAACTCATTGATTTGTTTTATAAATTAATCAAATTAATAAACAATAATGAAAATCATTGCTAAATTTATAGACTAATGATCAAAATGAATTATACAAAGATCGATTAACAAATATTTTTGTATTTGATGGCAACGTGGCGGAATGGTTACGCAGAGGATTGCAAATCCTTGTATCCCGGTTCGATTCCGGGCGTTGCCTCCAAAAAAAGTATTGAGATAAGTTTTAAAAAAAGTAAGTTGTGAGAAAAATATTCCTCGGTAGCTCAGTTGGTAGAGCAGTTGACTGTTAATCAATTGGTCGCAGGTTCGAGTCCTGCCCGAGGAGCCAAATCAATTAAACAGCTTTAGAAATATTTATTTGTGCTATTTGTAAATTTTTGCCAAATTTAATTTTTTGATCCTGAGTTAACTCTGAATAAACTTTAACCAAGAAGTTATAGTTTACATTCATGTGTCCCTCTTTTGATTTATCAAGATTTAATAAATATTCTGAAAAATCTTCAAAAAAATAATTTATTGGAACTTTTAAATAATTAGAAAGTTGTAATAATCTAATTGAACTTACACCGTTAGTTCCTTTTTCGTACTTTTGAATTTGTTGAAATGTTACGTTAATTGCTTTTGCCACTTTAGTTTGAGTTAAACCAAGTGCTAATCTTCTTAACTTAAGCTTATTGCCAAGATGTTTGTTAAAATTTTCTTCCATTTAAGACCCCTCGTTAAATAAAATATTATTGAGAGTTAATCTAAATAGAAAACTTTATGCAAGTAAAATAATTTTTAAAAAAAATGGTTTTTTTAATTAATTCTAAACCTGTCAAGTAACTTTTTAGCTTATCTTTAGAATTATTTTAAAGAATTTGGCTTAAAAAAAGCTTTGTTCTGTCACTCTTTGGGTTGGCAAAGAATTCTTTTGTTTCTGCCTTCTCAATTATCATGCCTTCGTCCATAAAAATAACTTCATCCGCAACTTCCTTAGCAAATCCCATCTCATGTGTAACAACAATCATCGTCATTCCACCTTTTGCAAGACTTACCATTGCATCAAGCACTTCTTTTATCATTTCCGGATCTAATGCTGATGTTGGTTCATCAAATAACATAATTTTTGGTTGCATACATAATGCTCTAGCGATAGCACAACGCTGTTGTTGTCCCCCTGAAAGTTGTCCTGGAAATTTGTTTGCTTGATCGTCTATTTGAACTTTTTTAAGTTGGTCCAATGCTAGTTCTTGGGCTTCCTTTTTTGGCATTTTTTTTACCCAAATAGGTGCAAGTGTACAATTATCTAATATTGAAAGGTGCGGGAATAAATTAAATTGTTGAAAAACCATTCCAACTTCAGCTCTAATTTTTTCAATATCTTTTGTTTTTTCTGACAATTCATTTCCATCAACGATTATATCACCCTCTTGGTGCTCTTCTAATCTGTTGATACATCTAATTAGTGTTGATTTTCCTGAACCTGACGGTCCACATACTACAATTTTCTTATTTGCTTCAACTTCTAAATTAATATTTTTTAAAACTTGAAAATCACCAAACCATTTATTCATATTTTGAATTTTTATAATTGGATCTGACATATATTATCTTTCAGTTTTATATTTAGCTTCTAGGTTATAACTATATTTACTCATTGCATAGCATATAATCCAGAATATTATTGATGCAAAAATATATCCTTCCATGGCAAAACCTAACCATTTTGGATTTGTTTTTGCTAAAGCAAGCATCCCTGCTAATTCAGCTAATCCGACTACAAATATTAAAGGCGTATCTTTAACTAATGCTAAAAACGTATTTGCTATTCCAGGTATAACTAATTTTAGAGCTTGAGGTAAGATTACAAAAATATGCATTTTCCAATAACCCATTCCTAAAGATTTTGCAGCATCATATTGACCTCTGGGTAATGATTGCAAACCCCCTCTGATAACCTCAGCACAGTAAGCGGCCTCGAACAATGTTATTGCAATAATTACTCTTACTAATTTATCCATAAAAAAATCTTCAGGTAAGAACATGGGAAACATTACAGAAGACATGAATAAAACAGTAATTAATGGAACTCCTCTCCAAAACTCAATGTAACAAATAGATATATATTTTATTACTGGAAGATTAGATCTTCTACCCAATGCAAATATCATTCCTAAAGGGAAACAGAAAATTAAACAGAAAAATGAAACGATAAAAGTAAGTGATAATCCACCCCAAGCACCTGTTTCAACCCATTGAAGGCCAAATGATCCACCAGATATTAAATAGTAAATAACTAGATATGCAATTATTGGATAAATTATTACATAGTATAATGCCAAATATTTTTTTAAATTTTCTTTCATAAAATATCCAACGAAGCCTAGAGCTATAACTAAAATGAATGCAGTGTTAATTCTCCAATGAAATTCATTTGGATACATTCCATACATAAATCTTCTAAACCAAACCTTAATATAGGTCCAACAAGCTCCTGTACCAGTACAAGCATCTTTTGAGTCACCTGAAATATTAGCATCAAAAATCATCCAACTTAAAGATGGAGGAAGAGCCTTTATAATAGAAAAAAGTATTAATAAAGTTAATAGAGCATTAAAATTATTAGTATTTATATTTTTATTTAATAAGTCTAATGTTTTATTTCCAGAGTAATCAATTCTCATCATATTTAATCCAATCAGTCCTATGATTAAAGGAAATAAAGTTGTTAAAGAACCAGGTAAAAAAGATGTTAAATTTGTTTTAAGAAAAGCATTTGATATTACATCAATTAAACTTATTAAAATTAAAATAGAACCAATAATGGAGTAATTTTTAATATTATCTCTGTTTGGTTTTAAAAAATTAATTGTTTGCATTATTTACTTTTCTTTAATTTCAATTTTTTTGTTATACCAATTCATTATTGCTGCAATGGTTAGACTAATTGTTAAATACGTTAACATTGTTATTGAAACAATTTCTATTGCTTTACCTGTTTGCATAAGTGCAGTACCTGCGAATACTAGGACTAAATCAGGGTATGCAATAGCTGCTGCTAAAGATGAATTTTTAGTTAAATTTAAATATTGGTTTGTTGTTGGTGGAATAATAATTCTTAAAGCTTGTGGCATAATAACTAATTTTAGAACTTGATTAGGCGTCAATCCAACTGAAGCTGCTGCCTCTTTCTGACCTTTACTCACACCTTCAATACCCGCTCTTACACATTCTGCTACAAATGTAGAGGTGTATAAAGATAAAGCTAAAACTAAAGCTATTAATTCAGGAGGTAAACTAATTCCACCCTCATAAATATATGAGATTTTTGATAATTTTTTAAGCTGTGGAAGCTCAAATTCTAAGGACACCCCTCCAAATAAAAAGGATAAAAGTGGTAAAACAATTAATAGAGCTAGAGAATACAAAAGAACCGGAATTTGCTTACCTTTAGTATCTCTCAAATTATTTGCGTAATTTCGTAATACAATAATTGAAATTATTGCAGCTAGACCGCAATATAAAAATACATTCAAATTTTCCCATACCATAGATGGTATGTAATAACCTTTTACGGTCATATAGGTTACTCCAAACCATGCATTGGCTTTTTCTGGCAAAGGCAATGCTCTTAATGCCGCATAATACCAAAAGAATATCTGCAATAATAATGGAATATTTCTAAAAAATTCTACATACCACGCAGCAGAGTTTTTTATCAAATAATTAGATGATAGTCTTGCAACACCAATTATAACCCCAAGTATTGTGCAAAAAATTATACTTATAAATGACACTAGTAAAGTGTTTAAAAGTCCAACTAGAAAGGCTCTAGCATATGAGTCTGAACCACTATATTCAATTAAAGAAAACTGAACATCAAATGACGACTCTTGTGATAAAAACCCAAAACCAAAATCAATACCTCTATTATCCATGTTGGTCTGGGCATTGATTGTTAAAAATCCGAAAATAAGAACAACAAAAAGTATGGCTAAAATCTGAGGTAAAAATTTTTTTATAATGTTGTTCATCAGAGTCTATATAAAAAAAAGGGCTAGATATTTCTAGCCCTTTTTAAGTAATTTAGAATAAAATTATCTTGCTGGTGGTACGTATAAAATTCCGCCTTTAGTCCATAATTCGTTTGGACCTCTATCAGGTAGAATTCCAGTGTCAGCTATATTTCTCTTGTAGCTTTCACCGTAGTTACCAACTTGTTTGATAATTCTTAAGTTCCAGTCGTTATCTAAACCAAAAGCTGCACCTAATTCACCCTCAGCACCAACTAATCTTTTGATAGCTGGATTGTTTGAAGTTTTCATCATGTCAGCATTTGATGAGTTAACACCGTACTCTTCTGCTTCGATCATAGTATTTAGTGACCATCTAACTATGTCTTCCCAAACAGAATCACCTTGACGTACAACTGGACCTAGTGGTTCTTTTGAAATAGTTTCAGGTAATACTACGTGATCATCTGGAGCTGATAATTTTGTTCTTTGAGCAGCTAGACCAGATTTATCTGTTGTGTAAGTATCACATCTACCAGCATCGTAAGCAGCTACGACTTCATCTGCTTTTTCAAAAACTACTGGCTCGTAAGAAATTCCTCTAGAATCAAAGAAGTCTCTCATGTTAAGCTCAGTTGTAGTTCCTAAATTCGTACAAACAGATGTACCGTTTTTAAACTCACTTGTAGATTTAATTCCCGAACCTTTTCTTACCATGAAACCTTGTCCATCATAGAAATTTACTCCAACAAAAGTTAAACCAATGTCAGCATCTCTAGATAAAGTCCAAGTAGTATTTCTTGATAAAATGTCAATTTCACCAGATGTTAGTGCAGTAAATCTCTCTTTTGCACTTAAAGGTGTAAATTTAACTTTAGTTGCATCTCCTAATGTAGCAGCAGCAACAGCTCTACATACATCAACATCTATTCCTGTCCAATTTCCAGACTCATCTGCATTTGAAAATCCAGGTAGACCTTGAGAAACACCACATCTTACAAATCCTCTTTTTTTAGTGTTCTCAAGAGTTTTTGATTTCTTAGCAGCCATTGTCTCTGTTGAAAATGCAAAAAGCACAGCAAACATAGCAACTAAAGAAGTCAATCGTTTTACTAATTTAAACATTATTTCTTCCTCTTTTATTTATTTGTTAACAAATTATTCAAAAAAGTAATTTTTGAATGCCAGAGTAAAGCAGAAACTAATACAACCATCAACTGTAAAAATACCTCATCAATGTTGACCAATTTGTGCTGGCGCGCCCTGAAGGATTCGAACCTCCGACCCACGGTTTAGAAAACCGTTGCTCTATCCAGCTGAGCTAAGGGCGCAAAATGATAACTTTATAATACTAATTTAATTTTTGAAAAGAAATTTTTTGGATAAAATTAATATTGTTAATAGCTCAACTCTGCCGATTATCATAAAAATTATTAAATAAATCTTGGTCAAAAAAGAAAGGTTATAAAAATCAAAGTTTGAAAGTTCAAACATACTAGAATTAACAGTATTCATTACGGTTAATATCGAAAGTTTAAATGAATTTTCAAATTGAATTTCAGATAAAGTTAATAACAAGGTAAGGATAAATAGAGAAATAATAAAAATAACTATTGAGAAAAAATATTTATTAATATCTAGTTTTTCAGTGTTTTCATTTATCAAAGTTACTTTATTAGAATATATTTGATTTGGTTTAGTATGTGACAGAAGATTATTTAAAGAGAATTTAATTAAAGTTAATACTTTAATAACTCTTATTCCTGAACTTGTAGAAAAAAATGAACCTCCAATTATAACTAAAATAAGTAATAAAAATTTTAAATTATTTGGGGTATCTAATAATGAAATACCAATATTTGATACACTACTTGAAATAGCAATAAATATAGTTGGAAAATTATTATTTGAATTTAAAAAAACAAAAGAAAAAGAAGTGATAATTAACAAATAAATTAGAAGATTAAAATCCTCACTTAAAAAGCTTACTTTTTTTTTACTATAGAAAATAAGATTAAATATTAAAAAAAGACTGAAAAAAGAAAGAAGCATGGTGATTGACAAAAGAATTTTACTCAAATCACTTGCAAACAAATAATCGATTCTATTAACAGGTAAAAATCCACCTGAAGATATTATTGATAATGATAAGTTAAAAGCATCAAAGGTTCTTAAGTTAATAGTTTTAAATATAACAAATATTAATAATGTTAATAAAGAATAAATTATTACAATCTTAAATGATTGCTTAAAAATTTCATTGTAATTGAACGATAAATATTCTGTAAAAGATTGTTTTAAATTTTTATCAAAAATGTCAATTAATAACAAAATAGAAAAAAGAAAATATATTCCACCGATCCATTGAGAAGTTGACCTCCATAAAATTAAACTTTCATCTAATTGTTTTATATTATCAAAAATAGTGAAACCGGTTGATGTAAATCCAGAGACCGCCTCAAAATAAGAATTTAATAAAGTTATATTCTTAATCCCAAAATAATAAGGTATTGATATTATTAATGGAAATAAAATATAACCTGATAAGACAGTAAATATTTTTTCATACAATGTTATTTTTTTTAAATTTCTTTTGTTAAAAAATAATAACAAGCAACCTAAAATAATACTTATTATCAATGTATAAACATAATTTTCAATATTGAAAAAAATATCAAAATAATTGGAATAGATTATATTTAAAAATGAAAAAATACTTATTAGAAATAAAAAAGAACTAATAAAAATAGAGCTAAATTTTGTCATCTAAAAATTAGATTGAACTAATTCTAAACATGTTTTCTACTGTAGGTAATTGATCTCTTTTAGATAAAAGAACTATAGTATCATCTTTTTGAAAAACATAGCTTGAACTTGGAATTATAACCTCTTTATCTCTAAGTATTGCACCGATTCTGATTTCATCAGGTAAATTAGAGTCTTTTAATTGTTTATTAATTAGTTCTGAGGTTTCTATAATATCTGCCTCAATTACCTCATACTCTCCATTTAATATTGTGTACGCATTTTCAATGGTTCCTTTATGAACATGTTTTAAAATACTTGAAACTGTGCTCATTCTTGGATCAATTAAATCATCAATTTTAAGAGATGATTGTAACAATGAATAATTTGGTTTGTTTATTAGAGCCATTGTCCTTTTATCTTTTGAAAATTTTTCAACGATAACGCTTACCATTAAATTATCTTCATCATCGTTTGTTAATGCTAAAACTGTCTCAACTTCATCAATATTGGCTTCATTTAAAACATCTTCATCTAAACCGTTACCATTTATTACAATTGTATCGTTAAGTTCATTAGCAATATATTCGGCTCTAGTTTTGTCCTTCTCTATTATTTTTACTCGGGCAGACTCAAATGCTTGCTCAATATTTTTTGCCAAATTAAAACCAATATTTCCACCACCAATTATTAACATTTTATTTGAAATTTTTTCATTGTGACCAAAAACAGTCAGTGTCTCTTGCATCTGGCTGCTGTTAACCATAACATAAGCTTTATCGTTAAGTTGTAATTGATCTTTTTTTTTCATAATTACAAATTTATTATCTCTTATAACACCAAGTATATATGCATTTAGTTTTGGAAATTTTTTTGTAAGTTCATTTAGATTAATTCCATGTATTGAACATTTGTCGTCGATTAAAATTTCTAATAATCTTATTTTATTTTCTGCAAATGGTACATTATCTAACGCACCTGGGGCTTCTAATTTTCTTTGTATAGATTTTGCAATCTCAATTTCTGGAGAAATTATGTAATCAATTGGTAAATTTTCTCTATTGAAAAGTCCAGAATATTTAGGATCCAGATACTCTTGAAATCTTATTCTGGCTATTTTTTTTGGCACTTGAAATAAAGAAAAAGCAATCTGACATATCAACATATTTATTTCATCGTTTCTAGTTACTGCTATGATCATATCAGCATCTTTTGTGTTAGCTTTTTCTAAAATTGCTGGTGACGTTGCTTTACCAACGATTGCTTTTACATCAAGAGTTTCATTTATCTTTTGAATGTCATCACTTGATTGATCTATCATTGTGATAGAATGATTCTGCTCAATTAACATTTTAGCAATAGTTGAACCAACTCTACCTGCTCCACAAATTATAATATTCATTAATTTAGATCCTTGACTCCTAGTATCTTTAACTTTCGATGCAATGCAGACCGTTCCATTCCAATAAATTTTGCTGTTTTAGAAATATTTCCACTAAATTTTTTTAATTGTGAGATTAAATATTGTTTTTCAAAACTTTCCCTCGCCTCTTTTAAAGGAACCGTGAGAGTTTCTGTGACTGAAAACTCGTCTTCTATAGATTTTGATAATGACTCTTTAATAATGTTCATTAATCTCTCATTATCCTCTCCCGGAGATAATATTGCAATTCTTTCAATTAAATTTCTTAACTCTCTTACATTTCCTGGCCAGTTATAATTTAGCAAATAGTTATTATCGACAATTTTAAATTTTTTAAAATTATTTGCTTCACAAATATTCTCAATAAAATAATCAATTAAAACTGGTATATCCTCTATCCGCTTGTTTAATGGATCAATTTTAATATTAAAAACATTTAGTCTATGAAATAAATCTTCTCTAAAGTTTCCAGATTTAATTTCTTGTATTGCATCTTTACTGTTTGTACATATAATTCTTACATCAACTTTTATATCATGTGTGCTATTTATTCTTTTGAATTTTTGATCAATTACTACTCTTAAGATCTTAGACTGTATCTCGAGTGGAATTTCTGTAACTTCATCAATTAGTAAAATACCTCCTGATGCTTTTTCTAATGCTCCATAAAAAATTGAACCATCTTTTTTTTCTTCACCAAATAATTCTAATTCATATTTTTTTGCATCTAATAGTGCACCATTAATTACAATAAAAGGACCATCTTTCCTTTTAGAATTTCTATGAATTTTCCTTGAAATTAATTCTTTACCGGATCCAGTTGGTCCACTGATAAATATTCTACTCTCAGATTTTGATAATTTATTTATTTGATCTTTTATGGATAGGATATTAGAACTTTTGCCGACTAACTCAAATGTATGAAAAAGTCTTGAACTTAAAGTTCTATTTTCTTTTTTTAATTTGTAATTTTCTACCGCTCTATTAACAAAGTTTAAAAGTCTTTCTTTATCGAATGGTTTTTGGATAAATTCGAATGCACCCGATTTAAGAGAATTAACTGCCATTTCTATGTTGGCATGACCAGAGATCATAATAACAGGCAAATCTGGATTTTTACTTTTAATATGATCCAATAATACGATCCCGTCGTTATCACCTTTGTCTAATTTCACATCAATAATTGCAACATCAGGTAGTTTCTTATCTATTTCGGTCAATGCCTGATTAAAGTTAGCAGCAAGTCTAGTCTTATAACCTGCATCAATTATCAACTCGTCTAAAATTAATCTTATATCTGCATTATCATCGACAATTAAAATTTCAGCTGACATTATATTTTATATGGAATTATAATTTGAATTTTTGCGCCTTTTTTATGGTTTAAAAATTTTATTGATCCTTCATGATCACTTATGATTTTATCTACAATTGATAATCCTAATCCTGTTCCTTTTTCTTTAGTTGTAAAATAAGGTTTAATTATATCTTTTGTTTGTTTATTTTTAAATCCTATTCCAGTATCAAAAACGTTTATATTTATATAATCTCTTCTTTGTCGAATTTCTATAAGTATATTTTTGTCTGTTTTATTATCTTTTTCTACTTTTTCTTGAATACTTTCAACGGAATTCTTAATTAAGTTAAAAAACAACCTATTAAATTGTTCATTATCAAATTTAAGAATCACTTCTTTTGATAAATGATTAACTAATCTAATCTTTATAGAATTATCGAATTTATTAACTAAATTTATATTTTCTTTGATTACTAGATTGAGGTTGTTTTCTTTAAACAATGGTTTTGGCATTCTTGCAAAATCTGAAAATTCATTCACTAAATTTTCAATTTGCTTAATTTGTTTCAGTATAGTTTTAAGATTATTTAAATATTTTTCTTGCTTATCTTTTTCAACTTTTGGAAGATATTTTGTTTTAAGGTTATCGATAGTCAATTGAATAGGTGTTAAAGGGTTTTTAATCTCATGAGCTAGTTTTCTTGCAACATTTTCCCAAGCCTCGTGTCTTTCATTCGTTAGCAATTTCTCTTGTTGATTTTTCAATCTTTCAATCATTGAATTAAAATTTTTGTTTAGTTTCTCCATTTCAATATCTGCTTTTAAATCTGGTACTTTTGTATCAAGATTTCCTTTACCAATATTTTCAGATGCAGTGATTAAATTATTAATTGAAACAAAAAATCGAGATGAAAATCTTATAGCAATAGTAATTGATAGAAATAGTAATAATGTTACTAATGTAACATAGATTATAGCAAAAGATATTCTGATTCCTAAATTTTGATTTTCAACAGTATAGTAAAAATTAACTGCTTCTTCAGACTTAATCAAATAGTTTGAAATATTTTTATCAATAAATTTAACGACATATAAAAAAGTATTATCAAAATTTGTAAGTCTAACAACGGCAGCTGATTTATTTTCAAATGTATTTATTATTTTTAAAGGTCTTTCATCATTTTTAACCATTTGCATAGCTTTGTCCTCAATTTTTTTGTAAGAAGAATTAGCAGCTGACAAAATTAATTCACCTTTTTCATCAATCAAATGTAATTGGTCAATATCTCTTAAGAATCTTTGAGTATTTAATATAACTTGAAATCTTTTTGGGTTAGATACGTACAAGTCTGAATATTTATTTAAATCAAATGCTATTAGTACAATTTCAGATTCAATTTTATTTCTTTTTTCATCAACATAATTTTTAGCAATTTCATAAGAATTGTTAACTGCAGACGTTATTTTCTTGTCAAAATATTTGTCTAGTGCAAAAGAAAAAATAAATAAAGAGAATATGGCAATTAGCAAAGATGGTATTAAGGTGAAAAGTGCGAATGAAATTATATATTTTCTATTAGCAATTGATCCGCTAACATTAATATTATTCTTGATTGAGTTTTTTATATCAATAAATATTAATATAAAAAAAATCAGAACCAAAATAATGTTTGAAAATAGAAGTATTTCAAGATTATCCTCGCTAAGTTTAATAAAGCTTTTATTAATAAAAGTTAAAAATGTAAGAAAAGCTAATGAAATAGTTAATATAAATATAGTTATGATAAACAAATTTCTTTTTAACAAAGCAAACATAATTTAAAAATATAATACAAAAAAATATATAATAACCATGAGTAATTGTTTTATACTACTAGCCGCTGGCAAAGGTAAGAGGTTTAAATCAAAAAATCCAAAACAATTTATTAATTATAAAAATAAACCCTTATTTATGCACTCAGTCAATAAAGCTATAAACTCAAAATTATTTAAATCAATATTAATTGTATCAAATAAGCCCATAAAAAAAATTAATAATAAATGCATAAAAGTTATCAAAGGAGGCAAAGAAAGACATCAATCATCTCAAAATGCATTAAATTTTATTAAAAATAAGAAATTTAAAAATGTTTTTATTCATGACGCTGCACGTCCAAATTTTTCAATTAAATTATTAAAAAGACTTAATTCAAGTTTAAAAAATAATAAAGCAGTCGTGCCTTTTTTAAAAACTGACAATTCAATAAAATATAAAATAAAAAATAGAGTGAAGAATTTAGAAAGAGATAATTTACTCTTTACTCAAACACCACAATGTTTTGATTTTAAAACTCTATTTAATCTTAGTAAAATAAACACCCTGAATGTTACAGATGAAGCTTCATTATTCCTAAATAATAACCAGGAAGTAAAATTTATTAAAGGTGAAAAAGATAATTTTAAAATAACTATAAAATCTGACTTGAAAAAATTAAATGTTAAAAGTTTTTATGGCATAGGTTTTGATATTCACAGATTGATAAAAAATAAAAAATTATATCTTGGTGGTAAACAAATTCCTTTCCATTCAGGTCTTCAAGGTCATTCGGACGGTGATGTTATAATACATGCTATAATTGATGGACTGCTTGGTGCAATGAGAAAAAAAGATATTGGAACACTTTTTCCAAGTAATAAAATCAAGTTTAAAAATATAAGATCACCTAATATGCTGTCACCCATTTTAAAAACTTTGGATAGGGAAGGATATTTTATAAACAACATAGATATTAATTTAATTTGTGAAAAACCAAGAGTATCAAAATTTAGAAAAAAAATTATAAATTCATTATCCAATTTACTCTACATAAATAAAAATCAAATTAATTTAAAAGGTAAAACTGTTGAAAGATTAGGTTTAATTGGAAAGGAAAAAGCGATAGCTTGTGAAACTATAGTTTCATTAAATTATTATGTTTAAAACAATTAATTCATTATTTGTCACTATGTTTGGAATTGGTAAGCTTCCAAGAATACCTGGAAGTTATGCATCATTAATTACAGTTATTGTGTTATATATATTATTTCATATACTTTCAATTTCAGTTGATAAATTTTTATTTTTTTTGGGAGCTATTTTTATAATTTCAATATTTTCAGTAAATTTATTTATCAAAGACTTAACAAACAAGGATCCTAAAGAAGTTGTTATTGACGAATTTATTGGCCAATCAATTCCAATTTGTCTTTATGAAATTGCTCACAATGAACCATCAAATCCAGCAAGAACGCTTACATTTTATTTCATAATGTTTATATTATTTAGAATTTTTGACATCGCAAAACCCTACCCGGTAAGTTACTACGATAGAAATTTTAAAAATAGTTTTGGTGTAATAATGGACGATGTTTGTGCTGGTTTGTATGTTGTAGCTATTCTTGTCTTTTACATGATTATTACGACATGAATAATTTATCTTTAAAGATTATAAAATTATTAACTAAAAAAAAACTTACAATATCATTTGCTGAGTCATGTACTGGAGGGCTTTTAGCAAGTAGCATAACTTCAATAAGTGGATCTTCTAAAGTTTTTAATTTGGGATTAGTAACTTATTCAAATAATGCAAAGTTAAAAGTACTTAAAGTGCCAAAAAGAACTATTACAAAATATGGGGCCGTAAGCTACGAAACATGTTTATCGATGGTCAAAAATTTAAGTAGAATTAGTAAGTCAAATATATCAATTTCTATTACAGGTGTAGCTGGACCAAATGGTGGAACTAAAGAAAAACCAGTCGGATTAGTTTTTATAGGTTTAAAAAAAGGTGAGAAAACAATTATCAGAAAAAATTTATTTAAAAATAAAAGGAGAATTTCAATTCAAAAAGCTACAGTAAAAGAGGCTCTTAAAATGATTTTGAATACTATATGAATTTTTTTAAATATTATAAACTTTCAGCTCTTTTCTGAAATGCATCAGCAATTTTATCAAGACCAAATTGAAATGATTTTGTCATAAGAATATTTAAAAATTTATTTTTAATTTCAAAATCAACATCAAATGTAACTTCTGTTAATTCTCCTTTTTCAACAAATTTCCAATTATTTTCTAAATAATTTAAAGGACCATCAATATTGGTGACAAAGATTGTATCTTCTTTCTTATTGAATTTCACATCGCTTTTGTAAGTATCTACAAAAGGGCCTTTACCTATCGTAAGATCAGCAATAATAAATGTGAGATCTCCTTTTTGTTTTCTTTCATATACTTTTGATCCTTCACAGAAAGGAACAAACTCAGGATATTTTTCAATATCTAAAACAAAGTCAATTAACTTATCCTTTTTATTATCAATTAATCTCTTAACTGATGCTTTAGGCATTAATTAATATTTTTTATATTATTTTTTAATTTAATAAAATCTTCATCTGCATGATATGATGATCTAGTTAAAGGAGATGAAGATACTAATAAAAATCCCTTCGCTTTAGCTATTTTTCCTAATTCTTGAAACTCATCTGGATGGTAATATCTATTCAAAGGAAAATGTTTAACTGATGGTTGCAAATATTGACCAATTGTCAAAAAATCAACTTCTGCTGATCTCAAATCATCCATAACTTGTATTATTTCTTCTTTTGTTTCTCCAAATCCGACCATAATTCCTGATTTTGTAAAAACGTCTTTATTATATTTTTTGGAATTTTTTAAAAGTTCCAATGATGCAAAATATCTCGCTCCAGGTCTTACTTTTACATAAAGACTTGGTACAGTTTCAATGTTGTGATTAAATACATCAGGATTTGCCTCTAAAACTCTTTCATAAGCCTTTCCTTTTCTTAAAAAGTCAGGTGTAAGCACTTCAATTGTTGTTTTTGGATTTTTTTTTCTTGTTGCAACAATAACGTCATGAAAATGATTTGAGCCTCCATCAGGAAGATCATCTCTATCTACTGAGGTTATTACTACGTGTCTTAGATTTAATTTACTCACTGCATTGGCTATTTTAATAGGTTCTAATTCATCTAGTTTTTCTGGTTTCCCAGTTTTAACATCACAAAAAGCACAGGCTCTTGTGCATGTATCACCCATTATCATTAAAGTTGCATGTCTTTTGCTCCAACATTCAGTTATATTGGGACAGTTTGCTTCCTGACAAACAGTTACTAGGTTGTCCTTATTAACAACAGTCTTGGTTAAAAAAAATTCCTTACTATTTAAAAGCTTCGATCTAATCCACTCAGGTTTTTTTTTAATAGGATTTATAGGCTTGTTTACTTTTTCTGGATGTCTTGGTCTATTTTTAGTTTCCATTGTCCTTTATTATATAGGTAGTCTCACCTTCTTTTCCAAATAAAAACTTTTCTCTAATTAATATTTCTATGTAATCTAAGTCTATATTATCTGTTAAAAGTGAATTTTTATGCTCTAAATCAGCAATTTTATTAACCAAGACATTATGATCATTTTGAAGTTGTTCGTATATATCTTTTTTTTCGATATATGAAATTAAACCTCTTTCACCGTCTAACAAATTAAAGAAGAAATATATAAACAGAAATGTAATAATAAGAATAAAATAGTTTTTTTTTAATTTATCTAACATTAATTAATTTTATTCATTTTTGCAGATCTACCAAGATCTTCTTCAATACGTATTAATTGATTATATTTAGCTATTCTTTCTGATCTTGCTAAAGAACCAGTTTTGATCTGATTTGAGTTTGTGCCTACTGCTAAATCTGCAATAAATGTATCTTCGGTATCACCTGATCTGTGAGAAATAATTGTATTAAAACCTATCAATTGAGCAAATTTAATTACTTCTAAAGTTTCAGTAACAGTTCCAATTTGATTCAATTTTATCAAAATACTATTTGCTGATAAATTTAGAAAACCTACTTTTAATCTCTCAAGATTAGTAACAAATAGATCATCTCCTACAATTTGTGTTTTATTTTTAGATTTATTTAAAAATTTAGTCCACGCTTTCCAATCATCTTCACCAAATGGGTCCTCTATAGATTTAATCTGATATTTTTTTATCAAATTTAAATATTTATTTATTGAACTATCAACACTAATATATTTTTTAGAGTGAATTGAGTATTTTCCTTTTTTTACTAATTCATTTGCTGCCACATCTAAACAAATAGATATATCTTTACCGTTTTTAAAACCAGATTTTTTGATTGCTTTAACAATAAGTTTGAGTGCATTTTCATTGTCACTTATAATTGGTGCAAAACCTCCTTCGTCACCAACATTAATAGAATGACCAGCTTTTTTAAGTAATTTTTTTAAATTGTTAATTACCAAAAAACACATTCGGACAGCATCATTAAAAGATCTTGCTTTATCAGGTCTAATCATAAATTCTTGAATTCTAAGACCGTTATCTGCATGTGCTCCCCCATTTATAATATTCATTAATGGAAAAGGAAGTCTGAAGTTTTTTTTCACTATAAAGTTTTTATATAATGGTATTTTTTTAACTTTTGCTGAGAGTTTTTTTGCAGCCATTGACACAGCTAATATTGTGTTTGCGCCTAATTTAGTTTTTTGTTTAGTGCCATCTAATTTGATTAGAATACTATCTATTCTCTCTTGATCATGAACATTTTGATTTTTTAATTTTTTTGAAATTAATTTGTTTACAGTTGAAACTGGTATCAAGACACTTTTTCCTAAATATTTTTTATTTGTTTTGTCCCTTTTTTCGTAAGCTTCGAATGTGCCGGTTGATGCTCCTGATGGACATATTGCAGATGCGCTTATACTATTGGAAAATACTTCAGCTTCTATAGTAGGATTTCCTCTGCTGTCATATACCTGTCTTGCAACGACTCGTTTGATTTTACTCATTTATTATTTCTTAACTAAATTATCAATTTCAACAATTTGATTAATTAGCTCATCTAATTTGTTTAAAGGTACCATATTGGGACCATCAGATGGAGCATTATCTGGGTCTTGGTGAGTTTCTAAAAAAATAGCTGCTATGCCTACGGCAGTTGCTGCTCTCGATATATATTCAACAAATTCTCTCTGACCACCACTTTTTTCACCTAGACCACCAGGCTGTTGAACTGAGTGAGTTCCGTCAAACACTACCGGATAACCATTCTTAGCCATAATAGGAATAGATCTCATATCTGATACTAATGTATTATAACCAAAGCTAGCGCCTCTCTCTGTAACTAAAATATTTTCATTCCCACTTTCTGAAATTTTTTTTGTTACATTGACCATATCCCAAGGAGCAAGAAATTGGCCTTTCTTTACATTAATAATTTTATTTGTTTTTGCTGCTGCAATTAACAAGTCTGTTTGTCTACAAAGAAAAGCTGGAATTTGAAGTACATCTACATGAGGTGCAACTATAGAACATTGTTCTTCATTATGTATATCAGTAAGAACAGGTACGTTTATATCTTTTTTTATTCTATCAAAAACAGGTAAAGAATTATTTATTCCTGCACCTCTTTTTCCTTTAAGACTTGTTCTATTTGCTTTGTCGAAGGAGGTTTTATAAATAAAACCAATATTATATTTTGTTGTAATCTCTTTAATTTTACCAGCCATATCTAATGCATGTTGCTCTGTTTCAAGTTGGCAAGGCCCTGATATTAAACAAATTTTATTTTTGTTTGAAATCTTTATACCATTACAATTTATTACTTTATTTTCCATTAAAAGATTTTGCAGCTTTAATAAATGATGAGAATAGTGGATGAGGATTTAAAGGTCTAGATTTAAATTCTGGATGAAATTGAACACCAATGAACCATGGATGATTTTTTAATTCAATTATTTCAGGTAATTTATTATCTGGAGAAATTCCTGAAAATATCAAACCTTTTTTTTCAAATTTATGCATTAAGTTAATATTGACCTCATACCGATGTCTATGTCTCTCATTAATTACATTGGATTTATAGACTTTTTTTATGGCAGAATTATTTCTCAACTTAGCTTCATAAAGACCTAATCTCATTGTTCCTCCAAGATTCTTGTCAGTACCTTTTATAACTTTTCCATCTTTACTCCATTCATCAATTAATCCAACTACTGGGAAGCATTTCTTGTCTAACTCGCTAGATCCAGCTTTTTTAATTTTTAATATATTTCTAGCAAATTCAACCATTGCCATTTGCATTCCAAAACAAATTCCTAAAAAAGGTATTTTTTTTTGTCTTGCAAATTTAATAGCTTCTATCTTTCCTTCTGTGCCTCTCTTGCCAAATCCGCCAGGTATCAAAATTCCTGAAACATTTTTTAACTTAGATTTTATTTCATTTGATCTAAGTTTATCCGATTCAATTCTAACTAAATTTACCTTAATTTTATTAGATATTCCTCCATGAGTAAGAGCTTCATCTAGAGACTTGTAAGCATCTTTAAGATTTACATATTTTCCAATTATTGCAATATTAACTATTTTTTTTGTATTTAGAACAATATCAGTTATTTTTTTCCAAGGTAATAAGTTTGGTCTTTTTTTGGATTTAATTTTAAAAAATTTTAATACTTGCGTGTCTAATTTTTGATTAAAAAAACTTATTGGAGCCTCATAAATAGTTTTTACATCAACTGTTTCGATAACATTGTCGATATCTACATTACAAAATAAAGATATTTTTCTTCTTTGATCTAAAGGAATAGATTGTTGAGATCTACAGATAACTATATCAGGTTGAATTCCTATACTTCTTAACTCTTTTACTGAATGCTGAGTTGGTTTTGTCTTAATTTCATCTGATGATTTTAAAAAAGGAACAAAAGTTAGGTGGATAAATAAAGATTTTGATCTTCCAATATCATTTGAAAATTGTCTTATAGCCTCTAAAAATGGTAAACTTTCGATATCGCCTACAGTTCCTCCAATTTCACAAATAACAAAATCTTCATTTGTAATATCTTTTTTAATAAACTCTTTTATTCCATCTGTTACATGAGGAATTACTTGAACAGTTTTTCCTAGATAGCCACCTAGTCTCTCTTTTTTAATTATTTCACTGTATATTCTGCCTGTTGTTATGTTATCAGATTGTTTTGCTGATATATTAGTAAATCTTTCATAATGTCCTAAATCTAAATCAGTTTCAGCACCATCATCGGTTACAAAAACTTCACCATGTTGAAATGGACTCATTGTACCTGGATCAACATTTAAATAAGGATCCATTTTTCTTATCCTGACTTTATAACCTTGTGATCTAAGTAAATAACCAAGTGAAGCTGATGATAACCCCTTACCGAGTGATGAAACCACGCCGCCAGTGACAAAAATATATCGCGCCATGGAATTATGTTATAGCCAATGAATTATAAAAATAAAAGTATTAATTATTATTTTCGGGTAATTTTGGAGTATCGTCTTCATTTTCCTCGATTTTATCAATTACAGACGTATTTGAGGGAAGTTCTCCTCTTGAAATTATTGTCAATCCTAGACTACAAATTATGAATAATGTTGCAACAATTGCTGTTGCTTTAGTCATAAAGTTTCCAGCTGATCTAGAAAACATAAAACTATCTTGAGAAACGCCAATTCCAAGGGCTCCACCTTCAGATTTTTGGAACAAGACAAGCAAAACAAGTATTGCTGCTAATATTATATTTATAATTAAAAGTATGTTTTCCACGACGCTTAATTAATTGATTTTTTTATTATATCAATAAATATTTTTTCATTAGTAGATGCACCACCTATCA
>CACHML010000008.1 GCA_902580945.1 uncultured Pelagibacteraceae bacterium | reverse complement strand
CCTAAAGGTATGTCTTTAAAATTACATTTGTTGGGTGGTGAGGCAATTGAAGAACTCGAGGATAAAGATTATGATTTCTTTTTGAGTAAAGATGAAGTTAAGGAATTTAGGCTATCAAAAGATCAAAATAAAATATTAGATGAATTAAAAAATAAAGATAACAAATTTAGGGTTCATTTGTTGCAAGGCACAACAGGTTCTGGAAAAACCATAGTATACTTTAGTCATATATTAAAAATTTTAAAAAAAAATCAGCAAGCCTTAATACTATTGCCTGAAATTGGATTAACGGCTGAATTTGAGAATAAATTTAAAGAATTTTTTGGATTTAACGCATCAATTTGGCACTCTGGGATTAATCAAAAAAGAAAAAAAGTAATTTGGAGTGGTCTTTCATCAGGAAAAATAAAGGTTGTAATCGGAGCTAGATCATCTCTATTTTTACCATTTAAGAATATTGGATTAATAATTGTTGATGAAGAGCATGATCAATCTTTCAAACAAGATGAAGGAGTAATTTACAACGCGAGAGATATGGCTGTTTCCAGAGCAAAATTTGAGAACATACCGATAAATTTAGTTACAGCTGTACCATCTATAGAAACTTATTCAAATTTTATAAAAAAAAAATATACAGGCTCCAGGTTATTAAAAAGATACAAAGATGCAAATTTGCCTACATACGAAATCATTGATTTAAATAAAAATCGATTAAATAAAAATTCATGGATATCAAATAAAACTTTAGAAAAAGTAAAAGAGCACTTAATAAAAAAAGATCAAATTTTATTTTTTATTAATAGAAGAGGTTTTGCACCATTTGCGTTATGCAAAAATTGCTTGAAGGTATATTCTTGCCCACATTGCTCAATTAATCTTGTCTTTCATAAGAATAATAAAAAACTTCTTTGTCATTACTGTGGTTTTAAAAGCGATCTTAATAGAAATTGTAAAAAAGGTAATAAATGCGATCTAGTTTTTAGTGGAAGTGGTGTTGAGAGAGTTGCTGAGGAAGTAAAATTATTATTTCCTGATAAAAAAATTTCAATATTTTCAAGTGACACGATGAGTAAAAAATCTTCTATAGAAAAACTAAAAAAAATAGTTAGTGGTGAAATTGATATTTTAGTAGGCACCCAATTAATTTCTAAAGGTTTTCATTTTCCAAAATTGAATTGTATTGTTGTGTTAGATATTGATTTATCATTAAATGGTCATGACTTAAGAGTAGCAGAAAAAAATTTACAACTTTACCATCAACTCTCAGGAAGAGCTGGCAGAGCAGGAAAACCTGCAACAGTGTATTTTCAAACTTTTGGAAAAAATCAAAAAATAATTAGTCAAATTACAGATCCTGATCCATTTATATTTTTAGATAATGAACTTAAATTAAGAGAAAATTATAATTTACCCCCTTTTGAAAGATTTGTATCTTTAATTTTGACATCTCCTAAAGAATTAAAATTAGAGCAAGAGTCTAATAATCTTAAGAATTATCTGGTAAATAATCTGGATGACCGAGTTCTTGGACCCGTTAATGCACCTATTTATAAAGTTAGGGGAAGATATCGAAATCGATTACTTATTAGATCTAATAAAAAAAGAAAAATACAAAGAAAACTTAGTCAAATATTGAATAATTATAAATTACCAAAAGAAATAAAACTGACAGTTGATGTTGACCCAATATCCTTCAATTAACATTAAAATTTAACAATATTTGGTCAATCTGATACTTGAAGACAACAGAGTCATGTGCTAGTTACTCGAGAAAATCATAGTAATAATAAGAGTTAAAATTGAGTAAAAATAACAGTTTTTCAGTGACGACCGCGAGTAGATACTCGTTAGCACTTTATGAATTATCTCATGAAGAGAATTCATTAGAGGAAGTAGAAAGTCACTCTAACCTCTTTTTAAAATTAATTCAGGAGAGTCAGGATTTTAATTCTTTAATTAAAGACCCGACAAACTCAGTTGAGGATTTAAATAATGTTTTATCAAAAATTTCAGAGACGTATAATTTAAATAAATTACTTATTAAGTTTCTGAGTTTTTTGATTTCAAAAAGAAGATTTTTTTTTGTACAATTAATTCTTCAGGACTTTGTCAATACTTGTTCGCAAAAAAGAGGTGAAGTTAAAGCTGAATTAGTATCTTCAAAAGAACTATCAAATGACCAAATCGATAAAATTAAAGATGATTTATCACAAAATTTTAGCTCAAAAATAAAATTAGACTATAAGTTCGATAAAAGTTTAATTGGAGGATTAAAAATACAAGTTGGAAGTATTATGGTAGATACTTCTATTAAAAATAAATTACAACAAATTGAAAATAAAATGATAGAGGCATAAATGGAAATAAATCCGTCAGAAGTAACAAAAATATTAAAAGAGCAAATTAAGAAATTTGGAGATAAGGCTGAAGTAACTGAAGTAGGTCAAGTTTTATCAGTAGGTGATGGTATAGCTAGAATTTACGGTTTAGATAATGTCCAAGCTGGAGAAATGGTAGAATTTTCTGATGGTTCTAAAGGAATGGCGTTAAATTTAGAAAGTGAAAACGTAGGTGTCGTTATCTTTGGTGATGATAAATCAGTAAGAGAGGGAGATACTGTAAAAAGAACTGGTGCGATTGTTGATACTCCAGTTGGTAAGGAATTGCTTGGTAGAGTAGTTGATGGTTTAGGTAATCCTATTGATGGAAAGGGCGCACTTGATAAAAGCGTAAATAGAAGTAGGGTTGAAGTTAAAGCGCCAGGTATAATTCCACGTAAATCTGTAAGTGAACCAATGCAAACTGGTCTTAAATCAATTGATAGTTTGGTGCCAATTGGAAGAGGACAAAGGGAACTAATTATCGGAGATAGACAAACAGGTAAAACGGCAGTTGCCATTGATGCAATTATAAATCAGAAGAAAATTAATGAATCTGGAGATGAAAAGAAAAAATTATATTGTATTTATGTAGCAGTTGGCCAAAAAAGATCCACTGTTAGACAAATAGAAAAAACATTAGAAGAGGCTGGAGCAATGGAATACACAACAATAGTTGCTGCGACAGCTTCGGATGCAGCACCTTTACAATTTTTAGCACCTTACACTGGATGTGCAATGGGTGAATATTTTAGAGATAATGGGATGCATGCTTTGATAATTTATGATGATTTATCAAAACAGGCTGTAGCTTACAGGCAAATGTCTCTTTTATTGAGAAGACCGCCTGGAAGAGAAGCATATCCAGGTGATGTTTTTTATTTACACAGCAGATTGCTCGAAAGAGCAGCTAAGTTAAGTGATGAACATGGTGGTGGATCTCTGACTGCTTTACCTATAATTGAAACTCAAGGGGGTGATGTTTCTGCTTTTATACCAACAAATGTGATCTCTATCACTGATGGTCAAATATTCCTTGAAACAGAGCTTTTCAATCAAGGTATTAGACCTGCAATAAATGTTGGATTATCAGTTTCGAGAGTTGGGTCTTCTGCACAAACTAAAGCGATGAAAAAAGTCTCTGGTTCAATGAAATTAGAACTTGCACAATATAGAGAAATGGCAGCATTTGCTCAATTTGGCTCAGACCTTGATGCATCAACCCAGAAATTACTTAATAGAGGTTCAAAATTAACAGAACTTTTAAAACAAAATCAGTATTCACCAATGACTGTTGCGGAACAAGTAATTTCTATTTTCTGTGGAGTAAAAGGGCATCTTGATGATGTTGAACAAAAAGATATCTCTAGTTTCGAAAATAAAATAATCGACAAATGTAGAACTGAAAAACCTGAAATTATTGAGGCTATCACTGCATCTGGAAAACTTGATGATGAGAATGAGAAGACACTTAACGAAATAATTCTTCAACTTAAAAAAGATTTTAGCTCTTAAAATTATGGCAAGTTTAGATGATCTAAAAAAGAGAATTTCGAGTGTTAAATCAACACAGAAAATAACAAAAGCTATGAAGATGGTAGCGGCTGCAAAACTAAGAAGAGCACAAGAAAGCGCTGAAAAAGGAAGACCTTATTCAGACAAAATGAATAATGTTATTTTAAATTTATCAAGTGCAATATCTGATATTGAAAATGCTCCAAAATTATTATCTGGGACAGGAGAAGATAAAATTCACTTATGTGTTGTTATGACATCAGATAGAGGTCTTTGTGGAGGATTTAATACTAACATAATTAAAAAAGCAAAATTATATTTTCAAAAAATATTGGAAGAAGGAAAAATATTAAAAATCATTACAGTTGGAACAAAAGGTTATGATCAATTAAAACGTGCTTATAGCGACAATATCATTGATAGAATTTCATTTAAAGAGTCGAAAAATGTAAATTATTTTGATGCAGATAAAGTAGGCAAAACAGTCATCGAAAAATTTGAAAATAAAGAATTTGATGTATGTGTAATATTTTATAACCAATTTAAAAATGTGATAACTCAAATTCCACAAGAACAACAAATTATTCCTTTAAAAACAAGTGATAAAGAAACAAATTCATCCGAAGATAATTATGAATTTGAGCCAGAAGAAGATGAAATATTAAGTAATTTATTACCTAAAAATATTTCAACCCAGATTTTTAAAGCGATGTTAGAGAATTCAGCTAGCGAACAAGGTTCGAGGATGAGTGCAATGGATAATGCAACCAGAAACGCAGGTGAAATGGTTGACAAACTTACTATTGAGTATAATAGAAGTCGTCAGGCAGCAATTACTAAAGAGTTAATAGAAATAATTTCAGGAGCAGAAAGTTTATAATTATGAGAAAAGGGCAAATAACACAGATTATTGGGGCGGTAGTTGATGTAAAATTTGATGGAGAACTACCAGAAATTTTAACAGCATTAGAGTGTGATAATGGTGGTAACAGATTAGTTTTAGAAGTTGCACAACACCTTGGAGAGTCAAGCGTAAGAACTATTGCAATGGATGCAACAGAAGGTCTTAAAAGAGGGGATGAGGTAACAGATACAGCAGCTCCGATTAAAGTTCCTGTAGGACCAGAAACACTAGGAAGAATCATAAATGTAATAGGTGAACCAATTGATGAAAAAGGTGATGTAAAAAGTTCAGACAATTGGCCAATCCATAGAGCAGCTCCAGAATTTAATGATCAATCTACAGAAACAGAAATACTTGTAACAGGTATTAAAGTTATTGATCTTTTAGCTCCATATGCAAAAGGAGGAAAGATTGGTTTATTTGGAGGAGCTGGTGTTGGTAAAACTGTTCTCATTATGGAATTAATCAATAATGTTGCTAAAGCTCACGGTGGATTTTCGGTTTTTGCAGGTGTAGGAGAAAGAACTAGAGAAGGTAACGATTTGTATCATGAAATGATAGACTCTGGTGTTATTAAACCAGATGGAGAAGGTTCTAAAGCAGCTTTAGTATACGGACAAATGAATGAGCCTCCAGGAGCAAGAGCTAGAGTAGCACTAACTGGTTTAACCGTTGCTGAATATTTTAGGGATCAAGAAGGTCAAGACGTTTTATTCTTTGTTGATAATATTTTTAGATTTACACAGGCAGGATCCGAAGTATCCGCTTTACTTGGTAGAATACCTTCAGCAGTGGGATATCAACCAACTTTAGCAACAGATATGGGTAATTTACAAGAAAGAATTACTACAACAAACAAAGGCTCAATCACATCTGTACAAGCAATTTATGTACCAGCAGATGACTTAACTGACCCTGCTCCTGCCACTTCGTTTGCTCATTTAGATGCAACAACAGTGCTTTCTAGACAAATTGCTGAGATTGGTATTTATCCAGCGGTAGATCCTTTGGACTCAACTTCAAGAATATTAGATCCTAGAATAGTTGGTGATGAACATTATCGAGTTGCAAGAGAAGTACAAAAAGTTTTACAAACTTATAAATCACTTCAAGATATTATTGCAATTTTAGGGATGGATGAATTATCTGAGGAAGATAAGCTTATTGTTGCAAGAGCAAGAAAAATTCAAAGATTTCTATCTCAACCTTTCTTCGTAGCAGAAGTATTTACTGGTTCACCAGGAAAGCTTGTTGATTTAGAGTCTACAATTAAAGGGTTTGATGCTATTTGTAAAGGTGAGTATGACCACTTACCTGAGGCTGCATTTTACATGGTTGGAACTATCGAGGAAGCTATTCAAAAAGCAGAGGATTTAGCTAAAGAAGCTGCTGCATAATGAGCGAAGAGTATTCACTAGAAATAGTTAATCCTGAAAAGTCTTTTTTATACAAAAATGATGTTACAGAAGTAGTTGTACCTGCATTCGAAGGAGAGATTGGAATTTTAAAGGACCATATCTCTATTATATCTTTTTTGAAACCAGGAATAATAAAAGTCTTTTCAAATTCTGGAGAGGATAGCTATTTTGTCAATGATGGAATAATTGAATTTAAAAATAATAATCTTTCAATACTTACAAGTCTTATTCTAAATTTAAAAGATATCGATAAAGAAAAATTATCTGAAATTCAGAAATTAACAGAGGAGGAACTTCTAAAGCCTGATATCAGTGATCAAGAAAAATATTTATTAGACCAGAAAATTGAAGTATTGAAATCAATTAACTAATATTTTTTTAACTTCTTTCTGAATTTTCTCATATACTTGAAGTTTAAATGTTACAACTAGCTTGGTAATTTCGTCAATATCAACCCACTTCCATTCAAGAAACTCTGGATGTTTTGTTTTAATATTAATTTCTTTTTCATCACCATTAAATCTCATAATATACCATTGTTGTTCTTGTCCTTTAAATCTACCCTTCCAAATTATTCCCAAAAGTTCATCTGGCAAATAGTAAGTTAATAAACCGTCTATTTTTTTTATTAAACTTACTGATTTAATGCTAGTTTCTTCATCGAGTTCTCGTATAGCTGCCTCGTAAAGGTCTTCTCCCTTATCGACCCCTCCTTGTGGCATTTGCCAAAAGTTCTTTTTGTTATCTATTCTCTTTGCTACAAAAACCTTATTTTCTTTATTTAAAACAACTATACCTACTCCACTTCTCAGTGGTAAATCTTTATATTTCTTTCTCATGTTAACCGTTAAGAAGCTTTAAAGCGAATTGAAGTTGATTATCAGTATCAGTGTTGAATCTAAAGTCATCAGATCCCTCAGCTACTTCAATGTCAGGTGATACACCAATCTCAGAAATAGATTTTCCGGAAGGTAAATAGTATTTAGAAACCGTAAGTCTAATAGCACCCTTATTTTTTAATGGTATAATTGACTGAACAGAGCCTTTGCCATAACTATTTTCCCCAATTATTATTGCTCTTTTGTGATCCTTAAGAGCTCCAGCTACTATTTCAGAGGCTGATGCTGAACCATAATTTATTAAAATAACAATAGTATTTCCGTCAATCAAATCACCTTTTTTCGCAAAAAATTTTCGACTTTCAGATTTTCTCTTACTTTTAGTTGATACAATCTCACCACTATCAATAAAAAAATCTGTAATTTTAATAGCTTGTGAGAGTAGTCCACCAGGGTTGTTTCTTAAATCTAATATATAGTTTTTAATTTTTTCATTTTTTTTGAATTCTTTGATTTTGTCTTTTATCTGGTCTGAACTATTTTCATTAAATGAAGTAAGTCTTATATAACCAGTTTGATTTTCTAAAATTTCTGATTTAACGGATGCTACTTTAATTTTTTCCCTTGTTATATTAAAAATTAATGCTTTTCTCTCTCCTCTTCTTCGAACAGTTATTTCAATGTCAGTTCCTACTGGTCCTCTCATGATGTCAACTGCTTCGCTTAATGATTTACCTTGAACCTGAACGTCATTTATTTTGACAATGTAATCGCCAGCCTTTACTCCTGCTTCAGCTGCTGGCGAGTCGTCCATTGGTGTTATTACTTTGATAACTCCAGCTTCCATACTTACTTCTATTCCTAATCCACCAAATTCACCACTTGTCTCAGTCTGCATACTTTCATATAACTCTGGTGTCATATAGGCAGAGTAGGGGTCTAAAGATTGTAAAACCCCATTGATTGCTGCATCCATAGCATCACTTTGATCTACATCATCAACAAATTCTTTATTAATTTTGTCTAGAACTTCTGAAAAAATATCTATTTTTTTATATATATCATCTTCCTCTGATGAAATTGCAAAACATGTTTGAAAAAAAAAAAATAATAAAGAAAAAAAATATATATATAACTTTCTCATCATATAATTACTTTTTCTTTAGGAATTAATTCAGACCATATTTTTTCTAATTCATAAAATTTCCTTTTTTCAGGATTAAAAATATGGACAATAAGATCTATTCCATCAATAAGTTTCCAATCATTACTTTCTCTTCCTTCTATTTTGCAATTTACTACTCCATTTTTTTTCAAATATTCATATACTTGTTCTGATAAAGCTTGGATATGTCTTGAAGAAGTGCCACTAGCTATTATCATTTGATCTGCCATTGACGATTTTCCGTTTAAATCTATCGAAACTATATCTAATGCTTTATTTGAGTCTAAAATTTTAACCACATTTTTGTGAAGTGAAGAGATTCTGTCCATTAAGTAAAACTAGAGTATCAAATTTTTCTTATTTTAGAAGATGAAATATTGACCTTATTAAATTTTATAAATTTTAAGCCTTTTTTATTATATTTTTTAAAACTCACAGAACTTAATGATTTTCTCTTATATCTATCTCTATCAAATACAAGTATCTTACAAATAGATGAAATTAAATCAGAATTTTTCCATTTATGAAAATTAATAAGACTGTCTGCTCCCATAATAAAAAAAATATCAGTATTTTTATTTTTTTTTTTAATATATCTTAGTAAATCTATAGTTCTGTTTGATTTTATTTTATCCTCAAAATATTTTACTTTGATAAATAAATTATTTTGATTAATTTTTTTTGCATATTTAATTCTTTTATCTAAACTCAATCTACTCTTACCTTTAAAAGGATTTTTTTTTGTAACAGCCCAAATAATCTTATCAATATCAAATTTTTTTTTTGCCTCTTTAGAAATTTTTATATGACCTATGTGTGCAGGATCAAAGGATCCACCAAGAATCCCAATTTTTTTTCTATTTTCTTGTTTGACCAGAGCCATATATTTCATATTTATAACTTACCAGCTGATTAAGCCCTACAGGGCCTCTTGGTGGAAGTTTATTTGTCGAAATTCCAACCTCTCCTCCAAAACCAAATTCACCTCCATCTGCATACTGTGTTGATGAATTATGAATAGCAATAGAACTTTTAACATTTTTAATAAAATACTTCGCAGAAAGTAAGTTATTTGTAATTATGGCATCTGTATGCATCGTGCCATACTTGTTTATATGACTGACAGCATCACGAATATTATTTACCAACTTTACAGAAATTACTGCAGAAAGGTGCTCTTTAGACCAAGTTTTATTATTTGCTAATTTTGCATTACCTTTAAATATTTTTAATATTTTTTGATCAGCATAAATAGAACACTCTCTTTTTGTTAACTCAGTTAATATCTCATTAACATTTTTAGATTTATTTTTATGAATTAATAAAGTTTCAGTAGCACCACAAATGCTTGTATTTCGCAATTTAGCATTAACTAAAATTTTTTTTGCCATCGAAAGATTTGCATCTTTATCAATGTAAGTATGACAAATACCTTCGAGGTGCCCTATGACAGGTACAGAGGATAGATCTTGCACTTTTTTTACAAGATTTTTTCCACCTCTCGGAATAATGACATCAATAAATTTTGACATTTTTGAAAGCATGTAATCAACAAGCTTTCTATTTTTATTTTCTATAAATTGCACAAAATTTTTATTTATTTTATTTTTTTCTAATGATCTTCTAAAAAGTTCTGCCAAAATTTTATTACTAAAATAGGCCTCAGAGCCCCCTCTTAAAATAACACAATTTCCTGATTTAAAACAAAGAGTCGAAACATCTGATGTTACATTTGGCCTGCTTTCATAAATTACGCCAATAATTCCTATTGGAGTTGATACTTTTCTGATTATTAAGCCGTTTGGTCTCCTCCATGTATCCAAATTTAAATCTACTGGATCTTTAAAATTAGCAATAGTTTTTATTGATTTTATTATTGATTTTATTTTATCTTTATCAAGAGCAAGTCTTTTAATTAAATTTTCTTTTAGTTTTTTTGATTTTGCAATTTTTACATCTTTTGCATTTTCATCTAAAATTTTTTTTTGATTTTTTAAAATTAATTGAGCGTAGTAATTTAGAACTCTATTTTTTTTTTTATTGCTTATTTTTTTCTCAAAAGCAATCTTAGCATTTGATCCAATCTTTTCTAAATATTTCTTCATTTTAATAGTACCATATCATCTTTATGAATAACCTCTGATTTTGAAACATAACCTAAAATATCATTTATTTTATTGGAGTGCTTCCCTTTAATTTTTAAAATTTCATCAGATGAAAAACTACTCAAGCCTCTAGCAAATTCAGTCATTTTATTATTCAGAATCTTAATATGATCACCTTTATTAAAACTACCTTGTACATCTTTAATGCCAGCAGCTAGCAGACTTTTACCATTATTCAAAGCTGATAAAGCACCTTCATCAATTATTATTTTCCCCTTGGGAGAAATTGAACTTATTATCCATTTTTTTCTAGCATCTAATTTTGAAATCTTAGGTAAGAACCAAGTACATATATTTTTCATCAAAATTTTTTGTATTGGTCTATTTATCAAACCATTAGCTATGGCCATATGACATCCTGAAAATTGACAAATTTTAGCAGCATCAATCTTTGTTTTCATTCCGCCAGATCCAAATTCCCCTGTTTTTTGTGAAGCTAGATTTTCTACTTTTTGGTCAATATTTTTGATCTCACGAATTAGTTTAGCTTTATTATCTAATTTTGGATCTTTTGAGTAAAGACCATTTACATCAGATAATAAAATCAAACAGTCTGCACTTGATATCTGAGCAACTCTAGATGCAAGCCTATCATTATCTCCATATTTAATCTCAGAAGTAGCAATACTATCATTTTCATTTACTATTGGTATAAAACCAAGCTTAAACAAATTTTCAAAAGTTCTTTTAGCATTTATTGCTCTCCGTCTTTTTTCTGTATCCTCAAGAGTTAATAATATTTGTGATAGATTAATTTTTGACTTATTAAAAGTTTTTTTAAAAAGATTCATTAATTCAATTTGTCCAATTGAAGCTACAGCTTGGCTTTTATCAAGTTTCAATTTTTTCTTACTTAATTTTAACTTTTTACACCCAAGGGCAATTGCTCCTGAGCTTACTAAAATAATATTTTTTTTTAATTTTTTGAGATTTTCAATATCTTTAGCAAAATCCTTTAACCACTTTTCTCTAACAATTTTTTTGTCATTAATTAACAAAGATGATCCAATTTTTATAACAACTGTCTTAGAGTCTTTAAGATACATAATTAAGTAATTTTGATTTAATATCAGATACAGATTTTTTATCGAGCGTTGATATTCTAAAAGTATGTTTCTTTGTTATCTTTTCAAAGTCTTTAATTTTTATACTTATTTCATTTTCATCAATTAGGTCTATCTTATTAAATACAATTATTTCCTGCTTTTTTGTAAGTTCTGAGCTGTATTTCTCCATTTCATCTCTAACTTGGATATATGAATGAGATAAATCACTTTCTGATATATCTATAAGATGTAACAATACTTTACATCTCTCTATATGTTTTAAAAATTTAATACCTAATCCTGTTCCTCTATGTGCGCCTTCAATTAATCCTGGAATATCCGCTAAGGTTATTTCCTTATCATCATACATTGCAACTCCAAGATTTGGATTTAAAGTTGTAAATTTATAATTCGCTATTTTAGGGGTTGCACTAGTTAATGATGCTAATAAACTTGATTTACCTGCATTTGGCAATCCAATAATTCCTATATCTGCAATTGTCTTAAGTTGAAGCCATATCCAAAATTCCTCACCAATTGTTCCTTTAGTAAATTTTTTTGGAGCTCTATTTGTTGAAGATTTAAATCTTGTATTTCCAAATCCTCCTTTGCCACCAATTGCTGCAACAAATTCTTCATTCTCTTTTTTAAAATCATAAATTAAAGTTTTATTATCTTCTTCAAATACTTGAGTCCCAATTGGTACTTTCAAATATAAATCTTTTCCACCTCTTCCAGTCATATTTTTTCCACTTCCATCTCTACCTTTTTCAGCTTTAAAGTGTTGTTGATATCTAAAATCAATTAGTGTGTTTAAATTTCTTTCTGATATTAGAATTACTGAACCACCTTTTCCTCCATCACCTCCATCAGGTCCTCCAAATTCAATAAATTTCTCTCTTCTAAAGCTAGGTGATCCAGACCCACCGTCTCCAGCTTTTACATATATCTTTACTTGATCGAGAAATTTCATGATTTTACAGATGTTAATTATCTGTTTATTAGTTAGGCTTTACTGAAACGTAAGTTCTGTCTGACTTGCTTTTTTTAAAAATTACTTTTCCTTTAACAACAGAAAAAATTGAATGGTCTTTACCCATCCCAACATTTTCTCCAGGAAATATTTTAGTACCTCTTTGTCTAACAATTATATTTCCAGGTACTACTAATTGACCACCATATTTTTTTACTCCCAATCTACGACCAGCACTATCTCTTCCGTTCCTTGATGATCCACCTGCTTTTTTTGTTGCCATAATTTACCTATTTATTTTGAAGCCTCAATTTTTTCTTCTTTAGCCTCTTTAACTGCAGTTTCTTTTTTTTTCATTTTTTCAGCCTCTGATAACACTTTACCATCTTTTGAAAAAATCTTACTAATTCTTATTAACGAGAATTGCTGTCTATGTCCATTTTTTCGTCTTGAATTTTTTCTTCTTCTTTTTTTAAAAATTAAAACTGTTCTTTCTTTACCATTTTTTAACAATTCTGCTTCAACTCTAGCTCCACTTACTGTTGGTTCCCCCAACTCAATACTTTTATCATCTCCATAAGCTAAAATTTCTTTAAATTCTACTTTAGTATCTGGATTAGAATCAGTTAATTTTTCAACTTTAATAATTTCTCCAGCTGATACTTTATACTGCTTTCCACCTGTTTGTATAACTGCGAATGACATAATAATACTAATTTTAATTATCAGCAATATAGTCAGGGCCTTATGTTAGTCAAGCTGAATAAGCTAGAAATTATCCTTTAAATCTCTTAATTTTGAAAAGTTTTCTACATTTTTTGATCTTAAAAAATATTAGTTTTCAGCTCGTCTTCAAGTGTTGATGGAATGCTTGGCTGACCTTTGGCCAGTTGATTTTTTATAAATTCAATTTTCGAAATTAAAGCTTTATTTTCTGGATCGTATTTTAGACAAAAATCTGAATTTTTTAATGTATATTCATGCCCACAATAAATTTCTGTCTCAATTGGTAAACTCTTTAATAACTGCAAAGAATTAAACATTTGTTCATGAGTACCCTCAAACACTCTTCCGCAACCTAATGAAAATAATGTATCTCCAGAAAATAATGCTTTTTCATTAAAAAAATAGAAACATATATGACCCAAAGTATGTCCTGGAATATGAAAAACTTTTGCTTCAAATATACCGTCTTTCCAAGTTTCATCATTTTTTAAAGATATATCTATTTCAGGTATCCTATGTTTATCTTCATGAAAACCAATAACCTTAGCATTGTATAATTTCTTGAGCTCTTTATTACCTCCTACATGATCATAATGATGGTGAGTATTCATTATGAATTTTAATTTAAGATTAAGACTTTCAATTTTATTTATTATAGGCTTTGCTTCACTAGGATCTATTACAATAGTAGATTTTGTTAATTGATCAATTAATAAATAAGAAAAATTATCCTCTAAACATTTTATAATTTCTATTTTCATTTTACTTTTCTAATAAAAAAATACCTAATTCAGATATTAGGTTTTTATATTTTAAATTTGAATTCGAAATATTTGATATTTTTTCTCCATTTAAAGAAATTGTTTTATAAATATTAATTCCTTTACTGTTACAAAAATTATAAAAGTCTTGAATTGTACACATATGTAGGTTGGGGGTATTGTACCATTGATAAGGCAAATTCTTTGTAACAGGCATTTCTCCTTTTAATAGCAAATCTATTCTAACTTTCCAATGTCCAAAATTAGGAATTGTGACGATTACCTTTTTTCCAACTCTTAATAAATTTTCAATTACTTTTTCTGGACTCATAAATGCTTGAAGCGTTTGACTTAATATTACATAATCAAATGATAAATCTGGAAATTGTTTTAAATCATTCTCAGCATCACCTTCAATAACAGCTAGTCCTTTGGATAAACATTTTTTTACTTTTTCTTTAGAAATTTCAAGACCTCTAACATCTACCACTTTATTTTTTGATAGATATTCCATTAAAATTCCATCACCACATCCGACGTCCAATACTCTTGATTTTTCCTCAATAAACTTAGATATAACTTTAAATTCTTCTTTCATGAATATTAGAATAAGTTGTGTTTAAATAATTTTTAATAGTGCTTAAAAAATCTGGTACGTCTAATAAAAAGGAGTCATGACCTTTATCAGTTTCAATTTCAACAAAACCAACATCAGCACCTATTGCATTAAGTGCTATAACAATATCTTTATTCTCAGAGGTTGGGTACAACCAATCAGAAGTAAAGGAAATAATAAAAAATTTTGTTTTTGTATCCTTAAATGCTTTGGAAAGATTTCCATTAAATTGTTTAGTTAAATCAAAATAATCCATTGCTCTCGTTATATACAAATAACTATTTGCATCAAATCTATCTACAAATACAGATCCTTGATATCTCAAATAACTCTCAATTTGAAAGTCAGCATCAAATCCAAATTTTAAATCAGATCTTTCTTGAAGATTTCTTCCAAACTTTTCTTGTAAACCTTGTTTTGATAAATATGTGATATGAGCAGCCATTCTAGCAACAGCCAATCCTTTATCAGGGTTTGTTGATTTTTCATCATACAATCCCTCTTTCCAATTACTATCAGACATTATTGCCTGTCTTCCAAGTTCGTTAAAAGCAATATTTTGAGCTGAATGACTAGCTGTACAAGCAATTGGTAATGCTACTCTAGCCTTATTTGGAAAGTTTGATACGAATTGTAAAACTTGCATTCCGCCCATGGAGCCACCAGCAACTGCAAATAACTTTTCTATTTTAAAATAATCTAATAGATTGTATTGAGCGTTAACCATATCGTTAATTGTAATGACAGGAAAATTTGTACCTATAGGTTTATTGGTCAAAGGATCAATAGTTCCTGGTCCGTAGGATCCCATACATCCACCAATAACATTCGCACAGATAATAAAAAATTTATCAGTATCAAACGACTTACCTGGACCAACTGCATAGTTCCACCATCCCTCTTTTTTTGTAATTGGATTGATACCCGAAGCATACTGGTCACCAGTTAGAGCATGAAAAATTAATATAGCATTATCTTTCTTTTCATTAAGATTTCCATAGGTCTCATAAGCTAAAGGAAAGTTCGATATTTCTTTGCCACAATCAAGCTTAAGAGTTTTCTCAATAATTATACTTTTCATTTTGTTTAAATTGTTCATAAAAATTTTGCTGAATGAATTGTGAGAAAAAAAACTTATTTAGCAGGTTTTTTAAAGCGCTCGCAATTCAGTTAAATCAGCGCAAAAAGCTTTTATAAGATAGCTTTTTAGATGTCAATTTTTTTAGAATTATTGATTGTATTATCTAATTATCTGACTATTTATTAATAAAATTAAGTATCATGAATACTCCATTATTTAGAAAATTAAACTTAGAGGCCTATAAGCCTGGGAGATCCTTCTTAAATAAAAAAAAAAGTATAATAAAACTATCAGCTAATGAATCAGCTTTAGGCATGAGCAAAAATGCCAATAAAGCAATAATAAAATCCAAAAATAATGTATCAAAGTATCCAGATGGGAAATTTAAGGAATTAACATCCACAATTTCAAAAAAATATAATTGCAAGCAAAATCAGATTATCTGTGGATCTGGATCTGACGAAATTATTCAAATGCTATGCCAGTTATTTTTGAACAAAGGAGATGAAGTAGTTGTGCCAGAGTACAGTTTTTTAATGTACAGAATTTATGCAAAAATAGTAGGAGCAAAAGTTATTTTTTCTAAAGAAAAAAATTTTAAAGTATCAAATGATGAAATTTTAAAAAAAACAACGAAAAGAACTAAAATTGTATTTATAGCTAATCCAAATAATCCTACAGGCACATACATTTCTAAAAATCAGTTACTAGATTTAAGAAAGCGTTTAAATAAAAAAATTTTATTAGTAGTTGATGATGCTTATTTTGAATATATGTTAAATAAAGATTATATATCAGGTTTAGAGCTTTTTAAAAATAAAAATAATGTATTTATATTAAGAACTTTTTCAAAAATTTATGGTCTTGCATCCTTAAGAGTTGGATGGGGATATGGAAGTAAAAAAATTGTAGATGCTTTGTATAAAATTAAACCACCATTTAACGTTAATAAGATAGCGCAGGAATGTGCAGTTGAATCTCTTAAAGATAAAAGTTTTATAAAAAAATCTGTAAAACATAATTTAGATTGGGCAAAAAAAATAAAAAAAATAATGAATTCTTTTAATATTCAAACAAATGAAATTGGACCAAATTTTTTTCTTTTAGATTTTAAAAGTTGTAAATTAACTGCAAGCTTTGTTGAGAAAAATCTTGATAAGTCAGGAATTATTCTTAGAGAGATGAATTCGTATGGTATTAAAAATTGTTTAAGGCTTACAATTGGAAATGTGAGAGAAAATATACTTTTTATTAAGCAGATGAAAAAAATTTTTAAAAATGTTTAAAAATATATTGATTGTTGGTTGTGGATTAATTGGATCTTCAATTTTAAGAGCATCCATAAATAAAAAAACTTCTAAAAACTTTTTTGTTTATGAAAAATCAAAAAAAAATATTAGAGAAATTAAAAAAATAAATAAAAAAATAATTATTTTAAAAAAACTAGATAATAAGATCTCAGATATGGATTTTGTTATAATTGCTACTCCGATGAGTCAGTATGAAAGAGTTATTCCCCACTTAAATAAGCATTTAAGTAAAAAATCTTTAATTACCGATGTTGGTTCTACAAAAGAAAACGTTGGTAAATTAAAAAAAAAAGAGCCTGTCAAAGTCGCTAGATTGGATTATGAGTCATCCAATATCTGGGTCAGAAGTAAGTGGACCAAAGTATGGAAGTAAAACTCTATTTATTAATAAATGGTGCATTGTATTTAGTGATAAAAATAAAATAAAACAGAAAAAATTGGTAAATTTTTGGAAAAAAATCGGTTCTAAAATAATAATAATGGATGAGAAAGCTCACGATAAAATATTTTCAATTACAAGTCATTTACCTCATTTAATAGCTTATAATTTAATAAAGACCGCTCAAGATTTTCAAAAAATTCAAAAAAAAGATGTGATTAAATTTAGTGCAGGAGGTTTAAGAGATTTTTCAAGGATAGCTGCATCAAACGAAATTATGTGGAGAGATATTTTTTTTAATAACAAAAAAAATGTTGTTAATGCAATTAACTTATTTATTAAAAATTTAAAATCTTTTCAAAAAAATATTGAAAATTTAGATGATAAAACTTTAAGAAAAAAATTAGTTAATTCAAAAAAAGTAAGACGGCAAATATTGAATTTAAAACAAGATATAGCAAAACCAGACTTTGGAAGAGATCTAAACTAAATCGATATTATTTTTATCACTTTTAAATTTGCAGTTTTTTCAATTAATTTAATAGTCTTTATTATTGGCATTATTATTACTTTTTTTCTTGGACCATATGCGTGAATTAATTCTTTTGGATTTATACAAATGGCAACATGTCCCTTCCAAAAAATAATATCTCCTTTTTTAAATATTTTTTTATTTTTAACACCTTTTTTAATTTTAACCTGGTCTTTTGTATCTCTTGGGAAGAATTTATAGTTATATTTATAAAAAATTTGGAGCAACGCTGAACAATCAATACCATCTAATGTTTTACCGCCCCATTTATATTTTACATTCAAAAAAAGTTTGAATATTTTAGTAAAATTATAATCTTGTTTACTTAAAATTTGTAAATCATTTAACTTTATCCATTTATTCTTTTCAAACATAACGAAATCATTTCTTTTTTTTAAAATCTGAATTTCTGATGAAAAAGGAAGATAGTTTTTTGATAAAAATTTTTTACCATTCTTTGGTTTATTGTATATATTTGATTTTAATATGTTGACTTTGTGAGTCTTGTCTAAAACTTTATTAAATTTTTTAATCTTTATAAAACCTATGTAATTATCAAAATCAGTTTTAATCTTAAAAAATTTATTCTTTTTCCCTAATACCTTGAATTTTTCCCCATAAATTAATTGAGTACTTAAATCTGATTTCTTTGAAGCCAGCTCATAAACGTTTAAATATGAACTTTTGCAAAAATAGCTATTTTGCACCAACTTTTACTTTCTTTCTAATTAACCAGAGACAAACTAGTGATGGTATAACCATTATTGTAGTTATCACAAAAAATGTGCCCCAGTCCCCATCAAGCCAATCCACTAGTGCCCCTGAAGAAGATGCAAGTAATGTTCTGCCAGCTGTTCCAATTGAGGCAAGCAAAGCATACTGAGTAGCAGTGTAAGTTCTATCTATTAGTAAAGAAATGAAAGCAACAAATGCCACAGTTGCAAATGCTGCCGTTATGTCATCTGCAATAACAGCTATTGCAAATAGAAGTTCAGATTTACCTGTCCAGGCTAAAACTGCAAATATAAGGTTAGTTAAAGCCATTAATCCGCCAGCAAAAAACATTGTTTTTATTGTTCCAGCTCGCATGGCCATTACTCCACCAATTAATGTAAAAACAACAGTTGTAACCCACCCTAATCCTTTTGAATAAATAGCAATTTGTCCTTTGGAAAAACCAATTTCTTTATAAAAAACAATCGACATACGCCCTAAAAATGCTTCCCCAATTTTAAATAGGAATACAAATCCAATAATTCCTAACGCTATAGATACTCCATTTTTTCTTATGAATGAAAGTATAGGACCACCAATTTTTCCAGAAATCCAGCTTGCTGTAACATTACCCAAATTACTTCTTATGTTTATTAAAGCTAAACCCAAAACTAAAAATATAAAATCTACAACTAAAAAAGAAAGTATATATTGATATAGTAATAAAAATACAATTAAGCTTAAGGTAAGAATTTTGAAATTCATTTTTAAATGATTATGTCCAAGGAAACCTAGCGCCAAGCCGATAAATAAAATATGATAGATATTTAATGGCAAATAAGGAACAAAGTCTTTCGTTTGATTAAAATCTGGTAGGATTTGTACAATTGAAGTTAGCAAAAAGAATATTCCTAAAATTTTTATATTTCTTGATTTTGGTGAACTTAATTCCTTATTAATTCTTTTTTCTTCTAGTTGTTGTTTTTTTAATCTATTACTTTTTGTAGGTTCATGAACAAACATTAATCCAATATTCATTAAAATTATTAAGACTCCCAAGACAATAAAAGTAGTTTGCCAGTAATCTTCAATACCTGTATTTTGAAAGTATTCAGCTGTAAATAATGCTATAACTCCTCCAAGCTTATACCCTGTCCACCAGCCTACCACAGCCATAGCAGCGCCCGCTGCCATTGATTTTCCCTCATTAGCTTGGATTTGTTCAATTCTTAGTGCATCAACAGTTATGTCTTGAGTAGCTGAAGCTATTGCAATAACTAATCCTACACCAATTAAAAGCTCAAAATTTTGTGTAGGGTTTAACAGACTCCAAATCGCTAAACTAATCAAAATAGTTAATTGCATTAAAACAATCCAGCCTCTTCTGTGACCTAGCTTTTTTGTTAAATATGGTATTTGAAGTCTATCAATTAAGGGAGCCCATAAAAAATTAAATGCATAAACTCCAAATATTAATCCTGCCCAACCAATTGTTGATCTACTTAACCCTTCTTCTTTTAGCCAAAGACTCAAGCTACTTGCAATTAATACCCAAGGAAAACCGCTAATTGATCCAAGGAGTAAGATTCTTAGCATTCTTATGTCTTTGTAAACTAGTAATGAGCTTATCCAGGATTGATTTTTAACAGTCATTAATATTTTCTCCAAAAAGATGGAATAAATAATACTAATACAGCAAACAGTTCTAATCTACCTAAAATCATCGCTAAACTTAAAATCCATTTTGAAAAATCAGATAAATTTGAAAAATTGCCATTTGGACCAATAATATCACCTAAACCAGGTCCGACATTAGATATTGAAGTTGCAGCAGCTGATAAAGAGGTTGTTAAATCTAGGCCACTTGTTGATAAAAGAGCAGTAATTAGAAAGAAAATTACAATATATAAAAAAATGAACGAGATGATAGATGCTAAAAATTTCTCATTAATATTACTATTTTCATATTTAATTTTAAATATACCTCTTGGATAAATAATTTTTTTTAGTTGTACAGAAATAAATTGAAATAAGATTTGTACTCTAAAAATTTTGATTCCACATGCAGTAGATCCTGCACATCCACCAATAAACATTAGAATAAGAAAATAAATCAAAGGAAATTGACCCCACTGACTAAAGTTTTGAGTTACATAACCAGTTCCTGTTAAAATTGATATTACATTAAATGAAACTGATCTAATACTTGTATCAAAGGAACTTTGATTTTTTATAAACAAATATAAATATATTAATAGAATTGAAAAAATAATAATTTTTATAAAAGTTTTTATTTGCGTGTCTTTAAAAAATATTTTTTTGTCTCCATTTAAATATTTGATATAGGCTATGAATGGAATGCTTCCTAAAATTATAAATATCATTGATGTAAATTCAATAAGCGAACTGTCAAAATAACCAATAGACTCATTGTAGTTTGAAAATCCTCCTGTGGCTATTGTTGTCATTGAATGAACAATGCTATCAAAAAAGTTCATCCCAAATATTTTATAAAATAATGCACATATAAAAGTTAATACTGAGTATACCAAAATCAATCTCAATGCTATTTCTTTTGATCTAGGTAAAATTTTTTCTGGAGTATCACTTGTGGATATAATGAACAACTGCATTCCACCGATATTCATAAGTGGCATTAAGGTTATCGCCATAACGATTATACCAATTCCACCCAACCACTGAAGCATTCCTCTCCAAAGAAGTATACTTTTAGGAGTTTCATTTAAATTGGTGATAATAGTTGATCCTGTCGTAGTGATACCTGACATGCTTTCAAAAAAAGCATCTGTAAAACTCAATTGAATCTCAGAAAATATGAAAGGAAGCGAGCCAAATATAGCAATACTCAACCAAGATAAAGCAGTTAAAAGAAAAGCTTGAGGTAGACTAATTTTTTTATCATGATCTAAATTTGATAATAAAAAAAGGACCCCAAATATAATAGTTACAATTCCAGAACTTATGAAACCAGAATCTAGTTCATTATAAAAAAACTGCGCTAAAACTGGTGCAATCATCGATAAACCTAAAATAATTTGTAAAATTCCCAGGGTAAAAAAAACAGTTTTATAATTGGACATTTTGATTGGACATTATTTTATGGTAAATAAATTTCAACTCTATAAGAATTATTAAAAACGTTATTTTATAGGCTATTTAATTAAAGGTGATAGATAAAACTAATATAGACAAAACAAACGCTTGGCCCTTTGTCGAAGCTAAAAAGCTTCTAAGAGAGAGAAAAAAAAGTATTGAAAACAAGGGAAAAATTATTCTTCAAACAGGATATGGTCCCAGCGGCTTACCTCATATTGGTACTTTTGGTGAAGTGGCAAGAACCTCAATGATCGTTAATGCTTTAAATCATTTATCAGATCTACCGAAAGAAATAATTACTTTTTCTGATGATATGGATGGACTAAGAAAAGTTCCTGAAAATATTCCCAACCCTGAAAAACTAGAAGAAAATCTTCATAAACCCTTAACTCAAGTTCCAGACCCTTTTGGTAAATTTAATAGTTTTGGTGAACATAATAATGAAATGTTAAAAAATTTCTTAGATAAATTTAAGTTTGAATACAGTTTTAAAAGTTCATCAGCTTTATATAAGTCTGGTTTTTTCAATAATACATTAAAATTAATTTTAGAAAATTATGAAGGAATAATGAATATAATTATTCCTACCCTTGGTAAAGAAAGACAAAAAACATATTCTCCGTTTCTACCAATATGTCCAGATACAGGGGTTGTATTAGAGATACCAGTCTCAGAAATAGATATTAATAATTCAAAAATAATTTTTGATAATAATGGCAAAAAATTGGAACAAAGTATTTTAGATGGAAATTGTAAATTACAATGGAAAGTAGATTGGGCTATGAGATGGTATGCCCTTGATGTAGATTTTGAAATGTATGGTAAAGATTTGATTGAGAGCGCAATTTTATCTACAAAAATCATTAAATTATTGGGTAAGTCAAATCCATCTGGTTTTGCATATGAATTATTTTTAGATGAAAAAGGTGAAAAAATATCTAAGTCAAAAGGGAATGGTATTACGATCGATCAATGGTTAGAGTATGCATCACCTGAAAGTCTCTCCTTATATATGTACCAGAATCCAAAAAGAGCGAAAAAACTTTATAGAGAGGTAGTACCCAAAGCTGTGGATGAATATCTTGATTTTATTGAAAAAGGTAAAACTCAAAACGAACTTCAAAAACTAATGAATCCTGTTTGGCACGTTCATAATTCAGAGATACCAGAGGAAAATTCAATTATGTCCTTCTCAATGCTATTAAACTTAGTTGAGACCAGCAACGCAGATAATAAAGAGTTACTTTGGAAGTTTGTTAAGAAATATAAAAAAGATATTAACGAGGATATGCATCCAATCTTTGATAAGTTAATATCCTATGCAATTAAATATTTTAATGACGCTATAAAATCTAAAAAGGTTTATAAAATACCAAATAAAAGCGAAAAAATTGCTTTAGAGGCTTTAGTAAACTCTTTAGATAATTGTAATGACTCAATGAAACCAGAGGACATTCAGACCACAATTTATACAGTTGGCAAAGAGAATGGCTATAAAGAAAATTTACGTGATTGGTTCAAACTAATTTATGAGGTAGTTTTTGGCGTAGAAAATGGACCACGATTTGGTTTTTTTATAAGTTTTTTTGGAATTCAAGAAACTAAAGAATTAATAAAAAATAAATTAGAAAATGTTTAATATTATAAGACCATTAATTTTTAAATTTAGCCCTGAAGTAGCTCATTCTTTAGCAATAAAAGCACTAAAGTTAAATAATATTCCTGCCTCTAAACCTAAAGATAGTCATATTTTAGAAACAACTTTTTGTGAAAAAAAATTATCTTCACCAATTGGTGTTGCTGCTGGGTTTGATAAAAATGCTGAAGTATATAATCCTCTGTTTAATCTTGGATTTGGTTTTGTTGAAGTGGGGACAATCACTCCAAAGCCTCAATTTGGTAACCCTAAACCTAGAGTTTTTAGACTTGAAGAAGATGAAGCGCTTATAAATAGATTAGGTTTTAATAATTCTGGCTCAGAAGAAATTAGCAAGAGAATTAAGGAAAATGACAGAAAAGGTTTTTTAGGAATAAATATTGGACCCAATAAAGACTCTACGAATAGAGTTGACGATTATTTAATTTGTTTTCGTAAATTTTATAATTTAGCAGATTATATAACTATAAATATCTCCTCACCAAATACAGAAAATTTAAGAGACTTTCATAACCAGGATGAACTAAATTCATTGATTGACAAACTAAAAAATGAAAAGAAAGAATTAAATTCAAACGTTCCATTAGCAATAAAAGTCTCACCTGATCTTAATGATTATCAAATTAATGAAGTATCCAAGATCATCATAGAACAAAAAATAGGAATTATTATTGTTTCCAATACTACAGATAAGAATAGAGAAAATTTAAAAAATATAAATAAATTAGAAAAGGGGGGACTGTCAGGTAAACCAATTGCAAAGATCTCAAACGAGGTAATTTCTAAGTTTTATAAAATTCTAAAAGATAAATCAAAAATAATAGGAGTGGGTGGTGTTAGCAATGGACAAGATGCTTTTGAAAAAATTACTTCTGGTGCAACACTTGTTCAATTATATACTGGAATGGTTTACAGAGGCCCTCGTATAGCTACAAAAATAAGTAAAGAATTAATTGATTTATTAAAAAATAAGGGGTTTAAAAATGTTTCAGAGGCTATTGGAACTAAAAATTAATCTTGACGCGATAAGATTGAGATCTTATACAGGCTCATAATTTATGTCTAAAAAATGTGAACTCACTGGAAAAATTCCTCTTAAGGGTCATAACGTTAGTCATGCTAATAATAAGACCAAAAGAAGATTTCTTCCAAATCTAAAAAAAGTTAAGTTTAAAAGCGAACTACTTAAGAGAAGTTTAAGATTAACAGTCTCAAATGCTGGTGTAAGGTCAGTAGATAAAAAAGGCAGTTTTGACCAATTTCTAATTTCAGCTAAATCTCGAGATTTGTCATTGAGGCTAAAAAAATTAAAAAAATCCTTGGTAAGTAAATCGGCATAATGAACAAAGTATTTTTAACACTCTCATTTTTAATGGGATTGGTTGTCTTAACATCTAATTATTTAGTACAATTCCCTATTCAATATTATGGTCTAGAAGAAATTCTTACATATGGAGCATTTAGTTATCCAATAGCTTTTTTAATAACTGATTTGGCAAATAGATCTTTTGGTAAATTAGTTGCTAGAAAAATTGTATATATTGGATTTACAATAGGAATTTTGTTCACACTAATTTTCTCAACAAATTTTGCAGATTTAATCTCAGTAAGAATAGCAATTGGTTCAGGTACAGCATTTATTATTGCTCAATTATTGGATGTGCAAATATTTGATCAATTAAGACAAAAAAAATGGTTTATTGCGCCCCTCGTGTCTTCATTAATTGGTTCCACAGTTGACACATTCTTATTCTTTTCAATTTCATTTTATGGAACAGGAATACCTTGGGTTACACTTTCTTTAGGAGATTTAGTAGTAAAAATTTTAGTAGCTTTAGTAATGTTGATACCTTTCAGATTATTATTAGGTACTTTAAAAACTGCTTAATTAAAATTTTGGTTCTTGTTGTGTCATGCAATGAATAGCTCCAAATCCCCAAATTAAATCACTACAATCAATAGCAATAACTTTTCTAGTTGTAAAAAATTTTCTAAAAATTTTTAAAACCTTTTTGTCCTCTTTTACATTAAATACTGGTACTAATACTATTTTATTACTTATAAAAAAATTTAAATAACTTGCTGGGACACGCGTTTTGTCTATGACAACTGGGCTTGGCATAGGAATCTTAATAATTTTAAATTTTTTTCCATTTTCATCAAAACTATTATTTAATATTTTTAAATTTTCTTTAAGAGCTTTATAATTTTTATCTGATCTATTATTTTCAACAGCTATCATAATTGTACTTTTTGAAACAAATCTTGCGATATCATCGATATGACCGTGGGTGTCATCTCCAACGATTCCTTTATTTAGCCAAATAAAATTTTTTGCATTTAAATATTCTGAAAATATATTTTCATAATCAATTTTTTTGAAACCTATATTTCTCTCTTGTTTTTTACTTAATAAACATTCCCTTGTTAGCAATATGGAGCCAGATCCATTATTATCAAACGCACCTCCCTCCATTACTACTCTTTCAAATTTTTTTGAATTTATTTTTTTAGGCAAGATACTTGTAATATTTAAGTACCTACTAATATAATTATTAATTTTGTTATCGTTTTTAAAATTTTTATATTTTGACCAGGCATTAAATTTAAAATTAAGCATAGTTTTTTCTCTTTTTTTTTTGTTGATTAAAAATATTGGTCCAGAATCTCTTAACCAAAGTCTATCTGTCTTAAGTTTATGAAATTTAATATTAGATATATTACAACCTATTTTTTTTAAAAATATTCTTGTGGTCTCTATACTTTTTGTATTATTGACTAATAAATCTATTCTTTGATGATTTGTTAAATATTTAATTATTTTTCCAACTACATTTGGAATTTTATCAAACAATCCAGGCCAATCATTTTTATTGTGAGGCCAAGACATCCAAACTGATTTTTGAGGCTCCCATTCTGCGGGCATTCTGAATTCAGCTATTTTTTTACTCATCTTCTGGATTTTTTAGAATATCTTTATAAAATTCAGTTCTTCTGTCTCTTAAAAAAGGCCAATGCTGTCTTGCAGTATCTATTTTTTTATAATCTATATCACAAACTAAAATATCCTCTTTTTTGTTTCCTGCTTTTGCAATTATTTTACCACTAGGATCTATAACCATTGAATTACCCCAAAATTCAATTTTTTTCTTTCCTTTTTTTTCTACCCCAACTCTATTTATGGCAGCCACATAAGTTCCATTAGCAATAGCATGAGATTTTTGCATTGTGATCCAAGAGTCCAATTGTGATTTACCAAACTTTATTTTTTCTTTTGGATGCCATCCAATTGCAGTAGGATAAAAAATAATTTGAGCTCCTTTTAAAGCTGTTAATCTGGCTGCTTCTGGAAACCATTGATCCCAACATATAAGAGGACCTATCTTTCCAAATTTTGTCTTAACACTTTTAAATCCAAGGTCTCCAGGACTGAAATAAAATTTTTCATAATACCCCGGGTCATCTGGTATGTGCATCTTACGATATTTAGACAAAATATTACCATTCTCATTTATAATGATACTGGTATTATGATAAAACCCAGATGTCTTTTTTTCAAACATCGTAATATTCAATACAACACTGAGCTCCTTTGCTAAATCACAAAATATTCTAGAAATTTTTCCTGGAATTTTTTCTGCCAATTTAAAGTTTGAATGACTTTCTGTTTGACAAAAATAATTTGTCAAAAATAGCTCTGGAAGACAAATTATCTTTGCCTTTTTTTTTGCTGCTTTTTTAATATTATTTATAGCTAAATCAATATTAGATTGAATTGTACCTAAAGATTTACATTGTATTAAACCGATTTTGATTTTTTTGATCATTAATCAAAATATCTTGGAAAAATTTTTTCTCTCTCTATTTTTCCATTCTCCTTTATGATAAGCGTCACTTGCTATTAAGGGTAATACACTTGTTGCTTCTGCAAAAACCATTTGCTCTTTGGTAATATCTACTTTTCCCCATGAACTTGCTTCTTTTAATGTTGAGCTACTGCATGCTCCATCTCTAGAATCAGCAACTGTGATTTGAATAGCATATTTATGCATATCCACATTTTTACCTAAAAGTTCAGCACATATAACAGTATCTTGAATAAAATTTTTTGGCACACCTCCACCAATCATAAAAAGTCCTGACCCTTTAGATTTTATTTTAATTTCAGTTAATTCTCTAAACTCTCGTATTGAGTCAATAGTAATATGATTTTTTGGGTTTCTTTCCTGGTGCATAACAAGTCCAAATCCAGCACTTGAGTCAGTAAACGCTGGACAGAAAATTGGAACATTATTGTCATATGCAACTTCTATTAACGAGTCTTTCTTTTTTGCATTAGTTTTAAGAAATTTTCCAATCTCTCTTATGAACTCTCTTGAAGTATAACTTTTAGGCTCCAATTGATCTGCAATTTCTCCAATGGTTTTATCGCACATCTGAAGCTCTTCCTCATCAATGTAAGTATCATATATTCTATCAACATAGTTATTTCTTAACTCTGTATCATCTTGATACTGTGACCCCTGATAATGTTTAAAGCCTAAAGCCTCAAAGAAATCCATATCAATTATTGAAGCCCCAGTAGCAACTATTGCATCGACCATGTTATATTTCACCAAATCTCTGTAGATATGCATACATCCCGCTGCAGAAGTTGATCCTGCTAGAGTTAGAAAAATAGTACAATCTTTGTCTCTAATCATCTCACTGTAAATTTTTGCAGCATTTGCAGTCTCCCTCGAGACAAAAGACATTTTTTCCATTGAGGAAATAATATGTCTTGCATCATAAGAAGTTATATCAATATGCTCAACTTCTTTACTAAGTAAATCACTTTTTCTATTACTTGATTGGTTTTTATTATCTGACATTAAGCAACAAGAAACTCTTTATTCGCCTCTTTGTCATACATAGTCATTATAGGATTATCCTCAACTTCATAAATTTCATCAGAGTAAAATCCATTAAAGTTGGTTCTAAAAGTAAGTCCATATGCTCCTAATTGTCCAAGCTCTATATAATCATTTTCTTTGATATTGTTAGGCAGGATAAAAGGTCCTTTCATATAATCCATGCTATCACATGTTGGGCCATAGAAATCAAATGATGTTAGTTTTTTTGAAATAACTCTGCCGTCAGTAATCATTTTTGAAGGGTATACGATATTTGGAACACCAGCATCAAATAAAGTTCCATACGTTCCATCATTTATATAAAGTTTTTGTTTTTTTCTTAAATCTACTCTAACTAGCGTTGAACCACTCTCTGCAACTATTGCTCTACCAGGCTCACATATAATTTCTGGAAGTATTTCTATCTTTAGATTTTCTAAACTTTTTTTGATTTCATTAAAGTAATTATCTAAAGATTGAGGTACTAAATCGGGGTAAACAGTTGGAAAGCCTCCCCCTACATTTATTACATCAGGTATAATTTTAGTTTTTTTTATAATATTACCAATTTCAAATATTCCTTTAGAATATGATATTGGGTGCATGCACTGCGAACCAACATGAAAACTTAGCCCAACCTTTTTTGCGTATTGTTTAGTCAATCTAAGAAGTCCAATAGCTTCATTATTAATTGCTCCAAATTTTTTTGATAAATCTATCTCTGCATGTTCATTAGAAACAGAAACTCTCACAAATAAATTTAAGTCTTTTGCGTGACTTGTGCTCTCTAGAATTTTTATTAATTCATCTTTAGTATCTAAAGAGAAAGTTTTTACGTTGTATTTAAAATATGCTTCTTTTATACTTTCTCTGCTCTTTACGGTGTGCATATAGGAGCAATCAGCTTTTGGACTTAATTTTCTAATAGTCTCTATCTCCTTAATAGAGGCTACGTCAAAACTATTTATTCCACTTTCAAGGATAGTTTTTAAAACTAGCGGATGAGGATTAGTTTTTAAAGCATAAAGAATTTTGCCTGGAAAGTTTTTCTGAAAGTATTTAGAGGCCAACTTTATTGACTCTTTTCTAATACAATAAACAGGTTTTGTTGGTCTCAGTTGATTAACTAACGCTTCAACTGACTTAAATTTTTGCATGTTTGCACCTCTAAAAAAAATTTACAAAAAAAACTGCATATCTAGTATGCAAGTTTCATAAATGCAGCATTTATGCTGAAAAATTATTAATGTAAAGTAAATAATGCTATTGAAATATTAAATTTTATTTCCATATAGGAGCTATGATCAGTCAACCAACACTACAAAAATTAAGTGATTTTGAGGATAAATCACTTCTAATTGTCGATGATGACAACCCTTTTAGACAAAGATTAGCTCGAGCCATGGAAAAAAAAGGCTTTACTGTTACACAAGCTGAAAGTGTAAAAATTGGAATTGATACCGTAAAATCTAAAAGTCCAGCATTTGCCGTTGTAGATCTTAGATTAAACGATGGAAATGGACTAGAGGTTGTAAAGGAAATTCAAAAAGGAAATCTAAAAAGTAGAATCATAATGTTAACTGGGTATGGAAATATTCCAACAGCAGTTGCTGCCATTAAAGAGGGAGCAATAGATTACATAGCTAAACCAGCAGATGCAGATGATGTTGAAAAAGCACTTTTAGCAGATCCTGATCAAAAACCAGCCCCACCTGAAAACCCTATGTCAGCAGATAGAGTTAAATGGGAGCATATACATAGAGTATTTGAATTATGTAATAGAAACGTATCTGAGACGGCTAGAAGACTAAAAATGCACCGAAGAACACTTCAAAGGATCCTATCTAAAAGATCCCCTAGATAATTTAATTTTTAGTAAGTCTTAAAAATACATCTTCAAGATCACCATCGTCGGTTGAAATATCTTGAATTTCTACACGTTGTTTTTTGATTTCTGCAATAACTTTATCAATACTTAATTTACTTTTCTCATAGGACAATACTAATTTTTTTTCTTCATTTGAGATTATTTTTAAAGATTCGAAAATGTCATCTTTAATGTTTGTTTTTTTGTCTAACGTAAAATAAACTATTTTAGTCTGAATTCTTTCTAAAAGATTTTTTGTTGTATCTAGAGCAACTAAATTTCCATTACTTAAAATACCTATCCTATCACACATTTTTTCCGCCTCTTCAAGATAATGAGTTGTTAGTATCGTTGTAACACCTTGTTTGTTTAGCGATCTGACATTTTCCCATAATGTTGTTCGAAGCTCCACGTCTACTCCTGCTGTGGGTTCATCTAAAATTATAATAGGAGGTTGATGTACCATGGCTTTTGCAATTAATAATCTTCTTTTCATACCTCCTGATAAACTTCTGGCATAACTATCGGCTTGTTCCTCTAATGATACAAGTTTTAGTATTGTATCAGTAATTCTATCTTTTGTTTTAATTCCATAAAGTCCAGCCTGAAGTTCCAATAATTTTCTAGGACTAAAAAATGGATCAAGTGTTACCTCTTGTGGAACAATTCCAATAGATGCTCTTACTTGTCTGGGATTTTTATCTAAATTAAATCCCCAAACATTAACTTCACCATCAGTTTTAATTACTGATCCACCTAAAATATTTATAAATGTACTCTTCCCAGCTCCATTTGGTCCTAATAACCCAAAAATTTCACCTTCTTTCACCTCTAAGTTTAAATTATTAAGTGCTTTTGTTTGTTTAGAGCCATTTTTTGAGTAAACTTTGTTAAGGTTTTTAACAGTTAAAACGTTTTTTTTATTCATAAGAGTGCATACATTTATTACATTTAAAGAAATTAAGATATCATTACATTATGGAGAAAATTAAAAAAAGTGACCATTTTTACTTAATTGATGGCTCAGGTTACATTTTTAGAGCATATTATGCTTTACCTCCTTTAACTAGAAAAAGTGATGGATTACCAGTTGGGGCAGTAAGCGGATTTTGCAACATGCTTTTTAAATTGTTAGAAGACAGTAAATCAAATGATAACTTAGAAAAACCCACACACTTTGCTGTAATATTTGACTCAGCAAGAAAAAACTTTAGAAATGAAATTTACTCAGAATATAAAGGAAATAGATCTGATGCTCCTGATGATTTAATCCCTCAATTTGAATATATACGTAAATCCGTAAAAGCATTTAATTTACCTTCAATTGAATTATTAAATTATGAAGCAGATGATTTGATTGCGACTTATGTGGAGAAAGTTTTAGATTTAGGTGCAAAAGTGACTATCGTTTCCTCTGACAAAGATTTGATGCAGCTATATAAAAAAGGTGTCAGAATTTATGATCCTATGAAGAATAAATTTATTAATAAAGATGATGTTTTAAATAAATTTGGGGTAACTGCAGATAAAGTAATAGATGTTCAATCTTTAGCTGGCGACAGTACAGATAATGTGCCTGGTGTACCAGGTATTGGAGTTAAGACTGCAGCTGAATTAATTAATGAATATGGAACTTTAGAAAACTTACTAAAAAATATATCAAAAATAAAACAGAATAAAAGAAGGGAAACCTTAATCAACAACAAAGAAGACGCAATTATTAGTAAAAAATTAGTCACACTAAAAAAAGATGTGCCTGTGAAAAATAAAATTGAGGAATTTATATTGAAAAATGTTGACAAAGATAAACTCTATTCATTTCTTAGAGAAATGGAATTTAATAGACTGTTGAGTTCTGCTATTTCAAAATATGGAGGTAAAAGTGATCAGAAAAATAAATATATTGAAAAAAACTCAGAAAATCTCTCAGAAATTAAAAAAAGTAATTATCAATTAATAAAAAATGAGAATGAAATTAAAGATTGGATGAAGCAATCTGAGGAAATAGGTGAGTTTGCAATAGATACTGAAACAACTTCATTAGATCCTCACACAGCAAAATTAGTAGGTATTTCAATATCGAACAAAATTGGAAAAGCCTGCTACATTCCACTTAATCACATTAATGGAGATAATCTAGACGAAAAAAAAGTATTAAGTATTTTAAAGAAATTTTTAGAGGATAAAAGTATTAAGAAAATAGGACAAAACATTAAGTTTGACTTCATTGTTTTTTATCATCGTGGAATAATCTTAAATTCTATGGAAGATACTATGCTAATGTCTTACACATTAGATGCTGGAAAAAATAGACATAACATGGATACTCTTTCAGAAATTCATCTTGGTCACAAAACTATCAAATATAAAGATTTAGTTGGCTCTGGTAAAAAACAACTTAATTTTTCTGAAGTTGACATAGCACAAGCCAAAGATTATGCAGCAGAGGATTCAGATATAACATTTCGATTATACAAAATTTTTTTAAAATCTTTAAAAGCTGAAAAATTATTAAATATATATGAGTTATTTGAAAAGCCTCTTATTAAAATACTTGCAGATATGGAAATAGAGGGAATTAGACTCGATAAATCTTCACTTAGTAAACTGTCTGCAAAATTTTCAGCAAAAATTGATAAACTAGAAAAAGCTATTTTTAAAATTTCTAAACAGAAATTTAACATTGGATCAACCAAACAACTTGGTGAAATTATGTATAATGACTTAAAAATTGCAGCACTAAAAAAAACTAAAAAAGGTAGCTTTGCTACTAATGCATCTGTTTTAGAGGATTTAGCTTTTAAAGGTTATGAGTTTCCAAAACTAATCTTAGAGTGGAGACAAATAAGTAAGCTTAAGAATACTTATTCGGATGCATTACCAGAGCATATAAACCAAAAAACTAATAGAGTGCATACATCTTTTTTATTAGCAGCGACTTCCACAGGTAGGCTAGCATCAAGTGATCCAAATTTACAAAACATTCCAATAAAATCAGATGATGGCAAAGATATTAGAAAGGCTTTTGTATCAGAAAAAAACAATAAATTAATTTCAGCAGACTACAATCAAGTCGAGATGCGAATATTGGCTGACCTAGCAGATGTTAAGCAGCTAAAAAAAGCTTTTTTAAATAACGAAGATATACACACTCTAACAGCAAGTCAGGTTTTTGGAAAAGAAATTAATAAAATTGATTTAGAGACAAGAAGAAAAGCAAAAGCAATTAATTTTGGTATTATTTATGGCATATCACAATACGGCCTAGCAAAACAAATTAATGTTTCAAACAATGAAGCAGAAGAATTTTTAAATTCATATTTTAAAAAGTTTCCCGAAATTAAAGATTATATGAAAACAACAATAAATTTTTGTAGAAAAAGTGGATATGTAAGTAATATTTTTGGAAGGAAAACTCATCTGACTGGAATTAATGATAAAAACTTTAATGTTAGAAATTTTCAAGAAAGAGCAGCGATTAATGCTCCTATTCAGGGATCAGCCTCAGAAATAATGAGATTGGCTATGATTAGGATAAATAAAGAAATTTCTAATAATAAAAAAAATAGTCTTAAAATGTTACTACAAATCCATGATGAATTAATTTTTGAAGAAAACTCAAAAGAAATAAAAAAAAGCGCTAAATTGATAAAAGATTTAATGTTGAGTGTAAAAGATAGTGAACTTCACTCATTTTCAATACCACTTTTGGTAGATGTAAATATTGGAGAAAATTGGGGTGAACTCCATTAGTAAACAAACAATTGCCCTATTATGAACAATTTAGTATTTTTAATGTAAATTATGTCTCAAACTATTGCTCTAGTAGATGATGATCGAAACCTTTTAACATCAGTACAGATGGCCTTAGAGGAGGAGGGTTTTAAAGTACAAACTTATATAGATGGTGAAAACGCACTTGTTGGATTAACAAGAACACCTCCTGATCTTGCAGTTATAGATATTAAAATGCCAAGAATGGATGGAGAAGAACTATTAAGAAAACTTAGAAAAAAAACTTCTATGCCAGTTATATTTTTAACTTCAAAAGACCAAGTTACTGATGAGGTAAGTGGTTTAAAACTAGGTGCAGATGATTTTGTCGGTAAAACTGGTGGATTCTCAACTAAAGTTTTAGTTGAGAGGATTAAAGTCCAATTAAGAAAAAAAGATAAAGATACTAACATTGAGGAAAATAAAAATATTATTTCTCATGGTAAATTAAAATTGGATCCAGCTCAGCTTGAATGTGAGTGGGATGGAAAGCAACTGCCAGATAAACTTACTACAACAGAATTTAAAATTGTCGAAGAGCTTGCAAAGAGACCAGGAATGATAAAAGAGAGAGCTTTATTAATGGATGTTGCTTACCGAGAAGATACTGATATAGAGGATAGGACAATTGATAGCCATGTAAAAAGAATAAGAAAAAAGTTTAAAAAAGTGGACATTGATTTTTCAGCAATTGAAACAAGATATGGAAGTGGATATAGATGGAATGTTAAATAATACTTATGGGAAAAATACTAAAAAATCTCTCTATATTACAGAAATTTTTATTTATTAATTTAGTAGTATTTATTGTTTTAGGAATATTTACTTTTTTTTATCTTGGAACAATTCAAAAAGATTTAATTTCAGAAAAAAAAAAAAATCATATAGAAATTATTAATCAAACAATTTTTAATTTAGATAAATCAGATATTAAATTTACACGAAATGGTATTAACGAATTTCTTTTTTCCAAAAAATCGAGATTCCCTTATTTTGAGAAATTAGATAGAGTGATATTTTTTGATGATAAATTAAATTTAGTGGGAGATACAAGATCAATACCTTCCTCAGAAATGATTATTGAAGATTTATTAGAAAATACTGACAACAAAAAAAATATTTCAAAAAATACCAAAAATATTACCACAGTTTTTGATCAGGATATTAAAGATTATGATATTTCTAAATCTGAAATTCCCATTACTAATATTAAAGAGATAGATGCAAGGCACTTTGTATACAGTATTCAAAACGTGAGATATAAAAAAACAAATGGTTTTATTCTTATTTCTGAAAATGCTGACAATATAATTCAAAAAATTGCTGAGAGAGAAAACTTTATAACAAGAACAGCTATAGCTGTTTTTCTGGTCATTTTAATATTTTCTTATGTCTTGAATAGGTATTTTCTAAAACCAATTAAAAATTTAGTCTCTTATACAAAAATTATTAAGAATAAAAGTAAAGATAGAGTAGATATCGAAAATGTAAAAAAAAGAAATGATGAATTAGGTATACTTTCAAAATCACTAGTTGAAATGACAAAAGAGTTAAATAAAAGGATCACAGCAGCAGAAAACTATTCAACCGATCTACTTCATGAAATAAGAAACCCACTAGCATCTCTTAAAAGTGCTTCAGAAGTTATTTCTGAAACTGATGATAAAGAAAAAAGAAATAAATTGATTAGTATTATTTCACATGATGTAGAAAGAATAGAGAGACTTATTACTGACTATTCTCAAATGCTGAAAGACGAAGTTATAATTTCAACTGAAAAAATGCAAAAAATTAATATAAAAGATATAGCAAATTCAGTTGTTGATGATTTTAACAATATTTATAACTCAAAGAAAAAAATAAATATAAAATTAAAATCTAATGGGTCAGAACAATATTTAATTTATGGAATTAACAACAGGATAGAGCAAATGATTGCAAATTTATTAGATAACTCAATTTCATTCAGTAGCCCAAACCAAGAAATAGTAGTTGATGTTTATAATAATAAAGATGGAAATCCTACAATCGCTGTAATTGATCAAGGCACGGGATTTATTGAAAAAGATACAAATAAAATATTCAACAGATTTTATAGTAATAGACCAAAAAATTTTGGGGAACATTCTGGATTGGGTCTAAATATAGTGAAAAACTTAGTCGAATTGCACAATGGTCAAATAAAAGCTGAAAATAATGTCAACAAAGGTGCAAAAGTTGAAATTATTTTTCCGGCAACCCAATGAAAAGTTGATTATTACAAATAAAGTTGTTACAAGCCCACTCTTATGACAGATTATAAAGTAAAAGATATAAATGAAGCCGAATTTGGAAGAAAAGAAATCTCTTTAGCAGAAACAGAAATGCCAGGTTTAATGGCATTAAGAAAAGAATATAAAGGAAAACATCCTTTAAAAGGTGCAAGAATTTTAGGTTGTCTACATATGACAATTCAGACAGCAGTTTTAATTGAAACTTTAGTTGATTTAGGTGCTGAGGTAAGATGGTCTTCATGTAATATTTTTTCTACCCAAGATCATGCTGCTGCAGCAATTGCAAAAGCGGGTATTCCCGTGTTTGCATGGAAGGGCGAGACAGAGGAAGAGTATTGGTGGTGTGTAAGACAAACTATAGAAGGTAAAAAAGATTGGAAACCAAATATGATTTTAGATGATGGTGGAGATCTTACAGCACTAATGCATAAAGATTATAAAGATTTGATGAAAGATATTAAAGGCCTAAGTGAGGAAACAACTACAGGAGTTTTAGCTCTTAAGAAAATGGAAGAACAAGGAACTCTTTTAGTTCCTGCAATAAATGTAAACGACTCCGTCACAAAATCAAAATTTGATAATCTTTATGGTTGTAGAGAGAGTTTAGTTGATGGAATAAAAAGAGCTACAGATGTAATGATGTCAGGAAAAGTTGCTATCGTTGCAGGATTTGGTGATGTAGGAAAAGGAAGTGCAGCGTCATTAAGACAAAGTGGTGCAAGAGTGATGGTCACAGAGACAGATCCTATTTGTGCACTTCAGGCTGCAATGGAAGGTTATGAAGTTGTATTAATGGATGAGATGATTGGTCAAGCAGATATTGTTGTAACAGCAACTGGAAATAAAGATATTGTTACAGCAGATCATATGAGAGCAATGAAAGATAGATCTATCCTCTGTAATATTGGACATTTTGATAATGAGATACAAGTTGATGCATTAAAAAATTATAAATGGGATGAAATAAAACCTCAAGTTCATGAAATCACTTTCCCTGATAATAAAAGACTAATTTTGTTAGCAGAAGGAAGACTTGTAAATTTAGGGTGTGCGACTGGGCATCCAAGCTTTGTTATGAGTGCCTCATTTACAAACCAAGTTACGGCTCAAATAGAATTATGGAACAATTCTGATAATTACGAGAACAAAGTATACGTACTTCCTAAACATTTAGATGAGAAAGTTGCAAGATTACATTTAGAAAAAGTTGGAGCAAAATTAACTCCTTTATCTAAAGATCAAGCTGATTATATCAGTGTTAAAACTGAAGGACCATATAAGCCAGATGCTTACCGCTACTAAGGGTGGCAAAATCAATATTTCAGTAGAAAAAGACACTAAATCTGTTGCAGAAAAATTTTCTAGATTAATAAAACATGGTGATTTTATCCTATTGAGCGGGAATTTAGGTGTTGGAAAAACAACTTTTATCAAATATTTAATCAATTCTCTTCAAAAGATAAATAAACAAAAAATATCAGAAGTAACAAGTCCAACATTTACAGTTATTAATGAGTATAAAATTAAAAAAATATTAATAAAACACTACGATCTTTATAGAATTAAAAATAAAAAAGAATTAAATAATCTGGGTATTCAAGAAAATCTAAAAGATCAAATTACTTTAGTTGAATGGCCAGAAATTATAAAAAAAATAAAAATAAAAAATAGTATAAATTTAATATTTGAATATAAAAAAAATTACACAGAGCGTTATCTTTCAATCATTTCAGAAAATAAGAAATTTTTAAATGAATTTAAATAAATTAGTAAAATTATCAGGAGATGCATCATTTAGAAATTTTTATAGAGGTAAAAATAGTATATTTGTTTATTGTATTAAAAATAAAAAAAATAATCTATTAGACTATGATGCTATCAATAAAATACTAATTAAAAAAAAAGTGATAGCTCCATCTTTAATATCTCAACATTATAAAGAAAATTATTTAGAGATAGAAGATTTTGGAGATTTAACAGTTTTTAAAAAATTAAAAAAAAAATCAACCAATAAAATAAATTGTTATAAAAAAATTTTAGACTTACTGTTAAAAATACAAAAAATAAAAATCAAAAATCAAAAAACATTTTTGAAAACAAACTTCAAAGTTCCAAACTATACTTCGAAAATGTTATTAAATGAATCTAATTTATTTATAGATTGGTATTTACAAAAATATTTTAAAGGTAAAAAAAAAAAATTTTTAGAAAAAGAGTTAAAAAAAATATTTAAAAAATTATTAATAAATATTTCATACAATAAAAAAGTTTTTGTACACAGAGACTTCCATGTATCTAATATAATGATTACTAAAAAGGGCTTGGGACTAGTTGATAGTCAAGACGCAGTATATGGTAATATTGCATATGATTTAGCTTCTTTAATTGATGATGTAAGGCTTAAAACGAATATAAGAACTAAGAATTTTATTTTTCAAGAATTCTTAAAAAAAAATAAAAATTTAGATCATAAAAAATTTAAGAACGATTTTGATATTTTATCTGTGCTTAGAAATTTTAAAATAATTGGTATATTTACTCGTTTATCTGTGAGAGATAATAAAAATAAATATCTTAAACTTATACCTTATGCTTGGAAACTAATTGAACTTAGGACAAGCAAAAACCCTATATTTAAAGACTTAAATTGCCTTTTAGTCAAAAACTTTGATAAAAAAAAAGAAAATTGATATGAAAGTTAAAACTGCTTTAATTCTTTGTGCTGGGTTTGGTAAGAGGGTACAACCAATAACAGATTCATTACCCAAGCCTTTAATTAATTATAAAGATGAAACCTTATTAGAGAATACTATTAAATTTTTAATAAAACTAAAAATAAACAAAATTAAAATAAATGTATTTTATTTAAAAGAAAAAATAATTAGTTTTATTGAAAATAAAAATTTTCCATTAGATATTGAAATTGTTGATGATGGTGAAACAATTTTAGGCACAGGTGGTGGAATTTTAAGCCTTATTAATAAATCTGATGAAGAGGATGTATTAGTTATTAATCCAGATACAATTTGGGATGATAGTTTCATAAGCTCAGTTATTGATATGGAAAATATCTATTTCGAAAAAAAAATTAAAAATATTTTATTGGTTGTAAATAATTTATCGTGTTTTGATAGAAGATTCAATGGAGATTTCGAAATTAAAAATAATATTTTATTTAAGGAAAAAGTTAATAATTTTAAATATACAGGATGTCAAATATTCAACAAAGATATAATTTCTCATAAGCAACTAAATTATTTTCCTGTATCTGAAATATGGGATACTCTTTTAAGAGAAAGCAAACTTTATGGTTATGAACACAAAGGAGAATTTAAGCACTTAACTGATTATGAAATATATGAAAAATTATTTATTTAGAAAACTAAAAGGTCTTTTGCTCTGTCTTTATCTAAATAACTAGCATTTTTAACTTTTCCTTTTTCAATTTCTATTAATAAAGGATTTCCTGTTGGTATTTCTAGATTTGAAATTTTTTTGTTATCTAAATCAAATAGGTATTTACACAATGATCTAATTGAATTTCCATGAGCTGAAACAATTATATTTTTATCTAATTTTGGCTCAATATTTCTTTTATAAAATGGTATCACTCTCTCGTAGGTATTTTTTAATGACTCAGTATCAGGGATCTTATCTCTTGGAACATTTTTATATATATCGATATTCAATGGATGATATGGACTTGTTTTTTTAAGTGCTTCTGGTGGATTATCCCATGATCTTCTAAAAATATGAATTTTTTCTTTACCATAAAGCTTTTTCATTTCATCTTTGTTTAAACCTGTTAAAGATCCGTAATGTCTCTCATTTAATTCCCATGCATTTACAATCTCCTGATTTTTTATTCTCATAGTATTTAATATCAAATTAAGAGTCTCAATCGATCTTGATTGTAAAGATGTGTAAAAATAAGATAATTCAATATCTAATTTCTTAATTAATTCTCCTGCTTTGCAAGCCTCAAGCTTACCTTTGGCAGCTAAATCAACGTCTACCCAGCCTGTGAAACGATTTTCAAGGTTCCATTCACTTTGTCCATGTCTCACGAGAATTAAATAATTCATAAATTTTACATAAATATAAATTAAATTAGATTGACATAAAGCTAAATCTTTTTATTTTGTTAGTATGAATTCATTTGAGGATAGAAAAAAAAGTTTTGAAAAGAAATTTGCTCATGATCAAGAGCTTCAATTTAAAGTTAGCGCTAGAAGAAATAAATATTTAGGAGGATGGGTATCCGAAATACTTGGTTACAATTCAGATCAAGAAAAAGAATATATTCAATCAGTAATAAAGGCAGATTTTGCTGAAGCAGGAGACGAAGACGTCTTTAGAAAGATCAAACAAGATCTAAAAGAAAAAAATATATCAGACGAAGAATTGCGAAAAAAGATGGATGAGCTAAATGAAAAAGCTAAAACTGATTTTAGTTAGTTTTTTTTTCATTCTAATAAATATAAATAGTTCATTTTCATTAAATAGTAATTATAAAATAATATCAGGGAAACCAATTATAACAGACGGTGACACAGTTAAAATAAATAATAAAAAAATTCGTTTTAGTGGAATTGATGCCCCAGAAAGTTATTTTTTTGGAAAAAAACAAATGTGCATTTTAAATAAAGTGGATATTTTTTGTGGAATATTATCAAAAGATAAACTGGTAGAAAAAATAGGAAATCAATCTATTGATTGTAAAATTGAAAAAAATAAAGATCAATTTAATAGGCTATTAGGAGAGTGTTTTTTAGATAACGAGAGTTTATCAGTTTACATGGTCAAGAATGGCTATGCATTTGATTATCCAAAATATTCTAAAGGAAAATTTAGTGAATATGAAAAATATGCAAAAAAACTTTCTTTAGGATTGTGGCAAATGAAATTCGAATATCCTTGGATATGGAGAAAAAAAAATAGATAATAAAAAGAGTGATTCGAAATAAAAAATTATATTTATTTATAACTCTAATTTTGATTTCTGCATGTTCTTCTGTACCTAAAAATACAGCCGATGGTTGTTCAATTTTTTCAGAAAGATATCTTTGGTATAAACATGCAAAAAAATCTGAGCAAAAATGGGGAACACCTATATATTTACAACTTGCAATTATTAAAATGGAATCCGACTTTGACTGGTTGGCTAAACCACCAAGACAAAAATTGTTTAAAGTAATTCCATATAAGAGACCATCCAGTTCTTTTGGCTATTCTCAAGCTGTAAAAGGGACATGGAAACAGTATAAAGAGGAAACAGGAAATAAATATGCTACCCGGACGAGGTTTAAGGACAGCGTAGATTTTATTGGTTGGTACACAAATAAAACTGAAAAGATACTGAAAATACCTAAAAACGATGCTTTTAGGCAGTATGTTGCTTATCACGAGGGATGGGGGAATTATAAAAATTATAAAAATAAACAAAAAATTATTTTATTAGCAAAGAAAGTTGAAAACCAGTCTAAGAAATACAAAACTCAACTTAATAAATGTAAAAACAAACTCACTACTAGAAAATATATTTTATTCTAATTTAGCTGTTTTTTTAGCTCTATATCAACAGCATCAATTCTTTTTGTATTTTTAGCAAGAGTTAAATACATTGTAGGAGTCACATATAAAGTAAAGAAAGTAGAAATTATCATCCCACCAAGTATTGTTGCACCAACTGCAAGTCTAGAGCCTTCTCCAGCTCCAGGTCCAATATTACCAATAACTAGTGGTAACATTGCTATCATAGTACTTAATGATGTCATAATTATTGGTCTAAATCTTAAACTGCAAGCCTCTTTCACAGCTTTCTCAATATCTTTACCTTTAGTTCTTAATTGATTTGCATAATCAACTATAAGAATACTATTCTTTGTTGAAATCCCTATAAGTATTACAAGCGCAATTTGTGAGAAAATATTTATTGATGAATTTAAAAATAATATGAATACTAAACCACCAAATACTGCGAGTGGAACAGTTAAAATAATTATAAAAGGATGAATAAAAGAATTAAAGGTTGCAGACATAACAAGGTAAGCAGTTAATAAAGCTAGAGCAAAAATTATATAAAGTTCGTTACTTGTTTCTTTTAATTCCTCTGACTTTCCTTTCCAAGTAATTTGTTTGTCAGGTGCAACTTTAGTCATTGTTTCTTCAAGATATTTAATTGCTTCAGCTAAGGTATATCCCTCACTTATATTTGCAGATATTGTAACAGCTCTTTGTCTATTATATCTTGATAATTTACTTGCAGTTCCCTTTTCATTAAATTCTACTAAATTTGAAAGTGAGACTAAGTTCCCAGTTTTTTCAGATCTAACAAAAATTTTACTTAAACTTTCCTTATCTTTTCTATCCTCTAAGTATTGTTGTAAAATTATAGGATACTCTTTACCAAGTTTATTAAATTTTGTAACTGTTTTGCCACCATATAATGTCTCTAGTGTTTGTCCAATTGCCTCTGCAGATATCCCCAAGTCTTTTGCTTTTATTTTATTAATCTTTATATTTACTTCCGGTTTATTTCTACTGTAATCAGATTCTAATCTTGATAAATTTCTGTTTTTCCTAAGCATTCTAATAACTTGAGTTTGAATTTGTTCTAGCTCCTCGTAAGTATTTCCATAAATAACCATTTGGACAGGCTTGTTATAACTCGAAACCCTTATAGATTGAGGGGATATAGGAAAAGCCAGGGTTTGAGGCACTGTAACAATTTTTCCTATGGCTTGTCTCATAATTGTTTGCGAGCTTTGCTTCCTATTTTTCCAATTATCTAAAAGTGAAATGATTAAAAAACTATTTTCAGAGCCAAATCCCGGGACAATCATAAGAAATCTATTGTATGGACTATTTTCCTTATCTAGCAATGGTATCAGTCTTTTTTCAACGTCCTCGGCTCTTTTTTGAGTGTACTGAAAAGAACTGCCCTCATCTGTAAAGCCTATTACCAAATACACACCTCTATCTTCCATTGGTAATAGTTCTTTTTTTGTATAACTATATAAAGCAGCTGAGCCAACAATGATTAAAACAATGAAAGTAATAATTGTTTTTTTTCTATTGATCCAAAATACTAAAGTTTCCGAATAAAAATTTAAAAAACCTTGAAAAAATTTATCAAACCTTTTTGTTAAAAAATTGGACTTTTTCTTTTTATCTAGAAATTTACTTCCAAGCATTGGCGAAAGCGTTAATGCAACAAACGATGAGACTACTATCGCAAACGATAAGGCAATTGCAGTCTCTTTAAATAAAGTTCCAGCAATTCCCTCTATAAATATTAAAGGTAAAAAAACTGCCACCAATATGAGAGTTGTTGCGATAATAGCAAAAGTAATTTGTTTTGAACCTTTGTATGCTGCTACTAACGGTGTTTCACCATTTTCTATTCTTCTATATATAGCATCAGTCATTATAACAGAGTCGTCTGTTATAATTCCAATTGCTAAAATAAAACTCAATAAGACAAATATATTTATCGATAAGTCAAATATATACAAACCTAAAAAGGTTGCTATCAAACTTACTGGTAAAGCGATAGCTGGGACTATTACTGCCTTAAGGTTTCCCAAAAATAAATAAATTATTATTACAACTAATATAAATGCTATAATTAAAGTTTTATAAACTTCATTAATAGCTTCACCAATATAAGTTGCTCTATTGAACGCTATTTCTAAATTTAAATCTCCTGGCAAAGTTTTCTTAACTTCTTCAATTTTTTTATTAATTTCTTTGGAAAGTTCTACAGTAGATGCACCACTCCTTGCATAAATACCTATCCCCATTGTTTTCAAATTTAAAGCCCCTTTACTTTGAGCTCTAAATAAAACTTTTTCAGTTACTGGACCTAATTCTAAATTTGCAACATCAGATAATCTTACAATATTATCCTTTGCTTTCTTAATTGGAAGTTGTTTAAGTTTTTCTAAGTCATTATAGGATTTATCGATATTTATTGTAAGATCAATATTTTCTGCCTCTAGAGTTCCAGCTGGCAATCTAACATTTTCATTTCTAAGTGATCTCTCAACCTCTTGTATTGTTAGATTGTTCGCTGCCAATTTGATTGGATCTATCCATACTCTTATACTTAGCTCTCTTAGACCACCAGTTCTTATCCGACCAACATTTTTAATACTTGAAAACTGATCAACCAAATACCTTTCTGCGTAATCTCCAAGTTCAAGGTCTGTCCATGTTTCTGAAGATAACGCTAACCACATTGTTGTTGTAAAACCCGCAGATTGTTTAAGTATTCTAGGCGCATCTGCCTCTGATGGAAGTCGTCCAACTATTCTTGCAACTCTTTCTCTTACATCGTTTGCAGCATTATCAAGATTAATATCTGTATCAAACTCTATATTTATTGTACTTTTTCCATTCTCTGATTTTGCGTCAATATTTTTTATACCTTCCGCTCCACCAATTACTTCTTCAATTACCTGAGTTACTTCCTCATCAACAATAGGAGCTGAAGCTGAGGCATATTCAACTTGAACTTGAACTACGGGTGGTTGTAAACCGGATGGAAGTTCTCTAACAGGTAACTTTGAAAAAACAAAAGTACCAAAAACAACCAATATTAAAGATAACACCCATGATAATGCCGGTCTTCTAATACTTACATCAGTTAAATACATTTAATTATTTATTTTTTATCTTCTTTTTTTTCTGATCCTGACTTACCAAATAAATTCTTGATCCAGTCAAACTTACCTTTTTTTGTCTCTGTATCTTTGGATTTTGCTTTTTTACCCCAATCGGATTTACTTTTTTTAGCTCCATCTTTTATAGGTTTAATTTTGCCATTTGGTCTTACTTTTTTTAGACCCTCAGCAACAACTATATCGCCTTTGTTTAATCCAGATTTGACTTCAAGATATCCTTGATTTCTATTACCAACTATAACCTCTACTCTATTAGTTACATTTTTGTCATCAACTTTATAAATATATACTTTATTACCTTCTAAGATTACACTTGTATCGGGAATTCCCAAAGATTCTCTTTCGTTGTATTTGATAGTAACTTCCATTAATGCACCTGGCAAGATTTCTGAATTTGAGTTTTGAAGTTTAACTCTCAGTTTTAGAGATCTATTACTTACGTCAATTTTACTCGCAATCGAATCCACAGTACCTTGATATATTTTTTCTTTATTTCCAGAAAATCTAACATCCACACCCAATCCTTTTTTAACAAAAGGTGCGAATACTTCTGGTACGTCAACATCAATAAATAAAAAAGATGCATCTTCAATATCAATTACAACTGAGCTTTCTGAAACATTTATATCATCTGAAAAGTTTCTTTTTCCTATGACACCATCAAAAGGTGCTCTAATAGTTCTATTTTTTAATTTTGCTACTATATCTCCAGCTTTTACTTTAGTGTTATATTTGATCTCCTCTGAAATTTCATACTTTTCTATATTATAAGACTGAACCTTTATTGGAACAGCTGTTCCGAAGGTTTCAATTATATTCTGGAATTTTCTTTCCTCTACAGTTTTAACTATAATTCCTGGCGGTGGTCTTTTGCTAAATTTTTTTTTGAAGTGATTACCAATCATTGTTCTTGCAATGATTACACCAGCAATAATTATAAAAAATATTACAATTATAGTTGTTACTTTTGTTGATCTTTTCATATTCTACATTTTTCCATATTCAGCCCATGATCCATCATAAATTGTAGGAGAATATGTATTATTTACTAGAGAATATGCAAGACTTAAAACACAAGCAGTAATACCAGATCCGCATGAAAAAACTCTGTTGTTATCATTAGAATCAATTATTTCGTCGAATTTTTTTGAAATTTCAGATCTATTTTTAAACGTATTGTCCTTAGCGTTAATAACTTCTTTAAATGGAAGACATAGAGAATTTGGTATAGATCCACTTCTAACATTTCTTCTTGGATCTGGTGCAGTTCCATCAAATCTTTCCTTACTTCTTGCATCAATAACTTTAAAATTATTTGTTTTTATGTTGTAATTGATTTCGGTAATATTTTTAACAAGATGTTTATTTTCTCTAGCAATATAGTTTGACTTTAAAATATTTGTGTTTTCATTGGTTGTCATTTTTTTTTCTATTGTCCATTTTTTTAAGCCACCATCCAAAACGCTGACTAACTCTTTATCATGACCAAAATAAATAAAATTATACCAACCTCTACATGAACTCACCACATCTGAATTATCATAAACTATTATTCTATCTTCATTTGAGATACCTAAAGAAGATAAAATTTGTTCCCATTTTTCTCTTGTTGGAAGCATATGAGGTAAATCAGTTTTCTGTTCTGAATTTTTATCTAAGTCAAAAAATATTGCTCCTGGAATATGTTTACTTAAATATTCTTCATGTGGATTTCTATTTATCCCTGGCATGTGCCAAGAACAGTCTATAATTTTTACATTATTTAAATTTTTTTCTAACCAATCAGATGAGACAAGTGACATTCTATCTTTTTTCTAGATACTTCTGATGATATTCCTCTGCAGCACAGTAATTTTTTAACTCAGAAAGTTTGGTAACTACCCTTCCAGATAGCCTTACATTTTCTTCATTTATAACTTTTTGAGCAATTTTTTTTTGTTCATCGTTAAGATAAAATATTTCACTTCTGTATTGTGTGCCAAAATCAGGTCCTTGAGAATTCAGTGTTGTTGGATCATGAAATTCAAAAAATTTTTTTATAATCTCTTCATAGGAAATTACTTTGGGATCAAACTCAAGTTTTACAGCTTCTGCGTGATTTGTTGTCCCAGTGCAAACTTCTCTGTAATTTGTGTTTGGGCTATTACCTCCGCAGTATCCAACCTCAGTTCTGTAAACGCCCTCTAGTTGTCCATATTTTTTTTCTGGGCCCCAAAAACATCCCAAAGCTAAAACTGCTATTTCCATAGATTAATGCTACAATAATAATATAATTAAATCCATGTTATCTAAAAATCAATTAGGCTTTTTGTACATGATTCTATCTGTTTGTGCATTTTCAATGATGGATGTACTTGTAAAATGGTCTGAAAATTACCCAGTTGGAGAAGTACTTTTTTTTAGAGGTTTTTGTGGTCTAATACCGATAATTTTTTTAATACCAAAAGAAAATTATAAAAATTTTTACAAAACAGATCGACCTAAACTACATTTTGCGAGATGCATGGCTGGTTTAATGGCAATAGTGTCCATATTTGTTGCTCTTAGAAACTTACCTTTAGCTACTGTAGTGAGTATTTCTTTTGCAGCGCCAATATTTGCAACAATAATGTCGATATATTTTTTATCAGAAAAAATTGGTAAATATAGATGGTTGGCAGTCTTTATTGGATTTATAGGAGTAATAATTATTGCTCAACCTGGAATTTCATCTTTAAATTTAAATTATATTTATCCAATTATTTTTTGTTTAGGAATGTCTTATGTTGCTATTGCAATAAGACAGCTGTCTACTTCAGAACCTGTCTGGTTAATTTCATTTTACTTCTCGATTGCAATATCAATTTTAGGACTACTTACTGTTCCATTTGGGTGGGTTATGCCAACTTTTTTTGATTTTATATTATTGTGTATGATTGGTTTGCTTGGTGGAGTTGCAAATTTACTTTTAGGTCAATCATATAAACTTTCAGAAGTTTCTTTGGTTTCACCATTAAAATACCTAAGTTTAGTGTTCGCTATTTTCTTTGGCTATTTTGTTTGGAATGAAATACCATCATATAAGACCTTGATTGGTGCTGCATTAGTAATTTTATCTTCAATCATTATATTTAGAAGAGAAATATATTTAAAAAAACCAAACTTAATTTTTAAAAATGAGTAAACCACCTAAATATTGGTCAGAAGCAATTAAGTATCTTTCAAAAGATAAAATTATGAGGGAACTTATATTAAAGTACAAAGATAAAACTTTAACTTCAAGAAGAGATATTTTTTTATCATTGTGCAAAAGTATAATTGGTCAACAAATTAGTGTAGCTGCCGCTAACTCAGTTTTTTTAAAGTTCAAAAAAGAGTGTAAAGGAAAAATAAATCCAAAAGTAGTAAATAATATTACTTCAAATAGATTAAAAAAATGTGGTTTAAGTAGACAAAAAGTAAGAGGCATAAAAGAGCTAGCAAAAAAATTTATTAATAAAACTTTTAATCCAAGAGTTATTAAAACAATGAGTGATGAAGAAGCAATTCTTTATTTGTCAGAATTAAGACAAATAGGTAGATGGTCTGCAGAAATGATATTACTATTTACTTATAACAGGTCTAACATCTGGCCAGTTCAAGATATTGGTTTGCTTAGAGCAATTTCTAATAACTATAAAAAAAACTACTTACCGCCTATGAATTACGTAAATCGTTTAAAAAAGAGATTTTCTCCTTATTGTTCAGTTGCCACTTGGTATCTATGGCGCTCTATTGATGATGAACCTGTACAATATTAACTACCTTCAACTATCTGATGATGTCTTATAGCATGACCCCTAATAACGTCGAGCGCTTCCTGATATTCGTCGGAATCGTAAAATTCTATCGCTGTTTTATAGTTTGGAAATTCAAGAACGGTTGTTCTTGGAGAGTCTATTCCTTCATTTGTTCTATTTTTTCCACCTCTAATTAAAAATTTGCCTGAGTATTTTTCCGCAGCATACGTAGCTTTTAGCGCATATTCTTTTAGTCTTTCTTCACTATTGATTTTTTCCCACATACATACAACGTAACCTTTCATAATTCTCCTTTTATATAACTATATATTCAAAAATTACTTTATTAAATCTGTTCTTGATCTACTCCTTCAACAATGAACATAATTCTTTTGGTAGTACTCTCAGCGTAAGACCAGGCAGATTTATAATCAGTTGATTCATGGCAGGAGATTGCATCATCATAACTTGGAAATTCCCAAATGACAGTTCGGACAATGTTTGTATTACTAAATGATTTTAATCTACCACCTCTTACAATTGGTTTTCCTCCATAACCTTTTATTATAGGAACAGCTTTTTCTCCATATTTTTTTAGGTTATCATTGTTTGAGATATCTAAGTATAGACTTATCCAATAAGTTTTCATATTTATCCTTTTTTAATATTTTTATTTATGATACCAAATTTCAATGGCTGATAAATTAATAATTTCATATGAAGAATACAAAACTGCAGTTGAAAAACTTGCTCTAGAAATAGAAAAAAATTATAAACCAACTGTTCTAGTTGGGATAATGAGAGGTGCGGCACCAATCATAGATATTTTGTCCAGAATATTTAAATTGCCAACAGCTTATGTTGTTATCCAAAGTTACTCAGGCGATACTGTTCAAAATAAACAAGGAGAACTTATTTTCGCCAGAGATATTAGCGCAATTGCAACTAATGAGAATTTTAAAAAGGTTCTGTTAGTAGATGATTTGTCTGATACAGGGTTAACATTGAATAAAAGTATAGATTGGCTGAAAGAGTACGATCCAATTAAAAATTATATTGAAGAGATAAAAACAGCATGTCTATGGAAAAAAAAATCATCTTCTTTTACACCTGATTTCTGTCCGATTTTATTAAAAAATGATCCTTGGATAGTTCAACCATCAGAGTATTATGATGAAGTAGATATTGAAGGGTTAAAAAAAAAACATTCTTAGCAAAAAAAAGGCCAGGCTAAGCTGGCCTTAAATTTAAATTTTTAAAAAAGAAATTACTGCGGAATATCTCCCTCTACTCCTTTAACATAAACATTCATACCAGCTAACATCCCGTCATCTGCTACTGAACCCTCAGCTACAAGAATATTTCCTTTTTGATCATAAATTGGACCAGTAAATGAATGGGTTTTTCCAGATGCTAAGTCTTTTTGAAGTTGTTCTACCTCTTTAACTAAATCACTTCCCATTGCAGAATTATAGGGAGCCATAGCAACCATTCCCTCTTTCAATCCATGCCAAGTATCCTGTTGTTTCCATGTGCCATCTCTTGCAGCAATAGATCTTTCTACATAGTAAGGTGCCCAATCATCAATAATAGATGTTAAAATTGATTTTGGTGCAAATCTTTGCATATCGCTTGCTTGACCAAATGACCAAACTCCAGCCTTTTCAGCCACTTGAACAGGTGCAGTACTATCAGTGTGTTGCATTATAACATCTGCTCCTTGATCAATTAAAGCTTGAGCCGCTTCAGACTCCTTTCCTGGATCATACCAAGTAAATACCCAAACTATTTTTGTTTTAATATCAGGATTTACTTTTTGGGCAGCCAGTGTCATAGCATTTATTCCTCTGATAACTTCAGGAATTGGGAAAGATGCAATATATCCAATGACATTCGTTTTAGTCATCTTTCCTGCCATGTGACCTAACAAAGTTCTTCCTTCATAAAATCTTGCAGAATAAGTGGAAACATTTGAGTGTTCTCTTTTGTATCCAGTTGCATGCTCAAATTTTACGTTAGGAAAATCTTTAGCAACTTTGTTTGTAGGATCCATGTACCCAAAGCTTGTAGTGAAAATAAGGTCATGTCCAGATTGTGCTAACTGCCTTATAACTCTTTCTGCGTCCGCACCCTCAGGCACACTTTCAACATAAGTAGTTTTTATTCCAGCTGCCTCTACTGCTTTTCTTCCCTCATCATGTTGGTATGTCCATCCATGGTCCCCAGTAGGCCCAACATAAACAAAACCAACTTTGAAATCTGCATTAGCTTGTACGCTTACTCCAAGCAAAAACAATACAGAAATTATATATCTTAAAAAGTTTTTATACATTTGATTCCCCTTTAAATTTAATTTTGTGATACTACAAACTATGCAAGATTCTAATAAAAAAAAATATTTATTTTGGAATAGCTAACATCACTTTTCCTTATAGAAGATTTGTCCCAAAGAAGTTGGTGTATTTAGTTTTATTTTTCTACTGTCACGAGAAATTACAACTAAAACTATTATTGTCATGATGTATGGCAATGCACTTAATAATTGAACTGGAATTCTTAAACCTACAGCTTGCATATGTAATTGCAAAATTGTTATTCCACCAAATATTAATGCTCCTATCAAAACTTTTATTGGGCTCCATGTTGCAAAAACTACTAATGCGAGTGCAATCCACCCTCTTCCTCCGGTCATATTTTCAATCCATTGAGGAGTGTAAATTAAAGAAAGATAAGCACCTGCCAATCCACACATAGCTCCACCATAAAGAATACAACTATATCTTACTAAAGTTACATTAATTCCCTGATTAGATGCTGATGTTGGTGAGTCTCCTACAGCTCTGATTATTAATCCAATTTTTGTTTTTCTTAGAAAATAATTTGTCAAAAAGGGCAATAAAAAAGCAAAATATAATATAACTGAATGTCCGAATAAAATTGGTCCTAAAAAAGGAATATTTTCCTTAAGATTAACAAATAACAAGGGAAATTCTTTGCCCGGTATTCCTACAAAATTCTTTCCTATCATTGCTGACATCCCGATACCAAAAATTGTTAACGCAAGTCCGGTAGCAACATGGTTTGTGAGAAGCGATTGCGTAAGCACACCAAAAATAATTGAGATAATTAGACCAGAAATCATTGAGCCAACTACAGCTAAAAATAAGTTGTCTGTTACAACCATTAATGCAAATCCTGAAATCGCCCCAATGATCATCATTCCTTCCACTCCAAGATTTAAAACACCAGATCTTTCAGTTATTAATTCTCCAGATGCAGCAAGTATCAATGGGACTGATGATGCCATAATTGCACCAATCAGTATACCGATGAAATTTAAATCAAAGCTCATTTTTTTTTAGACCTAAAAATTTTATTTTAAAAAATAGCAAGTAATCAGATCCAAGAAGAAAGAATAAAATCATCCCTTGAAAAACTTGACCTGTATATTTGGGTACTTGTAAAAAAATCTGTGCTGTTTCTGCACCTAAATAAGTTAGAGCAACAATTAGTGAAGCAAATATAATTCCAACTGGATTTAATCTGCCTAAGAAAGCAACAATTATTGCTGTGAAACCATAGTCTGGTGAAATGTTTCTATGTAATTGACCTATGGGTCCAGTTATTTCCCCGACTCCTGCAAGACCCGCACATGCTCCACTGATCATAAAAACAATAATGATCATAGTCTTTCCTTTGTAGCCTGCATATTTCGCAGTCTTTAAACTTAAGCCTGAAACTTTTATCTGAAACCCCAAATATGTTTTGTATAAAATTAGCCAACTCAAGAATACAGTTATTAAAGTGATAAAAATTCCTGCATGAATTCTTAAACCATCAAATAGAATAGGCATTCTTGCAGACTCACTAAATTGTCTTGTTTCAGGAAAGTTAAAACCCTCAGGATTACTCCATGGACCAACCACTAAGTAATCTAATAATAATTTAGCTACATAAACAAGCATTAAGCTGACTAAAATTTCATTTGTATTTAAATAAGTTTTTAGAATCGCAGGGATCATTGCAAACATCATTCCTCCAATTGCCCCAGATAAAATAATTATTGGTAAAACATAAAAACCATCATGACCATAAAACAATAAAGCAACCCCACCACCTACAATCCCCCCCAAAAATGAGTTGTCCTTCGGCACCAATGTTCCAATTGTTACTTTTAAAACAAAAAGATAAACCTATTGCTATTAAGCAAAGTGGTGTTGCTTTTACTAAGAGCTCGCTAAAGCCGTATAAGTCAGAAATAGGTGTTACAAAAAAAAATTTTAAAGCTTCAATAGGATTGAAACCCAACACATAAAAAATTATCCCTCCACCAAATAAAGTTAGAAAAATAGCTAAAATTGGAGTTAAAAAGTAAATTGAGGGCGAAACATCATTACGTTTTTCAATTTTAATCAATTGAACCTCCTCCCATTAAAATTCCTAATTTTTCAGGAGTAACTTCATTTACATCCATGATTTTTGATAATTTACCTTTATAAATTACGCATATCCTATCGCTTAATTTTAAAAGTTCGTCGTTATCTGTAGAAATTAATATAGAGGATTTACCTTGTTCATTGATATTTATAAGAGTTTCATGAATATAATTGATAGCACCGACATCAAGCCCCCAAGTGGGATTGAAGCAAACCAAGAGTTCTGGAGAAGTAATTAATTCTCTTCCTATAATTAACTTTTGAAGATTTCCTCCAGATAAAAATTGACTTTTCAATTCGACATTATCAGTATTTACAGAAAAATTGGAGAGTATTTTCTTTGAGTGTTCTTTTATTTTTTTTTCGTTTACTAATCCTTTTTCAAAAAAGTTTGAAGATTTAAAGTTATTTAATGCAACATTTTCATAAATCTTTAATTCTGGAACAGCGGCTTGGGAAATACGATCTTCAGGTGAGAAAGCCATAAGGTACTCTCTTCTTTCTCTTGGATTGAGCTTGCTTATTTCTTTGTTTCTAAATTTTATAGAGGTATAATCAGTAATTATTTCTCCACTTAAAATTTGAAATAATTCACTTTGTCCATTTCCTGAAATCCCTGCTATCCCTAAACATTCTCCTTTTTTTAATGAAAAATTTAAATTAATTAAGTTTGTTTCGTAAGGATCGTCACTTCTAAAATTTAAATTTGAGATTTTTAAAATTTCTTCACTATATTTGAAATTATTAATTTTTTTTTTTATCGTATTTAAATTTTCTCCAACCATCTTATTAGCTAAAGTTTCAATTTTTTCTTCCTTTGTATTACTTACAGAGACTACTTTACCTTTTCTCATAACTGCTACTTCATCACAAAGTGAAAGTACTTCTTTTAATTTGTGAGTAATGTAAATTATTAATATCCCCTCATCTGAAAACTGCTTTAATGAAACAAATAGATCTTCCGTTTCTTGTTCAGTTAAGACAGATGTGGGTTCGTCCATTATCAATACTTTAGGATTTCTGATTAAACATCTAATAATTTCAACTTTTTGTTTTTGACCAGCTGATAAATTTAAAACTGGAATATCTAAATCAATTTTAAAATTATATTTTTTTAAGATACTATTAACTGATAGTCTTAAGTCCTCATTTTTTTTATCGCTATCTATACTTAAGTTTTCAAATACAGATAAAGTTTCAAATAAATTGAAATGTTGAAATACCATTCCGATATTGTTTTTTTTGGCGTCAAGTGGAGAGTTAAGTTTTATACTCACATTATTTAAAAAGACTTCACCTTTGTCAGGTTTTACTACTCCAGATAAAATTTTAACTAGAGTTGACTTACCCGCACCATTTTCTCCTAATAAAGCGTATATTTTTCCACTTTCAAACTTCAATGAAACTTTGTTGTTAGCAACACAGCCTGGATATATTTTTGATATTTCTGACACCCTCAGTTTTGTGTTCATAAGAATCTTGTAGTTAATTATAAAAATTATGAATTAAGCTATATAAATACAATAAATAAATCAGTTTTTGAGGGAAAACTTACTATTTATTCAACTTTTAAGTTAATCTTTGGACACATTTCAGTAATATATACACATGATGAAATTTAGATTCGTAATTGTATTTATATCTATCCTTTTTTTTACTACTGCATGTCAGACCATTAAAAATAAAACTGATGAGGCTGCAGAAAAAGAGAACCAAAAATACGGATTATTTGTAGGTGGTGATGTAAATAAAATGAAGCTAGAGCTTGGAGCTCCTACTGAAGATATAATTAACAGTACAGGTAATGAAGTTTTAATTTATAAAACTAAAAAGTATGGCCTGCCTTGTGAGAGAAGGTTTGAGGTTAATGCTAATGGTACTATTATAGCTTTTAGTTCTAGTGGTTGCTTTTAAACTTGTGGGGAGGAACCCCACAAGCAAGGTTAAAAATTATTTACTTAATATCGATAAGTCTTTTTTTCTTATGATCTGGTAAAATTCTCTCACAGGCAATTGTCAAAAGACCATCCTTAAGTTCTGCACCATTTACTTTAACATCATCTGCAATAGTGAAAGATCTTGCGAATTGTCTTTGTGAAATTCCTTTATGAATTATTTCACCGTCTTCATTTTTATCTTCAGACTTATTTATCTGTTTTGTTCTCACAGTTAATAAATTATCCTCAAACTCTACTTCAACATCATTTTTATTAAAACCAGCTAATGCAACTTCAATAGAATAGTTATCTTTGCCAGTCTTTCTTATGTTGTATGGGGGATAATTTGATTGCATTGTTATTCCACCATTACCAAGCATATTTTCAAATTGGTCAAACATATCGTCAAAACCAATAGAAAACGGCCTTAGTGAGTTAAAGATTGATAGGTCCTTACTTGTCATAATATTTACTCCTTTTGTTAAGCAAGTTAATTTATGTAAGTCCCATTAGGCGACTTACTAATTATATATGGTAATAAATTTTAAAAATTCAATGGGTAATTTACTAAATTTTCTTGGCAATTTTTAATGCAAAAGCATAATCTAGAGCTATTTCTTCAATTGCGCCATCTCTTCCAGATTTTCCACCGTGACCAGCATTCATTTCGGTTTTTAAAAGTAATAAATTATTGTCTGTTTTATAATCTCTTAGTTTCGCTGTAAATTTTGCTGGTTCATCAAAAAGAACTCTATTATCACTAAGACTTGTTGTTATTAAAATATGTGGATAATCCATTTTTTTAATGTTGTTGTATGGAGCGTATGAATAAATATAATCAAAATGATCTTTATTATCTTTTGCATTTCCAAATTCATCAAATTCGCCAACAGTTAAGGGCAATGAATGGTCAAGGTTGGTTGTTAAAGAGTCCACAAATGGTACAGCCATAATTAAACCTAAAAATAGCTCTGGTGCTTGATTTACAACTGCACCCATCAACAGTCCTCCGGCAGACCCACCCATTCCTATAATTTTACCTTTAGATGTATATTTTTTTTCAACCAGATATTTTCCAACAGCTATATAATCCTCAAATGTATTTTTTTTGTTTAAGAGCTTTCCCTCTTTCCACCATTTCATTCCTCTTTCCATTCCTCCTCTAATATGCGCGGTAACCCAAATAATGCTTCTATCAATTAAACTTAAACGCGTTGACGAAAAACCCGGAGACATTGAATTTCCATACGAACCATAACCGTAAAGCAAAAGATTAGCCGATCCATCCAAAATTGTATTTTTATGTCTAGTTATGGTTATTGGAACCATTCTTCCATCATGCGATGAGCACTCAAGACGTTCAACTATATAATCGTCTGGATTGTGTCCAGATGGTATTTCTTGTTCTTTTACAATTTTTTTTTCTTTTGATTTTAAATTATATAAAAATGTTTTTCCTGGTGTTTTGGGTGAGGAATATGATAAATATACATTGTCTGTGTTCTTATCTTTTTGAATTAAAGATATACTTGGAACTATTACCTTTTCATCGCTAAAATGAATTTCTTCTTCTTTATTTGTTTTAGGATCTCTTAAAATTATTTTACCAAGCGCATTTGAAGTTTCAGATCTTATGATCCAATTATTTAAAAAAACTAAGCCTCCAATTAAAACCTCTTCTTTTGCAGCAATGAATGACTCCCATTTTTGTTCAAGTATATCTTTACATTTATCAATTTTAAAATCCTCGGCGTTTTCATTAGTATGTTTGTAAAAATAATTATCCCACGAGTTTATAGAGTAAATTATACCTCTTTGTCTTTTTTGAATTAATTTAGGATTAGGAATATTTTCGTCAACTTTAAAAAAATACTGTTCTGAAGTGTTATGATCAGAACTTGTGATTATAAAATATTTTTCATCTGATGTAAGTCCAATTCCCACAGTAAATGCCTCACTTTTTTCTTCAAAAACTAATAAATCCTCTTTTACTGATGTACCAATTTTGTGCCTATAAATAGTTCTAGGTCTGTGATTTTTATCTAGTTTAGAATAAAAAATATATTTATCATCCAAACTAAATTCTATGCTACCACTCGTTTCTTTTATTTGTTCGGTAATTAATTTATTTGAATTTATATCTCTTATATAAATTGTATAATATTCAGAACCTTTCAAGTCGAGAGAATATCCGAGGTATTTGTCATTAAAGCTTACTTCAAGATCTCCTAAACCAAAATATTCAGTATTTAATTTTTCTTTTTCAATATCTCCATTCCATATTTCCTCAATTTTTTCTTCTCCAATCTTTCTTCTTAATTTTATTGAGTAATTTCCTTTTGTTGTAGTTTTCGTCCAATATTCATAGTTTTTATCTTTATAAGGCAAAGACTCATCATCTAATTTAATTCTTCCTTTGATTTCGTCAAAAATTTTTTTTCTAATTAATTTGGTATCATTCATTTGAAACTCGAAGTAATTATTTTCTTTTTCTAGATACTCTCTTACTTTTGGTAATAGTTTTGAGCTGTCTTTTAGAACCTCAAGTATATTAGATTGATGTATCCAGCTATAGTTATCCTCCCATGTTGTATTGTGACAAGATTTTATCTCAGGTTTTTTTTCAAGTTGTGGTATTTTCATAGAGAGAATTATTAATATATGAATATTTTTTTTATAACAGTTATTATTTTCCTAATTGTCTACGTTATCCTCAATTGGTTTGCTAGAACGTCTGCGAAAAAAATTTCAAAATTTATAAGGACAATAATAATTTTATCTTCAATTTTGCTTGCTTTTGTAATGGTGTATGCCGGTAGATATATTTTTTCGTTACCTTTTGTGTTAGCCATATTGCCTTTAATTAAAACTAAGGCAGGAATATCACTTTTTCAATTATTAAGACTTTGGGGTCTGTTTAGAGTTTTAAGAAATTCAGGAAGATTTAATTTCAATAATTTTAATCAAACAAGCCCCCAACAGAGTATGAATTTAGAGGAGGCATATAAAATTTTAAATTTAGATCCAAAAAAAAAATATTCAAAAAGTGAAATTTTAAACTCTTATAAAAAAATTATGAAAAAGATACATCCAGATGTTAGTCCTGAGTTAAATAGGCTAGCATCAATTGTGAATGAGGCTAAAGAAATAGTAATTAAGAGTATATAAATCTTTAAAAATATTAGTACTTTACTAAATTTTATTTTATATTAATTTTATTACATGTTCGAATTAAAGGGTATTTTTGCTGCCTCTTTATCAATACTTAAGAGTGATCTTTCTCTAGATATTGATAATACAATTAAGCATGCAGAAAATGTTATAGACGCCGGTTGTCATGGAGTAGTTTTTTTTGGAAGTACCGGCCAATCACAATTGATTTCTTTAAGCGAAAAAATTCAATTAATTAACCAGTTACCTAAAAGTAGATATAAGGATAAATTTATAATTGGCACTGGCCTTAATTCTCTGTCAGATAATATAAATTTAATAAAAATTTCTAAAAGTATGAATTTTAATACTTTTTTAATTATGCCTCCGGCGTATTATAAATATGATGATAAAGACGTAATAAATTTTTATACAAAAATAATTGAACAAGTAAATGATTGTAAGATTATTTTGTATAATTTCGAGAAACTTTCTGGCTATAAATTTAGTCCTGAATGCATTCAGCATTTGGTTAATATTTTTCCTAATCAAATTGTAGGCGTAAAAGACAGTAGTTATAATCTATTTGAAAATTTGAAAATAAAAAATTTTTCAATTTTTCCAGGATCTGAGACAAAACTTTTAAAGGGATTGGAGGTAGGCTGTCATGGCATAATTACAGCAACAACAAATGTTACAGGGAATTTAGCAAGACAAATCTATGATAACTTTCACAACAACCAATCACTTTCCTTAAATCAAAATTTGTGTGATGTAAGAATATCTTTTGACAAATATAATTTAATTTCAGGTCTTCATACTTTAATGGCTGAAAAAAATTCAATTTATAAGAATCTTCTACCTCCCCTTAAACTATTAGAAGAAACAGACAAAAATGATCTTCTATCAAATTTAAAAAAACTTAATTTCAATATAGAATTATTAAGAGCTGCATAAAATGAGTTTAATAAGTTTCTTAAATAATTTATTTAAAGACGATGGTTTTGAACTTATAGACTCAAACTCAAAAAAGTATCTAATTGGTAAGCCAATAAAAGAAAAGCCAATAGTAATTAAGTTGCTTGATCAAAAGTTAATGCAGAAGCTTCTTATTAATCCAGATTTATATTTTGGTGAGGCTTATATGCAAGGATCTCTTGTTATAGAGAATGGAACACTAACAGAATTTTTGGAACTAGCTTTTAAAAATATTGGTAGAGGAAATATTAATTCTTATGGAGCAATAATAAAAAAAATAAGAGGTACTTTTGGATATCTTACAAATTTAAACAAAATTATTAAATCAAAAGAAAATGTTGCACATCATTATGATATATCAGAGAAACTTTATGATTTGTTTTTAGATAAAAACAGGCAATATTCTTGTGCTTATTTTAAGAATGATAATGATACGCTTGAACAAGCTCAAAGTAACAAGATCGATCATATTATAAAAAAATTACATATTCAGCCCAATCAAAAAGTTTTAGATATTGGTTCAGGATGGGGAACATTGGCATTAGCAATAGCGAAGAAAACAAATGCTACTGTTACAGGTATAACATTATCAGAAAATCAATTTGAATTTAGTAATAATAAAGCAAAAGAAATGAATTTGTCTAATCAGGTAGACTTTAAACTTATTGATTACAGGCAGTTAAATGAGAAGTTTGATAGAGTTGTAAGTGTTGGAATGTTTGAACATGTTGGAAGAAATTTTTATAAAAAATATTTTAATACAGTTTTTAAGCTTTTAAATGAAAAAGGAATAGCATTAATCCATACAATTGGTTCCTCAATGCCTCCAAGAGACCCACAGCCATGGATACAAAAGTATATTTTTCCAGGTGGTTACACACCAAGCTTGAGTGAGGTGGCAAAACCCATAGAAAAGTCTGGTCTTATAGTGTCTGATATTGAAGTTCTTAGAATGCACTATGCACTTACACTAAGAAACTGGAAGGAGAGATTCTTATCTAAAAAAGAGATAGTTTTAGGGATGTTTGACGAAAAATTTTTTAGAATGTGGGAATTTTACTTAGCCAGTTGTGAAATGGCATTTAAATGGGGAGATCAGGTTGTATTTCAGTTACAATTATCTAAAGATAATATTTCTGTTCCTAACACTCGGGACTATATTTATTAAAATATTACTGATAAATATTTAAACAGTAATAATGAAAAAAAATAAAAAATTAAAAAATATCAAAAAAAAAAGAAAAATTCCTCTAAAAGCTGAAAAAAAAATAAAAAAGAAGAAAAAGATTATAAATTCAAAAAAAAAGAAAGTTCAAAAGAAAAAACCTACTCTTAAAAAAAAAATAAAGAATAATTTAATTACAAAATCAGTCAGAGTAGAAGAAAAGTTAAAATCAAAATTAAAGGTTAAAGTAAAATTTGACATATTTGCTATTGATCGAGGTATATCGAAGTTCTTTCAATCTATAGATGGAAAAATAAATGAATTTAAAATTCAGAGAAAGGAAGAAAAAAGAAGATTAAAATTAATAGAAATTGAGGAAAGAGATATAGAAAAAGAAAAAATTAAAAAACAGAAAATTTTGCAAGAAGAAAAGCAGTTTAAACTAAAGCAACAAGAATTAAAAGATGAAGAGAGAATAGAAAAATTAAGAGCTAAAGATTTAAAATTATTTTTAAGAAAAGAACAAGCTCTACTAAGAAAAGAGCAAGCACAAAGACAAAAGAAATTTTTACAAGAGTTAAGAATACAAAAACAGATCGAAAGATTTAGAATAAGAGAGGTAAAAGAACTTGAAAAATTAGAGAAGATGTCTCTCAAAGAAAAAAGAGAAGACTATGGAGAATTACAACAGAGAATAGAAAATTTAAAAAATAAATATAGATTAATTAGAGATCAAAAAATTAGAGAAAGAGTTGAAGCACTTGGAGTAAAAACTAATGAAGAGGATGATAGATCAGCTCTACTTCAAAAAGAAAGAGAATATAACTTAGCAAGACAAAAAATTGAGTTTGCTTTAGAAAGTTTTTATAGAAGTGCTAACAGTTTAGTTTTTCAATTAAACAAAAGATATATTACAAGACATATGTCCATATTCAGATGCATAGACAAAAGATTTGAGACTGGAGAAATATTTATAAAATGGGACGAGTCATCAGATGAAGAATGGTTAATTTTAATTTATATTAAGGATAATTCGCCAGAAAAAGAAATAATAATAGAAGATAAAACAAATGATGAAAAAAATATGTCTTATGAGTTCAAACCTAATGAAATATTCAAAGCATCAGATTTGATGGTTGACTCACTTACTCAATTAATTTCAAAGAAAAGGCAAAAACTAAATCAAAATTAACCTTTTATTCATTTACGTAAACAGAAACTCCTCTAGAATTAATATCTACATCAAATTTTTTATGAAGAGGTGGAAAGGCTCTTTGTGAACAATCAAGTCTATCGCATGTTCTACATGATACGCCTATAGGCAACTCAGATTTTTTATCGGTTAAATCTAAATTTTCAGTATAAACAAATTCTTTAGCATATTTGGCCTCGCATCCAAGACCTATAGATAACATACTTTTCTTCTGTCCATATCTTCCAACACCTTTTTCAACTGTCTTTGCTATGCAAACGTATTTTTCTCCATTAGTCATTTTACTCACCGCTGCTTGAATTACTCCAGGTCTTGAAAAAGCTGAGTAAACATTCCATCTTGGACAAGCACCACCATATCTTGGTATTTCAATACCTGATAACGAAAATCTTTTTGAAATATTTCCTGCAACATCTACTCTTAAAAAATGAAAAGGTATTCCAGGAAGTTTGGGATCTTGTAAGCATGTTACTCTATGTGCAACTTGTTCAAAAGATGTTGCAAATGTATTTTGTAAAAGTTCAAGATCGTATTTCAATTCTTTACATTCTTTATGAAAAAGAGAGTAGGGCATTAATATTGCTGCCCCACAATAATTTAAAAGAGCAACTCTAGTTAATTTTTTAGACTCGTTTGTCGGAAAACTAAATGTTGATAGGTATTCATCAATTTCTTTTGATGCTCCTTCTTGTGAAATTTGTGCTGCAGCAAAAAGTTTTTTTGTTTCAAGAGATAGATAATCAGACAGTAATAATTCCTTATCTTTCACGTTGTATATTTTTGAAAATGGCTTTCCTTCTTTTGGAATCACATCTTTAACTGTTATACCGTACTCCGTTTTTAGAAAATCACAAAGAGCTATGTATCTTGTTCTGTTATTTTGTTTTACTTTGTCAAAAATTTTATTTGCGAAATCTTCTAATTTTGGAAAAAAGTTTTTATTCTCTTGTAAAAAGTCAGAAATTACTTCTCCAGGGAATGCATTTTTTCTTCCATCAATAATTTTACCAGAAATGTTTTCTAGTTTATTAAAAATTTCATGATCTTTTTGTTTAAAGTTATCGCCAAGTTTAATTAAAGCTTTAGCAATTTTTGGATTTGTGTTAACCAAATCTTTTACTTCTGGTCCTAAGATATCTAGATCTTCAAATAGTTCATCACCTAACAACTCAGATATGTTGTTCTCTAGATTAATATCTGACTTACTTGTTAAATCTGAAAGTTCAATTTTAAGTTTATCACAAACCCTTAACAACAAATCACCATCAATTTTCCTTTTTCCACTTTCGATCAGATTTAAATAACTTGGAGAGATAGACATTTCTTCAGCTAGTTTGTTAGCTTGGATACCTAACTGTCTTCTAAAAGCTTTGATTTTTGGACCGATTTTTGTATCAATTTGACTCATTTTACAATTTGTAAATTTTGTAAATTTAAATTTACACAAAATTATTCGATTTTACAAGGAAAATTTAATTATTTGTAGAATTTGTAAATATTGTAAATTATAAAGTTTACATGGAAAAAAATAAAATCAATAATATAGAAAATAACTACCAAATTACTAACAAAGAAGAGCATTCTGAACATAAGTCTAAAGGTATCTACATTAGAGACGATCATTGCGATTGGGGTTCAAGCGGAATGAACGAATTTACTGAAGAATATAGCTCAAATTAAAAATTAGTAATTTCTAGTCATTTATTCATAAAGAGAGAGGTTTAAGTGTCAGCTGAAAACATTTCATACGACTTACAAAGATTTGCAGGAATTAAAAGAGATTACACACCTGAGGAAGTTGAAAGATTAAGAGGATCAATTAAAATTGAGTATTCAATGTGCAAAATGCAGTCCCAAAAGCTTTGGAGACTTTTAAATACAGAAGCTTATGTTAACACTTTAGGTTCACTTTCTGGAAATCACGCAGTTCAACATGCAAAAGCTGGTTTAAAAGCAATTTATCTAAGTGGTTGGCAGGTAGCAGCTGACGCCAACAGTGCTGGTGAAATGTACCCTGATCAATCATTATATCCATATGATAGTGCACCAAAATTAGTTGAAACCATGAATAATTCTTTAATCAGAGCTGATCAAATTCAACATATGGAAATGATAGATGGAGACATGGATAAAAGTAAAAGAACTGATTACATGTTACCGATTATAGCTGATGGCGAAGCTGGATTTGGGGGGCCGCTAAATGTATTCGAATTAACAAAAAAATTTATAAGAGCTGGTGCAGCTGGCGTTCACTTTGAGGATCAATTGGCGAGTGAGAAAAAGTGTGGTCACATGGGTGGTAAAGTTTTGGTCCCAACTGGAACTATGGTCAGAAACCTTAAAGCAGCAAGATTAGCAGCAGATATTGCAGATGTCCCCCTCATCATTCTTGCAAGAACTGATGCTAATGCTGCTAAATTAATTACCAACGATTTTGATGAAAATGATAAACCTTTTTTAACCGGCGAAAGATCTCCAGAAGGTTTCTTTTACGTAAAAGATGGAATTGAGCAAGCAATTTCTAGAGGTCTTGCTTATGCACCATACGCAGATTTAATATGGTGCGAAACAGCAACACCAAATTTAGAGGAAGCAAAGAAATTTGCTGATGCTATCCATGAAAAATATCCTGGTAAGATGTTAGCTTATAATTGTTCACCATCATTTAATTGGAAGAAACATTTGTCTGATGAAGAAATTGGATCATTCCAAAGAAAAATTGGAGAAATGGGTTACAAATTCCAATTCATTACACTTGCTGGTTTTCATACGCAAAATATTGCGATATTTGAGTTAGCAGAAAAATATAAGAAGGAAGGAATGACCGCATACTCTAAAATTCAACAGCATGAATTTGCAAGAGAGAAAGATGGATACACTAGTGTGAAACATCAAAGAGAAGTAGGTACATCTTATTTTGATGCTGTTTCAAATACAATTAGCTCAGGAAAGAGTTCAACTACAGCAATGGAAGGGTCAACAGAGTCAGAACAATTTTAAATGACAGTATAATGTTTACTAGTGGTCTTCTTTTAATAGTAAGCTATCTTTCATTTAAATATACAGTTCAGTGGATCCAATACTACAATCAAACTGATCCAAGAATGCCAAACTCTATTTGGAGGTATACTTGTGACTATAAAGTAATAGGCATAAGAGATATTTGTGATCTAGATGACAAGCCATTTGTAAGACAAAGAAGGAAAAGAGACAAAATTGTTACAATTATGTATTTTATAGTAGTCTTCGCCTTTATATTCTCCATGTATTTTATGGCCAGTTTATTAGGATTAATTCTTTAATTTTTGTATTTGGCTCCAAGCAGAATTAACTGCTCTCATTTTAGCTTTGCTTTCATCTAAAACTTCTTGAGGCACACCTTTACTCATTAATAAATCTGGATGATGCTCTTTGCTAAGCTTAAGATAACGTTTTCTAATTGTATCTAATGAGTCGTCGGGTTTGCTCTCTAAAACAATATAAGGATTAAGCTTATCTGATGATTTTCTACTTTCCTTTATTCCATTTATTTGAACATCATTTAATCCAAATATTCTTGCAATATCCTGAATCATTTCTAATTCTTTATCACTTACATGACCATCTGATTCTGCAATATAAAATAAAGTGTTAATTACTTCCTCTAGAACATTTAGGTTGCCTTTATATACCTCTGCAATTTGTCTTGCGTATGGTTCGTAACCTGTACTTTCTTCTTTAGCCTTATTAAAAATTTTTCCAACTTGATCTAATTCACTATCAGGTATTTTTAATTTATCTTTAACTGCAATTAGTTCTTCACGACTAACCTGTCCATCTGCTTTACTCAATTTTGCTGACAAAACAATCAAGGAAAGTGCAAAAATTTGTTGTGGTTGTGCAAATGATCTAAATCCTCCAGATCTTGATCTTGACATTTTTCCACCGATTAGGGATCCCAACAGCATTCCAAATGGTCCTCCAAGTGAAAAACCTATCATTCCACCAATTAAACTTCCCCAAATAGCCATTACTCAAAACTCCTTAATCTATATTCCCAGTTTCCCATTTTATTATAAGTTACTTTTAAAATTAAATTATTTTTTGGATTATACCATACATCAAATTCAAATTGCTTGTCTTCATCGAGGCTTTCATCATTTGATTTAATTTTGAAATGTTCGCTTGAATATTCTTTATTATTTATAAAAATATTTTCAGTTCCAATAAAATTTACAGTTTGTTTCTTTATACTCCCAGATAAAGGACTAATTTGTTTATTAGCTTTAAAAATTTTGTGGTTCCACCAATTACCAATAGTACAATCTATATCAGCTTCTCCCTTAAATGATGAACCATCAATAATGAATTTATTTTTTTCCTTATGATATTTTAAATTTACATATTTTTCTTTATCATTTTGGAATGTATTTGATTTAAAAAAAATAAGTTTATCATCTTTATATTTTTCTATAGTTTCACTTAATATTGAAAAAACTTTTACTCCAAATAATTCTACTTTAAAATTGGTATAATTTTTAACTACAAATAAATCCTCATCAAATTCAAAAAAGTAGCTTGTACTACCAATAACTTCATTATTTCTAAGAACATCCATCTCAATTTTTTTTAAACCTTCATAGTGACTACTGTGAGCAATAGCATTTGAGGAATAAATGAAAATAATTATTATCAATACAAAATGTTTCATTTTCATAGATTTTAGTTCAAGAAAGTATAAATAATAGTTAATTATATGTTCCTTACTATCAAAAAAATCCCAAAAGTCTCGTGGAGTTCTGATGAAACTTTTAATCTAAAACCTAAATTATCAACATTATTTTTTCTTTGTTTTGGCCTGATATTGTTCGGTTTTGGTGAAGCATTGGTCGTTATTTCATTTCTTGGAAACTCTCCATGGACTGTAATGGCACAAGGAATATCAATTAAATCAGGACTATCTATTGGTGTAGTCACTTTCATTGTGAGTGTTGTCGTCTTGTCTTTATGGTTCTTTTTAAAACAAAAGCCAGGTCTTGGAACTATATTTAATATTGTAATTATTGCAGTAATGTTAGATGTAACAATTATATTAATTCCAACTCCTGAAACTTATATTATGAAATTGTTAATGGCAGCTCTAGGTGTAATGATAGTTGGAGTAGGGAGTGGAATTTATTTGATTGCTAATCTGGGACCAGGACCAAGAGATGGTTTAATGACTGGATTACAAAAAAAAACTAATTTACCAATTGCAGCTGTGAGAGCTTTTATAGAAATTTCTGTTGCGTCAGTAGGCTGGTATTTAGGTGGAACTCTTGGGGTAGGGACTTTAATGTTTGCATTCGGTATAGGTCCTTGTATAGCTTTAAGCTTGTACTTAATTGATAAGATGATGAATTAAGTGTTTAAATTATTTTTTTCACTTCTTTTTCTTTCGTGAGGATCAAGAATTGCTTTTCTAAGCCTACATGATTTTGGTGTAATTTCTAAAGCCTCATCTGTATTAAGTATACTTAATTGTTCAGCTATGGACATTTGTCGAACAGGAGTGAGAACTATATTTTCATCTGTTCCTTGTGTTCTCATATTTGTAAGTTTTTTTCCTTTCATGACATTAATTATCATATCACCTGGTTTTGGTGCTAAGCCCACTATCATTCCAGTATAAACAGGGTCATTATGTGTAACAAACATCTCTCCTCTAGCTTGCAAGTTAAAAATTGAAAAAGCTACCGCTTTACCTTGATCCATAGAGATCAAAGCGCCATTTCTTCTTCCCTCCATATCACCCTCAAACTCACCATAAGAATGAAAAATTCTGTTAATAACACCTGTGCCTTTGGTTAAAGTTAAAAATCTGCTTGTATAACCCATCAAACCTCTGGTTGGAGCATGAAAAATTAATCTTTTTTTATTTTTTCCAGTATCTTTAAGTTCAATTAATTTGCCTTTTCTTCTATTCATAGAGTCTATTATTTTAGACGAATATTCTTCATCAATATCCATAGTAATTTCCTCAATTGGCTCTAATTTTTTGGCATTATTGTCAGTTTTAAATAAAACTTTTGGTGGGCTTACTGTCATTTCAAATCCTTCTCGTCTCATTTGTGTTAACAGAATCTCAAGCATCAATTCTCCTCTTCCGCTTATTTCAAATGAATCTTTATTTAAATTTTCTGAAAAAGTAATTCCAACATTATTTTGAGCTTCTAAAATTAATCGATCTCGGATTTGCGTACTGGTCAATTTTTTACCCTCAGTTCCTGCAAGTGGAGAGCTATTTACTGTGATTTTTATGGACATTGTTGGCGGATCAATTGGGGTAGCTTTTATTGGCTCATTAACCTCCAAGTCACAAATAGTATCTGCAACGTTAGCTTTTTCTAATCCAGCTATTACTACAATATCACCCGCTTCACCAATTTCGATTGGCACTTTTTTTGTCCCCTCATATCTAAAGATTTTTGTAAGTCTTCCTTCGTCTACTTTTTTACCCTCTAAATTAATTGCTTTAATCTGTTGATTTGCTTTGGCAGTTCCCTGAGAAATTCTTCCTACGAGACTTCTTCCTAAAAAATTATCTGCATAAAGCAATGTTGAAAGCATTGCAAAAGGTTTAGATCTATCAAATTCGGAAGGTTTAACATGTTCAAGTACTAAATCTAATAGAGGATTAAGATTTTCTCGAGGTCCATCAATATCTTTACTAGCCCAACCCGATCTTCCACTTGCATATAAAACTGGGAAATCCAATTGTTCCTCATTTGCATCTAAACTAACAAATAAATCAAATGTCTCATTTAAAACTTCATCAGCTCTTTGATCGGTCTTATCTAATTTATTAATAACAACTATCGGTTTCAAACCTTGCCTTAAGGCTTTACTTAATACAAATTTTGTTTGTGGCATAACCCCCTCTGCAGAGTCAACAAGCAATAATGCACCATCTGCCAAACTTAAAACTCTTTCAACTTCTGCTGCAAAATCTCTGTGGCCAGGCGTATCGATAATATTTATTCTAGTATCTTTCCAATTTATAGAAGTAGGTTTAGCTAAAATTGTAATTCCTCTTTCCTTTTCTAGTTCACCAGAGTCCATTACTCTTTCATCCACAACTTCGTTCTCTCTAAAAGAACCACTTTGTTTCATTAAATTATCTATCAATGTTGTCTTGCCATGATCGACGTGAGCGATAATGGTAATATTTCTAATATTATTCATATTTGGGCTCTTATACATCTAAACCTCAGATTGAAAACAAAAAAAAATGAATGGGATTTCACTTAATATTAGAAAAAAAATTGAAAGTTTAATTGAATACAACCTAATAAATTTATAATTTTTATGCATGTGGTTCGCAAGAAAAAGACTACATAAATTTGTTAAATTAAGTTTTCGACCACCTTGAAATCGAATACAATATTTTAATAAATAATGATGCGCAAAGCCTTAATTTTACTATTCTTTCTATCGATTAACATTAATTCTAATGTAGAAGCAAAAATATTAAAGAATGACTACTTAGCAATTTTTACTAATTATAATATTACAGAAAGAATAAAGATACAGCCAATAATAAATGAATGCATTCAAAGATTTGGAAAAGAAAATTTAAAAATTATTAAAACGAATGAAGGAGATGTATTAGATCACAAAAACGAGGAAGAATTTTTAGATTGCACATATTCCAAAATTTTAAAGATTATCAGACCAATTCCAGGTCTTAATAGTATTCCGAAAAAAAAATTAGAAGAGTTTTTACTCAATAATGAAATCAAAATATCCCCGCTTGGTTTTCGACATAGTGAGCAAAAATTTGTTTTTGAGGAAAATGGATACACTCTTTTTAAAAAGGAAAGAGACGGTGTCGGAAGAGAATACAGAGCTGTAAAAACAGATGGTTGGAGATGGAGCAAAACTGGACAGTTGAGAGTATTTATTGATGGCCAAAAAACTACTTGGAAAGTTTCAAAAGATTATTTGGCATTATCAATTAAATTTTCGTCCGAAAAAACAGAAAACTATTTTCTAAAATTTGAGGATAAAAAAATAGCTAAACAAAGAAGAGAGAATGAAAGAAAAAGAATTGCTGAAGAGAAAAGAATAGCTGAAGAGAAAAGAATAGCTGAAGAAAAAAGAATTGCTGAAGAAAAAAGAATAGCTGAAGAAAAAAGAATTGCTGAAGAAAAAAGAATTGCTGAAGAGAAAAGAATAGCTGAAGAAAAAAGAATTGCAGAAGAGAAAAGAATCGCAGAAGAAAAAAAGAAACTCTTGCTGTTTAGTGAAACTGAACTAGAAAAAAAACAGAAATTTATAAATTATACAAAAGAATTTGTTGAACAAAATACAAATACTTTCGATATTGTCGAAATCGCTAAATTATTTATTAGCGTTCAATCTATTTTAGACGGAGAGATCAATGAAATTAATTCAAAAAGTTTCAACGAATTATCAGAATATGCAAGATCGTCTTTAAAATTTAAAAAATACGAAGAAAAAATTTTAAATAAAGAAAAAGAGATAAAACTTAAAACAGTTGATAACCAGTTAATTAAATTAAAGGACCAATTGCAAGAACTGAAATCTTATATTGCAAAAAATTTGGGATCTTATTATTCAAATGATGCAATTGCTTTAATAGAAAAAAGTGAAAAAGAGATTAATGAATTGAACAGCTTGAATAATCTTAAATCAGCTTATGAAGAAATTAATAATTTATTCGATTTAATAAATACATACGAAGAAAACTTGAATATTGTTAACAGTTTGTTGCCCGATCTTAAATCTTATCTGGTAAAATATATGTCATCTGACTTTGGGCCAAGTATAATTGAAAAAATTGAACTTCTTGAAAAAGCAATTGAAGAAAAAGATCCAAATAATTTAAATAGAATAATAAAAGATACCAATGAATTTATTGAAATAACTATACTTAATC
>CACHML010000007.1 GCA_902580945.1 uncultured Pelagibacteraceae bacterium | reverse complement strand
AGATGGCTAAAAGAAGAAAAAAAGCTGCTAAAAAGAAAACTAAGAAAAAAGCTAAGAAAAAAGCTAAAAAGAAAAAAAGAAGATAGTTTAGTATTCTTTTTAACTGATAACGCTTCTCATGGCGCTTGCGTGGGAAGCGTTTTTTTTTACTCTGTTACTTCCTGATTAATTATTTCTTCTGTGTCAGGTTTTTCCTCTAGTTTTTGAACTTGTTTTTCTAAATTTCTTTTTAAAGCTTTATCAAGTTTTTTCTGAGCATCTTCTAAATTTGATCCCATTACTATTTGGAATTCTGTTAAAAGCCTCTCATAGGCTTTTTCAAATAACTGTCTTTCACTGTAAGATTGGTCAATCATTATATCATCTCCTTTATTGAGATCTCTTACTACTTCAGCTAAATCATAGATTTTACCAGATGAAATTTTTGCTTCATATTCTTGAGCTCTCCTGCTCCACATTGACCGTTTAATTTTTGGTTTACTTTTTAAAATACTAACACATTTGTTTATTTGGTTTATAGTAGCTAGAGGTCTTAGGTGAGACTGCTTATTAACTGGCACCATACCATTCGCCTTATCTTTCTCAAATTTTAATATGTAAGTTTCGACATCTATACCACCTATATTTATTTTTTTTGTTTCAGTTATTTGTCCCACGCCATGCTTTGGATAAACTACATAGTCTTTTACTTTAAATAATCTTTTTTCCGTATCTTGCTTTTTTACCTTTTTAATTTCAGGTTTTTGTTCATTATTTTTTGGAATTCGTAATGGGTCAGATTTGACTTCATTTTTATCTTTATTTTTTGAAGTTTTAGTTATTTTATTCTTAATAAATGCTTTTGAAATATTTTTTACTTTTATTTGTTTTTTTGATTTTTTTTGCTTAATAACCTTTTTTATTCCCTTGGATTTTTTTTTTATAACTTTTTTTGTTTTTTTTTTATTCAAGATTTTCTTTAAAATATTTTTCATACTTATTTTCTTCGTCTCTAAATTTTTCATGATCCGTTGGAGGATCTTTTTTTTCACTTATGTTTGGCCATATATCCGCATATTTCTTATTCACCTCTAGCCACTTACCATTGTCATCATCGTTATCAGATATTATGGCATCTACTGGACACTCTGGCTCACAAACGCCACAATCTATACACTCATCCGGTTTAATTACAAGCATATTTTTCCCCTCGTAAAAACAATCTACGGGACATACTTCAACACAATCCATCAATTTACATTTGATGCATTTATCATTTACTAAATATGTCATGCTTTTTTTTGACTAACTTTCACTTTAATATCTCCTACAACTTTTGGATCTAGATAAAGTAAACCAGAAATTCTTCTCATTAAATTTGTTTCATACATATCAGCATCTTCATCGGAATAAATAATATCCCATAAAGCCTCAATTATTATTTTTTTATCCTTCTCATCTATGTTTTTAATCTCTCTAGTAAAATCAAGAATTTGATTAGAGTCTTTTTCTTTTTCCTCGGCATCTTGCATTATTTTTTCAATTTCTGCTGGTTCAGCTCCCATTTCTATAATTGCTTCTTTAATAATCTTATTTTCTTTTTCTGTGTAATTTTGATCAATTCTGGCAGAATGAATAAGCAAACATGCAACTGCCATCATCGATGGATGATTATTTTCTCTTTCAGTTTCTTTTTTTTTAAAAATATTAAACATTATTTTAAGTTAAGTTGAGAAAGAACATTAAATGGATTATCACTATTGTTCTTATTTACATTTTTTTTAATTTTTTTTCTAAATGGTATATATTTAAAGTGAAGATCATTATTTTTTTCAAAAGTTTTGTAATTCATTTTTTTAATTAATTTCACAAAATTTTCTTTATTACAACCTAACAAATTCAACATTTCAGGAATTAACTTAATCTCCTTAATTTTGTCTTCTGATTTAGTATTAAAAATCATAAGAAATAACCTTTCCAAAATATCTATTCTTACATACAAATTTTCAAATTTTTCAAAACCACATAAAAGCATTAGATTTTTATTTAAAATTTTTTTTTCCTCTAAAAAGTTCAATCCAAAAGTTGGTGGTATAAAGTCAAAATTTTTCTCGTTAAAGTTTTTCCATAAAAGAATTCTCAGTGATACAGAGCTTGGTTTAAATAACTTAAATAAAAAAATATGATATCTTCCAAATTTCACACCTAAGTTTCTCAATTTTTTTCTTTCGTCTTGATTAAGTTTTTTTAAATAATTTAAAACTTCATCTCTTTTAACTACTCCATTATTTTCGTAAAGATGATATGCCAAAGCTCTTAATTCTGAATTATTATCTTTAACATTTTTTAAATCTATTAAACTTTTTAACTCTGTTTCAATTTTGGTATTTATCCATTGAAGTAAGTAAGCATTTAGTCTTGATTTTTCATTATTCTCAATCATTTCGTCAATAGTCAATTGAATTTGTGGATTTAGATAATCCGACCCTGGAATTAATTTGGCTATTTGATTATTATTCCAATAAATTTTAAAATCGTCTTTAAGTTCAATCAATCCAGTATCTATAATCTGCGTTATTCTCTTTATAAGTTCTGGAACAACATTTTGTCTTGCCGCTTTTTTTAATGATTTTACATCAGCATCCAGTGTATCAACTTTTAAATCCAATTCTAATCTTAGACCTCTTAAACGACCAATATACTGTTCATTAATCATTACTTCTTCATCGTTTACAATCTTTGTTTCAAACATTATATCTTGTTTTAAACCTCTAGCTAAAACACTTGCCCTTTTATCAATAAATGTTTTGGTTAATTCTTCATGAAGTCTATCAGATAGTTTATCTTCAAGATTTTTAGTTCTTTCTATCCAATAATCTTGATTTTCAACCCAATTAGATTTGTTTGAAACATATGACCAAGTCCTGACATTAGCAATTCTATTTGATAGTGAGTCTACATTTCCATCTAGTTTATCCAATAAAGAAAGCTGTTCCTTCATGTAGTGGTTTGGAACTTTTTTATTTCCAGCTGTTAAAAAGTTAAAGATTTTACTAACTACTTCAAAATGATGACCATAAGTTTTCTTTACAAAATCTGGTATTTGACAACATTCCCAAAGTATTTTTAAAATTTCAGTATTATCTTGAATTTCTATGTTTTGCGCCTCTTTTAAAAAATACTTTAAAACCTTTTCATCTTGGCATTCATTTATTCTCCTTAGCCAGTCTTTCTGAGGTTTATCCTCTAAAGATTTTAATAATAATACTTTATTGCTAAAATTTAATACTGAGTTCCTCCAAAAGATTGTTTGGATATCTGGGAAGTTATGAGTTTCCAATGCCTCGATCTCCTCCGGTTGAATTTCTTTACATTCACCGGTTGTACCAAAAATTCCATCATTTAAATATCTCCCTGCTCTTCCTGCAATTTGTCCTATTTCAGAGATATTTAAATTTCTTAATTTTTTCCCATCAAATTTTTTTAAATTTGAGAAATAAACATTATCAAGATCCATATTTATTCCCATTCCAATTGCATCGGTTGCAACTAAATAATCAACATCTCCAGACTGATATAAATTTACCTGCGCATTTCTTGTTTTAGGACTAAGTGAACCCATCACAATGGCTGCTCCACCTTTTTGACGTCTTATCAATTCTGCAATTGCATAAACTTCTTCGGTAGAAAAAGCAATTACAGCGCTTTTTCTCTCAATTCTTGAAATTTTCTTATGACCACCAAATGATAATTTTGATAGTCTTTCTCTATTTTTAAATTCAATATCATCATCAAGTTTTTGAATAATATTTTTTATAGAATTTGATCCCATCAACATAGTAAGTTTTTCACCTCTCATATTTAACAATCTATCTGTAAAAATATGACCTCTCTCATGATCATTGCACATTTGTATTTCATCTATTCCCACGAACTCTAAACTTTTATCTAATGGCATAGACTCTACAGTGCACAGAAAATATTTTGCATTTATTGGTATAATTTTTTCTTCACCTGTAATTAAAGCTACTTTTGATGGATCAACTTTTGTAATGATTTTGTCATAAACTTCTCTTGCTAAAAGTCTTAATGGAAAGCCAATCATACCTGAGTCAAAAGAAAGCATCGTTTCAATTGCTAGGAAAGTTTTCCCAGTGTTTGTAGGTCCAAGAACTGCTGTGATCTTATTGTTTGTCATTTCTAGTTTTGGTGTGATTTTTTTTACTAATACTATATATTGTTATCCCTAAAGAACAAAAATGGGTTAAAACTAGTCCGAATCATTGAGGAAAAAGTTCTCATTTTTATAATTTAATGCTTTAAGGTTATCATAATTTCAAAAAATTAAATATATTTTTTTATGTCTCAGAAACTGTGGGAAGCTGACTTTCAAACAAAAAGAAAATCAAATTTATTCGAATTTGAAAAATTTTTAGCAAAAAAATTTAATTATAGTTCTACTAAAAATTATAAAAAACTATTTAATTGGAGTATCAAAAATCCAAAGCTATTCTGGTCCTCAATTTGGGAGTATGCAAATATTAAGGGTATAAAAAATGATAAATTTTTTTTTCCAAAAGAAATTATCAAAAGTAAATTTTTAGTAAAATCAAAATTAAATTATGCTGAGAATTTATTATCTAAAAATGATAATTCAAAAGCTATTACTTTTATAAGTGAGAATGGTTACAGAGAAGAGAGGTCTTGGAAAGAATTAAACAATAATACTTTCAAACTAATTAATTTTTTAATAGAAAATAAAATAAAAGAAAAAGATAGAATAGCAGCGTATACTGTAAATCAAATTGAAACAGTCGAGAGTTTTTTGGCAACAAGTGCAATAGGGGCTATATGGTCATCATGTTCTCCAGATTTTGGAATACAAGGAGTAATAGAAAGATTTTCTCAAATTAAACCAAAACTTTTAATCATTACTGATAGATATTATTATAATGGTAAAGAAATAAATATTATTGAAAGATTGCCAGCAATTCTTAAAAGAATTAAATCTATTAAAACTGTGCTCATTACTAATTATCCAGGCAAAAAAAATTTAAAGCATAAAAAACTAAAAGGTACAAAAATTTTTTATTACAAAAAGTTGAAAAATAAAAAAGAAAAAGAATTTTCATTTAAAAAATTTGATTTTGATAAAGAATTAGCAATTTTGTATTCTAGTGGAACTACAGGTAAACCAAAGTGTATATGTCACAGAGCCGGGGGTGTTTTGCTACAACATTTAAAAGAACATAAACTTCATTGTAACGTTATACCAGGTGATAATGTATTCTATTTCACTACTTGTGGATGGATGATGTGGAATTGGTTAATGACTTTTTTAGCATCAAAAGCGTCTATAGTTCTTTTTGATGGTTTCCCAATGTATAAAAGAAGCGATTTGCTTTTTAAAATAGCTGAGAAAGAAAAAATTTCTCTGTTTGGCATCAGTGCAAAATATATTGACCAGTTAAAAAAATTTAATTTAAATATCAAGACTAAGTATAAACTTAAATATCTTAAAACTATTTGTTCTACTGGATCACCATTATCTCCAGATGGTTTTGATTATGTTTATAAAAATATAAAAAAAAATGTTCATTTAGCCTCTATTGCAGGTGGAACAGATCTAGTTTCATGCTTTGTGTTAGGCAATATTTACTCTCCTGTTTATAGAGGGCAAATTCAGAATAACGGATTAGGAATGAACACAGATGTTTTTTCCGAAAGAGGAAAGTCGTTGATTAATAAAAAAGGAGAATTGGTTTGTAAATCAGCATTTCCATCAATGCCAATTTATTTTTGGAATGATAAAAATAATAAAAAATATAAGTCCGCATATTTTGAGAAATACAAAAATGTTTGGCATCATGGGGATTATGCAGAGAGAAAATCTAATGGAGGATATATTATTTACGGAAGATCAGATGCAACACTCAACCCTGGGGGTGCCAGACTAGGTACTGCTGAGATATATTCTATTGTTGACAAATTTGATGAAGTAAAAGAGTCTATAGTAATTGGACAGCAGTGGGATAATGATGTGAGAATTATTTTATTCATAGTTCTAAAAATCCCAAAAACACTTAGTGAAAAATTAACTCTAAAATTAAAAAAAGCTATTCGTCAAAATGCATCTCCACGTCATGTACCAAAAAAAATAATTGAAGTTTCAGATATTCCAAGAACAAAAAATGGGAAAATAGTTGAGCTAGCGGTTAAAAATATTATTGAGGGAGAGAAAATAAAAAATATTGAAGCATTAATAAATCCTTCAATTCTACAAGAGTATAAAAAAATAGAAGAGCTTAAGAAACCATAATTATATTTAAATTTATATAGACAATAATATTTGATTGTTATTAAATAGTAATAATAATTAATAGATTGGAGAATATATGTTTAAAAATCTTTTTAGAAGTTCTCTAATGATTTTATTCTTGATGATTGGTTTGTCAGGAAAATCATTTGCACAAGAACTTAAATTTTTTACGATTGGTACAGGTGGTACTGCTTACACTTACTATCCTGTTGGAGGAATGATTGCTAATGCAATTTCAAAACCACCAGGATCTAGAGAGTGTGGTAAAGGCGGAAGCTGCGGAGTACCAAATTTAATAGCATCGGCTGTTTCATCAAGAGGATCAGTTGATAATGTAAATGCAATAATATCAGGATTAAGAAACTCAGGTTTTGCACAATCAGATGTTGCTTACTGGGCATATACCGGCACTGGAACAATGGAAGGAAAAGAACCTGCAAAAGATTTAAGAACTATTGCAGCTCTTTTTCAAGAACATATACATTTAGTAGCGCTTAAAAAAAGTAATATTAATTCAGTAAAAGACTTAAAAGGAAAAAGAGTTTCACTAGATGAACCTGGATCTGGAACATATGTTGATGCAAAGTTAATATTAGAGTCTAATGGATTAAGCACAAGCGATGTAAAAGCAGAGGCCTTGAAAGGTAAAGCTGCAACAGATGCATTAAGAAATGGTAAAGTTGATGCAATTTTTGTTGTTGCAGGTTATCCAACTGGTGCAATCGTAGAACTAGCATCTGCAGTTGATATAAAATTAGTTCCAATCGATGGTGCAGGAGCTAAAGCGTTGACTTCAAAATATGGTTTTTTTTCAGAAAGCCCAATTCCTTCAGGAACATATGAAGGTGTCGATCAAGTTAACACTGTAGCAGTAGGTGCTCAATGGTTTACATCAGCTAAAGAAGATAGTGAATTAATTTACCAAATTACTAAAGCTTTATGGAATAAAGAGTCAAGAAAGCTTATGGATGTTGGTCATGCTAAGGGAAAAACTATAACACCTGATACAGCTCTTTCTGGAGTAGGTGTACCACTACACCCTGGTGCTGAAAAGTTCTATAAAGAAGCAGGACTTTTAAATTAAATCTTTAAAATAAATTTGCCCTAGATCTAATCGATCTAGGGCATAATTATGTCCCAATTTAATATTTCACCTGATGAAGTTGCAAAACTTGAAGAAAAATTTGAGATTAAAAGTAATGAAAGAAAGTTAAAAAATTTCTTAAAAACATTGACTTTTGTTGCTTTGGTTGCAATGTCAGTTTACCATTTTTATGCGTCAGGATTTGGAACCATAAGAGATATTCTTCATAGAGGTATTCATATTTCTTTTGTTGTTGGTCTTGTATTTTTATTTTATGGATGGAAAAATTTTGGGGATAAACAGACTAAAAATAAAGTTCCATTAATAGATATTTTCTTTTCAATTTTAGTAGTTGTAACTGCACTATATTTACCATTATTACCTCCAGAAATATTGGCAAGCCGAGTTGGAAATCCCTCGAGCACTGAAGTTATAATGGGTTCAATTCTTATAATTTTAACACTAGAAGCCGCGAGAAGATCTATAGGATATACACTTCCATTAATATGCATAATATTTATGATTTTTGCGCTATATGGACCTATTTTTCCTGGAGCCTTAAAGCATGGAGGCAGTAGTTGGGCTGGTTTTGTAAATCATATTTATATAACCAATCAAGGAATTTATGGAATTGCAGTGGGTGTAATGGCTCAATATGTTTTTTTATTTATTCTGTTTGGTGTCCTTGCAACGAGAATAGGTTTAGGTCAATTATTTATTGATTTAGCGATGGTAATAGCTGGAAGATATTCTGGCGGACCAGCAAAAGTTGCAATTTTTTCCTCAGCTTTTCTTGGAACCATATCTGGTTCTTCAATTGCAAATACAGTTACAACTGGTTCTCTAACAATTCCAGCAATGAAAAAAGTTGGATACCCTCCGCACTTTTCAGGCGCTGTAGAAGCAACAGCTTCTACAGGTGGACAAATAACGCCTCCTATTTTAGGAGCTGCAGCTTTTATAATGGTCGAATATTTAGAGTTACCTTTAAGAGATATTTTGGCAGCAGCATTAATTCCTGCTCTACTTCATTATTTTGGAATTTTTGTAATGGTTCATTTGGAGGCAAAAAAATTAGGGTTGAGAGGTTTAAATGAAAGTGAAGTTCCAAAATTTATTAAAATTATAAGAGACAATTGGCTAGCAATAGTTCCTTTATTTTTACTTGTATATTTAATACTAATCGGTCGAACTCCAGATTATGCCGCAGTTAATGGAATAATTGCTTGTGTAGTCATCGGATTTATAAGGAAAAAAAATAGACTTACTTTCAATGATTTACTTGAGTGCCTAGCAAGAGGTGCAAAAAATACTTTAGCAGTTGGGGCAGCTGCTACTTCAATAGGTATAATAGTTGGTGTAGTTACATTAACCGGAGTAGGATTTAGATTAGGATATGTAGTAATACAAACAGCTGGAGATATTGGTGGTTTCTTCTTAAATTTTTTACCATTTAATTATTTTACACTTCAAGATCTGACGTTATTTTTTTCTTTAATATTAATTGCAATATCATGCATATTCATGGGTACAGGAGTTCCAACTACTGCAACTTATATAATTCTTGTTGCTGTTGCAGCACCCGCTCTTACCCAATTACAAATTGAACCAATAGTTTCACATTTTTTTGTTTTTTATTATGGAGTTTTAGCAGATATAACTCCACCAGTTGCCCTTGCAGCATATGCTGCAGCCGGTATTGCTGGATCAAATCCATTCACTACTGGCAATACAGCTTTTAGACTTGGTATTGCAAAAGCACTCGTGCCCTTTGTATTCGTCTATTCACCATCATTGTTGTTGGTTGCGCAAGGATTTAACTTCTATGACTTCTTTGTAACTTTATTATCTGCAATGATTGGAATTGGATTAATTGGAATTGGTTTCACAGGATATTTATTTAAATCAGTATCTACATTTCAAAGATGGTATCTTGGAATTATTTCATTATTATTTATTGCGCCTGGATTAAGTTCATCAATTATTGGTTTAGTTTTAGTATTACCAGTGTTTGTGCTTCAATTAAGAAAATAAAATTTATCCACCTAAACCAGCATTTGGAAGTGGTCTTCTTAAAATCTTCCAAATTCCAACAGCGCTAGCAATAAGTTTATTTTTGCACTTTACTTGACAATTCATGAATACCATTGATTTAGTAACTTTTTGGATTTCAACTGTTCCAAATAATTCATCTCCCAAGTTAGAAGGAGCTATAAATTTAATATCTAAAGAAATAGTTACACAGGGTTTATTGCCACTTGCTTTGTGACAACCAGTTCCTGCGCCGGCATCAATTATTGTACATATATAACCACCATGGGTTATCCCAGCTTTATTTAAATGTGTTTTTTTAATTTTTGTTTTAAACTCAAATTTTTTTTCACTTAAAGATCTAAATAACAAACCTCCATTATGTTTCATGTAACTTGGTTTATTACTTAATTGTTTAAATTTTTTCATTAAAGGATTATTGCCATAATTAATATAAATAATAAAACTAAACAAAAGAAATATATTACAGATTTTTCAAGTGATATTTTCATTTATCCTTTCGTTTTGGTGCGCCTGCTAGGAGTTGAACCCAGAACCTCCTGGTCCGTAGCCAAGCGCTCTATCCAATTGAGCTACAGGCGCGATTTGTACTATTTTTTATACATAATTAATAATGTAAATTATTTTTTTAGCAAATATTGATATATATATAATAAAAAAAATGAATTTAGATTTGTTAGTTCCAGACATTGGGGATTTTGAAAACGTTGAAATAATTGAAGTACTTGTAAAAAAAGGGGATAAAATAAATAAAAATGACCCTGTGGTCACATTAGAAAGTGATAAGTCGAGCGTTGAAGTACCATCAAATTATGAGGGAACAGTAAAAAATATTAACGTAAAAATTGGTGACAAAGTATCAAAAGGTGATTTGATATTAACACTTTCCTCAGACAAAAAAGATGAAGAGGAAGAAATTACTAAAACTGTAAATGAAAAAAATTCCACCTTCAACAGAGAAGTTAATTGAGGAAGCTGAAACTGCTACAAAACTTGATAACAAAGTTGAAACAAAAGTTGTTGAGCCAAAACAGATCAAACAAACTAGACTGATAAATGAAGTTAAGATGGTTAGTAGTAATGATGATATTGATCCTGTTGAAACAAAAGAATGGTTAGACTCTTTAAGTGCAGTTCTACAAAATGACGGATCAGAAAGAGCACATTTTTTAATAAAACAATTAATTGATCAATCCTATAAAGCTGGATCAAAAATACCTCATACTCAAACTACTCCATACGTAAATACCATACCTCCTGAGGAAGAAAAAAGATCTCCAGGAGATCAAAATATAGAACGTAAGTTAAGATCATTAATAAGGTGGAATGCTGCAGCCATGGTAGTCAGAGCAAATAAAAAATATCCTGAACTTGGTGGGCACATAGGAACATTTGCATCTGCAGCAACTTTATATGACGTAGGAATGAATCATTTTTGGAGAGCAAAAAATAATAAATTCGGTGGAGATCTGGTATATTTTCAAGGTCATAGTGCACCTGGTATGTATGCAAGAGCTTTTCTTGAGGGAAGATTAAATGAAAAACAACTAGATAGATTTAGGCAAGAGGTAAAAACGGGAGGTCTTTCCTCGTACCCTCATCCTTGGCTAATGCCTAATTTTTGGCAGTTCCCAACCGTCTCAATGGGTATTGGTCCAATGTTAGCAATATATCAAGCAAGATTTATGAAATATCTTATTAATAGAGGATTAATTAAAGATGAAGGAAGAAAAGTCTGGGCATTTCTTGGCGATGGAGAAATGGATGAGCCAGAGTCTTTGGGTGCAATAGGGTTAGCAGCTCGCGAAAATCTAGACAATTTAATATTCGTTGTTAACTGTAACTTACAAAGGTTAGATGGTCCTGTTAGAGGAAATGGAAAAATAATTCAAGAATTAGAGGGTATTTTTCGAGGTGCGGGCTGGAATGTATTAAAGGTCATTTGGGGTTCATACTGGGATACACTTTTAGCAAATGACAAGACGGGACATTTGGTAAAAATTATGAATGAGACTGTGGATGGTGAATATCAGGCTTTTAAAGCAAGAAATGGACTTTATGTTAGAGAGAAGTTTTTTGGCAAACATCCAGAAACAACTGAATTAGTCTCATCGATGTCTGATACTGATATTTGGCGATTAAATAGAGGGGGTCATGATCCTCATAAAGTTTATGCTGCCTATGATAAAGCGGTCAATCACAAAGGAAGTCCCACAGTTATAATAGCCAAAACGATCAAAGGTTATGGTATGGGAAAAAGTGGAGAAAGTGTAAATACTACTCACCAGCAAAAAAAGTTAGATGTAGATGATTTGATGTATTACAGGGATAGATTTGATGTTCCTTTAACAGATGCCCAAGTCAAAAATATTGAATATTTCAAACCAGACGAAAATTCAGAAGAAATAAAATATTTAAAAAAGAGAAGGACAGAATTGGGTGGTTTTATTCCAGAAAGAACATCGTACTCAAAACCAATTAAAGCTCCAAGTAAAGATATTTTTGATTTTATGAAGACTCCAACTGGTGAAAAAGAAATGTCTACAACAATGGCACTAGTCAGAATGCTAACTAATCTTTTAAGAGATAAAAATGTTGCTCCTAAATTAGTCCCGATTATTCCTGATGAAGCTAGAACATTTGGAATGGAAGGTTTCTTTCAAAAAATAGGAATTTATGCTCATGAGGGTCAAAAGTACGAACCCGAAGACTCTGCACAGCTTTCTTCTTACAGAGAAGAAAAAAGTGGTCAAGTGTTAGAGGAAGGAATTACTGAGGCAGGATCCATGTCATCCTGGATTGCAGCAGGTACTGCTTACACTAATCATGATATTGAAATGATTCCAATTTATCTGTTTTATTCCATGTTTGGCTTTCAAAGAATCGGAGATTTTGCTTGGGCAGCAGGAGATAGTCAAGCAAGAGGTTTTTTAATTGGCGCAACTGCTGGAAGAACAACTCTTGCAGGAGAAGGGCTTCAGCATCAAGATGGGCATAGTCATTTACTCGCGTCTACAATTCCAAACTGCATATCTTATGATCCTACATTCCATTATGAATTAGCTGTAATTTTTAGAGAAGGTTTAAAAAGAATGCATGAAAAAAATGAGAATATTTTTTACTATATTACTACAATGAATGAAAATTATTCTCATCCTGAAATGCCAAAAGATTGTGAAGATGGAATTCTAAAAGGAATGTACAAAATAAAAGAGTCGTCTAGTTCAAAAGAAGCTAAGATTCAATTATTAGGATCTGGAACAATACTCAGAGAAATGATGGCGGCATCAGATATACTTAAAAAAGAATATCAGGTGGATAGTGAAGTTTGGAGCGTTACAAGTTTCAACGAGTTAAGAAAAAATGGAATGGAAGTTGAGAGACAAAACTTATTAAACCCCTCAGAAACAAACAAAAAATCGTATATCGAGGAGTGCTTGGGAAAACAGCAAGGACCTATACTTGCAGCTACTGATTACATGAGAATTAATGCAGATCAAATAAGATCTTTCACAAAAAAAAGTTTCTATTCTCTCGGCACAGATGGATATGGAAGAAGCGACACAAGAAAAAATTTAAGAAGTTTTTTTGAAGTAGATAAAGAACATATAGTTGCTTATAGCCTTAGTGTTTTGGCCAAAGAGCAACTCATCACTTCAAAATATGCTGAAGATGCAATAAAAAAATATAATATCGATAAAAATAAAACTATGCCAACAAAGATGTAAATGTCTGATCAATCCATCAAAACATCTGCAAGTCCAAAAGTTAGGAAGTTTGCTAGAGAATTAGGTGTTGATATAAATAGTGTTAAAGGTTCTGAAAGATTAGGCAGGGTTGTAGAAAAAGATTTAAAAGAATTTGTTTCGTCGAACATTAATCAAACATATGATGTAAAAGATAGCAAAAATGAAAAAGTTATTAAAAGTGAATATCAACATTCAGATTTTGGAGAAATTGAAATTAAAGATATTCCTAGAGTAAAAAAAATTGCTGCTCCTCATTTAGTCAACTCTTGGACTAACATTCCACATGTAACAAATCATGACGAAGCTGATATTACAGAGATGGAAGAGTTTAGAAGTTCACTTAAAGATAATTACACTAAAGAAAAAATAAAAATTACTCCATTAGCATTTATTATAAAAGCGTTGGTAATATCGCTAAAAAAATTTCCATCTTTCAATTCATCAATTGATGATATTGAAAATGGTAAAATTACATTTAAAAAGTATTTTCATATCGGCATTGCAGTTGATACCCAACATGGACTTATGGTCCCCAAGATTAGAGACGCCAATCAAAAAGATATAAAAGAGTTAAGTAAGGACTTAAAAAAAGTAAGTGATGATTGCAGAAATTTAAAAATTGATAAAAAAGAATTTTTTGGAGGATCAATGACTATTACTAGTTTAGGTGGAATTGGTGGATCATTCTTTACACCAATAATTAATTTTCCTGAAGTTGCAATCCTTGGAATTGGCAGAAGCTATAAAAAACAGGTATTTATAGATGGAAAATTTGTTCCAAGAACTATGTTACCTTTATCACTCTCATATGATCATCGAATTATAGACGGAGCTGAGGCTGCAAAATTTAATAATGAATTAAAAGATAATTTAGGAGCAAATTTTGCTTACAACCTAAGTAAATGATTACAAAAATTGATATATTACCAGATGATCTTCAAGTCCATTTTAGTGGAGAAAACTCAGAAATTTTTCCAAATATCTGGTTGAGAGATCATGCAAAAGATGAGCAAAATTGGGATAAAAGGTCTAGTCAAAGAAAGACTTTTACAGCATCTTTAGATCTAAATTTAAAAATAAAAAACGCTCAAATATTAGAAAATGGCAAATATTTGAGCATTGCTTGGCCTGATCTAGAAAAGCCAGTCCAATATTCATTTGAATTTCTAATCAATAACAAAATTGATAAAAAAAGAGAAACAAAATCAAAATTAAAAATTTGGGGATCAAATGAAATTCACCAAGAGATATTTGTAGATTATAATTCTATCTTATCAAATGATGGATTTAAAAACTTTTTAAAAAGTCTACATACTTATGGTTTTTTAGTAATTAGAAATTGCGAAACAAATTTAAAATGTGTTGAAAAAATTGCTAATAAAATTGGATATGTAAGAAATTCTATATTCGGAGGACTGTGGAGTTTTGAGTCTGACGAAAATAAGGCTGACAGCGCTTATACTCAAGAAGAGTTAAGACCACATACAGACTCGACATATAGTAATGATGCTCCAGGGTTACAATTATTATTATGTTGTGATTATGATGCGAAGGGTGGTGAGTCAATAATGGTTGATGGATTAAAGATTGCTGAAACAATCAAAAAAGAAGATCCGCAAATGTATGATTTGCTTACAAAAATAAATGTAAAGGGTAATTATATTGGTGATGGAGTTTTTCTAGAAGCTGAAAGACCAATATTTAAATTAAATAAAAATAAAGAAATTACTCAAGTGAGTTTTAACAATTACGATCGAGCACCGTTTAGATTTGAAAAGGATTTAACTTTAAAGTTTTATGAAGCTATTAAAAAATTTGATCTACTTGCTAATAATAAAGATTACCAATGGAGACATATACTAAAACCTGGAGAGCTTTTAATATTTAATAATTGGCGAATACTTCATGGAAGAGGATCATTTAGTGGAGTAAGAAAAATGTCTGGATGTTATATTAACAAAGAAGATTTTGATAGTTCTTGTAAGATGAACGGAATAAATTAATTTAATAATTTAATTTAATAAAATGACAAAATCTCTTTCAATGATCTGCGCACTAGTTACAACTTTTATCTGGGGTACAGCATTTATTGCACAAGATACCGGTATGGACAACATCGGTCCTTTAACATTTAATTCAGCAAGATTTGTTGTAGGATTTTTAACTATTTTACCGCTAGCGTTACTCTTTGAAAGAAAGAAAATTAGGGTAGAGATACTCTCAAAATCAAAACTTTTTATAAAATATTTAGTTTTTATGGGAGTTTCACTTTTCTTAGGAACTTTTTTACAACAAGCCGCACTTCAATACACTAATATTGCAAATGCTGCATTTTTTACAGTATTTTATGTTCCCATAGTTCCAATTTTATTATTTTTTATTTACTCAAAAAAAGTCCATTGGAGCATTTGGCCTGCAATTGGTCTTTGTGTTTTAGGTGTATATCTCCTAAGTGATTTTTCCAACTCAGAAATAATGTTAGGTGACGGTTTAGTTATTTTATGTTCCGTATTTTGGGCATTGCACATAATTTTTGCAGGTAAATTCATGGAAGAATTTGATATTCCAATGTTCTATGCAGCATTACAGGCTTTATTTGTGGCAACGCTCTCAATAATTTTTTCATACGCATTTGAGGAAATTAATATTTCTAAAATTTTATTGGAAAGTAGTTCAATACTTTATGCTGGCGCATTATCAGGTGGAATAGCCTTTACGTTACAAATGTTTGCACAAAAAAATATAGAAGAGGCACCTGCTGCAATTATTTATTCTTTAGAGGGAGTGTTTGCAGCAATTGCTGGATGGATAATTCTTAATCAGTTTTTAACTACGAATAATATGATTGGATGTTTTTTAATATTGGTTGCTGTAATTTCTTCTCAAATTTCTCCAAGCACCAAAACTTAAGAATATGCAATTACAAAAAGAATTAATGCAAGAAATGTTCTGTAATAAACAAAAAGGTTTAAATTAAAATTTCTTACATAAATCAAAAAATATTTTATTGTTAAATAAGAAAAAACAAATGATAATAATACTGCAAATATAAACAAAAAATTCATATCTATATTTGTACTAACAATATCTTTCATGCTTAGTACACTTGCTCCAGCTAATGCAGGTATGGATAAGTAAAAGGATATTTTAGAAGAATCTACTCTATCAAAATTTAAAAATCTTGATGTAGTAATTATAATTCCAGATCTACTAACTCCAGGAATAATAGCCAATATTTGAAAAATACCTATTAGTAAAATATTTTTAAGATTTAAATTATCATTAATTTTATTTTTAATTGTAGATCTGTCAGCAATAAACAATAATATTCCAAATATTAATGTAGTCCAAGCTATCACTTTTAAATTTCTAAAATTTTCAATTAGACCAGATGAATAAAAAAAGTAGCCAATAATAATTAATGGAATTGATCCTAAAACTATCAAAAGGAATAAAGATTTATTTTTGGTTATATTTAATAAATCTTTTCTAAAATAAAAAATAATTGCTAAAAGCGACCCTAAATGGAGGCTTATATCTAATTGAAGAGAGCTAACATTAAAATTAGAAACCTTTGAAATTATAATGAGATGAGCAGAGGAACTTACGGGGATAAACTCAGCAACTCCTTGAATGAATGCTAATATTGATGTTTCTATATATTTTGAAATCATTTGAGAATTGAATAGATAGTTAAAAGATTACTTAAATAAGGCAATTACTATTACGCATAGCTACTATGCAAATTTGAGAAAAATGAGAAAAAACGCGGTTTTTTAAAAATATATGTCAGAATATATTACCTAGTTATACTTTATAGGTATTTAAAATTCGTATATAAGCCGACTCCGATGACAAATAAAATGCTTCAATTTGTAGATATAGGTCAACAAAATCCACCTAAAAGAGATAAATCACAGAGAAAAGAGGATTTCGGCGAGATATATCAAGAATTTATACATGATAGAGCTAAAGAGCAGTCTAGTAGATGTTCACAGTGTGGCGTCCCTTTTTGTCAGGTTCATTGTCCTTTAAGCAATAATATTCCAGATTGGTTGAAACTCACTGCAGAAGGAAGGTATGAAGAGGCATATCACTTATCACAAAGCACAAATAATATGCCAGAAGTATGTGGAAGAATTTGTCCTCAGGACAGACTATGTGAAGGGAATTGTGTAATAGAACAGTCAGGGCATGGAACTGTTACTATAGGATCAATTGAAAAATATCTAACTGACAAGGCATGGGAAAATGGATGGGTTAAACCAATAAAAGTAAAAATTGAAAATGAACAAAGTGTTGGGATTATAGGTGCAGGACCTGCAGGGTTAGCTTGCGGAGAAGAGCTTCGAAAAAAAGGATATCAAGTAACAATATATGACAGATATGATAGAGCTGGTGGATTACTTATTTATGGAATTCCAAACTTCAAATTAGAGAAACATGTAGTTGAAAGAAGAATTAAACTTCTAAAAGATGGAGGAATAAACTTTGTAAACAATTTTGAAGTTGGCAAAGACTCTACCCTAAAAGAGTTACAATCAAAACATGATGCAATCTTAATTTCTACAGGTGTTTACAAACCAAGAGAAGTAAATTTACCAGGAAATGACTTAAGCAATATTTTTCCTGCAATGGAATTCCTAACAGCATCAAATAAAAAAGGCTTGGGTGATAAAGTTGAAATGTTTGACAACGGTACACTTAATGCTGAAGGAAAAGATGTTGTAGTTATTGGTGGAGGAGACACAGCAATGGATTGTGTAAGGACATCAGTTCGACAAAAAGCTAAATCTGTAAAATGTTTATACAGAAGGGATAGAGAAAACATGCCTGGGTCTGCTAGAGAAGTAGGAAATGCAGAGGAAGAAGGTGTGGAATTTATTTGGTTGAGTAATCCAAAAGAATTTAAAGGATCCAATAAAGTTAAGAGTATTATAGTGGATAAAATGAAATTAACTGACCCAGATGAGAGTGGAAGAAGAAAACCAGTTGTAGAAGAAAATTCTGAATTTGAAATAAAAGCAGATTTAGTCATTAAGTCTCTAGGATTTGATCCAGAGGACTTACCTATTCTTTTTCAAGAGCCAAGATTAAAAGTTTCACAATGGGGAACTATTAAGGCTGACTTTGATACCTTAGAAACAAGTATTCCTGGTGTATTTGCGGCAGGAGATATTGTCCGAGGAGCATCATTAGTTGTATGGGCTATTAAAGATGGAAGAGATGCAGCAACTTCAATCGAAAGTTTTCTTCAATCAAAACAAAAAATGAAAGTTGCATAATGGATATTCAAAAAAAAAATCGTGAATTATTAAAAAAAAATCATGTTTATGATGAAAAAATGGAACATGATGCATGTGGAGTAGGTCTTGTAGCTTCAACTGAGGGTCTAAAATCAAGAAAAGTAGTTGAATATGGAATTGAAGCTTTGAAAGCTGTTTGGCATAGGGGTGCTATTGACGCTGATGGAAAAACAGGTGATGGAGCAGGAATACATATTGAGATACCCAAAGATTTTTTTGCAGAGAAAATAGAAATTACTGGTCACAAACACGATAATTCAGATTTATGTGTAGGAATGATCTTTCTTCCAAGGAACGATTTTGGTGGTCAAGAGAAATGTAGAACAATAGTAGAGAGTGAACTTACAAAAAAGAATTTTAATATATATGGATGGAGACAAGTTCCGGTTGATCCATCTGTACTTGGTGAAAAAGCTGAATTAACAAGGCCTGAAATTACTCAAGTTTTGTTTACACATAATGATAAATCAATTATTGGCAAAGATTTAGAGAGAATATTATACGAGACAAGAAGAAAAATTGAAAAAGAAGCTTTAAAAAATCAATTAAATAATTTTTATGTTTGCTCATTTAGTTCAAAATCAATTATTTACAAAGGAATGTTTCTTGCAGAAGCTTTGTCAGACTTTTACACAGATTTAAAAGATGAACGTTTTATTTCTAGATATGCAATTTTTCATCAGAGGTTTTCAACTAATACAGCACCAAGCTGGGATTTAGCTCAACCGTTTAGAGCTATCGCTCATAATGGTGAAATAAATACACTTAAAGGTAACGTTAATTGGATGAATATACACCAAGAAGAAATGTTTAGTCCATTGTTTGATGATATGGAAAATTTGAAACCGGTTATTCCTGCTGGAAATTCTGACTCTGCATCATTAGACAATGTTTTTGAATTACTAAATATTTCCGGTCATTCAGCACCTTTAGCAAAACTTATGTTAATTCCAGATGCGTGGTCAAAAAAAAGTAAAGTTTTGCCAAAAGATCATCAACAATTGTTCAATTTTTTAAATAGTACCATGGAACCTTGGGATGGACCCGCTGCTGTTGCTGCTACAGACAATGAGTGGGTAATTGTTGGAAGTGACAGAAATGGTCTAAGACCACTAAGATATACTGTTACAAGAGACAAACTTTTGTTTGCTGGATCTGAAACGGGTATGATTGATTTAAACGAAAAGAAAATTGTTTCGAAGGGAAGACTTGGCCCTGGTGAAATATTGGGTGTTAGAATTGAAAAAGGAAAAGTTTATACAAACAATGCGATTAAGAATTATTTAGCAAAAGAATTTAAAAAGTTTAACAACCAGATCATTGATCTTGATAAAAAATTTCCAATAGAAAATGAAAAAAACCAGTATTCAGGCTCTGATTTGAAAAAAATACAACACTGTTTTGGCTATAGCCTTGAGGATTTAGAACTAATCCTTCATCCTATGGCTGAAGACGCCAAAGAAGCAACTGGATCCATGGGTGATGATACACCTCTTGCTGTATTATCTGACAAATATAGGCCTCTTTATCATTTTTTTAGACAGAACTTTAGTCAAGTAACAAATCCTCCAATTGACTCTTTAAGAGAAAATAAGGTTATGAGTTTAAAAACTAGGTTTGGAAATTTGGGTAACATTCTAGATTTTTCAGATCTTACCGAGGAAAATATTTATGTTTTAGACAGTCCTATCCTTTCAAACAATCAGTTTGAAAAATTTGTAAAGTACTTTGGTGATAATTATAGAATTTTAAATTGTATATTCAACAAAGACGAAACACTAGAAAATTCAATTGATAAATTAAAAAGGGATGCAGAGAAAGCAGTCAGAGAAGGTGTAACACAACTTATTTTGTCAGACAGAAATATATCCGAAACAAGTCTGCCAATGCCAATGCTTTTATGTATTGGAGCAATAAACACTCATTTAATTAAATTAGGCCTAAGAGGATATGTTTCTATCAATGTTCAAACAGGAGATGCTCTTGATACACACTCATTTGCTACACTTATAGGTGTTGGAGCAACAACTGTAAATCCTTATCTTGCATTCGATAGTCTATTTCAAAGACATTCCAAAAAACTTTTTGGTAAATTTTCTTTTGATGAATGTGTGAGTAGGTATATTAAATCTGTAAACTTTGGCCTGTTAAAAATAATGTCAAAGATGGGTATTTCTGTTTTAAGTTCATATAGAGGAGGATGTAATTTTGAAACTGTAGGACTAAGTAGAACAATTGTTAAAGATTATTTTCCAGGTGTAATATCTAAAATTTCTGGAATTGGATTAAGTGGTATAGAAAAAAAGATTAGAGGTATACATAAGGATGCTTTTGACATTCATTCAAATATTTTACCCATAGGTGGAATTTATAGATATAGAAAAAATGGAGAAACTCACCAATATCAAGGAAAATTAATTCATCTTTTACAAGCTGCAGTTGGATCAAATTCTTATGATACTTATAAAAAATACACCAAAGGAATCTATGGTTTAAAACCAATTAATTTAAGAGATTTAATTGACTTTAAAAATCAAGAAGCAATAGCAATTGACGAAGTTGAACCAATAAGTGAAATTATGAAAAGATTTGGAAGTGGAAGTATGTCTCATGGTGCTTTATCAAAAGAAGCTCATGAAACGCTTGCTATGGGCATGAATAGGATAAAAGGAGCTTCTTGTAGCGGTGAAGGTGGAGAGGATGAAAAGAGATTTAAAGTTTTAGAAAATGGAGATAGCGCTAATTCAAGAGTAAAACAAATAGCATCTGCAAGATTTGGAGTAACTATAAATTATTTAAATAATTGTAATGAAATTGAAATTAAGATTGCTCAAGGTGCAAAGCCTGGTGAAGGAGGTCAACTACCTGGTTTTAAGGTTACAGAAGAAATAGCTAAATTAAGACACTCTACTCCAGGAGTAACTTTAATTTCACCGCCTCCGCATCATGATATTTACTCAATCGAAGATCTCGCACAGCTAATTTATGATTTAAAACAAATTAACCCAAAGGCAAGAGTTGGTGTAAAATTAGTAGCCTCATCTGGAATAGGAACTATCGCTGCAGGAGTTGCTAAAGCAAAAGCTGATATCATTTTAATATCTGGTCATAATGGTGGAACAGGGGCTACTCCTCAAACAAGCGTTAAATATGTTGGTATTCCATGGGAAATGGGATTAACAGAAGCAAACCAAGTTTTGACTTTAAATAAACTACGACACCTTGTTACCCTGAGAACGGATGGAGGAATTAAAACTGGAAGAGATGTAGTTATGGCAGCAATGATGGGCGCAGAAGAGTTTGGTGTAGCTACTACAGCGCTAGTTGCAATGGGATGTATTATGGTAAGACAATGTCACTCTAACACTTGTCCAGTCGGTGTTTGTACTCAAGATGATGAACTTAGGAAAAAATTTACCGGTACACCAGATAAAGTAGTAAACTTATTTTCTTTTATAGCTGAAGAAGTAAGAGAAATTCTAGCAAGTTTAGGCTTTAAGTCTCTTAATGAGGTCATTGGTAGAACCGACTTATTAAGACAAGTGAGTAAAGGATCACCAAATTTGGATGATTTAGATTTAAATCCTTTATTTGTACAAGCTGACCCTGGTAAAAATAAAAGGTATTGTGAGAAACCTATAATTAATGAGGTTCCAGATACATTGGATCAAAAAATTTGGCCAGAGGTAGAAAACTTAATAGATAATAATTCTCCGTTAGATAAAACATATGAAATAAAAAATACTGATAGAGCAGTAGGCACAAGAATTTCTTATCATTTATATAAAAAATTTGGAAATAATAAATTAGAGGAAAATACTTTTTCACTCAATTTTAAGGGATCAGCTGGACAATCATTTGGTGCATTTGGGATTAAAGGACTTAAATTAATCTTAAAAGGAGATGCTAATGATTATGTTGCCAAAGGTTTATCAGGTGCATCTGTAATAGTTAAACTTACTGAGGAAAGTAATTTAGTCTCAAACGAAAATACTATTATAGGAAATACAGTCTTATATGGAGCAACATCGGGAACTTTATTAGCAGCAGGACAAGCGGGCGAAAGATTTGCAGTAAGAAACTCAGGAGCAACTGCGGTAGTTGAAGGTTGTGACTCAAATGGATGTGAGTATATGACAGGAGGTTCAATTGTAATATTAGGTGATGTTGGAGATAATTTTGGAGCAGGTATGACAGGTGGAATGGCTTTTGTATATGATCCTAAAAATGAATTTACAAAAAAAGCAAATCCAGAGACAATTATTTGGCAAACACCCGAGACAGAGTTTTGGAAAAATAAGTTAAAGGAACTAATCTCAAAACATTATCAAGAAACAGCATCAAATGTTTCTAAAAATATACTCGAAAATTTTGATATGGAGGTAAATAATTTTTTACAAGTTTGCCCTAAAGAAATGATAGATAAGCTTGAAAATCCAATTACTAATAAAAGTATTGTAGGTAAAGCTAGTTAATTTTTTCAATTATTTTTTGTAGTTCTTTACAAATTATAATTAAATTTTTACTTGAGGAGAGACTATGATCTCCATTCTTTATTATTAGAAGCTTTTTATCTGCTTTAGGAAAAGTTTTTAAAACCATTCTTGAGTATTTTACTGGTACTACCTCATCTTTTTGTCCGTGAACCATTGTGACAGGGATGGTGTTATTTAATTTTTTATTAAGAACTTTATTTGTAGCTTTTTTTCCATCAAAAATAAGCTGTTTAGTAATTAAGTATTCATAATCGCCATTTTTAATTTTAGATATTCCCTTTTTGATTATTTCATCCTTTGTTTTTTTTGGAAATTTTTTCCACATAATTCTTGTAAGAAACTCAGGCGCAGATCCAATACCAAGGAAGCCTTTAATTTGAGAACTAAAATATCTGTGCATTATCATCGAAATCCATCCACCCATACTGGAGCCAATTAGAATAAAATCATTTTTTTTTACTATTTTATTAATTGCAGTCTTAGCGTCATTTGACCATTTTGTAATATTACCTTTTATAAACTCACCTGAAGACCTTCCATGACCAAAATATTCTAACGCTAAAAACCCTAATTTATTTTTAATGCTAAAGTTTAAAAATTTTTTAGGTTTGTCCCCATCTATATCTGATGCAAAGCCTGGCAAAAAAACTATGTAGAGATTTTTCTTATAATTATTTGCGATATATCTTAGTTTTTTAGATTTAGAAATTCTTAGAAATTTATTTTTTTTCATATAAAGTAATCATATTGACTAGGTATATATTATTATCACATGCAGTCTAAATTGAAAGTACTACAGGTAATTCCTAAATTAGGTTACGGTGGCGCGGAAACCGGTTGTTACGACATTGCACATTATTTGCCAGAAAATAATGTTGGATCATATCTCATTACTAGTGGTGGTGAACTCCTACAATACATAGACAGAAAAAAAGTCAAACTCATAAAACTTCCTGTTCACTCAAAAAATCCTATACTCATTTTTATAAATTCACTAATTATTTCTGCAATAATTTTAATAAATGGGATAAATATTGTTCATGCTAGAAGTAGAGCACCTGCATGGTCATGTTTAATTGCAACAAAAATTACAAGAAGAAAGTTTGTTACAACTTTTCATGGAACATATAACTTTAAAAGTAAATTAAAAAAACTTTATAACTCGGTTATGGTTAGATCAGATTTAATTATTGCTGGATCTAACTTTATTTTTTCACATATCAAAGAAAACTATGCAGAATATCTCTCAGATAAAAAAAAATTGCTCTCTATATTTAGAGGCATAAATACTGATTATTTTGACTCTTCCACTACATTAGAAACTGATGAAGATAAATTATTTAAGTCATGGGGCTTGATAGTTGGAAAAAAAATAATTTTGTTACCAGGAAGACTTACTGCTTGGAAGGGGCAAGAGATGTTTTTAGAAGCATTAAGTAAAGTAAATATTCAGCTAGGTAATGACTCTTTTATTGCTGTAATTTTGGGTAATGACCAAGGTAGAGATCTATATAGAAAAAAATTAATTAGACTTGTTGAACAATATAGACTTACTAAACAAATTAGATTTATAGACCACTGTAAAAATATGCCATTAGCTTACAAAATATCTGACATTGTTGTCTCCACATCAATTGAACCTGAAGCATTTGGTAGAGTTGCAGTAGAGGCTCAATCTATGCAAAAATTAATTCTTGCCAGTAATATTGGTGGATCAAATGAGACAGTTATTGATGGAAAATCTGGAATATTGTTTGAAGCAGGTAACTCTGATGATTTATCAAAAAAAATTATACAAGCAATGAACTTTGATACTAATGAACTTTCGAAAATGGGTAATTTTGGAAGAGAAAATGCCGTAAAGAAATTTAATGTTGAAAAAATGTGTTTTTCTACTTATTCAGAGTACAAAAAACTATTTAATTAATGCCAAATATTACATTACCAGACGGAAAAAAAATAAATTTTGAAAAAAGTATTTCAGGTTTTGAGGTTGCTGAAAAAATTAGTAAATCTTTATCAAAGCAGGCATTATTAATCAGTGTTGATGGAGAATTAAAAGATTTAAATCACAATATTTCAAAAGACTGCTCAATTAAGATATTTACATCAAAAGATAAAGAGGGATTGGAAACTATAAGGCATGATACTGCACATATATTAGCTATGGCAGTTCAAGAATTGTTTCCTGGCACACAGGTTACAATAGGTCCTGTTATTGAAGATGGATTTTATTATGATTTTGCTAGAAAGGAACCTTTTACTTCTGAAGATCTAGAAAAAATAGAGAATAAAATGAGAGAAATTGTAGATAGAGACGAAAAAACTTACAGAGAAATTTGGAAAAGGAATGATGCTATTGAACATTTTAAAAAAAAGGGAGAAATATATAAAGCAGAAATAATAGAGAGCATTCCAGAGGGCGAAGAAGTATCTTTGTATTTCCATGGTGATTGGCATGATTTATGCAGAGGTCCCCACTTAACTTCAACTGGTAAAATTGGAAAATATTTTAAATTAACAAAAGTCTCTGGTGCTTATTGGAGAGGAGATTCAAATAATGAAATGTTACAAAGAGTTTACGGCACCAGTTGGTCCACTCAAAAAGAGTTAAACGATTATTTAACAAGAATCGAAGAAGCAGAAAAGAGAGACCATAGAAAAATTGGTAAAGAAATGGATCTGTTTCATTTCAGAGAAGAGAGTCCTGGATCAGTATTTTGGCATCAAAAAGGATGGAACTTATTTCAGAAACTTATTTCTTATATGAGAATGAAGCAAGAAACTGCAGGATATCAGGAAATAAATACTCCAGAAATATTAGATCGATCACTATGGGAGAAGTCTGGCCATTGGGAAAAATTTGGTGCAAATATGTATACTTCCACAACACCTGATGAAAAAGTATTTGCTATAAAACCAATGAATTGTCCTGGTTGCGTTCAGGTCTTTAATCAAGGTTTAAAAAGTTATAGGGATTTACCATTGAAAATGTCAGAATTTGGAAAGGTTCATAGATATGAACCCTCTGGAGCTCTTCACGGATTATTACGTGTAAGAGCATTCACTCAAGATGATGCACATATTTTTTGTACAGAAGAGCAAATCACTGAAGAATGTTTGAGCGTGACAAATTTAATTTTGGAAATTTATAAAGATCTAGGATTTGAAGATGTAATTTTGAAATATTCTGATCGGCCAGACTTAAGAGTTGGGGATGATAAAGTTTGGGACAAATCAGAAGCAGCGTTATTGGAGGCTATAAAAGCAACAAAATTAGAATACTCTGTAAATAAAGGTGAAGGTGCTTTTTATGGTCCTAAAATAGAATTTGTTTTAAGAGATGCAATCGGTAGAGATTGGCAATGTGGTACCTTACAAGTTGATTTAAACTTACCAGGCAGGTTAGGCGCATCATTTATAGATAGTGATGGAAATAAAAAAGTTCCAGTTATGCTACATAGAGCTTTATTTGGATCATTAGAAAGATTTATAGGAATTTTAATTGAAAATTACTCTGGAAAATTACCGTTCTGGCTTTGCCCAGTTCAAACTATTGTTATACCTATTTCAAGTGATTTTGATGAATATGCAAAAGGGGTAAATAATGAATTAAAAAAAGTTGGTCTGAGTTCTGAAGTTGATTTAAAAAATCATAATTTAAATTATAAAATTAGAGAACATTCATTAACTAAAGTCCCAATGCTACTAATATGTGGAAAAAAAGAAGTTGACAGTAACACAGTAACTATTAGAAGATTGGATTCTAAAAAACAAGAAACTATGGAATTAAAAGAATTCTTAAAAAAATATACTGCTCTAAACAAAGCACCTTCAATTTAAGTGGCAGATTTTAAACAAAACTATTTCCAGAAAAGAACTAAACCTAAAGGCCCTAGAACTAACCAAAGAATAACTTCTCAAGATGTACAGGTTATTACAAGTAACGGAGAAAATTTAGGTATTCTTAATTTGCAAGATGCAATTAATAGAGCAAAAGAGGAGGGTTTAGATTTAATTGAAATTGCTCCGAATGCAAAACCTCCTGTATGCAAAATTATGGATATGGGAAAATATAAATATGATGCTCAAAAAAAAGCAAATAAAGCAAAGAAAAAGCAAAAAAAGATTGAGTTAAAAGAAATTAAGTTAAGACCTGTAACTGAAGTACATGATTATACTTTTAAAATAAAAAACGCTCAAAAATTTATCGCTAAGGGAGATAAGGTTAAATTTACAATAAGATTTAAAGGAAGAGAATTACAGCATTCAAGCTTAGGAAATGAGTTAATGGATAAGATCAAACAGGATATGGAGACCGTTGGAAGAGTTGAGCTTCAGCCTAAATTTGATGGTAAACAAATGATTATGGTTATCCAGCCTTTATAAGCCTTATTTCTGGTTGTAAATTAATATTAATATTTGTATAACCCCACAAAAAATTATGCCTAAATTAAAAACAAAAAGTTCAGCAAAAAAAAGATTTAAAATATCTGCTAGAGGAAAGGTAATCACTGCTCAAGCTGGTAAGAGACATGGTATGATTAAAAGAACTAACTCACAGATAAGAAAACAAAGAGGCACTACGGTAATGTCAAAACAAGATGGTAAAATTGTGAAATCTTATATGCCTTATAACTTAAGAGGATAAAATGGCTAGAGTAAAGAGAGGCGTAACAAGTAGAGCTAAACATAAAAAAGTATTAAAAGCTGTTAAGGGACAGTGGGGCAGAAGGAAAAATACGATAAGAGTTGCTAGACAGGCAATGGAAAAAGCTTTGCAGTATGCTTATAGAGATAGAAGAAACAAAAAAAGAGATTTTAAGTCACTTTGGATTCAAAGAATTAATGCGGGAGTAAGATCTGAAGGTTTAACATATTCTAAATTTATAAATGGCCTTAGCAAAACAGGTATTAAAATAGATAGAAAAATACTTGCTGAAATAGCGTATGACAATCCAGAAGCATTTAAAACTATAGTTAAAAAAGCTCAAGCAGCATTAAACTAATTTTCATTGTTGTTTTTCTAGAGTTAACAAATATTCTACGAATATGTCCGATATTAAAAAAATCAAAGATGAATATTTAAATAAATTAGATAACGATTTAGACATAGAAAGTGTAAATCAAATAAAAACAGAATTGTTTGGTAAAAATGGACAAATTTCTAATTCTTTTAAAACATTAGGCTCATTACCCAATGATGAAAGAAAAAAATTTGCTTCAGATTTAAATTCAATAAAAGAGCAACTTCAAGAAAAAATAAATTCCAAACTTCAAGAAATTGAAATTAAAGAAATTAACTCTAAACTTGAGAATGAAAAATTAGATGTAACTTTACCTGAGAGAGAAATAAAACAAGGAAAAATTCATCCTGTCTCGCAAGTTATTGATGAGATATCTTCAATATTTTCTGAAATAGGTTTTAGTGTAGAAGAAGGGCCAGATGTAGAGAATGAGCATTATAATTTTACTGCATTAAATACTCCTGATAATCATCCAGCAAGAGATATGCATGACACTTTTTATTTAGATAATAATAAAGAAATATTATTAAGAACTCATACGTCTCCTGTGCAAGTCAGGACAATGTTGAATGGAAAACCTCCATTTAAGATTATAGCTCCTGGAAGAACATATAGATCTGATAGTGATCAAACACATTCACCAATGTTTCACCAAGTTGAGGGCCTTCATATTGATAAAGATATAAATATGGGTCATTTAAAAGGCTGTTTGAATTACTTCATAAAATCTTTTTTTGAAGTCGACAAAATTAAAATGAGATTTAGACCTAGTCATTTTCCTTTTACTGAACCATCTGCAGAAGTTGATATTGGTTACGAGTTAAAGGATGGAAAAATAGTTATTGGTGAGGGAGATAAATGGTTAGAAATTCTTGGTTGTGGAATGGTACATCCAAATGTCCTGAAAAATGTAAATGTAAATCCAGATAAATACCAAGGTTATGCTTTTGGTATTGGAATTGATAGACTTGGAATGTTGAAATACGGCATAAATGATTTAAGAGCTTTTTTTGAGACTGACTACAGATGGCTTAATCATTTTGGGTTTGATCCATTAGACGTTCCATCAAATTATAGAGGTCTAAGCAGATGAAATTTACAATGAGTTGGTTAAAGGAACATCTTGAAACCAAACATAAAGATACTCAGATTATTGATAAATTGACAGATATTGGACTTGAAGTTGAAAGTTTTGAAAATATCAGCTCTGATTTGGATAATTTTAAAGTGGCAAAAATTATAAATGCTGAACAACATCCAAATGCAGATAGACTTAGGGTATGTGATGTTGATATAGGGAAAAAAAAAATTGTTAAAGTTGTTTGTGGAGCGCCAAACGCTAAAAAAGATCTTTTAACAGTTTATGCTGCTCCTGGATCAGTAATTCCAAAAAATAATATGAAACTTACAGTCAGTAAGATTAGAGGAGTGACTTCATATGGAATGCTATGTTCGGAGTCAGAATTAAAATTATCAGACGAAAGTGAGGGGATAACAGAGCTAAAACCAAGCAATTATTTAGACAAGATAGGTAACAATTTTTTTAAAAATAATACTGAAAAGGTTGTTGATTTATCAATAACCCCAAATCGACCTGACTGTTTAGGGGTGAGAGGAATAGCTAGAGATTTAGCTGCAGCAGGAGCTGGTAAATTAAAAAGTATTTCACATAAAAACATCAAGAAAGATGGATCACAAAATATTAAAGTTTCAATTACAAAAGATAAAAATCAAGGATGTACAATCTTTGCGAGTTGTCTCATAAAAGGAGTAACTAATAAAGAAAGCCCAAAATGGTTAAAAGAAAAAATTGAAACTCTTGGTCAAAAACCAATTTCAGCAATTGTAGATATTACCAATTATGTCATGTTAGATTTAAATAGACCTCTACATGCATATGATGCAGATAAAATTGATGAAGAAATTATAGTAAGAAACTCAAAAAAAGGTGAAACTTTTGAGGCTCTAGATAACAAGGAATATAAATTAGATGATGGAATGTGTGTTATATCTGACCAATCTGGTGTGTTAGGCTTAGGAGGGGTAATTGGAGGAATACGTTCTGGTACTGAGTTAGAAACTAAAAATATTTTATTGGAGTCTGCATACTTTATACCAAGATCAATTAGAAAAACCTCAAAATTACTTAACATTGATACCGATGCTAAATTTAGATTTGAAAGAGGAATTGACCATCAATCAGTAGAACTTGGCTTACAAAAAGCCTCTCAACTAATATCTGAAATTTGTGGAGGAAAGATTAGTAAATTTGATATTCAAAAAATTAAACAATATAAAAAAATAGAAATAAAATTTAATACATCGTTATTCGAAAAGATTACAGGTTTTAAAGTAAAAGAAAATGAAATCATAAAAATTTTGAAAGATCTAGGTTTCGAGGTTTCAAAAAAGAAATCAGAATTAAACCTAAAGGTTCCTTCTTGGAGGCCTGACATAAGTCAACCGATAGATATAGTTGAAGAAGTTGTTAGAATTAAAGGATATGAAAATATTGAAACTATAGAGCCAAAGAAAAATAGATTAAAAGACACATTAAATAAACAGCAAAAACTTTTTCATTTTTTACAACGTTCTGTAGCATCAAAAGGTTATTTAGAGACTATTACTTGGTCATTCACAGATTCAAGAATAAATAATTTTTTTAAAGAAAATTTAAAAGAAATAAAAATAGTAAACCCCATAAGCTCAGATTTAGATGTTTTAAGAAATTCAATTTTTTCAAATTTAGCTTTTTATTTAAAGAAAAATTTAGATAGAGGATTTAAAGACATTTCGTTTTTTGAAATTGGACCAATTTTCAAAAATAAACAGCCTGGAGAACAGTTGACAGTAATAGGTGCAATAAAATCGGGAAAAATTTCAAGATTAAATTGGAATGAAAAAGATAGATCGGTTGATATTTTTGATGTGAAAAAAGATTTAATTCAAACATTAATGGAAGCTGGATATGACAAACAAAGTTTTTTTATTAGAGATAAATCTCCTTCTTACTATCACCCAGGAAAATCTGGTTCAGTTTATCTAGATAAGGATGATATTGATCCTGTTGCATATTTTGGAGAACTTCATCCAAATATTGTTAAGAAGCTAGATATAAAAACTGAAGGAGTAGTTGGTTTTGAAATTTATCTCGATTATTTAAAAGATACGAAAATAAAGCTAAAGGATCAAAAACTAAACTTTGAATACTCAGATTATCAAAAATCAGAGAGAGATTATGCTTTTGTTGTAGATAAAAATTACAAAGCACAGGATTTAATAGAAATCATATCTTCAATAGATAAAAATCTAATAAGATCAATTAAAATTTTTGATATTTATGAAGGTGAAAATATTCCAGATGGAAAAAAATCGATAGCTCTCAATGTTACAATTCAATCATCTGAAAAAACATTAGAAGAAAATGATCTTGAAAAAATTAATAAATTAATTATTTCAACTGTTGAATCTAAGTCAGGCGCTAAAATTAGATCCTAAATGTCTACTGAAATTGATAACATAAGAAACTTTGCAATTATTGCTCATATTGATCATGGCAAATCTACAATAGCAGATAGAATAATACATAGATGTGGTGGATTAACAGATAGAGAAATGAAGGCTCAAGTCCTTGACTCAATGGATATTGAAAGAGAGAGAGGTATAACAATTAAAGCTCAAACAGTTAAATTAAATTATAAATCCAAAGATGGAAAAAATTATATTCTTAATATTATAGATACCCCAGGACATGTTGACTTCAGTTATGAGGTTAGCAGGTCTTTGTATGCCTGCGAAGGATCAATATTAATTGTAGATAGCACACAAGGTGTAGAGGCTCAAACTTTAGCAAATGTCTATCAAGCATTAGATACTAACCATGAAATTATTCCAGTTTTAAATAAAATTGATTTACCTGCATCTGACATAGATAGAACAAATAAACAAATTGAAGACGTTATTGGAATAGATACTTCAAATGCTGTGCCATGTTCAGGTAAAACAGGTGAGGGTATTGAAGACATTTTGGAGCAAATTATTCAAACACTACCTGGACCCAAAGGTGAAAAAGATGAAAAATTAAAGTGTTTATTAGTAGATAGTTGGTATGACACTTATCTTGGGGTAGTAATTTTAGTAAGAGTAATTGATGGGAAAATAAAAAATAATATGAAAATTAAAATGATGTCTTCTAACAAAGAGTATTTTGTTGAAAAAGTTGGTGTTTTTACGCCAAAACCAAAGGATATTGACGAACTTAATTCAGGAGAAATTGGATTTATAACAACTGGAATAAAAGTTTTATCTGAAACAAAGGTTGGAGATACAATTTGTGATGCTTCAAAACCATTAACAGATATACTTCCAGGCTTTAAACCAAGTAAGCCAGTGGTTTTTTGTGGATTATTTCCTGTAGATAGTTCTGAATATCAAAAGTTAAAAGATGGTTTAGCTAAACTTAAATTAAATGACTCTAGTTTTTCTTTTGAGGCCGAGTCTTCCTCTGCATTAGGTTTGGGTTTTAGATGTGGTTTTTTGGGTTTGTTACATTTAGAAATTGTTACGGAGAGACTTGAAAGAGAATTTGACATTAACTTACTTACTACAACTCCAGGCGTAGTTTATAAAATCCATTTGAACAGTGGTGAAGTAAAAGACTTGCAAAATCCATCGAGTTTACCAGATCCAACTTTGATAAAATTTATTGAAGAGCCATGGATTAAAGCTACAATAATTACTCCAGATCAGTTTCTTGGACCAATAATAAAAATATGCCAAGATAAAAGAGGAATTCAAAAAAATCTTAGTTATTCCGGTAATAGAGCCGTTTTAAATTATGAAATACCATTAAATGAAGTAGTATTTGATTTTAATGACAGATTAAAATCTATGACAAGTGGTTACGCTAGTTTTGATTATGAAATAATAGGACATAGAGAAGGGGATCTTGTTAAAATGAATATACTTGTAAACAGTGAACCCGTGGATGCCTTGGCAATGATGATTCATAAAGACTTTGCTCAAAAAACTGGAAGGGAGGTTTGTGAAAAATTAAAAGATTTAATTCCTAGACATAATTTCATGATACCAGTTCAAGCAGCTATAGGAGGAAAGATTATTGCAAGAGAGACAATTAAAGGTTTTAAAAAAGATGTTTTAACAAAAATTCATGGAGGAGGTGCAGTTGATAGAAAAAGAAAATTACTTGAAAAACAAAAAAAAGGTAAAGCTAGAGCTAAGCAATTTGGAAAAGTAGAGATTCCACAAGAAGCTTTTATAGGTGTGCTTAAAATTTCTAAGGAAAAATAATGGAGAGGTGGCCGAGTGGTTGAAGGCGCACGCTTGGAAAGCGTGTATAGGGGAAACTCTATCATGGGTTCGAATCCCATTCTCTCCGCCATTATTTTGATAAAAAGTGGGTTTTATCGAGCAAAACATTTAAATAGAAAATTATTAAAAAAAAACGATTATTTTTGTTGATATAGTTAATTAATTTAGCCTTATGGTTCAAACAAATTTTATTTAAAATTTTAAAAATGGTATAAATACTTACTTCCTTTTAAAAAATAATGACAAAGAATATTACAAATAATTATCAAGCAGATTCTATAAAAGTTTTAAAGGGTCTTGAAGCAGTAAGAAAAAGACCAGGTATGTATATCGGTGATACTGACGATGGGACCGGCTTACATCACATGGTTTATGAGGTTGTGGATAATTCTATTGACGAAGCACTAGCAGGTCATTGTAAAAAAATTGAAGTTAGCATAAATTTAGATGGTTCAATTACAGTTGAAGATGATGGAAGAGGTATACCAGTAGATATCCATAAAGAAGAAAAAAAATCAGCAGCCGAAGTTATAATGACCCAGCTACATGCTGGCGGAAAATTTGATCATGATTCATACAAAGTCTCAGGTGGTTTGCATGGTGTCGGTGTGTCAGTTGTAAATGCTCTTTCTCAAAAATTGGAATTACATATCGAAAGAGATGGAAAAAGGCATTTCGTCGAATTTATAAATGGTGAAACAAAAACACCATTAAAAGTAACCGGAAAATCAAAAAATACAGGAACAAGAATAAATTTTTTACCTTCAAAGGATATTTTCTCATCAACGAAGTTTAGTTTTTCAGTTATTCAAAAAAGAATGCGGGAACTAGCTTTTTTAAACAAAGGAATAAGAATTATACTTAATGATTTAACTCAAAAAAAAATAAAGACTAATGATTTTAAATTTGAAGGGGGGATAAATGAGTTTGTTGAATTTTTAGATGAAAAGAGAGAAAAATTAAAAAATAAGAATGACAATGATTTATTTAGAAAACCAATTTTTATCGAAGGAACAAAAAGTGATGTTGATGTGCAATGTTCATTAAAATGGAACGCGGGATATAACGAGGATGTATATCCTTATACTAATAACATTTATCAAAAAGATGGTGGAACCCATCTTTTAGGTTTTAGAAGTGCTCTTACAAGAGTTGTAAATAAATATGCATCTGATCAAAATTTATTGAAAAAAAGCAAAGTTCTTTTATCCGGAGATGATATAAAAGAAGGTTTAACCTGTGTTTTATCTATAAAAATCCCAGATCCTAAGTTTTCTTCTCAAACGAAAGATAAATTAGTTTCATCAGAGGTAAGAAATATTGTTGAAGGTATCCTAAACGAAAAATTATCAATTTGGTTTGACCAAAATCCATCAGTTTCAAAAATAATTTTGACAAAGATAATTCAAGCAGCTGTAGCAAGAGATGTTGCTAAAAGAGCTAGAGAAAATGTAAGAAGAAAAGGGGCTTTAGAGCTTACTGGACTGCCTGGAAAACTCGCAGACTGTCAAAATTCAAAACAAGAGGGAACAGAGTTATTTATAGTAGAGGGAGACTCAGCAGGTGGATCAGCTAAACAAGGTAGAAACAGGGAGTACCAAGCTGTGTTACCTTTGAGAGGAAAAATATTAAATACTTTTACCGAGATTAATGGGAATAAAAAAAATGGTAATAATAGTGACCTAAGAACAAAATCACTATCAAAAATGATTTCTTCAAATGAAATAGTTACATTGATAAATGCTCTTGGATTAGATCCTAAAGCTGAAGAAATAGATTTGGAGGATTTAAGATATGGAAAAATCATAATTATGACGGATGCAGATGTAGATGGTTCTCATATTAGAGCACTGCTTTTAACTTTTTTTAATAATATTCCCTTTAATAAATTAATTGAAAAAGGTCATGTATATTTAGCACAACCACCTCTTTTTAAAATTAATAAAGGTTCAAAAGGTATTTATATAAAGGATGAGAAGGATCTTGAAAATTTTATAATTAAAAATTCTAAAGATTTAAAAAAAATTAAGAGAAATTCAAAAGAATTTTATAAAACAATTCAATTAGAAAAATCTAAATTAAATATTCAAAGATTTAAAGGTCTTGGAGAAATGAATCCTGAAGAATTGTGGAATACAACTTTAAATCCAGAAACAAGAAATCTTCTTCAAGTTCAATATTCAAAAAATTTACAAAAAGATCAAAATCTTATCCAAACTTTAATGGGTAGTGATGTAGCATCTAGAAAAGATTTTATTGTAGACAACGCAATAAATGTAATTAATTTAGATATTTAATTAATGGAATTAAGCATAAATTCCAAATCATCGCATCTAAACAAAATTACATACGTCAATTTAAGGTGGATTGGTGTAATAGGTCAATTTATTACTATAAATGTTGTCGCATTTTTATTAAATTTTGAATTTAATTTTTTACTGGCAAATTTCATAGTTTTAGTAGGTGCTCTAAGTAACATTTTCTTATTTTATTTTTTTAAAAAAAATCAATTACAAGAAAAAATATCTTTTACTTTTCTTACCCTTGATATTCTACAACTAAGTTTTTTGCTTTATTTAACTGGTGGTACTATTAATCCATTCTCATTATTCTTGATTATACCAAGTATATTTGCCTCAAGTAGCTTAAGTATTAGAACAAATATTTTATTAATAATTTTAACAATCTCTTCAATTATTTTACTTACTTTTTATCATCAAGAATTACCTTCACCATTAAATGAATATATTTTTAGTAATTACTATTATTATTCAGTTCCTTTAGCTTTAATTATTGCACTTCTTTTCCTGAGTTTTTTTGCTTTAACATTTGGAAATGAGTCAAAAGTTAGAAAAGATGCATTAGATAAAATTCAGGAAGTTATTTCTAAAGAGCACGAATTGGTATCTTTAGGTGGGCAAGCCGCAGCTGCTGCTCATTCATTAGGCACTCCGTTATCTACTATAAAGATTATATCTCAAGACTTATACAATAATTTTAAAAATAATAGAGATCTTAAAAAAGATATTGAATTGCTTGTAAGCCAAGTTGATAGATGTAATGAAATATTAAAAAAGTTATCTTTAAACCCTGTAGTTGAGGATGATTTTATAGATAAAAATGTAAGTTTATATGATTATGTAAAAGAAATAGTCAATTCTTTTAAAGAGATATCAGATAAAAATTTTATTATTAATATAGAGCAAGATTATAATTCATTTGAAATTTCAAAATCGATTGAAATAGTTTATGGGATAAGAAATTTTATTGGTAATGCAAATAAATTTTCACAAAAAAATATCTTCATATCAATAACTAGTGACAGTGAAAATTCAACAATATCAATAGAAGATGATGGATCAGGTTTTCCTAAAGATATACTTACGAAAATTGGAGAGCCATATATTAAGTCACTTCAATCTAAAAATAAGTCCAGAGCAGGACTTGGTTTGGGGATATTTATAGGAAAAACCTTGTTAGAAAAAAATAAAGCTAAACTTTTAATAAGAAACTCAGAAACAAGAGGTGGCGGCGAAATCAAAATTGAATGGTCAAATAAAGATTTAAAAAATATTTAGTGAAGTTTTTTATTTTCAAATAGACCGCTCAATTGATCGATCATTACATCACCTAGTTCTTGTACATCTGAAATTTTGATAGCTTTTTTATAATATCTAGATACATCATGGCCAATACCAATTGCTAATATTTCAATCTCGCTATTTGTTTCAATAAATTTAACAATTTTTTTTAAGTTCTTTTCCAAAAAATCGCCTGAATTCACCGATAAAGTTGAATCATCTACAGGCGCTCCATCAGAAATAACCATTAGTATTTTTCTTTCCTCTCTTCTTTTTTTAAGTCTATTGAATGCCCATGTAATGGCTTCTCCATCTATATTTTCTTTTAACAATCCCTCTTTTAACATTAATCCCAGATTCTTTTTTGATTGTCTCCAATGAGAGTCAGCGCTTTTGTAAATTATATGTCTAAGATCATTTAGTCTTCCAGGATTTTTTGTTTTTCCTAATTTATTCCATTCTTGTCTACTTTTTCCACCTTTCCAATTTTTTGTTGTAAATCCAAGTATTTCTACTTTGACAGAACATCTCTCTAAAGTTCTAGATAAAATGTCAGCACAAATAGCCGCTATAGTTATTGGTCTTCCTCTCATTGAACCAGAGTTATCAATTAATAATGTCACTATTGTATCTTTAAAGTCTAAATCTTTTTCTTTTTTAAATGATAAGGAATTGTATGGATCAATAATAATCCTTGGTAACTTTGAACTATCTAATAACCCTTCTTCAAGATCAAATTCCCAAGACCGATTTTGTTTTGCCATTAATTGTCTTTGTAATTTGTTCGCTAATTTTGTAATTAAATCTTGAAAGCTAGTAAGTTGCTGGTCTAAATTTTTTCTGAGTTTTTGAATTTCCTCAGCAGTTTCTAAACTTTCGGCTTTGGCAATTTCGTCAAACTCTTTAGTAAATATTTTATATTCTTTATCACTTATACCTAAATTCTTTTTTTGGATCACATTTTCTGAGTCCATATCATCGTTATTCTCATTGGCAAGTTGATCATCAAGTCTAAACTCATTAACATCATCCTTGCTATCCATACCTTGTGTGATATTTTCATCCTCGCTTGACTTGCTAGATTGTTCATTGTTTTCGTCCTCACTGTTATTTGGATTATTTTGATCTTGGGTATCATCTTTTTCATCATTTTCTTTTTCGGTGGTGTCATCATTTTCAAATATATCCATACTTTCTAAAATTTCTGAAAATTTATTATTATAAACCTCTTGATTTTCCAAATTTTCTTTTAAAAATTTCAAATGATTGCCTATGGACTTATTAAAATCATTTTCCCAAAATTGAAGAATTTCTTTATTTCCAGAACTTAGTTCCAGATTAAAAAACTTGTTTGTCATATAAATTTCAAAAGCATCAATTATATTTGTATCTTCTTTTTTCATAATTTTTTTTTGTTCAAGAGATTGAAGCCTGTATTTATAATTATCTTTAAAATTTTTTGAAATTCCCTTCATCATTTCCGAACCTAGCAACTCATATCTAACCTTTTCTGAAAGCTGGTAAAGATTTCTACAAGATGGATTTTTTGGAATATTTTTGGCTAGTAATTTTTTGTCTGAAAACCTTTTTTTTAATGCTTCAGAGTCTGTTTCTGCTCTTAATTTATTAAACTGATTTTTATCAGTAATATTATCTATTTCACCAACGCTATAAATTTTTTCACCTTTTTTGTTATTTCTGTCAACTTTATAATCATCTGAGATAACTCTATAAGTTGATTGCAGCGCTTGTTTGAATTTTTCTTTTATATTATCTTCTCTATTCATTAAACTTGAATATTAATCATTGACTCTGGCAGTTCTTCGCCAAAACATCTTTGATAATATTCAGCAATAGTATTTTTTTCTGCATCGTCGCATTTGTTTAAAAATGTAACCCTAAATGCATATCCTATATCTTTGAAAATTTCTGAATTTTCAGCCCAATGCAAGACTGTCCTTGGACTCATTACAGTTGATATATCGCCAGCCATAAATCCTTTTCTAGTAAGTGAAGCTACTTTTATCATATTTGATACTTGTTCTTTCCCTTTAGAATTGTTTAAATTTTTATTTTTACCTATTATTATTTCCATCTCTTTTTCTAAACTAAGATAGTTTAATGTGGATACAATATTCCATCTATCCATCTGACCTTGATTTATCTGTTGAGTTCCATGATACAAACCTGTTGTATCGCCTAGGCCTACAGTATTAGTTGTTGCAAAAAGTCTAAAATACTTATTTTGTTTAATGACTTTATTTTTATCTAATAACGTAAAACTTCCCTCTGACTCAAGTACTCTTTGAATAACAAACATCACATCTGGTCTACCAGCATCGTATTCGTCAAAAACTAATGCTACTGGGTTTTGAATTGACCAGGGAAGAATGCCCTCCTTAAATTCAGTTACCTGTTTACCTTCTTTTATCACGATGGAGTCTTTTCCTATTAAATCAATTCTGCTTACATGACTATCAAGATTAATTCTTATACAGGGCCAGTTTAATCTAGCAGCTATCTGTTCTATGTGAGTTGATTTTCCCGTACCATGGTATCCTTGTATCAGAACTCTTTTATTAAAAGAGAAACCTGACAAAATAGCTAATGTTGTATCTTTATCAAACTTATATGTTTTATCTATCTCTGGTACATACTCACTTGATTTAGAAAATGCATCTACTTCCATATCACTTTCAATACCAAAGGTTTGTTTAATTGATAACTTAATATCTGGCGTACTGTTAATATTTGGCGTCAATTTTTTCCCTATATGTGTTTTTTAATTGAGTATAAGCTAAAGTTATTACTTTTAGCTTGTCTTCAAATTTTTTATTCCCAGAATTCATATCAGGGTGAAATTTTTTGACAAGCTTTTTAAATTTTTCTTGAATTTTCTCCCACTTCAAACCAACAGTAACTCCCAATATATTAAAGGCTTTAATATCATTATTGTTGAATTTAAACTTATTCATATTATTAAAATCGTTATTAAATTTAAACTTATCCATTTCATCTTTTAGTGCATTGCTCCATAGAACTTTAAAAAAGTTATCAGAGGAGCTAAAGCTTTGTGTAGGTTTGTGCCATGTCATATCAGACCTTAAAAAATCTACTATTTGCTGATCAGACATGCCTGTGAAATAGTTCCAATTTTTATTAAATTCTTTAACATGGTTTAAACATAATAGCCTGAAGTTTTTGCTGTTATCCCTCTCTTTAGGTGCTTTGTACAGACCTTCTTCAAGACAATTATTCCAATCACAAATATTTTTCATGATATATAATACCCTATACTATGAATATTAACCAACTTATTGAAATTATTAAAAAAAAGATTTTGTCGCACGATTGTATTTTAAAAGTTGAGGTTGAAGATAAATCTTATCTTCACATAAATCATAAATCTAATACCAAAGGTAAATTTCATATTTTATTGCATATAAAGTCACCTGAGTTAGAAAAAAAAAACAAATTATATTCCACAAGGTTTATTTATAAAATTTTGGATTATGAACTTAAGAACTACATTCATTCCTTGCAAATAAAATTAACTTAAATTACTAAGTATATATTTCTTTAAATTTGAAGATTTAATCTGAAAATCTATTTTAATTTTTCCAAAATCTTTAATTAAGATCAAGTTAATATTACTTGAGTTATTTTTTTTATCATTTTTCATAAAATTTAAAATCTTTTTAACATCCCTTTTTTTAAAAAATTCACTGATATTGGTGCTCATACCTATTTTATCAATATGATTTAAAAGTATATTTAATTTTTGTTTTGACAAAATCTTTTCTTTAAAACTAAATTCCGCAGCACTTTTTATCCCTAGAATTACAGCCTCTCCATGATTTAATTTTTTTGAATAACCCAGTGTTGACTCATATGCATGGGCAAAAGTATGACCTAAATTTAAAACTTTTCTTAAATTTTTTTCCCTCTCATCTTTTTCCACAACTGTTTTTTTTAAGTTGCAACTTCTTATAATTGATCTTTCGATGAAAGGTGATTTTAGATTTAAAATTTTTTCTAAATTATTATCAAGAAAAAGAAAGCTATAATAGTTTTCTATAATACTACTTTTTAATATTTCAGCATATCCACAAATTATTTCTCTCTTGGGCAAAGAGCTTAAAATATTGATATCAGATATCACCAAATCTGGTTGATAAAAACTTCCGATTAAATTTTTTCCAAATTTATTATTTACACCAGTTTTACCACCTAATGACGAGTCTACTTGAGATAATAATGTTGATGGAATATTTATAAACTTTATACCCCTTTTAAAAGTGCTTGAAGCAAAACCAGCTACATCTCCGATAATACCTCCACCAAAAGAAATGACACAGTCATCCCTATTAAATCTTTTTTTAAATAATATCTCGTGAATACTCTCTACATTTGTATAATTTTTACTTTTTTCTGTTGCCATCATATCAATTTTATAAAGTTTTTTTGATTTTAGTTTTTTGAATAAAAGTCTTTTATATTTTTTGGGAATATTTTTGTCTGTAATAATTAAACATTTTTCAAAAGACAATTTATTCTCTTTTAAAATTTTATTTATTTTATTAATTATGTTTCTTCCAATAACAATTGAGTATTTCTTTGTGTTTGTTTTAACTTTAATTTTATTTATTTTCATAAATATTTTTTATTTTATTTATAATTTCTGTTTTGTCTAACTTATCACAATTAACTTTAAAGTTTGATAATTCATAAATTTTTGATCTCTCATTAATTAAATTATTAATTTGAATTTTATTAAGTTTCATTACTAATGGTCTTTTTTTACTTTTATAAATCCTTTTAATTATCGTTTCACTTTTCCAATTAAGCCAAAAGGACAAACATGTTTTTTGACATAATTTTCTTATTGATGAATTAATAAATCCTCCTCCACCTAGAGAAATTACAGAATTTTCTAATTTAAGATATTTTAAAGATATTTTTTCTTCTACTTTTCGAAAATAATTCTCGTCCCTTTTTTTAAAAATTTCTGAAATACTCATATTTTCATCCATCTCAATCATTTGATCTATATCTATAAAATTCATATTTAATTTTTTTGATAAAATTTTACCTATTAATGATTTTCCAGAACCCATCATTCCAATTAATACAATGTTTTTTTTTGATTTCATGAGTTTCTATATTGAAAAAACACAAATATGTCTTATTTTGAAATTATTAAAATATATGCAATTTACTAAAAATACAAGTAAACGTAAAATTTTCGGATTGGGTTTAATTTTAAAAATTTCAATCACTATTTTTATAATTATTTTTGGCTTTATTTTAATTAATCAAATTAATTTGCCTGCACCCCTTAAACAAATTGAAAAAATTATACCTAATGAGAATTTTAAAACTATTAAGTGAAATTTTAATTTTCTTATATTTATTTATATTTGTTCAAGCTTCGCAAGCAGAGGAGATAAAAGAATTTTGGTCTGAAATTGAAAATAAAAAAATTAACAATAAACAATTAAATAATAAGACTGTAATCTCTCAAGAAACAACTAAACTTCAAGATGTCCCAATAAAACTTGCTGATGAAAATATTTTAGTTAATCAAAATTTAGAAAGTTCAAACATATTATTAGCTGGGCTCCTTGATCCAGCCGACAATGATCTAAATCTTGAAATGTGGACAAACACTGACGGGTTGAAAATTAAGAAATTAGTTGAAAGCATACAATCGAAAAAATTATCAAGTTTCTCAGAAAGAATAATGGATGTGGCTCTATTGACAAACTCGTATGCGCCAGACCAAAATTTCACGGTAGAAGAATTTGAAAATTTTACCTTAGATCATTTAATTAAAAAAAAAGATTTAAAATTAGTTGAAGAATTTATTAAAAAAAATTCTACTATTAAAAATAAAGAAAAACTAATCAAACATGTTTCTGATTATTACTTATCATTAAATCAAATTGAAAAATCATGTTCTGCAATAGATACTCTCAACTTAATTACGGATGAGTATTTAATGTACTTCAAAATCTATTGTTTGATAACTCAGAATAAAAAAGATGAAGCACAATTATTATTTGATCTTAATACTGAGTTAGAAATTTTAAATGAATTTTTTGTTAAAAAGTTTGAAGTTTTAATGGGTTACCAAGAAAATAATTTTATATTATCAGATGATAATATTCTTTTTTTTCATTTGTCTCATAAGACAGACAAAAATTTCTTATATTATCCATCAGTAGACTCCGAGGAATTTATTTGGAAATATTTATCTAATTCAAATTTACTTAAAAATTTAAATGATTTGAATATTAGTGAAATCGATCAGGCTAATTTTTTGGAGAAAGCAACAAGTGAGGGAATTTTCGAAGAGGAAGATTTATTAAAATTATACAAAAAAATTAAATTCGATTTTAATCAATTATTAAATTTTGAAGAAACAATAAAAATTTTACCAGACTATGAAGTTAGAGCACTATTATATCAGAGGTTTTTACTAGCCAATAGTATAGAATATAAACTTTTATTTCTATCTAAATTGTCAAATTCTTTCGAGCAGTCAAATTTTAAAAAATCGTTTGATGATGAACTTTCAAAAATACTTAAAAAAATAAACAAAAAACAAATTCCTTCAGAATATTTGTCATTTTATCAAGACAATTTAATTGCTGGCGATAATAAAAAAAATAAAGTTAAGTTTAATAATAAAATTTTTCATCAATCAAAAGTATTAAACTACTTACTTAACAAAAATAGTTTGATTAAAACTCAAGAAATAACCGACAGCTTATTATCAAAAATGAAAAAAGATAAAAATTATAAATTCAACTTTAAAGATGAATTGTTATTACAATCATTGAGCTCTGATGGTATTAAAATAGATGTTATTGAAGAGCTGTCCTTATATAACTCTAAAATAGCTCCAGAAATTGATACAATGATAGCTAATAAAGAATCTGGTATGATATTGCTGAAATTAGTTGAGATAATTGGAGAAAAAGATTTAAACGAATTAGATAATGAAACACTAAATAATATTATTGAAATAATGAATAGAGCAAAATTTATTAGTCTAAGAAATGAACTATTGTTGGAAATTCTTCCATTAAAAGTTTAAAATACCCTTATCCAAAATGACCATAAAGACTATTATAACTGAACCCAATAAAATTTTAAGACAAGTCTCACAACCTGTGTCATCTGTAGGAGATGATGAAAGAAAGCTAATGGATGACATGTTAGAAACAATGTATGCGGCCAATGGTATTGGTTTGGCAGCAATTCAAATAGGAATTCCAAAGAGAATTATAGTTATGGATATTTCAAAGGATAGGAATAAAAATCCATTGTTTTTTGTTAATCCAATAATCAAAAATAAAGACAAAGAAAAAACAACATATGAAGAAGGGTGTTTGTCCGTACCCAATTATTTCGCCGAAGTTGATAGACCTAAATATTGTGAGGTAGAATATTTAGATTATAATGGAGAAAATAAAATTTTAAAAGCTGATGGCCTTCTTGCAACTTGTATACAACATGAAATGGATCATCTTGAAGGTATACTTTTCATAGATTATTTATCTAAATTAAAAAAAACAATGATTGTCAAAAAATTATCAAAGAAAAAAAATAATCCTGATCGTATTATTGTTTAATGAGCCAAAAAATTGCTTTTATGGGTACACCCAGTATTTCGGGTCAAATATTGAAATCATTGTACCAAAATGGTTTTAACATTGAAATTGTATATACTCAGCCACCTGTTTCATCAAATAGAGGACATAAATTAAATAAATCTCCTGTTCATATCATGGCTGAAATATTGAATATTCCAGTTAGAACTCCAGTAAAATTAGATAATCTTGAGGAAAAAAAATTTATAAAAAGTAAAAATATTGATTTAGGTATAGTTGTTGCATATGGTCAAATTTTAAAAAAAGATATCTTAGCATTGCCAAAATTTGGATGGATAAACATCCATTACTCACTTCTACCAAAATTGCGAGGTGCAGCCCCAATCCAAAGGGCCATTATGAATAATGAAAATTTAACAGGAATTTCAATTATGAAGATGGATGAGGGTTTAGACACAGGTCCAGTTTGCAATCAATATCGAATAAACATATTAGATAATGAAAATAGTGAAGATTTGTCTAAAAGATTGAGCAATTTAGCTTCTGAAAAGATTTTAGAAAATATTGATAATATTTTAGAAAATAGAGCTTTATTCAAAGATCAAGATCATAGTCAATCTTCATATGCAAAAAAAATCAAAAAAGAAGAAGGAAAAATAATTTGGCAAGAAAATAATAAAAAGATTATAGGAAAAATAAATGGTTTATATCCCAATCCAGGTGGATGGTTTGAGTTTCAAGGAGAAAGATATAAAATCCATAAAGCTGAATTATCAATTAATACTGGAAAAGCAGGCTTCGTTTTGTCGGATAATTTAGAAATCGGTTGTGGTGAAAATTCTATTAAAATAATTGAAATTCAAAGACAAGGAAAAAAAGTCCAAAAAACCGGGGAGTTTTTGCTAGGAAGTCAAATAAAGAAGGGTACCAATTTGAATTAGATATGTTTCGTTATCAAATTTTAATTGAGTATGTCGGTAGCTCTTTTATAGGATGGCAAGTTCAAAAAAAAGGCAAAACCATTCAAGGATTAATTCAAAAAATGATTTCAAAACTTCTAGATGAAAAAATAATTGTTACTGGTTCCGGAAGAACAGATGCTGGCGTTCATGCTATTGAACAATCTGCACATTTCGATTGTATGAATAAAATCAAAAATTTAAAAAAGTTTTTATATTCTATTAATTATTTTCTTAATAAAAACGAAATAGCTATTTTGAAAATTAAAAGACAAAGTTTAAATTTTCACGCACGCTTTTCAGCAAAAGAAAGAGTGTATAAGTATATTATTTATAATCAATCAACCAAGCCTATTATTCAAAATAATCGAGGATGGTTTGTTATAAAAAAACTTGATTTTGAAAGTATGAAAATGGGAGCAAAAAAATTAATTGGAACTCATGATTTTTCGTCATTTAGAGCTTCAGGATGTAATGCAAAAAGTCCTGTAAAATTAATGAAATTAGTAAAAATTAAAAAATTAAAAACTAAAATTGAATTTGAATTTAGATCTCAATCATTTTTAAAACAGCAAGTAAGGTCGATGGTGGGTTGTTTGAAATTTATTGGAGAAAAAAAATGGTCAATTAAAAAATTTGTGAATGTTATTAAGGCGAAGAATCGAAAACTGTGTGCACCTCCTGCACCTGCTGAGGGATTGTATTTAGTAAAAGTTAAATACTAATTTTTTTTATTACTCATTGCGAATTTTTTGTTAATTCTCCACCTTGACTCTGCTCTTACAATATAGCCACAACAATTTTTTGATTTACATTTACAAGGAAATTGCTTGTAATCTTTATCGTAGCCAAAACCATAGTCACAAGTCAGTTCCTCACCTTTTTTTATATCTTTAATTGCTTTAACCCATATCTTGAGCCCTTTACCGTCATAATCGCAATTATTTTCACAAGAATGATTTATTAGTCCAGCTGTATTCCATTGAAAGTCTCCATCAAGATCATATTTTTTATTTATAGTAAATAAATATATTGGTTTACTATTATCGTATTTATCAGACTCTTCTGTTTGTTTCTTTGTAATTAATTTTCCAATATAATCTATTATCTTCTCACCCTCTTTTATATCCCGTGTAGCGTAAAGTCCTTTACCTTTTTTATCTATGTCTGACTTTTTAATTTTGTATGGTTTCATATTCCTTTACTATTAATTAAAAAAAAATTATCAATTAAATTCTATTAATGCATCAACGTGTCGTTGGGAACTGCTTTGTAATGCTTTTAAATCGTAGCCTCCTTCAAGAATTGAAACTACTCTCCCTTTACAATAAGACTTTGAACACTCTAAGGTTCTTTTAGTAATTTTGTAAAAATCCTCTGAACTTAGCATGAGTTGCGCTAAAGGATCATCAATATGTGCGTCAAAACCCGCAGAAAACAATATAAATTCTGGTTTAAATTTGTCTAATTTATTTAAAACGATTTCGTAGGCATTTAAATACTCTTCAGAGGTCGTCCCAGCTTTTAGTGGAATATTTAAAACATTATCAAAATTTCCTTTTTCTTTTTCCGACCCTGAACCTGGGTAGTATGGGTATTGGTGAGTTGAAATATATAAAACTTTTTCGTTATCGTAAAAAATATCTTGTGTTCCATTGCCATGGTGAACATCAAAATCAATTATAGCAATTTTATTGTATTTATATTTTTCAATTAAATAATTAGCACCAACAGCTACATTATTATAAATACAAAATCCCATAGCTTTGTCTTTTTCAGCATGATGACCAGGTGGTCTGACAGCACAAAATGCATTATTAAATTCTTTATTTTCTATTCCATCTATTGCTGCAATTATTGAGCCCACTGCATCTTTTGTTGCATCTTTACTTCCAGGAGAAATGATTGTATCTCCGTCTAAAAATACTAAACCTTTTTTAGGAAATGACTTTTCTACTTGATTAACATAATCCTCAGAATGAGTTTTATTGATAAGGGATAAATCAAATTTTGCTGGTTTTTTCCATATTAGATTTTTGTCATCTATTTTTTTAAAATTCTCAATTACCGCAGTAACCCTATCAATTTTTTCTGGATGACCATCTCCAGTATCATGATTTTTATAGGTATCTGATATTATAAGGCCAGTCTTCACTTAAAATAATGTTTTAAAATATTTAAATAAATTAAGCTTAATTTTTTCAAATCGGTCAATGAAACTGCTTCATCAACTTTATGCATTGTTTTTCCAACCAAGCCAAATTCTAAACACGGAGCAATTTTTCTTATAAATCTAGCGTCTGACGTACCCCCAGTTGTTGACAGTTTTGGTTTTATTTTAGTTATTTCTTTTATAATTTTTTGTATCATAAAAGTCGTATGATTTGGCTTTGTGAGAAAAGCCTCTCCTGAAACAGCATAATCAATTTTATATTTAGATTTAGTTTTATTGCAGACTTTTTTCAAAATCTTTTCGATCATATTTTTGATTGAATTTGAAGTATGCTTATTATTAAATCTTATATTAAATGTAGCATAAGCAATGTCAGGAATAACATTATCAGCCATATTATGTATATTAATCTTTGTAATTTCCAGGTTTGTAGGTTGAAAATCTTTTGTACCTTTATCAAATTTTATATCTTTAAGTTCCTTTAGTATTTTTACAATGGTTGTAGAAGGGTTATTTGCTCTATGAGGATAAGCTACATGCCCTTGTATACCGGTAATTGTTAATCGTCCAGTCATGCTACCTCTTCGCCCAATTTTTATCATTTCTCCTAATTTATTTGGATTTGTTGGCTCTCCAACTAAGCAAAAATCTATTTTTTCTCTTCTCTTTTTTAAGTAATCAACAACTTTTTTAGTTCCATTAATAGCAACACCTTCCTCGTCTCCAGTAATCAAAAGACTTACAGATCCCTTAAATCCTCTATTTTTTTGAACAAAAATACTAACAGCAGACACAAATGCAGCAATTGAGCTTTTCATATCATTTGCTCCTCTACCAATTAAATGACCTTTCTTAATTGATGGCTTAAATGGGTTTACTGTCCAATCATTTAAATTTCCAGCAGGGACAACATCTAGATGTCCTGCATAGCAAAAGTTAGGACCATGATTTCCTAATCTTGCATATAGGTTTTTGACTGGTTCACTTCCTTTTTCCTTAAACTCAAGAATTTTAGTTTTAAATCCAAGTTTTTTTAGCTTCCTTTCCAGAAATTTCATAACTCCTGCATCTTTAGGAGTTACAGTTGGAAATCTAATTAGCTCCTTTGCTAATTGTAATTCATTTATAATTGCCATTTAAATTATTCTCTCAAGAGATCGTTAATAGAAGTTTTTGATCTGGTTTTCTCATCAACTTGTTTGATTATTACTGCACAATACAGAGAGGGCGCAGATGAATTATTTTTATCTGGAAGTGAACCTGGAACCACAACTGAATAAGGAGGAATTTTTCCGTAAGTAATTTCACCAGTTTTTCTATTAACAATTTTTGTAGATTGTCCAATGTACATTCCCATACTTAGAACCGATCCTTCTCCTACAATTACACCCTCTACAACTTCAGACATTGCACCCAAAAAAACATTATCTTCTATAATTGTCGGAAGTGCTTGTGCAGGTTCTAATACACCACCCACACCTGATCCTGCAGAGATATGACAATTTTTTCCTATTTGGCTGCAGCTTCCTGCTCTTGCAAATGTATCAATCATTGTACCTTCATCAATATATGCGCCGATATTAACGTAGCATGGCATTAAAACTGCATTTTTCCCTACAAAACTTCCTTTTCTTACTGGAGAGTTAGGTACCATTCTAAAACCAGCTTTTTCATGATCTTCTTTTGTCCATCCTGCTGTTTTACCTTTAAGTAAATGAGATTTATCATACCAACTACTGTAAGGACCATTCAAATTTTCCATAGGATACAATCTGAAACTCAACATGATCGCCTTTTTTAAATGTTGATGAGTTACCCACTCACCATTTATTTTCTCAGCCACTCTCGATCTTCCACTATCTAAATCATCGATCACTTGATTTATTGTATCTTTAAGAAACTGTTCAGATGACGGGTTTACTTGATCTCTATTTTCCCAAGCATCATTTATAATATTTTCTACACTCATAATTTTACGAGTTTTTTAATAACCTTATTTCTTTTAAAAATAAAGAGAGATTTTCTATTTTGTAGTCAATATACTCTTTGTTAGATTCCTTTTTCCCCCAATACTCGTTATTGATTAACCAAACTGTTGTAGCTCCTCTTTCCTTTCCGATCGACAAATTTTTAGCAATATCCTCAATATAAATTGTCTCTTTTGGACTAATATCAAATTTCTTAACCATTAAATCGAATGCTTTTGCGGCAGGTTTTGGATGATAATCAGCATCAACAATATCAAATACGTCATCAAATAAGTCATCTATACCTAAGTGTGTAGTAATATTTTTAACATGTTCCTTGCTCCCATTGGTAAAAACAAATTTTCTTAGATCTAATTTTTTTATTTCTTCTCTTAAAATAATATCTTTCTCCATAAAAGATAGATCAATATCATGAACAAATTGTAAAAATTCTGTCGGGGGAATATCATGGTGTATCATTAATCCGTTCAGACTTGTGTTGTATTTGTGAAAATAATTAGTTTGTAGCTCTTTTGCTTCTTTTAAATCAATCTTTAACTTTTTTGAAATATACTGAGTCATTCTTTTGCTTACTTGACCAAATACTGCCTCTAGATCTTGATAAAGAACACCGTCACAATCGAATAAGATATTTTTTATATGCTTCATCTTCTTATTAATGTTCCTGCACCTTTGTCTGAAAATAATTCGAACAAAATTGAATGTTTTTTTCTTCCATCTATGATTCCTACTCCTGTGACCCCGTTCATTACTGCATCAAGGCATGTATTTATTTTGGGTATCATGCCCTCTGTGATTGTTTCATTATTAATCATTTCTAAAATTTCAGAAGAGCTTATCTCTTCGATAAGCTTTTTTTCTTTATTTAAAACTCCTTCTACATTGGTCATTAATAATAATCTTCTACATTTTAATGATTTTGCTATAGCTCCCGCAGCTGTATCTCCATTAATATTATATGTTTTATTATTTTTTCCCAAACCCAAGGGAGATATAATTGGTACTGCATTTATTTTGATTATATCTTTTATTATGTCCACATTTATTTTATTTGGAATACCAACAAATCCTAGTTCCTCTGCTTCTGGAATAACTTCTATAGCATTGTTTTTCTTTGTATTTAGAGAAACTGCATTTGCACCTTTTTCGACTAAAGAATTTACAATATCCTCATTAAAGTCGATAAGGACATTTTCAACTATGTTAATAATTTTTTCATCTGTAACTCTTAATCCTCTTATAAATTTTGATTGAATATTTGATTTATCTAACTCTCTTTTAATTCTGGGCCCGCCACCATGAACTATAATTATAGAAAGACCTAATTTATTTAAAATACTAATATCTGAAATAAAATTATTAAAGATATTCCTATCGATAAAAACATTCCCCCCATATTTAATTACAATTAATTGATCTTTATATTTATCTATGTATTTTTTAAATTCATCGATTGTAGGACCGTCTTTGGGTACAATTTTCTCTATTTCCATTTTTAAACGGTTTTGACAGTCGTTCTCTTAATGATGATGTACTGTTGAGCCATCGTTAATATGTTATTTATGGTCCAGTAAATGACTAGTCCAGCTGGGAAAGGAGCTAATATCACTGTTAAAAATAAAGGGAAAAACATAAATATTTTTGCTTGGACTGGATCAGGCGGTGTTGGATTTAGTTTTTGTTGCATCCACATTGAAACACCCATTAAACACGGCCAAACACCAATAAGTAAAAAAGAAGGAGGGTCCCATGGAATTAAACCAAACAAATTAAATATAGAAGTAGGATCCCTTTCACTTAAATCTTTTATCCAACCAAAAAATGGCTGATGTCTCATTTCAATAGTTACAAATAAAACCTTATAGATGGCAAAGAAAAATGGAATTTGTATGAAAATTGGAAGGCACCCACTTATTGGATTAACTTTCTCTCTTTTGTAAAGCGCCATCATCTCTTGTTGAAGTTTCATTTTGTCCTCTTTGTGTAACTCTTTGAGCCTTGTCATCTCTGGTTGGAGAACTTTCATTTTAGCCATTGATTTAAATGAGTAATTAGCAAGTGGAAAAAATACTAGTCTAATACAAGCAGTAATCATAATAATTGCTATTCCAAAATTTCCAGCAAGATTAAAGAAATATTGAATTGCAAAAAATAAAGGTTTAACGATAAAGTAGAACCATCCCCAATCTATAGCCAAATCAAACTTGCTAATGTTTTCAGTTTCAGCATATCCATCAATAACGTTTACTTCTTTTGCTGCTACTATTGCTCTGATAGAATTAGTTTTTATTTCATTAGCACCAATTTCAGTTGCATCTGTCTCTATAAAATTTGCTCTAAATTTATTTTTATAATCAAAATCAGACCTGAAACTTTTTCCATTTTCTGGAATAAGACTAGCAATCCAATATTTATCAGTAATGCCCAGCCATCCAGTATCCGCATTTATAGAGTATTTTTTTTCCTCTATATCATCATAATCCTCTTCAACTAACTGATCGTTAAAAACACCAATTAGTCCTTCATGCAAAATATAAAAATTTGTTACTTCTGGAGCTATGTTTCTTATGATTTGACCGTAAGGATAGAAATTATAAGTTTTATCTGAATTATTTTCTATAGTTTGTTTAATGTCGAAAAGATATTGATTATCAATACTTATTTCTTTTATAAATTTGATATTCTGATTATTTTTCCAACTTAATTTTATTGAGGAATTTGGTGTAAGTTTCCTATTTCCTTCAATCTTCCATAATGTTTTTGAATTTGGTAGATCAATATTTTTATTAGTTGTTGCCCATCCAGTTTCTACATAGTATCCATTTTCAGATTGTTTAGGATTTAACAATACAACATTATCATCTCCATTTAGAGTGTTTGTGTAGTTCTTAAAGGTTAAGTCGTCAATAGATGAACCTATCAATGAAATTGAACCTTTAATTTTATCATTTTCGAATAAAATTCTTTCATTCTCTTCCAAAGCTTCACCTCTTGAAATCTTAATTATTTTCTCATCTTGAACTAATGAAGGTGCATCTGATGAAGAATTTTGACTAGAAGTGTTTTTATCATTTGAGATATTTTTTTGATCTACAACAGGGGGAGCAAAGAATAAACTGTAAAGTATTATGACAGCTGCACTCAAAGATATCGCCGCAATTACATTTTTTGTATCCATAAACTACTTTTTCTTTTTGACAGGATCGAATCCTTCGCCACCACCTAAAAATTTTATAGGGTGACAACTTAGAATTCTTTTGAAACCGTTAATACTTCCTTTAAAAATCCCATACTCTTTTAGATTTTCTATAAAATAATCTGAACATGTCGGAAGATATCTACAGTTGTTTCCCAAAAATGGGGATATTACTATTTGATATAATTTGATAGTTTTGATCATTAAATATTTTATAAGTTTATTCATTTAATCTTTTTAAAATCCTCAAGTGTTACCATTTTTATTTTATCATAAGGATCATTGTTAACAGATATTCTTGCAATTAATAAATAGCAATAATTTAAATTAATATTAATTGTTTTTAAAGCATCATTCATTATATTTCTTAATCTTCTTTTAATTCTGTTTCTAATAACAGCATTTCCTATTTTTTTTTTGGCTACAAAGCTAATATTTAATCTGTTTGTATTTTTATCTGAAAGTTTTTTAAAGAAAATTGTCAAATATTTATTAGAAATTTTTTTTCCATCAAGAATCGACTTAAAGTCCTCATTTTTAGAAAGGCTAACAATCTTTTTTTTCATTAAGCGTTTGTTAATTTTTTTCTTCCTTTAGCCCTTCTTCTTTTTAATACTTTTCTTCCACCCTTAGTTTTTCTTTTGGCTCTAAAGCCAACAGCTTTTTTTCTTTTTCTATTACTTGGTTGATATGTACGTTTCATTGTTGTTAAATTAATGTTAAATTTTGGTAGTTATACAAATATATGTATATAAGTACAGTGATTTTTAATAAGTTAAAAAATCAATGAATAGAGAAAAAAAAATTAAAGTATTTTTAGGCTCTGCTTACATTTTGTTAGTATTTGTTTTTTTGTTGTTTTTTTTTAGTAAATTTTCATTTCAGGATTTTTCTAGTTATGAGCTAATAAGAGAAAATAGAAATGCTTTGGAAGAAATTAAAAATAGTAATATTTTTATATCAAGTATTATTTTTTTACTAGGTACTATAATATGGGTTCTCTTATTAGGTTTTGGATCACCTGTATTTTTAGTTGGTGGTTTCATATTTGGAAAGTGGTTAGGAACTTTACTAATTGTATTTGGATTATCTATTGGTGCAACATTCTTATATTTATTTGCTAATTACTTTTTAAAAGATTTAGTTGAGAAGAAATTTTCATCACGTTTTAGTAATCTGACTGAAAAGTTTAAAAAGAATGAATTTATTTTTTTTCTTATTTATAGATTTATTGGCGGTATTCCTTTTTTTATTTCAAATATTTTACCAACAATTTTTAATGTTAAAGTTAGAAACTTTTTTTTAGGATCAATAATTGGAATGACCCCACAATTATTTGTTGGTGCATCTCTTGGAGCAGGTTTGAGTAAGATTTTAGAAGAAAATTCTGAGGTTCCAACTATTCTTGAACTAATTTTTACTCCAGATATTTATTTACCAATTCTTGGTATTATAATTTTAGTTTTAATTGGATTTGTATTTAAAAAAAAATATTACACAAAATAAATTGGTGCCCTTACCCAGAATTGAACTGGAAACTCATCCTTACCATGGATGTGTTATACCATTTAACTATAAGGGCAAAATTAACTCAAATTAGTGTATAAATTTAATTTTTTCAAATTATTGCCTTAATTTTTTTAAAAAATGAGTTATATCTAGTAAAGGAAAATGTTATGGGAATTCACTACACTTATGGAGCTAATAAAAATGCAAAGCTCATGGAAAAGAAAGCAAAGAGAGAGAAAAAACTTGCGGAAAAAAGAGCAAAGAAGCAAGTGAAGGCTGGCCCAACTAAAATAGAAGAAAGCAAAACTATTCCTATAGATCAAGTCATAACACTCGATCACCTCACAAGTCCCGACAAAAAATAAATCATGAGTTCAAAAAAGAATAATCTTAGTAAACTTGAACTTGCTTTAAGAAAAAATTTAAAAAAAAGAAAAGAGTTCCAAAAAAAAACAAAGAAAAAAAATAAATAATGTCAGTTCAATCTGATAAGTGGATTATTCAAATGGCAAAAGATAATGATATGATATCTCCATTTGAAGATAAACAAATTAGAGGAGATAAAATATCATTTGGCGTATCGTCTTATGGTTATGACGCAAGAGTTTCAGATGAGTTTAAAATTTTTACTAATGTAAATTCTGAAATTGTAGACCCAAAAAATTTTAAATCTTCAAATTTTGTTACAAAAAAATCATCAGAATGTATAATACCACCTAATTCATTTGTATTAGCAAGAACAGTAGAATATTTTAAAATTCCAAAAAATGTTTTGGTTATATGTTTAGGGAAATCAACATATGCGCGATGTGGAATAATTGTTAATGTTACCCCTCTTGAGCCAGGTTGGGAAGGACATGTGACTTTAGAATTTTCAAATACTACACCATTACCAGCAAAAATTTATGCCAATGAGGGAGTTGCTCAATTTGTTTTCATAAAAGGAAATGAAGACCCTTTAGTTTCATATGCTGATAGAAACGGTAAATATCAGGGTCAAAAGGGAGTTACACTTCCAAAATTATAATAATGGATAAATTTATTGTTAAAGGCCCTAGTACATTAAAGGGTGAAATTTCAATTTCAGGATCAAAAAATGCAGCCCTGCCAATTCTAGCATCAACAATTTTATTTGAAAAGGAGGTTGTAATTAAAAATTTACCTAGAGTAAAAGATATAGATACAATGATAAATCTTTTAAAATCTCTAGGCTCAATAATAAAATTTAGTAAAGATAAAAAAATTATAAAAATTACAAAGAAAAAAAAACAAAAATTTTTTGCTTCATATTCACTTGTTAGAACGATGAGAGCCGGAATATTAGTTTTGGGTGCCCTTGTTGCTAAGCACCATAAGTCTATTACTTCCTTACCTGGTGGTTGCCTAATTGGAGCAAGACCAGTTAATTATCATTTGAATGCACTTAGAAAACTAGGAATGAATTACGATATTAAAAAGGGTTATATACATGCAAATACGAAAGGAAAACTTAAAGGGGCAAAAATTAGATTTTCTAAGATTAGTGTTGGAGCTACTGAGAATACAATTATTGCTTCATGTCTAGCTAATGGAACTAGCACACTTAGAAACTGTGCAATAGAACCAGAAATAATTGATTTAATTAATTTTTTAAAATCAGGAGGCGCAAAAATTAAATTTATAGGAAAGCGGACTTTAAAGATTGAAGGGATTAAATCTTTAAAAAGCACGTGTTATTCAGTAATGCCAGATAGAATAGAAACAGGGACTTTTTGTGTAGCAGCATGCTTGACTGGTGGTAATTTAAAAATAAACAATTTAGACCCAAAAATAATTAAAACAGAGTTATCATTGTTAAAGAAAGTCGGAGCTAAGATTAAAACAGGAAAAAAGCAAATTCATATATTAGGTCCAAAAAAAATTAAAAATATAAGTGATCTAGAAACAAAAGAGTATCCTAAATTTCCAACAGATTTACAAGCACAATTCATGGTTCTTCTATGTAAAGCAAAAGGGAAAAGTTCTATAACTGAAAGTATTTTTGAAAATAGATTTATGCATGTAGCAGAATTGAGAAGATTAGGCGCAGAGATTATAATTAAAAAAAATAAAGCCTTAATTTTAGGTGATACAAATTTTAAAGCTGCTGAATTAATGTCTAGTGACCTAAGAGCTTCAGTTGCATTAGTTTTAGCTGCAATGGTTGCTAAAGGAACGTCCACAATTAATAGAATCTATCATCTTGATAGAGGATATGAAAATATAGAAAATAAACTTAAAAAAGTTGGTGTGAATATAAAACGTGCTAAATAATGGCAAATCAATATTTAAAAAAAATAATTGCCCAATCACCAGAAGACCTGCATATCATTTCAGCCTGCTGTTCTGAAGGAAAGGTCAATATTAAGGATGTCAAGTATTTAGCCTCAAATAATATTTTTTTGGTATCAATAGCAAGATTCAGTAAAGAGGAAGAAAATAAAAATAAAATAATAAATAGTATTATAAAGTTTGAATTTATTAATTCGTCAAAATCCAAGAATATTGACCAAAACAATCCCAATCTATTATTAGAACTATTGACAATTGATATTTTTAAGAAAGGCGAGAATTTTGAAATTAATATGTTATTTTCAGAAAATAAAATTATAACTCTTTCTGCTGAAGTAATAGAGGTAACATTAGAGGATCAAAAGTTTGCAAATGATAAAACAAATTAATTGTAATAAAAAAAACTATTTAGATAACTTAAAAAATTTTTTAGACCAGAGAAGGTCTGTAAAAAAAAAAGAGAGCATCATAGTATCTAAAATTATTAACGATATTAAGAAAAATAAAATTAAAAGTCTTATTAAATATGAAAAAAAATTTAGTAATAATATTCAAATTAATCCCGGATTTGACCAAATAAATAATTCAATCAAATCACTAGACCCAAAAATTAAAAAGGCAATAGATTTTGCATATAAAAGAATATTTAATTTTCACATAAAACAGAAAGCTAAGAATATTTTATATAGAGATAATTTAAATAATAAAATTGAATATAAATACGTACCAATTCAGTCTGTTGGAATTTATGTCCCAGCAAATTTACCCTCCACATTATTAATGAATGCAATTCCTGCAAAAATTGCTGGTGTCAAAAGAATTATTCTAGCGAATCCAAAAAATAATGGAAAATTAAATCCTGCAGTTTTGTATGCTGCAAAAAAATTAAAGATTAAAGAAATTTATTCTATGGGAGGTGCACAAGCCATAGGTAGTTTAGCATACATTCAAAAAGTAAATAAAATTGTTGGTCCAGGAAATATTTTTGTTGCTGGTGCCAAAAGGCAAGTTTTTGGAGATGTTGGCATTGAGGGAATGATAGCTGGACCATCTGAAATAACAGTATTAGCTGATGCTGAAACTAATTTGAATGAAGTTACAACTTCAATGATTGGCCAAGCAGAACATGACATAAATTCTCAGTGTATTTTAATAACTAAAGACTCAAATTTAATTAAAAATTTTAAAAAAGATTTAATTTCTAAATTAAAAAAAATACCACGAGCTAGTATTGCTACAAAAAGTATTAAAAATAATGGACTGATTTTAAAAGTGGACAATGATAAGCAAATTATAGATGCAATTAATGAGATAGCTCCTGAACATTTAGAGATAAATGTAAGGAATTATAAAAAATATAAAGATAAAATTTTTAATGCAGGAAGCATATGTATTGGTAAATATTCTCCGATGGCATTAAGCGATTATGCTGTGGGCACAAACCATGTATTACCTACAAACTCATCAGCTAAATTTTCATCAGGATTAAATCTAAGTGAATTTTACAAAAAAATTAGCCTTATAACACTTTCAAAAAAAGGTGTTGAGAAAATAGGAAAATACGCTACATATCTCGCAGAGTATGAAGAATTAAAAGGTCATGCTTTAAGTATAAAATCTAGAATGAGGAGAAAATAATTTTGGCAAAACAAGATGTTTTAGAATTTAAAGGAAAGGTTATTGAAATTCTTAAGAACGCGCAATTCAGGGTAAAACTTGAAAATGGGCATACAATTACTGCACACACTGCAGGAAAATTAAGAAAAAATAGAATCAGAATCTTAAATTCTGACAATGTTACATGTGAAGTAAGCCCATATGATTTGACAAAAGGTAGAATTATTTTTAGATTTTAGATAATGGCTTCGTAGCTCAGTTGGTAGAGCAGAGCCCTGAAAAGGCTTGTGTCGCTGGTTCGAGTCCCGCCGAAGCCACCACAATCTGTTAAAAGTGCGCTTGATTAAAGCTTGCATTCAATTTTAAAATCTAATAACTATCCCGCTAGCTGAAGTTTAGCTAAGTTTAATATAATAAAGAAAGAGTTAACAAAAAGTATGAGTACATTAAAAGGCAAAGTAAAGTGGTTCAACGGTAAGAAGGGCTACGGATTTATAGAAAGAGAAGACGGAGAGAAAGATTGTTTCGTTCATGCAAGCGCAGTTCGTGAAGCAGGACTTCGTTTTTTGAATGAGAACGACGCTGTAGAATTTGAAATTCAGGATGGAGATAAAGGTCCTAGCGCTGTAAATTTAAAGAAAACATCTTAAAATTTATTTCATTTAAAATTTTGTATAGGAATGTGGTAGAGAATTATCAATATTCCTATACAATACATACTTGCATTTTAAGTTTAAAATGCTATCTAACTTCCATGAATAAAAATAGTTACATTCTTTTATCTCACAAAAGACATCATTTTCATGCTGGCTTGCAGCTAGCTATTTGACTATTTATAAATTTAAATTTAACTCTAATTAGTATAAAACAACAATAAGCCCTGGTGGTGAAATGGTTATCACGTCAGTTTGTGGAACTGAAATTTTTGGTTCGATCCCAAGCCAGGGTACCAAAAGATGAAGAAAGAAAATAAATTAATACCTGGGTTACCCTCAGGGTTTGAAGATCGTTGGGATAAAAAACTCCTTCTCAAAAAAAAGCTTTTATCGGCAATTGAGAATGTTTTTATTAAGTTTGGTGCTGAGCCACTAGAAACCCCATCGTTTGAGATTAGTGAAAATATTGGATCATTTTTGGCAGAGGATGAAACTAACCCTATGTCTGATGTATTTTCATTTAAAGATGGAGATAAAAATATTACTCTTCGATATGATTTATCTAGTCCCTTAGCAAGATTTGTTGCTCAAAATAATCAAGATTTACCGTCAATTTATAAAAGGTATGCCATCCAAAATGTTTTCCGTAATGAAAAGGCAGGAAATGGAAGATATAGAGAATTTCTACAAGCAGATTTTGATATTGTTGGAAATGTTAACTCATCACAGGCTAATGCAGAGCTTTGCAACTTAATTTCAGCAACATTACTTGAATGTGGACTGAAGAAAGATCAATTTACAATAAATGTAAGTAATAGAAAAATAGTTCAGGGATTGTTAGATGATTTGAAAATATCCAATGAAAAGCAATTAAGAGTTATTAGAGCAATTGATAAACTTGATAAACCTGGTTTTGGGTTAAAAGGTGTAGAAGATCTATTAAGAAAAGAACGAAAAGATACTAGTGGGGCTATCACAAAAGGTGCAGATTTAAATGATGAGCAAGTTTACCAAATATTAAAATATCTAAAAATAAAGGATTTAAAAGAATTGAGACAAAGTTTAAAAAATCCATTGTCACAAGAGGGAATAAAAGAGTTGGAAGAATTTTTTGTGGTTCTTGGATATGGATCAAGTTTAGATCAAGTAAAAACAAATTTCACAATTGTTAGAGGTTTAGCTTATTACTCTGATTTTATTGTAGAAACAAATTTAAATTTTAAAGTTACAAATAACAAAGGCAAAGAAGTAGATATTGGCAGTATTTGCTCAGGAGGAGCGTACGCTAAGCTTATATCAAGATTTAAAGGTGTTGATATTCCAGGAACAGGTATAAGTTTTGGTGTGGACAGACTTTTGTTTGCATTAATGCAATTGGATCAAATTAAATTAGATGAACAAAAACCTGTTTTGGTATGTGTAATGGACCAAAAATATTTAAAAAATTACTACGAAATTTTAGACCTCTTAAGACAAAATAATATTAATGCTGAAATATTTTTAGATTCTAAAAAAAATCTTGGTAAACAGCTGACTTTTGCAAATAAACGCAAATTACCAGTTGCCATTATCTGCGGAGAAAATGAGTTTAAAGATAATACGGTGACAATTAAAAATTTAAAAGGTGTTAAGGGAGAGAATAATAAAACTTTTTCAAAGAAAGATTTAATTAATGAAGTCAAAAAACTTATCTGAGAATATTCTTAAATCTTTAAAATCGAGTGGATTTGATTATATCGATTTAGATACAGTAATACCTACTAATTTAATTCTTGAGAGATCTGGTGAGTCATTTAGGAGTTTAATTTTTTCATTTATTGATCAGAATGGAAAAGAAATTTGTTTAAGACCAGATTTAACTGTTGCGTCTTGTATTAAATATCTTAATCAAAAAAAAAAACTATCTTCAAAAGTTTTTTATAGCGGGCAAGCATTCAGAAAAGTTCAAAAAAAAACTGATAAAATTATTAGAGATCAAATTGGCTTTGAGATCTTAGGATCAAAAGATGAGAAAAGAGATGACAAAAAAATCATAGATACAAGTATTAAGGTTATAAATAAATTTAGATATAAAACTGGCAGTATTACAATTGGCAATGTTGAAATTTTTCATCTATTGATAAATAAATTAGATATCCCAAAAAGATGGAGGCTTCGATTACAAAGACATTTTTGGAGAGAAAATTATTTTAATGAATTGTTGAAACGTTTAGAGACAAACTCAGATGTAGACGAAACAGTTGTTGAATTGGATAAAAAAAGATATTTGAAAATGTTTAAACAAAATCAAGATAGAAATATTGCAGGTCGAACTTTAAACGAAATTTTATCAAGGTTTGATAATAAAATTAAAGATCCTAGAAGACAAATAAAAGGCCAAAATGTTGCAAAAATTATTAGAGATTATTTAAAAATTAGATGTTCTATGAGTAAAGCAGCAGCTACCCTAAATACTTTTTTTAAACAAAATAAAATAAATCTTAGCGTTGGAAAGAATTATTTTCCAATAACTACAGATAAAGTTTCAAAGTTAAATGTAAATTTTTCATCTTCATTCGGTAGACATTTGGAATATTACACAGGAATGGTTTTTAAAATTCAAACAAAGATAAAATCAAAAAAAATTGAGGTTAATGGTGGCCGTTATGACAATCTTATTAGTGATTTAGGTTCTAAAATAAAGGTTCCAGCTGTTGGAGGTGCAATAAATTTAAATGATTAAAATCGGCATCCCTAGCAAAGGTAGACTCAGAAAAGACACTTTAAGTATTTTTAAAAATAAAAATTTAAAAATTTTATCAGAAAGAGGGGAAAGAGATCTTTTTGGATATATAAAAGGAAATAAGAAAATTAAAATAGTTTATCTTCATGCAAGAGAAATTATAGAAAGATTAGGAGATGGATCTTTAGATATAGGATTTTCAGGTTATGATTTATTAAAAGAATCTGAATTAAATATTCAAAATAAAGTTACCATTAATAAAAAACTTAATTATGGAAATGCTACCCTAGTTGTAGCTGTTCCTGACGAGTGGATAGATGTCCAAACACTTGCTGATTTAGAAGAAATATCTTTTGATTTTAAAGATAAAAAGAAAAGTAGATTAAGAGTTGCAACAAAATATCCAAACTTGACCAAAGAATTTTTATTTTCAAGAGGAGTGACTCAATTTAAATTAGTACCTTCCCTTGGAGCAACTGAGGTATATCCATTTACTGGTTCATCTGAGATTTTAACAGATATAACCAGTACAGGAGAGACTTTAAAAGCTAACAATTTAAGAATTTTAAAGGATGGAGAAATACTTCTATCGCAAGCCTGTTTGATGTCTTCTAAAAAAATATCTAAAAAAAAAAATATTCAAAATATTATAAAATTATTAAGTAAATAAAATGCGTTGGAATAATAAATTTAATTATCCGAAGTCAACAAGATCTATTGAAGATGGACACAGAAAATATTCTTTGGGTGAGGCAAAACTTCCATCAGTAACAAGTATACTTTCTCTAACAAAATCAGAGGAAGAAAAAGCAGCTTTAGCAAATTGGAGAGAAAGAGTAGGCTTAAAAGAAGCCAACAGAATTAAAACGGAGGCTTCTACTAGAGGAACGTTAATGCACTCATATATAGAGGATTTCCTTAGAGGTAGAGTAAATAAGAGTTTTTTTGAGACCAATGAGCAACATAAAATAATGGCAAAAGAAATTATTGATAAAGGACTAAATGGCAGGCTAGAGGAAATATATGGAATTGAGGAAACTATTTATTATCCAGATCAGTACGCAGGCACAGCAGATTTATTAGCTAAAATGAATGGTGTAGACGTTTGTATAGATTTTAAGCAAGCTAATAAGCCAAAAAAATCAGATTTTATACAAGATTACTTTTTGCAACTTGGCGCTTACACATTGGGTCATGATGTTGTTCATGGCACTAAGATGAAAGCAGGTATAATTCTTTTATGTACTAAAGACATATTGTTTCAAGAATTTAAAATAGAAGGGGCTGAACTTGAAATGTATCAAAACTTGTTCATGGGACGAGTAAAAAAATTTTATGAACTAAATAATATTTCTTGACTAATCTCAATTAATAAATATAAAAGAAAATTACATTAAGCTACTTGTTTAGATGCGAAGTGTTTAGTTCCTGATAAAAATCAATTCTAAAATTCCATCAAAACAATTCTTAAGAAAGAAAATATGTTGGAGTATATTATATTAATATTTATTGCTGTCTTAGTTGTGCTAATTGTTTTGGTAATTAAAAGGCTTGACCATGCTAAAAGTAATCAAAGTAATGAAAATCTTTCCGAAAAAATAGAAAAATTAATTGAAAAAAATGCTGAGAATAATTCTGTTTTAACTGAAAAAATCACTGAAAAACAAAGTGATTTATCAGAAAAAATAACGCAAAAACAAAGTGATTTATCAGAAAAAATTACACAAAAACAAAATGAGTCAGATAAAGAAATTAGGTCGATAGTGAGCGGTTTAAATGAGAGATTGGCTAGGATTGATAAGGCACAGGAAGAAATTAATGAGATAAAAACTAGTGTAATTGATTTTAAAAATCTTTTTAACAATCAAGGTACTAGAGGAAGGTTAGGAAATGATTCCTTAAAAACAATTGTCTCTGATGTTTTAAGTAAAAAGTATTTCGATATGGAATATACTTTATCAAATGGAAAAAGAGTTGACTGTTTTTTACATCTTGGAGAAGCTCATGAATGTGTTCCAATAGACTCTAAATTTGCTTGGGAAAATTATACAAAACTAATCACTGAGAAAGATGAACAACAAAAAAAAAATTACGCAAAATTATTTTCAGATGATATTAAAAAACATATTAAGGATATTTCAGAAAAATATATCATAGAAAATGAGACAGCTCCATTTGCAATTATGTATGTTGCATCCGAAGGTGTTTATAATGCCATAATGGAGGCAAAAGGAAATTTTTCAGAAGAAGCAAGAACTAAAAATGTTATAATTGTATCGCCTAATACTATTTTTGGTTTTTTAAAGACATACAGACTATTTATTGACAATAAGGAAATGAGTGAAAAAGCCGATATTATTCAAAAAGAATTTAGCAAAATATTTGAAGACATCACTAGATTTTCTGAAAGATTTAGCAATATTGATAAAAGAAATACACAATTGACAGAAGATTTTAGAAAACTTCAAATATCGGTAGATGCAATTACTAATAGGGCTAAAAGAGTTAAAGATCTAGAATTTGATAAAAAAGACCTTATAAATCAATGAATTTAGCAATCTGGGATATAGAATCTTCAAGTGCTAGCACTGACTTTGGTAGCATCATAGAAATTGGGGGAATACTATTTGACGAGAACTTTAAAGAAAAAGATAGATTTAATCTTCGATGCAGACTTCATGAAACTGAGATTTTTCAAGCTGCAGCTTTAATAGTTAACAAGACATCAATTAAACAACTTACTCAAACAAATCTAAGTCACTATCAAATGCTTGGGCAGGTTGAAAAAATTTTTAAGAAATGGAGCCCTGCTATTTTCTTAGGGTGGAGTTCACTAAATTTCGATGAGGAGATGATAAGAAAAGAATTTTTCAAAAGTATTAGGTATCCTTATTTGACAAATTCCGCACCAAATACAAGACATGATGGAATAAATATTGCAAGAGCTGCATATGCAGTAGATCCAACAGTTTTAGAAACTGAAATTAATGAAAAAAATAACCCAGTTTTTAAATTAGCATCTCTGGCTCAGATGCAAGGCATAGACGCAAGTGATGCTCACTCCGCTCTAGCTGATGCAGAACTTACTGCAAAAGTTTTGAAAATTGTAAAAAAAAAACAAGAACATACTTGGAAGTCTTTTTTAAGCACCGCAAATAAATCTAATACTGAAACTATTATAAAAAAAGGAGAGATTATAACATTAAACGAATATTATTATGGAAAGTCCAGGCTTCATTTAGTTGTACCGCTACATGCAAAACATTGTATGCATCCAATTTATCAAGGATGGTATTATACAATAGATCTTAGAACAGAAATTCAACCACTGATTAATAAATCTATAAATGAATTAAAAACCGAGATGAAAAAAACTCCAAAGTTTTTAAGAACAGTTAGATCAAACAAAGCACCAATAATTATTGATGCAAAATATGGCTTGAATGTTGAACCGTATAAACAATTAGATAAAAACGTTATTAAAAAAAGAGCTGAATTTGTTCAAAATAATGAACAGTTTTCACAAAATATTTTAACTGCCCTTCGTGAGGTTGCAGAAGAAAAAGAGCAATCAAAATCGCAAGAAGATATATATGCAGAAGAGAGCATTTATACAAAATTTACATCAAATAAGGATACCGCTTTGTTTCCAAGTTGGCATGATGCACCATGGAAAGAAAAATTAAATTTATTAGATAAGTTTGACGATGATAGATTGGTAAGTTTTGGTAAAAAAATCATCTTTCAAGAAGCTCCGGAGATACTTCCAGACTCTATTTATAAATCAATCAGAAGAGATATAGCAAAAAGAATACTGAGTGAAAAAAAAGAAAAATGGTGGACTATTCCAACTTTATATAATGAAATTGATACTTTAAGAGAAAAATATACTAATGAAAACGACAATGAAAAATTAGCCCTTTTGGATGAGTTTAATAATTATGCAATGTCAATTCAAAAAAAGTATGAAAATGTTTAATGTATAAATCTAAATTAATCTCAATTTTACCTATTGAATATATACAAAATTAATCTATATCCATTTCATGGCTACAATAAATGTAACTGATGAAAACTTTGACGAAAAAGTCCTAAAAAGTGACAAGCCAGTTTTAGTGGATTTTTGGGCAGAGTGGTGTGGACCTTGTAAAATGGTGGGGCCTATTTTAGAGGAAATCTCTGATGAAATGGCTGAGGAAGTTGTAGTCGCAAAACACGATATTGACTCTCAACCAAACGTTCCAACGCGATATTCTATAAGAGGAATTCCTACTATGCTCTTATTTTCAGGAGGTGAGTTAAAAGCTACTAAAGTTGGTGCTACACCCAAAAGTGATATTGTTTCATTTATTAAAGAAAATATCTAATTTAATTTTAGAATTTCTCCCGCAAGATAAAGCGAACCTACACAAACAGTTATTGTATTTTCTTTTTTAGACAATGATTTAATAGCACTTTCAATGCTTTGTGATTTTTTTATATTTAAATTTAGTTCATTAATCTTACTTTCCAAATCTTCTTTTGATATTGCACCTTCTTGATTAGGAATATCAATCAGAGTTATAGAATTAACAATATTTCTAAAAGATTTAATAAATTCAATATGTTCTTTATCTTTCATCATTCCAACTATTAGATTTACCTCTTGAGTTTGGTTTTTTATCCAATTTGCGATTGAAAAACTTGCACTTATATTATGACCACCGTCAATAATTAATCTATTGTTGCCTGCAATCGTTTTTAACTTTCCATTTTTGATTTCTTCCAATCTTCCTTTGAGTGAAATATTTTGAATACCATTAATTATATCATTATCTTTTATATTAAATATTTTTCGTGATGCAGCTATTGAGGTACTTATATTATAAAGCTGATGATCTCCAAGAATACTTGGCTCAGGCAATACTAATCCTCCTAACTGATCTTGATACTTAATCAAACCATTTTTGGACTTTGAAATACTAAAATCTTTACCAAAAAAATATTTATTGGATGTATTTTTTTCCAATGATTTTTCTATTTTATTTACTATTTCATTATTTACTTGTTTATTAATAAATATATTTGAGTTTAAAAGCTTAGTTGTTTTTTCATATATTACACCTTCAATTGATTTATTTTCAAGCCACTGGAAATGGTCATTGTGAATGACGCCAATGAGTGTCATTAAATTTTCCTTAAATACATTTGTACTATCAAATTGATGAAATAATCCTGCTTCTATAATATTAATATTATCTTTGAAATTTTCAGCATGTTTTAAAAATGCACAAGTTAAAATTTCAAATAATGTTGCATTGTCATCACCTAAAGTTTTTTCAACATCAGTCAGTAATTCTATTAAATCTTCTTCATTGATTTCCTTATCATTAAAAATATATCTTTCTGTATAAGAGAGTAGGTGGGGCGAGGTGTAAAGATTAGTTTGATATCCACCTTGGTTTAGAATTGACTTAATGCCAAAGCACATGCTTGCTTTAGCATTAGTTCCAACAACCGTGATAATGTTATTTAATTTATCTTGTGGATTACCAAGCTTTTTTAAAAGGTTAAAAGTTCTTCCTAAAGATAAATCTAGTTTTTTTTTATGATGCTTCTCTAGTTTGGATATTAGTTTCTGAAGTTTCATTTAAACTTTCTGAATTTATTTCAGAATTTTTCTTGAGCAATATTTTTAATATTCCAATTATTTTTTCATTTATTTCTTTTCTGTTAAATACTCCATCACACATACCTTTTTCAACCAAAACCGCGCTTGATTGAAAACCTTCAGGCAAATCCTCACGTGTCTGATTTTTTACTATATGTTGACCCGCAAAACCAACCATAGATGGTTCTGCAAAACAAATATCTGCTATAGATGGAGCAGCAAAACTTGCAGTTATACCTCCATAGCATTTATTTGTATAAATATTTATAAACGGTAATTTTGTAGAATCTTTAAATGTATTTGCTGCTAAAACAGTTTTTACCATATAATGTAATGCTATATTTGACTCTTGCATAGCCTGGCCTCCGCCCTCGCTCCAAGCTACAACAGGCGTAAGATCATCTATGGCTTTCTGAAAACAATACACTATTGCTTCTCCAGCAGAAGCATTTATAGAACCACCATTAAAACGACTATCAATTGCGAAGGAAGTAACTTTAATTCCATTCCTCACACCTTGAGCAACCATTACAGCACAATGATGTCCTGTTATATTTCTTCCTCGTTCGAGCTTTTCTTTATAACCAGGAAAATTTAATGGATTCTCGGCAAGTTCTGGAGTTTTAACTATCTCGTAATTATTTTTTCCAAAAAAATGATCAAACCTTTCTCTAGGTGTAAATGGATAATGTTTATTGCAATTAGGGCAAGTGTTTAGCTGTTCTTTATTAAATATTGTTGATTTTAATTGGGGTGAATTCCCACAGCAAGCTATCCACTTTGAATTAGCTATATCCACCTTAGAAGGTCTCTTTCTAAGTACCTTCTTTATTTTTTCTCCAAAATTTATCGCTTTTGTGAGCCAATTCATGATATTTTTTTTTTTAATTTATTAACCATCTTACTTACATTTATGACAGGATTTTGTCTATTGTTTAAACTTCTAGTAATTTCCTTGCAAATTTGACTACCAACTACTAGCCCATCAGCACTTTTAAATTTTGATATAGTTTTTTCGGTTATCCCAAATCCAATTACACAATTTTTTTTTGGGCTGATATTTTTAATTTTATTATAATTTTGTAAAATTTTTTTTGGTGAAACTTTAAGCTTTCCTCCTGTTGTAGATAACATACTAATATAGTAAATCATATCATGAGAGTCTTTTGTAATACTCTTTAATCTTTTGTACGATGTTGTTGGCGATAATAATTGAATAAAGTTAATTGAACTTTTCTTACACTTTTTTGAAAATATTTTATTTTCTGGCCAAGGTAAATCAACGACTATCAATCCATTCACCCCAGATTTCTTGCACTCTTTTAAAAATTTATTTTCGCCAAACTGATAAATCATATTATAGTAACCCATAAGTATAATTGGCTTAGAATATTTGCTAATTTTAAAATCTTTAACGATTTTAAATATATCATTCATTTTAATACCGTTTTTGATTGCTCTATATGAACTTGTTTGTATTTGTCCACCGTCTGCAACTGGTGTATTGTGAGGAACACCAACTTCCAATATATCAGCATGCTTTGATACAGATTTTAGTATTTCTAAAGATTGATTTTTTGAACTATCACCGGCGACTGTATAAGTTAGTAAAGCTGGTCTGTTCTCTTTTTTTGATTTTTTAAAAGCTTGACTAATTGGATTTAACATATTTTTTTCCTAATTTTTTTTCCAAAATTTTCTTATCTTTGTAAGCATCTCCACAACTGTTTATGACTACAATAGTATCTTTGCTTAGTTTTTTTGCCTCTTTTAATGCAACCGAGAAGGCGTGGCTTGGTTCAAGTGATGGTCTTAAATTTTCGTATTTTGTGACTATTTGATATGCTTTCAAAGCTTCTTCATCACTAGCAGCGGTGTATCTTGCTCTCTTAGTATCTTTTAAAAAACAGTGTAAAGGAGAAATTCCAGGATAATCAAGACCTGCGGAAATAGACTCAGTCTCTTCAATTTGTCCATCGCTATTCTGATTAACATATTGAGCTGCTCCATGAAGTATGCCAATTTTAGAACCATATGTTAAAGGAGCAGCATGTTTCTTGCTTTTAGCTGGCCCTCCAGCTTCAACTCCGATAAATTCAACTTGTTTCTTATCGTAATCCATAAATTCATTCCAAAAACCAAAACTTGAAGAACCTCCGCCTACGCAATTGTACAATTTGAGTTTTTTTGGAACAGTACCAAACTTCTCAATGAGTTGGACTTTAAGTTCTCTTGAAATTTGACTCGTACTCCAACCACATATTCTTACGAATATTGCTGGTCCTACCGTGCTACCTACACACATTGCAGTAGTATCACAATTTGCTACCCAATATCTCATACATTCAGACACGGCATCTACAAGCGTTTGACTTCCAGAGTATACGGGAATCACATCTGCTCCGTTTTTCTTCATTGCTCTAACATTTGGTTGTTGACGTTCAATATCTTTTGCTCCCATAAAAATTTTGCATTTTAATCCAAATTTCTTAGCTGCCATGCTCAACATTTTACCTGCATATCCAGCTCCAGTATCACCTATTATTACTTTCTTTCCAGATCTTCTTGCTAGTAAACAATGTACTGTAGCATTATATATCTTATGGGCACCTCCATTTGCATCAGATACAACTTTTGACCAGATCTGAGCACCATTTACGTGTTTTGTTAAGTTATGTAATTTTATAAACCTTGTGGGTGTACCAATCCAATTTTTGAAATATTTATCTCTTTCGAAAATGAATTTTTTATCATTTTTTAATTTATTAAATTGAATTTCTAAATCTTCAATAGGCCTTTTAAGTGTTTCAGGGACAAAATTTCCACCAAATTTTCCGCCCCAGAAACCAAATTTGTTTCCTTGATCTATTACTGGTATTCCTTTTTTTAATCTCATAGATTTAATAAATTTAGCAATTTATTAATTTTATCAAAATCTTTTTTGCCTTCTTTATCTTCTAATGCACCACTTAAGTCTATAAAGAAATCTTTATTTTTAAAGTTAGCAATATCATCTATTTTTATATTTCCAGCAATCATTTTGTTTAAGTTATTAGGTACTGTATTTAATAACTTATGATCGAAACCTATTGATTTTTCGTAACCTTTTCCATCAAAAAGAAACATATCAGCGATACCTATATAATCTTTATATTTCTCTACATCACTTTGACTACTAATTGTAAAGGCAGTAATAATTTTTATATTATATTTTTTCTTAATAAGTTTTGTCTTTTCGGGACTAACATCATACAGTTGGTAAAAATCAAAATTTAAATATTTTATTTTTTCTAATTCTTCATATTGTGGATTTACAAGGACTGATACAAAATTTGAATTTTTTCTATCAACTTTTAATAATTTTTTTAATCTATTATAATCAACATATCTCTTACTTTTTTTGTAATTAGTAATAAAACCTATAAATTGAGGAGGAAATTTATGATTTATGATATAGTTCAAAGTCTCAAGATCTGAGATCCCACAGATTTTAATTCCTTTAACCATTATTTCAAATGATTAACTAAATTTTGAATATTATTTTTTATGTTACCTTTTGTAATTGGTCTTCCAATCACTAGCCAGTCAGATCCATTTTTTAATGCCTCTTTTGGAGTCATAAACCTCTTTTGATCATTTGATTTAGAATTAAATCTTATACCAGGTGTTATTATCTCTTTTTTAAAAACTTTCTTTACAATTTTTACTTCTTGAGCACTGCACACTATTGCATCTAGCTTTGCCTTATGAGCTAACTTAGCTTGCTGCAGTACTGCATTCTTCACATTATTGTTAAAACCGATCCTTTTTAAGGACTTGTTATCTAAAGAAGTTAGAACAGTCACACCAATCAATTTTGTTTTTCCTGAAACCTCTTTGGCAGCTTTAAGAGCATCAAATCCACAATTTATATGAATTGTTAAATAATTAAAATTTAGGTCCTTTACAGCTCTTATAGCTGAGGCGCAGGTATTTGGAATATCTGAAAATTTATAATCTCCAAACGTAATTTTATCTTTTAGTTTATAGATAAAATTTCTACCATTTTTAGAATTTAAAAATTCTAATCCGAACTTATAACCAACTTGTAATTTTGAATTTTCAGTTTTTTTGATAATTTCGTTAATTTTTTTAATATTCGTACTGTCACAAGCTATGAATATTTTACTCTTTTTCATTAATTTTTTTATTCCATTCCTTAGAAACTTTAAAAAGGATAGCTTTTTTTTCAGGGGTATTTAGCTTCTCACTTGTTCTAGGGTTTCGAGATACCCTTGCTTTTTGAATTCTTGGCTCTAATGAGAATAAGTCTCTTAATTCAACTCTTTCATTTCTTTTTAAAGACTGTTGTATCTCATAAATAACTATATCTAGTAATTTGATAAGGTCTTTTTTTAAAAAATTTGGATAGTTTTTTGAAAATTCCTTTATTAAGTCTGATTTTGCTACTGACAATTTTTATTCTTTATCTTTTTTCTTTTGTTTATCATCTAATTGTTCTGAAAGAGATGAGAATGGTAGATTTTTTCCACTAAGAGGACTTGAATGCTCTTTTATAGCTTTTGCATTCATTATTTCTTCAAGTAATTTAATACTTAAAGTGACCTTCCTCTTCTCTAAATTTAATTCAGCTATTGCTGCGTCTATCCTTTCTCCACCTACAAATCTTGATGGTCTTGCATCATTAGTATTCATCGCAATTTGTGATTTTTTTATTAATACCTCAACCTCACATCCTTCTGGTTTTACAAACAATCCTTTGTTATCGGATGAAATAACTTTTACCGTAATTGGGTCATTTACTTTTTTATCTTTAAACCAGTCAAAGGGATCTTTTTGTAGCTGTTTCAGACCTACTCTTACTTTTTGCTCATTTATTTTTATTTCAAGAATTTTTACCTTAATTTTATCTCCTCTTTTGTATTTTTTTAGTTCCTCGTCTGGTTTGCCAGTATATGAAAGATCGTTAGAGTGCAAAAAACCATCAACTTCAAAATCACCTAATTTTAAATAAATTGCATACTCATTAAAATTACTTACCTCTCCCTCTATCTCGCTTCCAACAGGATAACTGCTCTCAAGTTTTGAATAAGGGTTTTCTTGTGTTAATTTATGAGATATAGCTACTCTTCTTTTTTCGGTATCAATTTCAGTAATCACACATTTTATGTTATCTCCAACATTAAACATTTTTTTTGGAGAAACATTTTTTTTTGTCCAACTCATTTCTGAACTATGTAATAAAGTGCTTAAGCCTGGTTCAAGTGAGCAGAAGCATCCATAGTCTGTAATTTTTTCAACTTTTACTGAGTATTCTTTTCCTATCTCATAATTTGATATATGCTCAAAGGGATCTGGTGATAGTTGCTTAATAGAACAACCAACCTGCAATTTCTCCATGTCTATTGAAATGACCTTCAAATCATGTTTTTCGCCAATATTAAAAATTTCATCGGGATGATTCACTCTGCTATAACTTATTTCTTGAAGATGACATAGTGTATCAATCGTACCTTCTGATGTAGTAACTTCGAAGAAGCAACCAAATGAAGAATAGCCTTTTACAATAGCATCTTTAATTACATCACCCACCTTAAGTGTCTGGATAATCTTAACTTTATCCTCCTTTTTATTAGAGGATACCACCTGCCTTCTTGACACAACACTATTACCTCTCACCATATCTAATTTTATGAGAGCAAACTTTTGTTCAACACCAATTAAGTGGTCAATATTTTTTACTGGTTTGTCAGAAATTTGAGATCCGGGACAAAACATTAGAGAACCAGTTTCTAGATGTTCTACAATAACTCCACCCTTAGTTTTTTGTGTAATTTTTCCATTTATCAACTCATTATTTTCATAACATTTTACTAATTTATTCCATCCCTTTATCTTCTGAGCTTTTAAAGCTGAAACAACAACATCTCCATTTCTGTCCTCAATTTTCTCAAGTAGGACTGAAATTGTATCTCCTTCCTTTACATTATCAGCCATTCCAATCATTTTTATCTCGTTAATATCAATTACAGGCTCGCTTTTTAATCCAGGTATGAAAAGAAAAATATATTTACTAGTTATTTTTGTAACTTTACCCTCAATTATTTTTCCTTCTTCAATCTTATTTTTTGATAATTGGCCGTTTAACAGTTTTTCAAATTGCTGACTAGCTGGTGATGATAGATCTTTATAAATTTCCATTAATTACTTAATTTTTTGTCCATAATTGCTTTTATTATTTTAAAGCAGGCTTTCTTACTTAATTTAGTTGTATTAATCAAGATAGAATCTTTTGTTTTTTTAAGAGGTCCATATTTTCGTTCCTTGTCAGATTTATCCCTAATTTTAAGGGTTTTGAGTACTTCTTTGTATGTGATTTTTTTATTTAAATTTTTATACTCTTCAAATCGTCTTCTTGCTCTAGTTTTAACACTTGCTGTTATATAAAATTTAAACATAGCGTCTTTCATTTGAACAGTGATTATGTCTCTTCCATCTAATACTGATCCATTATATCTTTGAGGTGGTTGATAAGCACATTTTTTTTGAAATTTATGAACTATATCTCTTATTTTTTTATCTTTTGCTATCTTAGAAGCAGCTATAGCTACCTCGTTTGATAAAAGCTTTTGATTTTTTAAATAACTTATTTTTAAATTTTTTACTTTTTTTTTAACAAAATAATACGAAAATTTTTTTTTATTATTTAATTTTAGATTACCTATGTACCTATAAATTTTTCCTGTATCTAAATAGAATAAATTATAATGTTTTGCAATTAACAATGATTGAGTTCCAGCACCAGCAGCAGCAGGTGAGTCAATTGCAACAGTAATAATATTTTTTCTTTTTCTCAATATATTTGTGCTCCCAATTTTTTTAAAATTTTTAAAAAATCTGGAAATGAAGTATTTATCGAATCTTTGTCATGAATTATCCAATTTCCACCTAAAGTAAGAGCCGCAATACACGAAAGAAAAAAAATTCTGTGGTCTTTTAAAAAATTTTTAATCTCAAAATTGCCTTTTAAACTGAGGTTTGGGTTTCCATAAATATTTATATTATTTCCAAATTTTTCAACTTTAATACCAATTAACTTTAAAAATTGAACACCTAGGTCGAGTCTTTTAGATTCTTTTTTATTCATTTCACCCAAATCTTTAAACCTTGAAATCCCCTTTGCTTTTGCACAAGCCAAAAATATAATTAAAAATTCGTCTATTGCAGCGCTGTTAAGTTTTGATGGACAGTTGATTGCTTTAAGGTTCTTATTAGTTTTTACATGTATGTCCGCTATTTTTTCTCCGTTATAAATAACTGAATTTCTAAGTTTTATCGCTGCACCCATTTTATTCAATATTGTAATTATGCCAACTCTACTTTCGTTTACATTTACATTTCTGATTACCATTTCAGATTTTTCAGAAAGAAGTGTCAATACAATAAAAAATGCTGCAGAACTAATATCACCAGGAACTTTATAATTGAAAGATTTAAATTGATGAAGTCCTTTAATCGATATTTTATCATAATTATTTGATTTTTTAATTTTAATTGGATATTTTAAGTATTTGAGCATTAGCTCTGTGTGATTTCTAGAATTTTTAGCATTTATTTGTGTAATTCCTGGAGTGTTTAATGCTGCTAATATAATACAAGATTTGACTTGTGCACTGCCAATGTTTTCATCATACGAAATTGGTCTTAAAAATTCTGTACCTGATATTTCTATTGGTAGTAAATTTTTTTTACTTTTTACATTCACACCCAGAAGTCTGAGAGGTTTTAAAACTCTAGAAAAATCTCTTTTAGATAAACTTTTATCTCCAATGAGCTTTACTTTATGTTTGGTTTTAACTAGCATGCCTAGTATAAGTCTGGCTAAAGTTCCAGAATTTCCAGCATCTATTTTTGTATTCTTTGTGATTTTAAAATTATTTAATCCAAATCCTTCAATAATATAAATATTTTTTTTTTTTTTAAAATTTATTCCAAGTTTTTTCACTGTTTTTAATGTATTTAAAACATCTTCAGACTCTAATAAATTTGATATTTTTGACATTCCAACAGCTTGAGATGCAAAGAGAATGGTTCTTATAGAAATACTTTTATCAGAAGCAACTCTTATTTTCTTTTTGAAGCTTCCTACTCTTTGACTTATAAATATTTGGTTTGACATTAATGAATTAATTTATTTTAAATTCATCACCAAAATAAGCTGATCTAGCATTTGTATCTTTTATTATTTCGTCAGGACTTCCTGAGGCAATAATTTTTCCACTTGATAGAACAATAGCCCTGTCAACACAACTTAGTAAATCTCTAGCCTGATGATCACAAACAATTACAGTAATTTTTTCCATAGATTGCAAATTTACAATGATTTCTTGGAGCATTTTAATTGTAAGAATATCTAATGCAGCAAAAGGTTCATCTAAAAGAAGAATACTAGGATCATTTATTAATGTCATTGAGATTGTAAGCTTTTTTTTTTGACCTCCAGATAGATGTTTTGCTTTAATTTTCAATAAAGGATCAAATTCAAATTGCGAAATTACTTTTTCAATTTTTTCTTTCCTCAGATCCTTTTCTTTAATGTGAATTTCACCTACTAATCTTAAATTTTCTAACAAAGTCAGATCTTGTATGTATCCACCATATTGTGGCACATATCCAATTTTAAATTTTGTTGCCCTTTCATAAATAGGAATATTAGTACAATCAATTCCATTAATTAATACTTTCCCATAACTAGGATCTTTTAAGCCTGTTATTATATGAAAAATTGTAGACTTTCCTACACCATTTGGTCCTAGCATTCCTAAAATTTCCTGTTTATTTATTTCTAGATTTAAGTCATTTAAAATTTGACGTTTATTATAGAACATTGAAATTTTTTCTAATTTCAAAATGCTTTCAACTTTTTTAAAGCTTTTTATTCTAAATTTTTTAATTAGTGCCATTAATTTGTTACAACAGTAATATCTGTAGTTGTACTTTCTGGATTTATCACTATATCCTTAGTTTTCAAGTCAAATTCAACTATTCCAGCTTTCATAACTGAATTCGGATCAGTAATTATTACATCGTTATAGGCTACAGCTTTATTTGTTTCCATATTAATATCAAAATTCAAACAGGTTATTTTTTTGTTTTGATAGTTTATTATTACATTTTCATAAAACTTTGAATTTAAATTTACAGAATTGTATTGCGCAAAGTCTGAAACAATATAAATTGTATCCCTTTTTTCAGATGTAATTTTTCCTCTCACATTTTCAAGGTCTAAGATATCGTTATTATAAATATTTGACTTTCCTGAATTAGCTAAAAGATAAAATTTGTTTCCTTTTTGATCTACAGAAATATATTCAATATCTTTTACTAAATTTTTTATATCTTTTTTTAATTTTTTATTATTTTCAATATTATTTTTTCCAATCTCTTTTTTATTTTCAACATTTTCTTTTTGATTTGACTCTACAACTAATTCTTTTTTTTTATTTGAGTTGCCATTGCCTATATCACTTACTAATTTTTTCTCATTTGAGTTGTCATTGTCTTTATCACTTGCTAATTTTTTCTCATTTGATTTAACATTTAAATCCTTTATTTTATCGTTTAATTCTTTATTTTTAAATTCTAAATCTGATAATTTTTTTTCAAGCTCATTTATCTGCTTATAATTACTTTCTTCTAATCGTGTCGTTTCTTCAACAATTTTTTTTTCAGTGTTAAAGTATTTATAATAAACTCCACCAATAATTAAAATTATTAAAAAAAATATAAAAATTTGAATTGAGGTCTTTAATGACATTTAGGTAATGTTTGCATTTAAGATATGATGAATATGAATAAAGCCAATAGTTTTGTTTTTATTATTATTTTTATGTACACATAAACTTGTAATTTTTTTTGAATTCATAATTGATAATGCTTGAGCAGCTAGAAGATTTTTATCAACACTAATTGGATTTTTTTTCATTACTGTTTTTATTTTTAAACTGTGGAAATTTGCTTTTGATGTTGATAACCTTTTTATGTCACCATCAGTTAAAATTCCTACTGTGTTTTTATAATTATTTTTAATAACCAATACTCCAAGTCCTTTTTTAGTTATATTCTCTAATCCTTTTTTCATATCAATATTATCTTTTACAAATGGTATTTTATTTCCCACTAGCATTAAATCTTCAACTGTTTTTAATTGAACTGCAAGTGAGCCACCGGGATGGAATTTTTTAAAATCTAATTTTCCAAATTTTTTGTATCGCATACATGTGATTGCAATTGCATCACCAAGGGCAATTTGAACTGTAGTAGAGGAAGTTGGGATAAAATTATCTGGACCTGCCTCCTTCACAGTGGGTAATAAAAATTTTACATCAGAGTTTTTATAAAGAACCGATTCTTTTTTTGATGTTATGCCAATCAATTTTATATTTTTATTCCTTGATACATATTCAATAATATTTTTAAGCTCATTACTTTTTCCACTTAAACTAATTAATACAACTATATCGTTTGAAGTAATTTGACCCATATCTCCATGACTTGCATTTGATG
>CACHML010000006.1 GCA_902580945.1 uncultured Pelagibacteraceae bacterium | reverse complement strand
ATTCCTGGTCCACCTTGTGTTAAAGCAACTATTAGATCATAGCTTTTAATTGATATATGCACTAAAATTACAAAACTTGTAAAAAATACTGGTCTCATCATTGGAAGTAATATTTTCCAATAAACTGTAAACAGATTTGCACCATCTATTTTTGCTGCTTTAACAATTTCATCTTCAACTGATCTCAATCCAGCTAAAAATAGTGCCATTACAAAACCAGCAGATTGCCATACACCAGCGATAACTATGGTATAAATGGCCATTTCCCGATTAACCAACCAATCAAATGTAAAGTTTTCAAATCCCCAATCAATAAACATTTTTTGGATACCTAGGGTTGGATTTAAAATCCATTTCCATGCAGTTCCTGTTACAATGAAAGATAAAGCCATAGGGTATAAGTAAATTGTTCTCAAAACACCCTCAGCTCTAATTTTTTGATCCAAAAATATTGCAAGAATTATTCCTATTATTACACAGAATATTAAAAATAATGCAGTAAAAATAAGCAAATTATCTACAGCTATTAACCACTTTCTTGATCCCCAAAGTTTAACATACTGACCAACGCCCCATAATTCATATTTGGGCAGAATTTTTGAATTGGTAAAAGATATATATAAAGTCCAAAGCACAAAACCATATACAAACCAACCAATTAATCCAACAGCAGGAGCCATAACAATTTTTGGTAAGTTTTTTTCCAACCACTTGAACATTATAAATATTTTTTAATTTTGATTAAAAAAAAAGGCCACCTAAAAATTAGGTGGCCTCAATTTTTATATTTTACATATTGTCTAATACAGAATCAGCTAAAGCATTTGCAGCATCAACAGATGACATATCAGAATTAAAGTGTTCTGTTATTACATCTTGAAGTGCAGCCTTCATAGTATTGCCTTGAGCCATTCCATGAGCAAAACTTGGTACTAAACCACCACTAGCACCCGCAGTTTTAATGTCAGAATTTGAAGTTTTTGCACATTTATCAAATTCATCCATAGAAACATCTAATCTTGCTGGAATTGATCCTTTGTATAGGTTAAAAACTTTTTGGAAGTTTTTACCCATCATTAACTTAGCTAATAATTTTTGACCTTCTTGTTTGTCTGGGTCACTTGTTTTGTAGAATATAAAGCTATCTACATTGTACAAGTATCCATTATTAGAAGGTGTTGGAGCACAATAGTAATCTACACCTGGAACTTTTCCAGCAGCAGTAAATTCACCTTTTGCCCAGTCACCCATAATTTGGAAACCAGCTTTTCCTTCAATAACCATTCCAGTAGCAACGTTCCAATCTCTTCCTGGGCTACCTTCATCTGTGAACCCTTGAAGTTTTCTCATTTGATCAAAAACTTTAACAGTCGTCTCACTTCTTAAACAAGTTTCTTTAAGATCAACATAGCAGTTTTTATAATAGTTGTTTCCACCGATACCCATAGCTACTGCTTCGAATACTGTTGCATCTTGCCAAGCTTGACCACCATGTGCAAATGGAATTACACCAGCTGCTTGTAGTTTTTCTGCTGCTGCATTTAATTCATCCCATGATGTTGGAACCGAAATTCCATTAGCATCGAACACTGCTTTGTTTGCCCACATCCAGTCAATTCTATGAATGTTTACTGGAGCTGCACAGTATGGACCACTATTATTTTGACATTTGTGAACTGCTGCAATCATTGGATCTAATAAATTATCCCAACCCTCTGACTGTGCAATTGGATCAATATTATAAGGAGCAACTACACCTTCTTGATCGTATTCTTGAATTGTTGGTCCTTTAATTTGAGAAGCTGACGGAGGATCTCCTGCAACTATTCTTGCTTTTAAAGCAACGTTAGCAGCATCTCCACCACCACCTGTTACTGGCATATCTAGCCACTCACCACCGTTAGCAGCGAAATCATCTTTTAATACTTTAAGAGCAGCAGCTTCACCACCTGATGTCCACCAGTGCAAAACCTCAATTTTTGGTCCAGCAATAGATGAAGTAGATGTGAATGCAAATGCTATTAAAGCAATTAACATTTTTTTCATATATTTCCCTCTTATTTGTTAAATTAAGTTAACTTAAAAAAATCAAGTATAGATTGTTTTGGGGTAAGTCTACAATAAAAAAAATTACAACCTATAATTGATTTTGGAAAATTAAATAAATTTTTTAATTACTGATATTTAAGGAAATTTTTTTTAAAACTTTTTTAAAATTCTAAATTGTATTTTAATAAATAGATTTCCTACCCAACCTTGCCGCACCTCTTACACCACTAGCATCTCCATATTTTGGTTTAAGAAACACACCTTCATACTCTCTACCAGTTACAAATTTTCTTACGATAGTTTCGATTTCACTTAAAAAATCAATTTCATTTGAAACACCCCCGCCAAAAACAAAACAATCGGGATCAAGAATGTTAATTATATTTGCTAAGGACATTGCTAAATTTAATTTAAAGTTGTCAATTAAATCTTCAGCATCTAAATCATGCCTTCTATATAATTCAAAAATTTGATTTGTCTTTAAATTCTTTTTAAACTTTTTATTAAATTTTTTTGCTAAACTTAAACCTGACATAAAGCTTTCAATCTCACCTTCTCTTAAATTGGTAGATTCGAAGTTTTCTTTTTTTGCAATTAAATGAGTAATTTGATTATGTCCCCACTCTCCTGCTACTCCATTAGGCCCACTAACAATTTTTTTATCTATTACCAAACCTCCACCAACACCAGAACCAATTATAATTCCATATACTATTTTATAGTGTTTTCCTGAACCATCTAAAGCCTCTGACAAGGCAAAGCAATTTGCATCGTTTTCACAAAATACTTCTTTACCTAATTCTTTCCTCAAATCATTTTGAAATGGTTTTTTTTCTAACCAATAACAATTTGGTGCATTCTTAACTAATCCAGTTTGAGGAGAATGTACGCCAGGATGGCAAACGCCAATTGGTAATTCTTTATTAAATTCTTTTTCTAACTTCTTATCGATTTCTTTTATAGTTTTGATAATTTGAAAATAATCTTTCGGACAATCTGTTCGATCACGATTACTTTCATTGCCATTTTCATCTAAAACTACACTTTCAATTTTTGTAGCACCTACATCAATTCCTATTTGCATAACTAATAAGTTGCTCTTCCACCACTTAAATCAAATACTGCAGCTGTTGAAAAAGAATTTTCTTCACTTGATAACCAAGCCACTAGAGATGCTAATTCATCTACTTTGGCAAATTTATTTCTAGGAATTTTAGATAACATATAATTTATATGTTCCTCTGTCATTTGATCAAATATTCTTGTTTTTGCAGCAGCAGGTGTTACACAATTAACAGCTATATTTTTTAATGCTAACTCTTTTCCTAATGATTTAGTTAATCCAATTACTCCTGCCTTTGAAGTGCTATAAGCACTCGCATTAGGATTACCTTCTTTTCCTGCAATCGAAGCAATATTAACAATTCTTCCATAATTATTCTTTATCATGTAGGGGGTAACTGCCTTGCAGCAATAAAATACTGCATTTAAATTTAGATCTATAACTTTTTTCCATTCATCAAGTGGATAATCAACTACCGTGGTATTTTTACCTGCAACACCTGCATTATTAATGAAAATATCAATTTTTTTGTGAGTTTTTTCAACATCAGTTAAATTTTTCTCTATACTTTCATAATTACTAACATCTACAATTTGGTATGAAACCTTATCTGAATTAATTTTTTTAATTGCAGTTTTAATTGCCTCTTCATCTATATCCCAAATTACAACGCTTGCTCCTGAAGTAATAAATCTCTCCGTAATAGCTAGTCCAAAACCTTGTGCGCCTCCTGTAACAACTGCAACTCTATTTTTTAAGTCAAAATTGATCATATTAATTTTTCTGTTTTTTTGATCTTAATAAAGGAAAAGCCAATGCAATAAAAGATAAAATAAAAAAGGTTAAAGCAATAGGTCTTGTTAAAAACATCAGCCAATTTCCATCAAAAATCACTAAAGATTGTCTTAAGGTCCCTTCTACTAATTCTCCTAAAATTAATCCTATAATTACTGGAACAACAGAAAAACCAAATCTTCTCATAAAAAATCCAAGTACACCAAAGAATAACATTATCCAGACATCAATTATTGACTGACTTAAAGAATAAGTTCCACAAACAGATACAGCAAATATCATAGGCCATAAAATTTTGTTAGGAACGAGAGTTATCCTAGCAAATAATTTTGCACCAAAAAATCCAAATATAAAAAATAAAACATTTGCTATTAACATGGCCCCAAAAATTCCATATAAAAAGTCTGGCTGTTCTCTAAATAAATCTGGACCAGGCCTAACACCATGAATAATTAAACCAGTTAATATTACTGCTGTTGTAGCGCTTCCAGGAATTCCAAGGGCTAAAGTTGGAACCATTGCACCTCCAGTAGCAGCATTGTTAGCAGCCTCTGCTCCAGCAATTCCCTCTATTGATCCTTTGCCAAATTCCTCTGGTTCTTTAGAAAATCTTTTTGCTTCTGAATAACCAATTAAAGATGCAACTGTTCCTCCCTCAGCTGGTAAAACACCAATAAAAGATCCTATACCGCTTGATCTTAGAATTGTTTTCCATGTTTTTTTATAATCATCTAGAGATGGAAGTTTTACAGCTTTTAGTGCAACTCTTTTAAAAACTTGATCAAGAAGTGTAGACTGGGTTAACATTTCGCTTATAGCAAATAAGCCTACCACTACAGGTATAAATCCAATTCCAACCGAAAGTTCATTAATTCCATAGGTAAATCTGTCAATTGAAGTCATAAAATCTTTTCCAATAGTAGAAATTAAAATTCCAAATGCGCCAGCGATTAAATTTTTAATTGGACTACCTTCGCCAATTGATGCGAGCATTGTTAAACCAAAAATAGCTAATGCAAAATATTCTGGTTGGCCAAATTCATATGCGAGTTTAGCTAACACAGGTGCAAAAAATACCAAAACTATTACACTAAAAATTCCACCCACCGTACTTGAAACTGTTGCCATGCCTAAAGCTCTTCCTGCTTCTCCCTTTTGAGCTAATGGATAACCATCTAGACAAGTGGCGGCTGCAGCTGGAGTTCCGGGCGTATTAATTAAAACTGCAGTGATTGCACCACCGTATGTTCCGGCACAATAAATTGATGTTAATAGTACTATTGCTGAAAGAGGATCTAAAGTCATAGTAAATGGTAAAATTAATGCTCCACCTGTTGTAGGACCTAATCCTGGCAGAACACCTAAAATTAGTCCAAATAAAGTTCCAAAAAGTAAAACGATTAACAACTTGGAACTAAACAAAGGGGCCATCATTAATAAAAGATTATCCATACTAGTAGTAATAAAGGTTTGTAATTATTCCTGGAGGAAATCTAAGACCCAGAATCATTTCGAAAAATATAAAAACAACTAGTGGAAATATAATTCCAACCAGCAATAAATAAAAAACTCTCTTTTCACCCCAATTATAAGAAACAAATATAGAAAGTACTGAAATAGCTAAGAAAAAATCTAATGTTTTAGAAATTACTACAAATAAAATAAAACTTAAGATTGTTAAAAAAAATGGTTTTGGAAGTTTTTTTTCTTTTTTCCAGGGATTTTTGAATGACAGATAATAAATAATTGTTGTTAAAAACATTATCAATACTAACAATCCTTTTGGGAAAGTTGCAGGTTGAATACCTCTGTTTAAAATTGGTGGGACCTTATCAAAGGTAAAAGTAGAAATTAATAATATTGTAGAAAAAAAAATTATTACAAAAAATACTTTAAATTCATCTTTAAAAAAAAAGGGCAAACTTTTGTTTGCCCTTTTTTTATTTTGTACATTATTCATAAAAAAAATGTACTTTCTTATGACTAATTAATGTAACCCAAAGCTTTAAGTTGAGCAGTCATTTCTGCAAGCATCACTTCCATTTGCTTACCCCACTCATCAGCTCCAACAACACTAGTTGAATCAAGTCCGATGTCAGTTAAAAAGCTTTGAAAATATTTATGCTCCATAGCTTTTATCATAGCATCTTCCAATTGTTTTTTTCTGTCAGCTGGAACTCCTTTTCTTGTTACAAATCCTCTAACAGTTGATAACACAACTGGTATTCCAAGCTCTGTAGCAGTAGGAACATTACTTAATTTTTCCATTCTGTTACTTGCAAGAACAACTGAAACACATAATGTTCCATCTTCAATTTCAGTAACTGCTTCACCTAAGTTTAAAACACCTACATCAATATCTCCTTTGATTAGGTTGGTTTTAATAGGGCCAACTCCTTTATATGGAACAATTGTTGGGTCTGTTAATTTTCCTTTTTTTGTAAAAGCAATTGCACTTACATCATCAATACCACCAACATGAGTAGTACCATATTTTAATGATTTTGATTTTTGTGCGCTAATAAATTTCTTAGCATCTTTGATTTCATTTTTACAATTTACAACAAATAACTGAGGATCATCTGTTCCTCTTGCCAATGGTTGCATATCACTTAATTTAACTTGAGTTTTACCCAATGCCATTGAAACAGCATGACCTGTCGTCCAAGTTAAAGTGTGTTGACCATCTGCAGGTAAAGTCATCATATAATCCATTGATGCTGCTCCACCACCACCTTTTTTGTTAACTAATTGCATATCTTGTTTTAGATACCTTCTAGTTCTTAGTAACATCATTCTAGTTGTTACGTCTGTTCCACCACCAAAACCAGCATGAGTAATTGCTTGGATTGGGTGTCCATCTGCTTTTGCAGAAGTAATCATAAGTGGAAGCGCAACAACGAAAAATTCAGTTACCAAAAATGCGGCAGCTAAAAATAATTTAAAACTTTTTTTCATTATTTTCCTCTAATTGTTAATTTATAATTAATAATATAAACATAATCTGATACAAACCGTAAAGAAAAAAATGTCTCTTAATAAAATTAATATTGCATTATTACTTGGTGACCCTTCGGGCATAGGACCCGAATTGGTCTCAAAGTTATTGAGCGAGGATATTACAAATAAAGCTAATATAATTATAATTGGAGAGAGAAAAATTTTAGAAAATGGAAATGAAATTTCAGGCAACAAACATAATATTAATTATGTAGATGAATTTGACAAAATAGATTTTAAAAAAAGTAATAAATTTTTTCTAGACATTACTCAAGGCAAAAATCATGATTATAAGCTGTCAGAATGTTCAAAAGAATCAGGTGAAAGTGTTCTGTCGGCTCTTAATATTGCTTTAGAATTAGCTAAAGAAAAAAAAATTCATGCAATAAATTTTGGTCCATTTAATAAAACAAGTCTTAAACTTGGTGGTAATAGATATTCTGATGAATTACACTTAATGGCTGAAAAGCTTAAAGTTAAAAATTTTTTTTGTGAATTTAATGTAATTGATAATTTTTGGACTGCGCGAGTAACATCACATATTCCAATTAGAGAAGTCCCAAATAATATAAAAAAAGAAAAAATAATCGAACCAATTAAACTGATTAATGAAGCAATGAAACTAAATGGTATAAAAAAACCAAGAGTAGCTGTTCAGGCACTTAATCCTCACGCTGAATTTGGTACAGAGGAAAAAGATGAAATTATACCAGCAATTGAAGAGGTAAAAAAATTGGGAATAAATGCTGATGGTCCTCTACCTTGTGATACTTCATTTATAACAGCATATAAAAACGGAAATCACGATTGTATTGTTGGAATGTATCATGATGCACTTCAATCTGGGTTAAAAGCGTTTGGATTTGACCGAGGTGTAACCGTCCAAGGAGGTCTTCCTGTACCCATTACAACTCCTGCCCATGGTACAGCTTTTGATATTGCTGGTAAAAATATAGCAAATTTAGAACCAACTTTGAATTCGTTTAAAATTGCACTTACAATGGCTGAAAATAAAAATAGATTATGAAATTGCAAAATATAAAAAAAAAATGACAAAGATTAAAAGTATAAGAACAAGAGTTTACCAATGGAATGGCAAAACTGTTCCACCGCAAAATAATTTTTGTACAAATGCTTCTGACCTTTTATTTGAAAAATCAGATGCAATGGGATCTTTTAGATTTCATGAATGGTTAATATGTGAAGTTGAAACAGACGATGGAATTATTGGAATTGGAAATGCAGCACTTGCACCACAATTAGTAAAAAAAACCATTGATACTTATTTAACTCCTTTAGTTATTGGTGAGGACCCTTTTGATTATGCGTATATTTGGGAAAAAATGTACAGAAGAACTCATGCATGGGGTAGAAGAGGATTAGGAATGGTCGCTATTTCAGCAATTGATATTGCTTTGTGGGACATAATGGGAAAAATTACAAATAAACCAGTTTTCAAATTATTAGGTGGAAGAACTAAAGAGAAAATTCCAGTCTATGCCTCAAAACTTTATAGCCAACCAATAAAAGAACTACAAAAAGAAGCTGAAAGTTACGTTAATCAAGGTTTTAAAATGTTTAAAATGAGATTTGGATGGGGACCAAAAGACGGACCTGATGGAATGAAGAAAAATTTGGAACTAGCAGAGGCTGTTAGAGAAGTGATTGGTTATGACACAGACCTTATGATGGAATGTTATATGGGATGGAATTTAGACTACTCTAAAAGAATGATTCCTAAATTAGTAAAGTTTAATCCTAGATGGTTAGAAGAACCTGTTATAGCAGACGATATTCATGGTTATGCTGAACTAAATAATATGAATGCTATTCCAATATCTGGTGGAGAACATGAATTCAACTTATTTGGATTTAAACAATTGTTAGATTTAAAAGCAGTTAGTTATATTCAATATGATAATAATAGAGTTGGTGGTTTTACTATTGCGAGTAAAATAAATGCGTTAGCAGAAGCTTATCAAGTACCAGTTATTCCACATGCTGGGCAAATGCATAATTATCATTTAACAATGTCTAACTTTAATTGTCCTATATCCGAATTTTTTCCTGTGCACGATGTAGAAATTGGTAATGAGCTATTTTACTATATTTTTGAAGGTGACCCAGCTCCTGAAAACGGATTTATTAACTTGGACGACAATAAACCTGGTCTGGGTTTAGCTATTACTGATAAATTTAAATCAGATTTCAAAATAATCGAATAACTAGTAAGTTTCTACTTCATTAATACTAGGCATTGAATTTGCTGCGCCTGCTTTTGTTGTGGAAATTGCAGCTACTTTATTTGAAAATTCTAAAGCATCTTTGATTTTTAAATTATTGGATAAAGCATAAGCAAATGCTCCATTAAAAGCATCACCTGCTCCCGTTGTATCTATTACTTCATCCTTTAAACTATAAACATCTATAAAAAAACTTTCATCAGAATTTGCATAGTAAAGACCTTTTGGGCCTAATGTTATAACTATATTTTTTACTCCTTTTGCTAAAAAAGTTTTTGCAGCTTCTTCAATTTCTGTTTTACTATCAACCTTTTTACCTAAATAAAAACTTGCTTCAGTTTCGTTAGGAGTAAAATAATCAATACATTTAAAATCACTTTCTTTAATATCTGATGCAGGAGCTGGATTAAAAATTGTAACAGAGCCTGTCTCTTTTGCTCTATTTAATGCATAACTGGTTACTTCATTAGGTGTTTCTAGTTGCGTTAAAAAAATTTCTGATTTTTTTATAAAATCAATATTGTTATCAATATCTTTATTAGATATCGACCCAGCTGCTCCTGGTACAATATTGATAGCATTATCCCCCGTTTTTTCATTTATCATTATACCTGCAACACCTGTTGACTGATTTGGATCTTGGATTATTGAACCTGTATTAATTCCAGCTTCTTTATAAAGCTTGAGGGCCATCTTAGCATTTTGATCATTTCCTATTTTAGTAATAAAATTCACATTTCCACCAAGTCTTGCAGCAGCAATCGCTTGATTAGATCCTTTGCCTCCTGGTCCAATTATATGATTTTTACCTAAAACTGTTTCTCCTTTAACAGGAATTTTTTCAGCAAAGAAACATAGGTCAGCTACGAATACTCCAAAAATGCATATAGAGTTCATTATTTATCAAGAACCCAAACGCTACCATCTGGTTTAATTACTCCTTTTGTTAGTATAAAACATCCATAAGGCCTTGTTTCAGAAGTAGATACGATTAATTGAGATTTTTTTGCTACTTTATAAAATTCTTGCCTCTCGATTGAACCAACTTTCCAATTTTCTCCAGAAGTTTCTTTCACAGCTTTTATAAAATCTTTGTGACACTCAGTTAATTCATCTGGTTTATTATCAACTTGCATTCTTTCAGCAGAAGAATCTATAAAACTATCCAGTGGAAATACTGAAAGAATAGCTTTTGCAGCTTCATAGATATTAACACCATCTAGTCTAATTACTTTATTATTTATAGAGTGTGAATAAGCAGGAAAATTAGCATCTGTTAAAACTAATTTATCACCATGGCCCATTGCTCTTAATTGATATAAAAGTTCAGGATTTAAAATTGGATTAATATTAATTAACATTGAAGTACTATATTACATAAAAAAAAAGGGTGAAATAAAATTCCACCCTTTTAATTTTAATTTTCTAAAGATTATTTAAAATCGTTAGCGTTTGCTTTTGTTACTAATTGTGTACCAGTATCAATATTAGGATCGATACTTCCACCATTAGCTAACTCAAGAGCATATTTTACTCCATATGCACCCATGTTGTATGAGAACTGAGCTATTGTTGCAGTCATCTCTCCTTTTAAGATACTTGTAGCAGCATCAGGAGTAGCATCAAAACCAACAACTATTACATCATTCATATCAGCATCCTTAAGAGCTTGCATTGCACCTAAGCCCATATTATCGTTAGAAGCAAATATTGCTTTGATGTTAGGATTTTTCAAAATGATTGACTCAGTAACCGATCTACCTTTTGCAGTATCCCATTCAGCAGTTTGAGTAGCAACAAGATTTAAACCACAATTTTTAAATCCTTTAATTGCACCATCTCTTCTTAATAATGCAGTTGATTGAGACTCAATCCCTGTAAGAATTGCAACATCTGATCCTTTTGGAGTTTTATCACAAATAAATTTTGCAGCTAATTCTGCACCATTCATATTATTTGTTCCTATAAAAGTAACACCTTCGTTAATTCCTTTTGTATCAACAAATACAACTGGAACTCCACTCTTAATAGCATCGTCTACTATTGGAGCAAAAGCGTTTGGATCTCCTGGTGCAAGAGCTAGAGCGTCAACACCTTTTGCAAGTTGATCTTCCACTTGGTTAATTTGTGCTTGAACATCTCCCTCTTGTGGTGGAGCAATCAAAATTAGTTTTACACCTAATTTTGCAGCTTCTTCTTCTGCACCTTTAGTCACTGAAGCCCAAAATGGGTTTCCTGAACCAGGTCCTTTTATACTAAATAAAATTTTCTTCTCAGCACTAACACTTGTTGTAATACTTAAAAGAAGAAAAACAGATGCTGTAAAAGCACCTATTAATTTAAACAATTTACTCATTAATTTATCCCCTTTAATAATTATTAAACCTCAATTTAATAAAATTTTTTAAAAAAATTCAACTGTTACAATGGTAACTATTTTTAGTTTCAACTAACGCGTGTTTTATTTTCTTGTCCCGAAATCTCTTCTCAATACATCAACATAAACAGCTAGTACTATAATTGATCCAATTAATACTTGTTGCCAAAACGAACTCACATCCATCAAATTAAGACCATTTCTTAAAATTCCCATTATCATCACTCCTGCAAAAACGCCTAAAACAGTGCCTCTTCCTCCAAAAAAACTAGCGCCTCCGATAATACATGCTGCAATAGCGTCTAATTCAGACTGTAATCCTGCATTTGGATAACCTGAGTCTGTTCTACCAGCTAGAATTAAAGCTCCAATACCAGATAAAAAACCACAAAGCGAATAAACTATTACAAGAATTTTATTTACATTAATACCTGAGGCTCTTGCTGCATTTGGATTTCCACCAATTGCATATATCCATTTCCCTGTCCGGGTTTTGTTCATGAATATCCAAAATATTATATAGACAATTGCAATAAGAACTAAACTAACAGGAAGGTATTGCGACTTTTCTAAACCAAGCCAAGTTAAATCAATTCTTCCATGCCCAAGGTATCTCACTTCATCTGTGAAGCCACTTATCGGAGTTCCGCCAGAAATTAAATTACCTGTACCTCTAAATATATATAATGTACCTAGTGTCATTATAAACGGATGAGGCATCCTTAGTAATGTAATCCCTAAACCATTAAATAACCCACATAGAAATCCAGCTATAAGAGGTGTGATAACAACAATATACCATGGAGCACCAGCCTTAGCGACAATTGCAAGTATCATTAGTGACAACATCATTATAGATCCAACTGAAAGATCTATACCAGCAGTTACAATCACCATAAATACTCCTAAAGCTAGCATTGACTGCCAAGATATTTGTTTGAAAACATTTGTTACATTTCTCCATGATAAAAAAACATCAGGTTGAAGAAAATGCATAACAACTATCATTATAACTAATAATAATAATATTCCGTATTTCTCAAAGTAAGGAATGAGTTTTAGATATAAAGAGTCTTTATCTTGATCTTTTGAGTCCATGATTATTTTTTACCCATTATCCATCCAATAACTTCATCTCTTGAAGTGTTTGATAATTCAGATTCTGCAAAATTCGTTCCTTGAAACAATGCCATTACTCGGTCACAAACTGCAAAAATATCATCCATTCTATGACTGATCACAATTACGCCTACGCCAGTTTTTTTTCAGACTATTTATTAAATCCAAAACCTTACCAACTTCTTTAATAGCTAATGCTGCTGTTGGTTCGTCCATAATCACTACTTTTGCATTGAATGCTGTTGATCTTGCAATTGCAACTGCTTGTCTTTGTCCACCTGAAAGTTCCTCGACTTTTTGATCTGCACTCTTTACATTTATTTTAAGTTTGCCTAGATGTGCTTCTGTAAGTTCTTTTATTTTTTTATAATCAAGAAACTTTAATAATCCCAAATTAGTAGTTGGTTCACGGCCTAAAAAAATATTTTCGCCTATTGGAAGATTGCCTGCTAAAGCTAAATCTTGATAAACCATTTCTAAACCTAAGTTTTGAGAATCTCTGGGACTTTCTAAAACTTTTTCTTTTCCTTCAAAATGTAAAGAGCCTGCACTTGGTTTATATAGGCCAGATAAAACCTTCATTAATGTTGTTTTTCCTGCTCCATTGTCTCCTACAACTCCTAAGCATTCACCTGCATGAATTTTAAGGTTTACGTTTTCAAGAGCAGTAATTGTGCCAAAGTATTTTGTAACATTTTTGGCTTCTAATAATAATTGATTGGCAGATGACATAATCTAAGAAAATATAAAAAAATCAGTTAATTGCAACTGGTTTTGAGGCTAAGAGTTTTACAGTTTTTCTTTGAGCTCTTTTACAGAATTTAGGTGGCATATTTTTTAAAATAAGCTTCATATCTTTCAAAACTATTTCACCCATATTATAAAAAGCTTCTTCTAAAGCACCAGCTCTATGAGCAGAAAATAGTGTATTTTTTAACTTTCTTATTGGATCATTTTTTTTTACTGGTTCATCTGGAAAGACATCGGTTGCGACATAAATATCTCCCTTTTTAATTCTCTTAATCAAATCTTTAAAATTAACTATTGCTGCTCTACTCATTAAAATAAAAACAGTGCCAGATTTCATTTTATTTAATAATTTCTTATCAATTAAATGTTTATTCTTTTTAGTGATTGTGGCTAATACATAAATTACTTCACAACTACTAAACATTTTATTCAAATTAATTGGGTTAAATCCAATTTTTTTTATTTTATTTTTAGGTATCCATGGATCATATACATTAATATTTTTTGAGAATGGCAAAAGTAAAGGATATAAAGATTTTGCTAAGTCTCCAAACCCTATTAACCCAATTTTTTTATTTGTCAGAAGTGAAGCTTCTAAATTACTTTCTAAACCATATTTCTCTTTAGATTTAATAAAATCAAAATGTGCATTGTGAATATTTCTTAAAAGAGACAATGTCATACCTAAAGCTATTTCAGCTACTGGCTTTGAAAATACTGGTGAAGTTGCAATAACATGAATATTTTTTTTGAAACAATAATCATAGTCTAAATTATCCATAAAATTACTTTCTACATTTATAATACATTTTAATTTTGATGCCTTAGACAACAAATGTTTGTCTAAATTAGGTTGACCCATGATAAATGTTGCCTTGCCAATATTGTTTTCATAAAATTTTTTTTTATTTTTTTTTGGAGCAACTATTATTTTATATTTGTTTTTTAGTTCTTTTAATTTTGTCTTAGTAAAAATTAAATCCAAAGTTCTTGGATAAGGATCAGAAATTACAATAGGTTTAATCATATCTTTGCTCTATCTAATTATTTTTCTTATATCAATATTTGTAAACTTTTTTGGTTTAACACAGTCAGTATTTATTGATTGATTAACACCAGACTTTGAAGCTTTCATAATTGAAGTAATTATATCAAGGACATGCAAAGAAATTTCACCATTGCATAAATGTTTTCTTTTTTTTTCGATTGAATAAGCCATTTCTGAAAGTCCTGCACCTCTATAGTTTGCATTAGTTGGAGCTTCATTTGCTCTTGAACTTTGTGTTCTTATATTAATTTTACCTAAATGCATTTTTGTAGTTTTAAATTCTTTCCAATTATCTCCAAGTTTTTTACATGTGAATACTGATCCTCCAAACATATTTGGATCAGGGACAATCATTGAACCTTTTTCACCATATAGCTCAATATGATTTCTTTGGTGAGCAATGACATCAAAAGATAACGTCAATCTAATTACTGTGTTATTTTTAAAGGTGATTGTAGATAGATAGGTTGTTGGGCAATTAACTTTAAATTTTCTACCTTTTTTTGGTCCAATTCCAATTGTTCTGTATTTTGAACCATTTATTATTCTCCCACTAACTTTCTTTGCAGGTCCTAAAAGGTTTACTAAAGCTGTAATGTAATATGGTCCCATATCAATTACAGGACCTCCTTCAAGTTTTGCAAACCATGGTTCTGGATTAGGGTGATATGATTGAATTCCAGGAAAGGCAAAAACAGCATTACCTAATTTTATTTTTCCAATTATATTTTTTTCAACTAGCTCTTTTGATTTTTGAATTCCGCCTCCTAAAAATGTATCTGGTGCATTACCAAGATATAACTTTTTCCTTCTAGAAATTTTTAAAAGTTCTTTTCCATCCTTTAAATTAATTGCCAATGGTTTCTCTGAGTAAACATGTTTACCATTTAATAAAGCTCTCTTTGAAATTTCGTAATGAGCTTTTGGGATAGTTAAATTTAAAATAATTTCTACTTCTTGATCTTTTAGAATTTCATTTACACTTAAAAATTTGATTCCATATTCTTTAGAACATTTTTCTGCAGCTTTTAAATTAATATCTGCGCATTTAATTATTTTGATATTATTAAAATATTTCTCTGCTCTAAAATAAGTTTCTGCAATATGTCCACAACCAATAAGACCAACTTTGAAAACTTTGTTCATATAAGGAAATCAGACACCTTGTCTTTGTTTTGCTTTACCTTCTTTATGAAGTTTTAAAGCTTCCTCATTTTCTTTCGTTGTTGGTATTTCAAGCGTAGGACTTTCCCAGTAAGCTGAACCTTCAAGCCATTCGTAACTATGAGTTTTTATTGATATTACATATGTTACATCTGATTTTTTAGCTCTTTTAAATGCTTCCTCTAATTCTGAAATAGTGGAAACATGCTCAGATTTTGCACCCATGCTAGCTGCGTGTTGAGCAAAATTTACTTCTTTAAAATTTTGAATATTAGATGAATTAAATAAGCAATTAAATTCTTTTCCACCCTTAAACAATTGAAGTCTATTTATAACTGCATGACCTCCATTATCACAAACAATTATTATTAATTTGTTATTTGTTAAAACTGAAGAATAGATGTCTGAATTGTTAAGCAAATAAGAACCATCTCCCACAAAAGCTATTACGTCTTTGTCAGGATTTGCCATCTTAATTCCCAGCGCACCAGAAATTTCATAACTCATGCAACTAAAACCCCATTCAGTTTCATGCGTATTTAGCTCTTTTGGTCTCCAGACTTGGACTACCTCACCAACCAACCCACCAGCAGCAGTAACTGCTATATCTGTTGGATCTGAATTTCGATAAATTGCCCCTACGGCATGTGCATAGTTTGGTGTTTCTTGGTTTGTTGGACCGCTTTCTTTATCAACATACTCATTCCAAGATTTAAGTTCGTCTTGTGATTTTTTATGCCAACTGTCAGGAGATTTCCAATTTCCTAAAGAATTTGATAACTCTGATAAACAAACTTTAGCATCTCCAATAACTGCCTCGGCTAAATGTTTGTTTGCATCATGTCTTGCAATATTAATTGAAACCAATTTAAATTCAGGATTTTCAAAATTAGCCCACGAACCTGTTGTAAAATCTGCCAATTTCGTACCAACACAAATAGCTAAATCAGTTTCTTTTGCTAAGTTATTTGCGGCTCTACCACCAAGGCCTCCTATTGGTCCGAGAAAATGAGAATGATCTCTTTTCATTGTTGAGTATCCCATCACTGTTTGTGTAACTGGTATGTTATGTTTTATGGCAAAACTTCCTAATTCATCCATTGCATCTGAATAGAAAACACCTCCCCCAGAAATAATAATTGGTTTTTTTGATTTTTTAATTTTTTCCATTGCTTGTTTAATTTGAAAATCATCTGGTTTAGGTCTTCTTATATTATGTATTCTTTCTTTAAAAAATTCCTCTGAATAATCAAATATTTCTCCTTGCACGTCTTGACATAAAGATAAACACGCTGGACCAGTATCTGCAGGATCAAGCATTGTTTGAATTGCTTGTGGAAGAGATTGTATTATTTGTTCAGGTCTTGTAATTCTATCAAAATATTTTGTAACTGGTTTAAAAGAGTCGTTTGCTGTCATTCCTGGATTTGAAAAATGCTCTACTTGCTGTAGTACAGGATCTGGCATTCTATTCGCATAAGTATCTCCAGGTAAAAATAAAATAGGTAATCTATTACTCATCGCTACTGCAGACGCAGTGACTAAATTTGTAGATCCAGGCCCAACAGAACTTGTTGCAATAAAAATTTGTTTTCTGCGTTTAGCTCTTGCAAAAGCAATGCCTGTTAAAGCCATATTTTGTTCATGGTGCCCTCTATAAGTTGGAAGTTTATCCTTATTTTCTTCTAATGCTTGACCTATGCACGCAACATTCCCATGACCAAAAATACCAAATGCCCCTGGAAATAAAGGCTCAACTTTACCATCTATATAGATTTTTTGAGCTATTAGATGTTTAACTAAAGCATGAGCGCAAGTAAGCTTTATTTTTTTCATTTTTCTAGTTATATTCTCCTCAAAAATTCAACTAATAAACCATAAAATAAAAATTATGTATAGCAAATTTGGACAATTCATTGATGGTAAATGGCAACCATCTCAAAATAATGAAACTTACGATGTGTTAAATCCGGCAACTGAAGAAGTAATTGGCAAAGCATCAAAAGCTGGAGAAGAAGATGTAAATAAAGCTCTTAAGTCAGCTGAAAAAGGTCTTGAAGTTTGGAGAAATACTCCACCTTGGCAAAGATCAAAAATTATAAGAAATATTGCAGATCTTATGAGAGAGAGAACTGATGTACTAGCAAAATGGCTTACATTAGAAGTTGGAAAACCTTTGTCAGAAGCAAAAGGAGAAGTAGGAGGAGCAGCAGATATTTTTGAATGGAATTCTGAAGAAACAAAAAGAATATATGGCCAGATAGTAGAGAGCAGATTTGAACACACACGAATGTATGTAAAATACGAGCCTGTTGGTGTTGTTGCAGGATTAATACCATGGAATTTTCCAATAGTTTTATCTTCTAGAAAAATTTCAACTGCCTTAGCAGCTGGGTGCTCAGTTATATGTAAGCCAGATGTTATTACTCCGGGAAGTGTAATGGAACTAATGAATATTATAAATGATGCAGGAGTTCCTCCTGGTGTTGTTAATTTATTATCAGGTGATCCAGCACAAATTTCATCACAATTAATATCTTCTGACATAGTAAAAAAAGTTTCTATTACTGGATCGACTAGAGTTGGTAAACTTATTTTAAAGCAAGCCGCTGAAAAAGTGCAAAGAGTTACTATGGAATTAAGTGGTCACTCACCTTTTATAGTTTTTGATGATGTAGATATAAATAAAGTTACAGATATGGCAATAACAGCAAAATTTAGAAATAACGGCCAGGTTTGTATATCACCAGCAAGATTTTATATACATGAAAAGAAAAAAGATGAGTTTGCAAAAACATTAGTTGAAAAAGTTTCTAAACTTAAAATTGGAAATGGAATGGATGACGACACAATATTAGGTCCATTAACCACAGAAAAGAGATTGAATGAAATAGAAGCATTAGTCGAGAAAACAAAAAAAGAAGGAGCAACTGTTTTATGTGGTGGAAAGAGACCATCAGGTTTTAATAAAGGATATTTTTATGAACCTACTATTTTTGACAATGTTCAAGATAACTTTACAATTGCAAAAGAAGAACCTTTTGGACCATTAGTTCCACTACTTACGTTTAAAGATACAGATGAAGTTGTTAAAAGAGCTAACGACAATGACTTAGGTTTGGCAAGCTATATTTATACAAATTCTTTAGAAAAAGCTCACAAAGTCTCAGAAAAAATGGAAACTGGAACATGTGCAGTAAATCATCCTACTATTGCGTTTGCAGAAGTTCCTTTTGGAGGTATCAAACAGACAGGTTATGGCAGAGAGGGTGGATCAATGGCTATCAAGGATTATTTAAATATTAAATATACTCATTTTGGTCTTAATTATTAATGAGAAAAAATAAAGTAAAACAAATGATGGCTGAAGGAAAGCCAGTTGTTAATGGCTGGTTACAAATACCTAGCACAGTATCTGCAGAAGTTATGGCGCATCAAGGTTGGGACTCCCTGACTGTTGATATGCAACATGGACTTGTTGATTACACAAACGCACTTCCAATGCTTCAAACAATTTCTTCAACTGATGTAACGCCTCTTGCAAGAGTAAATTGGAATGAACCAGGACAAATAATGAAAATTTTAGACGCTGGTTGTTATGGAATAATTTGCCCTATGGTAAGCAATAAAGAAGAGGCAGAAAGATTTGTACAAGCATGCATGTATCCTCCAAGAGGATATAGAAGTTTTGGCCCAGTCAGAGGATTAATTTATGGTGGTCCTGATTATGCTGATCATGCAAATGATGAAATTTTAAAGTTAGCTATGATTGAAACGAAGGAGTCATTAGATAAACTAGATGAGATTATGTCTACTGACGGTGTGGATGGGATATATATTGGTCCAGCTGACTTAAGTTTAGCGATTGGAGAAAAGCCTGGCTTTGACAGAGCAGAGGACACAAAAGCATATTCTGAAATATTAAGAATATTAGAGCATGCTAAAAAACATAATATCTTTGCAGGAATACATAATGGAACAACTGAGTATGCTCAAAAAATGATTGATAAAGGTTTTAATTTTGTGACTATAGGAGCTGATCAAAGAGCAATGAGCGCTGGTGCTAAAGCGATTGTAGAAAAAATGAAGGGTTCAATAAATAAAAAAGAATCTGAAACTTATTAATCTAGTTTATCAAGAAAGGACTCAAACTCTTTTTTATTTAAATTTGAAGACTGTTTTTTTCCTGGAAATTTTCCAGCCATAGAATCTTTTTTAAATGCCTTGAGAGCTCGAATTCTCTCAATTTTTATTTCATTTTTTAATTTTAATAAATTCCCATAAGCTTTTGAATGTCTTGGAGGGTTTAAAGTATCTCCACATATGTCTTCCATGAACAAATACATTACATCTGCTTTTTTTCCTGAACCTAAAGAAACTGTAACTATATTTGTTCTTTTAGAGATTTCTCCCATAACATTTTCTGGTATAACCTCACATTCAGCAGAAAAGGCTCCCGCATTTTCCAATCTTTTAAATTTTAAAAAAAGGTTGTGTGCCTCCTCACTATTTTTTCCTACTGCTCTTAATCCACCAATCCACGTAGATTTTCTTGGAACTAAACCAAGATGCCCCATAACCGGAACATCTTCATTAGCCAACATCTCTACTATTTTCATGCTTCTAGGAGTCATTACAGCGTCAGCTCCATTTTCTAAGGCTTCAAACGCTCCTCTCATTATATCATCTGAAGTGACAAACTTATTTAATACTAGTGCAGCAGTTAAAAATAGATTCTTTGATCCCTCTCTCACCTGTTTTACATTAAAAGCATTGCAGATTATCATATCAAATCCAGCTATCTCTGCGGCCTCAGCTTCATCTAGTGTATTGGCTGTGACTTGAGTAAATTTTTTTTTTCCTTTTGCCTTTTTTAGATCATCAACTGTGAGAGATCTGTTGGCAGGTTGAGCAGCCCAAGTATAAATCTTTTTCATTTTATATTTTTTAATTCTTTATAGATATTATTCACTCTATGTACTTCTTGTGCAATATTAAAGTATCCCTCATATTCAATTTCATCAGGTGATACGTCAAAATGATAATGTCCAGCGTCATTTTTATGCTCATATGAGTGGAAGTGAGTATGCTCTCCAGACTCTCTTAAATTTAATTCTCCTCCCGTTGGATCACCAGTCCATAAAACAGTATAGCATTGTAATTTTGGTCCAACAGGCTCATAAAATTGTAGAAAATCTTTTGTGCATTTCATCAATTGTGGATCATAATATTCATGTTTTATATCCTTATAATCTGGTTGTACGTGTGATCTTATTTTTCCATTCAAAACTCTAAATACACCAGCAAGAGCAATATGATTTTTATACCCAATTTTAAGATTTTCAGAAAGTGCTGTTCTAATTGATTGAGGTAATGAACCTTGATTTCCAGTTCTTTTTTTTATGTTTAAATAAATAACTTTTCCTTTAACACCATCTGAATAATAAATGTTACCAAGCCCACCATGTTTGCTTGCAGTATAGTCCTCTACTATACATTCTTTATCTTTCCCTACCCTGGCAATTAAAGACTTATTTTCTTTTGTTATTAAGTTTTCATTTATAACTAGTTCTCCACAGTGTCCATCGAGGCAAGACATTGCTCCAGATCCTGCTCCAAGTGCATATGATTTTTCTGATCCAATCATTTTTGAGATTTCAGCATAATCAAATTCAGTTCCAAGATATTTAGGATCGTGCATGTAGGGCTCTCCTCCAACATCGATTATCCTTTGGTTACCACTCATACCTTCAGACGGACAATCCCAATTTCTTAAATTTGGGCAATCAATTACTTCTGCTTTCACACTGTCATAATTCTTTGACAGACCTTTTTCTAATGCGTTTGATATTTCTTTTAACTCAAATTTTTTGAAAATTCCTTTTTCTATTTTTAATTTCATATATTAATTAGTTACATAATATATTGCATAATTTTTTTACATAAATATATTTCGATTTTAAATATGAATAATAAAGATTTAAAAGTTGCAGTTCTTGGTGCAGGAGCAATGGGTTGTCTATTTGGAGGTCTTCTAGCAGAAAAAGGTCTTAATGTAACGCTCATTGATGTTTGGAAAGAGCATGTTGAAGAAATTAATAAAAATGGTCTAAAAATGGATGGCCATGGTGGTGATAGATTTATAAGAATACCTGCAACATCAGATCCATCTACAATTGGAAAAGTTGATGCTGTAATAGTAATGTGTAAAGCAACAGCTCTAGAACCAGCTTTAAAAAGTATTAAAAACATTATTAGAGATAAAACAGTTTTTATGTCTTTTCAAAATGGAATTGGACATGAAGCTATAATTAAAAGTATTGTTGGCGATGAAAAAGTAATTGGAGGAACAACAACTCAAGCATCAAATATCTTAGGCCCTGGTCATATTATGAATCATGCAGCTTTACCTTCTTGGATTGGAGAATATGATGGTGGAATAACAGATAGAATAACAGAAATTGCAGACACATTTACAGCGCATAATTTAGAAATGATTGCAGCTGAGGATGTAAAAAAAAGAAAATGGATGAAACTTTTTGCTTTAACCGCAATTGGTCCACTTTCAGCTATTTTTGATCTACATCATACTGATCTTTACATAAATAATAATGCCAATGACGTATCTAGAAGTTTAGGTAAAGAGATTATTTTAGAAACAAGAAAAGTTGCTTTAGCAGATGGCGTTAATGTTTCTGAAGATGAGTGTTTATTTATGTTTAATAAAATTGTTGATTCAAAACAAACAAACAAGTCCTCAATGGCTTTTGATGTACTTTACAAAAGAAAAACTGAAATTGATTTCATAAGTGGAGCTGTATCTAAAATAGGAAAAAAACATGGAATAGCCACACCTTTAAATGATCTTATGTACAAAATGATTAAAGTAAAAGAGGGTATGTACAGCTAAATGCTGAAAATTAACAAACTAAAGAAAATTAAATCAAACTTCCCGGTCATTGTTGGAGAACAAATAATCAGTAAAAAAGTCTGCAATTCGTTAATTAAAGAAATAAGTAATTCAAAAAATTTCGATGATATGATTATGGGTGGCAGAAGTAGGATTAACAAAGGGTCAAAAAATTTCAACAAATATATCTCAACTTCTAAAATCTCAAAAAAACTTTTTGCTACTTTCAATACAGAATCATTTTATAAGAAAATTGATAATAAATTTAAAACAGAGTTTAAGGCAAATACATGGGAAAGTTTGTTTAAACCAAAAATATTTAATAAAAAAAAATATACATTAAAAAGAAAAGTAAATTCTAAAGAGCTAAAAAGATTGCTAGGTAAAAATTATAAAAACCCGAATTTAAATCTAGATATTGATTTTTCAGTATCTAAAGGAGGGTATAGATTGAGACCGCATAGAGATGATATCAATAGAATATATAATTTTTTGATATATTTAACTGATATACCAAAAAAAAATGGAGGGTCTCTTACTCTATACAAAAAAAAAGCTAACAGAAACCTTAGAAAAAGTTTTAGAAGATTTCCCAAAATTAATGAACTTGATAAATTAGTGGAGTTTACACCAAAAAAGGGAAGCGTAATTTTCTTTAAATCTACTCCTAATTCTTATCATGGGGTAACACGATTTAAGGAAAAAAACTGTCCAAAAAGATTTTTTATTTATGGAAGTTATGCATTTAATAAACCTGTTATATGGAAATATAAAAATTTTGAATATCACCCACATATAGTTGCGACGAAAAAAAGAATGCTTACATCTTTTCATGATTCAAATTATCTGCTAAAATCTTGTATACATGCAAGTTAGTACCAAATTAAAGAAAATTTTAGATAGAGATGGATACCTTAGGGTAAAAAATATTCTTAATTTCAACAAAGATTTAAAGCCTATCTTAAACGATATGGAATATGTAATGGACAATCTAGTTAATAAGTTTGCACCCAGACATATGAGAGAAAAAGTTTTTAAATATGATTTTAAAAGAAAATATACCTATATATCAAAATTAAATATTTATGATCTTGACCAACATTTTAATACCAGACTACCTAGAGATAATGTAAAAAAAGATAGTGATTACTTTGCATCACAATCTTTATGGAACTTAATAAACCATAAAAAAATTTTAGATGTTGTAGAACAATTAATAGGATCTGAGATTCTTTCTAATCCTGTTCAGAATACAAGAATTAAACAACCAGAAAGTAAACTGCCTAGACACTCTGTTCATGATGGACTTTCAGGTAGAACTCCTTGGCACCAAGACGCAGCAGTATTATCATCTGTTGGACAAAGATTGACAGATATGGTGACCGTTTGGATACCATTTACAAAAACTACCAAAAATAACGGATGCATGATTACCGTTAAAGAAATAAACAAACTGGGTTTATTAAATCATGTGTCTGGATATAAAGGTCAGGTCGAGATAAAAGGTAGTAAATTACTTGATAAATTTAAGCCAATTTTTCTGGAAGCAAATGTGGGTGATATAATTATTTTACACAAACACTCTATACATTGTTCTTTACCTAATAGATCTAACGATTTTAGAATAAGCGCTGACTTAAGATATAACAGAGCTGGAACTCCATCAGGTAGAAAACCTCTACCAAATTTTTACGTGAGAAGTAGAAATAAAAAAAATATTACTATTCATAATTATAAGCAATGGATCTCTTTATGGGAGAAAGCTAAAAATAAATGTATACCAAGAAAATATGCATTTAAATATCCACTTCCAACATTTAAAAATAGTAAAAGAGATCTTGCTAGATTAATATAATTTCATTTTTAAATTATGAAAAAAATTCTCATTGTCCAACCTATTCATGAAAAAGGTATGGAATTATTAAAAAGTAATAGTAACTATACTTACGAGGTAGTTGAGGATTTAAGCGTTGAAAACGTTAAACAAAAAATTATAGATGCTGATGCAGTGTCTTTAAGAACATCAATTTTGCCTGCAGAAGCAATTGAAAATGCAAAAAAACTTAAAATAATTTCTAGACATGGAGTTGGTTACGACAATATTGATTTAAATAGCTGTAAAAAAAGAAATATCGATGTGGCGATAACTGCAACAGCAAACGCTGTAGCAGTTGCAGAACATGTTCTTTTCATGCTTTTAAGTATATCAAAAAGAAAAAGTATGTATGATCAATCAGTCAGAAGTGGAAAATTTACTGAGAGAAATAAGCTTCCAAAAACAATAGAGATTTGGAACAAAAATATTCTTATAGCTGGTTTTGGAAGAATTGGAAAAGCATTGATTAAAAGATGTTTAGGATTTGAAATGAATGTTTTTGTTTATGATCCATTTGTAGATGCAGAAACAATAAGCAAAATGGGTGGAAAAAAAGTTGAGGATTTATCAGAAACAATAAAAGATATGGATGCTGTGTCACTCCATATACCTTTAACTGATCAAACTAAAAATATCATAAATTATGAACTTCTTAAAACTATGAAAAAAAATTGCATCATCATAAATGCTGCAAGAGGTGGAATTATAAATGAGAAAGACTTAGATAGAGCATTAAAGGAGAACCTAATTTTTGGAGCAGGTATCGATGTATTTGAAGTAGAGCCTCCAGAAGCTGACAATCCATTATTAAAAAATGAAAAAGTTTTCCTTAGCCCTCATGCAGCAGCGTTTACTGAAGAGTGCATGACTAGAATGGCAATAGAAACTATACAAAATATTTTTGATTTTTTTGATGGCAAACTTGAAGATAGTAAAAAAGTAAAATTATAGTTTATCAATCTCTAAATTTGATTTCTTTAAAGTATCTGTAATATATTTATAACCCATAATTGCATACTCAAGAGGATTTGCTTTTTTTGGATCTTGCTCAGCCTCCACTACCAACCAACCCTGGTAATTATTTTTTTTCAAAATATCAAACAGAGGTTTATAGTCGATACACCCATCGCCTGGCACAGTAAAAGCACCTTCTAAAAAAGCATCTCTAAAACTTAAATCTTCAGATAGCGCTTTTTTTAATACTTCTTCTCTAATATCTTTGCAGTGAATATGGATTACTCTTTCTTTAAATTTATTGATTATATTAATAGAATTTCCTCGAGCAAATAGCATATGACCAGTATCTAAAGTTAATTTTACGCTGTCACTTGTATTTTCTAGCAATCTAATAGTTTCTTCCTCCGTTTCTATTACTGTACCCATGTGATGGTGGTAAGCTAATGGCATACCCTCATCTTCAAGATATTTTGCAAGTTCAGATATTTTTACACAATAATCTTTCCATTCATCATTGGACATTTTTGGTCTACTAGATAGTTTTTTTTTTGGATCGCCTTGTATTGACTCAAAGACTTCAGCAAATACAATACATGGAGCCTCACAGTCTTTAAATAATTGAAGCTGGTTTTGAATTAATTTTTTTTCTTCTTCAACAGAATTTTTTCTAAGATTCCCGCTGTACCATCCAGAACATAATTTTAAATTATACTTTTCTAGTTTTGGTAATAATTCCATGGATGTTTTTGGAAATTTTCCACCTGACTCTATACCTATATATCCAGCCTGACTTGCCTCTGATAAACATTGTTCAAGAGGAGTGTCTCCACCTAGTTCAGGCATGTCATCATTGCTCCACGCTATTGGTGCTATCCCTAATTTTACTGACATATTTTTTATATTTGCTAAGATATTTGATCATGAGATTAATTAAAGGCAAAAAAATTAAATTAGGCATTGTTGGCGGTGGTCCAAAATCATGGATAGGACATGTCCATAGAATTTCCTCAAGATTTGATGACGAATATGAAATTGTCTCAGGAGTTTTTTCAAGAAATTCAAATATTTCAAAGACTTTCGGCAAAAAAATAGGAATTGATAAAGACAGATGTTACTCAAATTATCAAGAGATGGCTGATAAAGAGGCACTAAGATTTGATGGTATTGAGGTCGTGGCGATTATGACTCCTCCTTCAAGTCACCAAGTTATTGCAGAAAAATTTATAGACAAAAATATTCATATAATATCTGACAAGCCATTTACAGGTGATCTATCACAAGCAAAAAAACTTTTTAAAAAAATTAAATCAAATAAAAATATAAAGTATGCTTTAACTCATAATTATTCAGCATATCCGATGGTTAGAGAGGCAAAGGTATTAGTTGAAAAAGGGAAGATAGGAAAAGTTGAATATGTTAATGTAGAGTATGTTCAAGACTGGACTGATGGAAAAATAGTTAACAAAAAAAATGCAAAAAAAATATTAAAATGGAAAATAAATAAAAAAATAGTTGGAACCTCAGCGGTTTTAAATGAGATTGGATCTCACGCTTATCACATAGCATGTTATGTTTCTGGATTAAAAGGTAGAAATGTATTTGCTGATATCAAACAAGTTTCAAAAACTGTTAAAATGGATAACAATGCTCAAGTAATGATCAACTTTAATAACAATGCAAAAGGCTTACTTTGGACAAGTGTTATGGCAAGAGGCGGTGTTTATGGTTTAAGATTTAGGATTTTTGGCACAAAAGGCAGCATAGAATGGGTTCAAAATGATCCAGGTTATCTTAAATTTAATCCATTAAAAGGTGCTGTAAAATTTTTAGAAAGAGGTTTTTTTAATGCAGAATTATCAAAAAAATTTTCAAGAATTAAATTTGGACATCCAGAGGGTTATCTAGATGCTTTTGCAAACATTTACAAAGAATTTGCAGAATCATTAAGAACAAAAGCTAAAAAAAGGTGGTTTTTTCCAAATGAATATGAAGGGCTGGAAACTGCAAAGTTTATTGAAGCGTGTAAAATTTCAAATAAAAGAAAAGCGTGGACAAAAATAAAATAAAAGTTGCTTTGCTTGGTCTTGGCAGAATTGGCCAAATGCATGCAAAAAATTTAATCGAAAATAGTGACTTTAAATTAAAATATGTCTTTGACCTAAACAAAGATTTATTAAAAAAAATATCTAATAAATATAATGTCACTTCAATAAATAAGCCTGATCTAGCTTTCAATGATAAAGACATTGACTGTATATTTATTGCGTCAAGCACACCTACGCATTTAAAATTTATTGAGCAAGGTGTAAAACAAAATAAAATTATTTTTTGTGAAAAACCATTAGATCTGAATATAAAAAAAATTAATTCTTGTCTAAAAAGGATAAAAAAATTTAAACCAAGAGTGCAAATAGGTTTCAATAGGAGATATGACATTGGACACCATTCATTAAAACGACATCTAAAACAAAAAATCGGACGATTAGAAAAAATTATAATTACTAGCCGGGATCCCTCTCCTCCTTCGCTTAAATATCTAAAAAGTTCAGGTGGGATATTTAAAGATATGATGATTCACGATTTTGATCTTGCAAGATATTATTTAGGAAAAGACGAATTCCAATCAATTTTTGCTATGGGCAGTAACTTATCGGATAAACGTTTTAATAAAATTAATGATTATGAATTGGCAACTACAATACTCAAATCTAAAAAAGGGGTGCAATGTATTATAACAAATTCAAGACATTGTAGCTTTGGATATGATCAAAGAGTAGAATTATTTGGGAATAAAGGAATGCTAGTTTCAGAGAATAAAAGAAACGATGAAATAAATTATTTTTCAAAAAGCTCAACAAACAGTAAATCACCTCTTCTTCACTTCTTTATTGAGAGATATTCCGAGGCTTTTAAACTTCAATTATTCGATCTAGTAAAATTTTCTAGAAAAAATATTAAACCTAGAGCAGTTTTTGAAGATGGAAGAAAATCAATTATATTGGCAGAGGGAGCAATGAAATCTATAAAGTCGAAAAAGTTTGAAAAACTAATTTATTGAAATTTAAATTCCTTCTATTTTTTTGTCTCCTGATTTTTTGACAAAATATATTCCAAGTATAACAATAAATAGTGAAATTAATATTTTTGAAGTAACTAATTCATTAAGAAATAAGTATCCAAGAATTACTCCAAATATTGGTATTAAATAAGCGACTTGGCTTTGAAAAACTAAACCGTTTCTTTTCAATATCATAAATCTCAATAACCAAGCTATACCAGTAGGAAATACACCAAGATATATTAAAGACAAAGTTGACTCTAATGATGGATTTAAATTCCAAGGTTGCTCTATAATTAAAGAAATTGGGCAAACAAATATTGTTCCCCAAATTAATATTGATGCAGTAACATTTTCATTTTTTTTATGACTTATTTTTAAAGTTAATATTCCACCAATTACATAAAATGTTGAACCAACTAATATCATTAAAGCAGAAAATAAATTTTCATCATTAATTAATAGATTTTCGGAAAAAAGATAAACTATTCCTAAAAATCCTAAAATTATACCTAATATTTTTACTAAATTTATTTTTTCTTTATCTATAAACAAATGAGCTAAAATAGTTGCACTGATAGGAGTGGTAGACATTAATATTGCTGCTAAATTACTTTGGACTTTTTGTACCCCATAAGCAATTAAAAAAAATGGAATAACCAAATTAATAATACCAATTGCAGCAAACCATTTCCAATCTTTTGAAAAGACTTCAATTTTAATTTTTTTATAAAAACATAATAATAAAACTGGTATCATTCCAAAAAAAATTCTTAAAAATGCTATCGTTATTGGACCATAAGAGTAAGTCGCAATTTTAATGTTGAAAAAAGCTGAAGCCCAAATTAGAGACAACAAAACTAATATAAAATAATCAGATGTTTTGGGTGAAGTCATTCTACAATATCCTTAACCACTCCATTAGTTAAATTAAGCAGTTCATCAAAACTTATTTTAAAAATACAGTTTGGATGTCCAGCAGCGGCATATAAGTTTTTAAATCTATTTAAAGACTCATCTACAAGAATTTCTAATTTACTTTTATGGCCTACTGGTGAAACTCCTCCTATAGTATAACCTGTTTGATCTTTAACCTCATCAGGAGATGCCATACTTAAATCTTTACTATTAAAAATTTTTTTTAATTTATTTAACGAACATCTTTTATCGCCAGATACTAAACAAAGAAAAAAATTTCCCTCATTTCTAAATAATAAACTTTTAACAATCGAACCAACCTCAGTGTTTAATGAATTTGCAGCATCATTTGCTGTTCTTGCAGTTTGTTCTAATTCAATCACTTTTATTTCACTTTTAAATTTTTTTAATGCCTCTTTTGCTCTTTTAACTGGTTCTTTATTAAGTGCTGTCATAAGTACAACTCTTGATTGATTGAAAAATTGTGATTTTTAAGGTTAATATACATGTAATTTAAGCATAACTGATATCTATTTTATAGACATTATTTATCTTTTCTTAACTGATAAGAGAACAAGAAAATTTATAGGAGATAATATGAGCGCTAGGGACGTATTAAAAGAAATTAAATCTAAGAATGTTGAGTATGTTGATCTTAGATTCACTGATCCAAGAGGAAAACTTCAGCACCTTACGATGGACAAAACTATAGTTGATGAGGATATGTTAAATGAGGGAGTTTTCTTTGATGGCTCTTCAATTGCTGGGTGGAAAGCTATAAATGAGTCTGACATGATATTAAAACCAGATTTAAGTAGAACGGTAATTGATCCATATACATCGCATAATACTATGATTTTATTTTGCGATATTTTGGATGCTGTTAAAAAAGACCCTTACGAAAGAGATCCAAGAGGTATTGCAAAAAAAGCAGAAGCATATTTAAAGAAAACTGGAATTGGAGACAAAGCTTACTTTGGACCAGAGCCAGAATTTTTTGTTTTTGATGATGTAAAAATTAAAAATGATATGAATGAAACTGGTTTTTCAATTGACAGTTCTGAAGGACCTTATAATTCAGGAAAATCATATGACAATGGTAACATGGGCCACAGACCTGGTATTAAAGGAGGTTATTTTCCTGTGCCACCAGTAGATAGTGCTCAGGATATGAGAGGCGAATACTTGAAAGGTCTAAGAGATGTAGGTATTACTGTTGAAAAACACCACCATGAAGTTGCACCTAGTCAACATGAACTGGGAATGTTGTTTGGAACATTAGTTGATCAAGCTGATAATGTTCAACTTTATAAATATGTAGTTCAGATGGTTTCACATTCATTTGGAAAGACTGCTACTTTTATGCCAAAACCAGTAAAAGGTGACAATGGCTCTGGAATGCATACTCACCAGTCAATTTGGAAAGGTAAAACTCCAGTATTTTCTGGTAACAAGTATGCTGGTCTATCTCAAACAGCTCTTTATTATATTGGTGGTATTTTAAAACATGCTAAGGCAATAAATGCATTTTCAAATGCTACTACAAATAGTTATAAAAGACTAATCCCAGGATTTGAGGCACCAGTTTTACTTGCATACTCTGCAAGAAACAGATCTGCATCATGTAGAATTCCAATAACTTTAAGCAAAAAAGGTGCAAGATGCGAGATTAGATTCCCTGATGCTTCAGGTAATCCGTATTTAACATTTGCATCAATGTTAATGGCAGGTCTTGACGGTATAAAAAATAAAATTGATCCAGGTAAGTCTTTTGACCAGGACCTTTATGCATTAACTGAAAAACAAGTTAAAAAAGTTCCTACAGTTTGTGGATCATTAAGAGAAGCTATGGAAGCTCTTGATAAAGATAGAAACTTTTTAAAACAAGGTAATGTATTTACTGACGATCAGATAGATGCGTACATTGAGTTAAAGTATGAAGAAATTCATAACTTTGAACATACGCCGCACCCTATCGAGTTCGATATGTATTATAGCTGTTAAAAGGCTTTATTTTGGGTAATACCTGCTGCGATAGCAGGTATTCCCTATAAGAAATTCTCATTTAAAATAATTTTGTTATTAAAATATATGACAAAATTTATATCTTCTTTAAAAAATATTATTGGTTTTAAGAAGCCAAACTATAGAAAAATTAAAAAGAAGAATAATAAAATTTATACAATGAATAAAAGAGGACAATATTGGTTTATTTCATATTACCAATAAATAGTATTAAATTTTAAAGGACTCTCCACATCCACATCTTTCAGTTTCATTTGGATTATTGAATACAAACTGAGAGGAAAATTCCTCTTGTTTATAATCCATCTCTGTTCCAAATAAGTACATAACTGCTGCAGAGTCTATAAATACCTTTACTCCTTTATCCTCTATAACTTCGTCATTAGGATTAATTTTATTGGTATATTCCATTACGTATGACATTCCTGCACAGCCTCCAGATTTGACTCCAACTCTCACTCCAATTGAGTCATTGCTTGCTGATGACATGATTTCCTTAATCCTAGTAGCCGCTTGATCGCTTAATGAGATTATTTGTTTTGTCATAAATTTAATTCTAGTTTTGCTGCCTCAGACATCATTGATTTATCCCATGGTGGTTCCCACACTAAATCTAACTCAACTTTGTCAACTTCATCTATTTGCATGATACTATCTTTAACCTCTTTAGGCAAACTTTCAGCAACTGGACAATTTGGAGTGGTTAAAGTCATTTTAACACTTACATGTTTTTTATTTATAATAATATCATATATTAATCCTAGCTCATAAATATTTACTGGTATCTCAGGATCATAAATTTTTTTTATTTCATTTATTACTTTTTCTTTTAATTCCATAATTAATCTTCTGTGCTTGCTATTTCTTGAGAATTATTCATTGCAGAAGTTAGTGTATGCCAAGATAGAGTTGCACATTTTACTCTCATTGGGTATTGTTTTACTCCAGATAAACACATTAATTTTGTTTTTTCATCTTCGCTTAAAAGCTGTGTGTTTAATTCATCTTTCTCTTTTATCATGTCCAAAAAGTCTGTAACAATCTCTTTTACTTCCTTTTCCTCTTTTCCTCTAACTAGATCAGTCATAATTGATGCTGAAGCCATTGTAATTGCACAACCGTTTCCCTCAAAAGAAATATCTTCAACTTTATTATTATCATTTAGTTTTAAATATATATGAACATTATCTCCACATAATGGATTGTTTCCTTTTGCATCCCTAGTAAAATTATCTGTTTTTCTTAGATTTCTAGGATTCTTTCCATGCTCCAAAATAATTTCTTGATATAATTCTTTTAAGTTCATTTTAAATTAAATATTTTTTTGCAATTATTTATTGAGTTGTTAAGTTGATCAATGTCGTCTTTAGTATTGTAAACTCCAAAAGATGCTCTCGCAGTTGCAGGTAAACCTAATTTCTCGTGAAGTATTTGACAACAGTGATGTCCAGCTCTAATTGCTACACCGTCCTCATCTAAAATTGTAGCTATATCGTGAGGGTGAATACCTTCTATAGTAAATGATATAACCCCGCCTTTATTTTTAGGGTTGCCAATAATATTTACTGAATTGTTTTTACTTAAAAGTTCAACAGCATAATCAAGTAACTCTTTTTCGTGTTTTTCGATATTTTCAATTCCAATTTTTTCAAGAAATTTAATAGACTCATTAAAGGCTATTACTTGAGCGGTTGCCATCGTTCCTGCCTCATATTTGTTTGGCAATTCTCCATAAGATATGCCTTTTTTCTTCACTTCTCTTATCATTCCTCCACCACCTTGATATGGAGGAAGATCTTCTAACCATTTCTTTTTAGCATAAAGCACGCCAATTCCTGTAGGGCCATACATTTTATGACCTGATATCGCATAAAAATCACAATCTAGATCTTGCATATCTAATTTTAAATGAGGTGCTCCTTGGCAACCATCAACTAATACTGGAATACCTTTAGAATGAGCAAAGCTTACAATTTCTTTGATTGGAAGTATTGCTCCAGTCACATTCGATAAATGTGTTACACATATAATTTTAGTTCTATCTGTTATTTTTTTTTTAATTTCTTCCAATGTTACTTCACCTTGATCATTTACTTCAGCAAATTCAATATTTATTTTTTTTGATTTTCTTAAAAAATGCCATGGAACATAATTAGAATGGTGTTCTAATTCTGTAATTAATACTTCATCACCTTCATCAAGATATTTTTGGCCAAATGTATTTGCTACAAGATTTATTGCCTCTGTTGCACCTTTCGTAAAAACAATTTCATTTTTATCAGATGCATTTATATATTTTTGGACAGAAGTTCTTGTTTGCTCATACAAATTTGTTGCTGCAACTGCTAAATAATGAACACTTCTACCTACATTTGAAAATTCCTTAGAATAAAAATCATATATTCTATCAATTACAATTCTTGGTTTTTGAGAGGAATTTGCGCTATCTAGATAAACAAGATCATTATTTTGAACTTTATTATCAAAAATAGGAAATTCTTTTTTAATTTGGTCTATATTCATTCTTTTAATCCCATAATATTTTTTATTAAATTTTTAATTTCATTATCAGTAATTTTTTCAACAACATCCAATAAAAAACCATTTATTAAAAGTTCTTTTGCTTCTTTATAATTAAGACCTCTGGACATTATATAAAAAATAGATTCTTGATTTAAACTTCCTGAAGCAGATCCATGCGAACATTTTACATCATCTGCATAGATTTCTAGTTCTGGCTTTGCATTAAACTCAGCATTATCACTTAATAAGATTGCTTTACTTAACTGATATCCATCAGTTTTTTGTGCATTAGATTTAACAAATATTTTCCCTTGATATGCTGACTTTGTATTTTCTCCCAAAACGCTTTTTATTAATTGATAACTTTTAGTATTCTCATTTAAATGGTTGATAGATGTTCTGATTTCATGATTTTTATTATTATCTAAATTGAATATACCATTTACAAATGCTGAAGAGTATCTGCCATTCAAATTACAATTAATTTCATTTTTTATAAAACTGGAACCTAATGATAAGATAAAATTTTCTGCAACACTGTTATTATCTAGATTAATATTATTATATGAGTATTTAATATTATTATTTTCTTCTTTATCTAATTTGTAATTCTTAAGAATTGCATCTTTTTCTAAATTAAAATTATAAACAATATTGACAAAATTATTCTCAGATTTATCGATTGAATAATCTATTATTTTAAGAGCCGAGTTAGTTTCTAAATCAAAGTCCAATCTGATATTAATATTTTTTGAACTAATTTTACTTGTTGTTAAACTGTATATAATTACTGGTTTTTTTACAGTATAGTGTTCTTTTACCTGAATTTTATAATATCTATTTGTTAATGCTGAGTTTAAATCAACAAGCGAATTTACATCATTAAGTAAACTCTCGCTGTCAAATTGTTCTTTAATTTCAAATTTATCACTTTCTTCATATTTGAAATCTATTTTCTCTATTCTTCCATTAATAAAGACAATTTTATTATGCTCTAGACCATCTACATATATTTTAGGATCTACCTCATTTGGTAAATTTTCATTAAAATAATCTAAATTCTTAATATTTGATTTAATAGCTTGATTTAGATCTAAAAACTTCCAGTCTTCATTTTTTTTACCTGGAAAACCATTTTGAATAAATTTATTCAAATACTTTTCTTTTGTTATAATTTCTTTTTCAGAAAAATTAGAGCTATCAATTATTTTTTTAAAATCTGTTCTTAATTGTTTTTCCATTTAACTAAAACTTTTGTAACCTTTCTTTTCTAATTCAACAGCTAACTCTGCACCTCCAGACTTAACAATTTTTCCATTCATAAGGACATGTACAAAATCTGGTTTTATGTAATCGAGTAATCTTTGGTAATGTGTTATTATAAGAAAAGAATTATTTTCTTTTCTTAAAGAATTTACACCATTAGCAACAATACGAAGTGCATCGATATCTAAACCTGAATCAGTCTCATCAAGAATTGAAAGTTTCGGATTTAATATAGTCATCTGCAAAATTTCATTCTTTTTCTTTTCTCCTCCAGAAAAACCAACATTCAATTGTCTATTTAATTTTTCTTCATCGAATTTTAAATCTTTTGCTTTTTCTTTTACTAATTTAAGAAACTCAATAGCATCGAGTTCCTTTTCCCCTCTTGCTTTCCTTACAGCATTTAATGAGGTTTTTAAAAAAATGTTTGTGTTCACTCCAGGGATTTCTAAAGGATATTGAAATGCTAAAAATATACCTTTATGTGCCCTTTCTTCAGTTTCAAGTTCAAATAAATTATTATCTTCAAATAATATTTCTCCAGAAACATCGTAGCCTTTCTTTCCTGACAAAATATTTGATAGGGTGCTTTTACCAGATCCATTTGGGCCCATGATCGCATGAACTTCGCCTGGATTTATATTGAGAGAAAATCCATTCAAAATAGATTTTTCTTCAACCTTAGCATTTAAATTATTTATCTTAAGCATTTAACCAACGCTTCCTTCTAAACTTATTCCAACCAATTTTTGTGCTTCGACTGCAAACTCCATAGGCAGTTGCTGTAAAACTTCTTTACAAAATCCATTCACAATTAAACCAACAGCATCCTCACTATTTAAACCTCTTTGTTGACAGTAATGTAGCTGATCTTCACTAATTTTAGATGTTGTCGCTTCATGAGCAATGTTTGAGTCTGAATTTTTATTCTTTATGTAGGGTACAGTGTGTGCACCACATTTATTGCCCATCAATAATGAGTCGCATTGAGTATAATTACTTGAATTTTGTGCATTTTTTGAAATATCAACTAAACCTCTATAGGTCATATCTGAATACCCAGCGCTTATCCCCTTCGAAATGATCTTGCTTTTTGTATTTTTTCCAATGTGGATCATTTTAGTTCCTGTGTCTGCTTTTTGGTGATTATTAGTTATAGCTATTGAGTAAAACTCACCAATAGAATTATCTCCTTTTAAAATACAACTTGGATATTTCCAGGTTATTGCTGATCCAGTTTCGACTTGCGTCCAAGAAATTTTAGAATTTTTTCCTTGGCAAAGACCTCTCTTTGTAACGAAATTATAAATTCCACCTTTGCCATCTTTATCTCCTGGATACCAGTTTTGAACTGTTGAGTATTTAATTTCTGCATCATCTAAAGCAACTAATTCGACGTTTGCAGCATGTAGCTGATTCTCGTCTCTCATTGGTGCAGTGCAACCTTCTAAATAACTTACATAACTACCTTTATCTGCTATAATTAGAGTTCTTTCAAATTGTCCTGTATCAGAGGCATTTATTCTAAAGTATGTGGAAAGTTCCATAGGACACTTTACGCCTGGGGGAACATATACAAATGATCCATCTGTAAATACAGCAGAATTTAAAGTAGCAAAATAGTGATCAGTTATGGGAATTACTGATCCAAGATATTTTTTCACTAATTCAGGGTGTTTTTGAATTGCTTCAGAAATCGAACAGAAAATTATACCTTGCTTTGTTAAAGTATCTTTAAATATTGTTGCAACTGAAACAGAGTCAAAGACTGCGTCAACCGCAATTCCATTTAATCTCTTTTGTTCCTGTAAAGGTATTCCTAATTTCTCATAAGTTTCCAACAACTTAGGATCTAGCTCATCTAAACTTTTTGGTTTTTCCTTAAAACTTTTTGGAGCTGAATAGTAATACAAATCTTGATAATCAATCTTTGGGTATTTTGGTTTCTGCCAGTCTGGTTCTTTTAAAACTTTTAATCTATTGTAAGCTTTTAATCTCCACTCAAGTAACCATTTAGGTTCTTTTTTAATATTAGAGATAAACTTAATCACATCCTCATTAAGTCCTTTGGGTGCTTTAATATTATCAATATCAGTTGAAAAACCATATTTATAGTCTTTTAAATCTTGTACCTGTTTATCTCTCATAATCTATTTGAAATTTTTTTATCTATTAAATCATTCAATGTTTTTTTCTGAAAAAAATTATTTATGTAATCCTCTAATTCATCCCAAAGATCGTGTGTAATACACTTCGATGATTTTCCGTTGCATCCGCTCACAGAATGTTTTTCACATCCAATAGTTTTTACTTTTTCATCAACTGCAATAAATACATCAGAAATTTTTATCTCTGATGCTTGCTTAGATAAAATATATCCACCTTTGTTACCTCTAACACTCTTTACTATTCTATTTTTTTTTAATTTTGAAAATAGTTGTTCGAGGTAGACAAGTGAAATTCCTTGTCTAAGAGATATATCTCTTAATGAAACAGGCTCATCTAAATTAAATTTAGCCAGATCTGCTAGAGCCATAACTGCATATCTGCCCTTACTTGATAGTTTCATATTTTCCGCAATTATTGCGACTTATATATACCCGACTAATTTAGTCAAGATTAATAGCTATTTAAAAACTTGCATTTTGTCACTCAATTTTGATAGAAAAAACCTTATTTTTTTTTGAGATTAGTAATCAATGGCATCAGTAGATAATAAAATTTTAGAAATATTTATACCAGGTCCCGCTGGTAGATTAGAAGCTAAATATTATAAAAGTAAAAAATCTACTTCTCCAATTGCATTGGTTTTGCATCCACATCCACAGTACGGAGGAACAATGAACAATAAAGTTGTTGTTGATATATTTCAAACCTTCGTAGAAAATGATTTTTCAGTTTGTAGAGTAAATTTTAGAGGTGTTGGTAAAAGTGATGGGGAATTTGACAATGGTCAAGGAGAACTTGCTGACGCTGCTGCAGCATTGGATTGGTTAGAAAGAGAAAACTTTGATAATTCTCAATGTTGGATTTCAGGTTTTTCATTTGGTTCTTTGATTGCAATGCAATTACTTATGAGAAGACCAGAAATTAATAGATTTGTAGTAGTTTCTCCGCAACCAAATGTCTATGACTTTTCTTTTTTATCTCCGTGTCCTACTTCAGGAACAATGATTTATGGAAAGAAAGATGAGCTTGTACCAATTGAACATATAAATGAATTAAATAAAAGATTAAGTGAACAAAAAGGTATAAAAGTTGAATTTGAAGCCATACAGGATGCAAATCATTTTTTTTCAAAGAATGATGCTAGTTTAGTTAAATCTCTAAACAAATATATTAAAAAAGAGACAGCTCTTTATTAATGGAATATCAATTTGCTATAATTCCACCAACTAAAGGTTTTTTACAATTAGTTGTTGATGGAAATGAAATAGGAAGACCTAAAAACGATCTTATTGCAAGAAAAGCAAATGCTTGGGACTCAATATAATCCCCATCAATTTGTAAATCATCAATCATAAATATTTTATTTTTAATTTTATTTCTTATTGAGTTCATAAGAAATTTATTTTTTCGTCCACCACCGCAAGCATAAGTATTATTTAAGCCTATTTTTTTTGATATTATTTCAGCTGTAATTTCTGTAATTGTAGCCGATCCATTTTCCAAAGAAAGTCCTTTTGCAAAAGATATATCAAAATCGTTTATATCTAATGATCTCTTGGATTTTATTTTACTATAATGATAATTTTCTAAATATTGATCAAAAATAAACTTATCTATTTTTCCTTTTTTTGCAAAAATACCATTTTTATCATAAAGTTTGTTTGAATTTTTTCTAACCCATCTATCTATCAAACAATTTCCAGGACCTATATCCATACTTGTAATCTTAAAATCTTTATCAATTTCAGTAATGTTTGAAATACCTCCAATATTCAATACCGAAATTGGAGTTTTTATTTTTTTTTCATTAAATAATGATTTAAATAGTGTCAGATGATATATTGGAGATAAAGGTGCTCCTTCTCCTCCATTTTTAATATCATTTTGCCTAAAATCATAAACAACAGTTTTATTGGTAATTTTTGATAAAATATTTCCAAAACCAATTTGTTTGGAAACTTTTTCATTTGAATTGTGATAAATTGTATGGCCATGAAACCCAATAAGATCAAATTCAATTTTTTTTGATATTTTAAGTGCAATATTGGCATGAAAATTCGTAATTTCATCTTCCAGTTCTTTAATTTCAACAGAATATCTTAACAAATCTTGCATTTCTAGAATGCTATCTTTGAGTTTATGAATTTTTTTGGATAAATTTATTGGATATGCATCAAACCTATTGTATTTAATATTTAATCTGTCTTTACCATTAGAGCTTATTACTGAAGAGTCTACTCCGTCTCCTGATGTTCCACTCATAAAACCAAGCGCATTAAAATTCTTAGCCATTCTTATTTTTTTTTAATAAAATATGTATATTGTAACATTATAGACTTATGAATAATTTTTTAAAAGAATTTAAAGAAAGAGGATATTTTTATCAATGTACCAATGAAATTGAACTGTCAGAGTTGTTAAATAAGAAAAGTATCCATGCATATATTGGATTTGATAGTACTGCGCCAAGTCTTCATGTTGGAAGCTTATTACAAATTATGTGTCTTAGACTTTTGCAAAAACATGGTCATAGGCCGATTGTTCTTTTGGGGGGTGGTACAACAAGAATTGGGGATCCATCTGGAAAAGAAGAAACTAGAAAAATACTTTCTGAGAAACAAATAGAAAGTAATATAAATAATATAAAAAATATATTTAAGATTTTCCTAAAGACAAGCAACCCTAGACTAAAACCAATTTTTGTAAATAATTATAAATGGTTAAGTAAACTAAACTATATAAATTTTTTAAGAGATATAGGTAAACATTTTACCATAAATAAAATGTTAACATTCGATAGTGTGAAATTAAGATTGGAAAGAGAACAATCCCTAAGCTATATGGAGTTCAATTACATGATTTTACAAGCTTATGATTTTTATGAACTCAACAAGTCAAATAAATGTGATTTGCAAATTGGTGGTTCAGATCAATGGGGCAATATAGTTAATGGTGTTGATTTAATTAAAAGAGAGTCTGGAAATCAAGCTTATGGTTTAACTACCCCTCTAATAACATTAGCATCAGGAACTAAAATGGGTAAAACCGAAAAAGGTGCAGTCTGGTTAAATAAAGAGATGTTGTCTGCATATAATTATTGGCAATTTTGGAGAAATACAGATGATAGAGATGTTTTAAAGTTTTTAAAAATGTTTACTGATTTGCCTCTTAAAGAAATAGAAAATGTAAAAAATAAAAATATAAATGAATTAAAAGTTTTACTTGCAAACCAAGCAACAGAAATGTTGCATGGAAAAACTGAGTCTAAAAAATCAGAAATACTTGCAAAAAATATTTTTAAAGAAAATTCTACTGGAGAAAATCTTCCAGGTATAAAAGTTAATAAAGATATTTTATCAAAAACCATTGTTGAATTAATATCGTTTATAAATAAGGATACTTCAAAATCCGAAGTTAGAAGATTAATAAAATCAAATGCAATTAAGATAGATAATGTTAATATTAAAGATGAAAAATATACTCTTGATTATAAATTTTTATTAGAAAAAGGTTTTATAAAAATATCAATTGGAAAGAAAAAACACTATAAAATTATAATTTAATTTCCTTTAAGATTTTCTAAAGTTCTAGTAATAAACCTTGGAGTAAGAGTTTTTATTGGATTGACGGTACTTTTTAAGTCATTAGGTGATCCTTTAATTTTAAAACTTACTCCGAAAACACCTTCGCCGGATTTAGTGCCTACTAATATGTTTCCAAGTAAAGGAATTTTAGCAATCGTTTTATTTATAGTAGTAGCAGGTACCAATGTGCCTCTTAGACTTGTTATTCTATTTTTTTCTATGTAACCTTCTAATAAAATTGATATTGCGGGTCCAAGTGCGTACATTTCGTCTATTTCAGTTAAATTATTTTTTGTTTTAAAGTCAATTTCCAATTGATTAAATCGTATTCCCTCCCCTGTTAAGAGGTCTGCAATTCCTTGTAAAGATGCAAGAGTGAGTATTTTTGCCAACACAGGGACTTCTTTGACTTTAAAGTTAGTAATTTTGAGGTTTGATCTTGAGGTATTGTCTATTTTTGTAGAATTTAGTTTTAATTCACCTTCTTCAAATCCTTTAATAAATTTGTAGTTGTTTATAAATGGTTTTGGTTTTTCAATGACCATATTTGTAATTTTTTCGTTATTAACTGTTGTTCTATAAAAATAAGAAAACTTCTTTTGTTTATCTAATACACCTTCAGCTTTAGCTAAAATTATTTCATTATTTTTTAAATCAAATTCTCCTTCAAATTTTTTGAGATATTCATTTTTTTCTAAGTATATCTTATCTAATTTAAATAAAATTGAGGTATTAATATTTTCAAAAAAATTTGAAATTTTTTTTGAGTTATCACCTTTCAATATTTCTTCAACTATTTTTTCTCCATCGATTTGATTTCCAATTAATTTATAATTATTTAAATTTTTTTTAATTATAAAATTGTTTAGTATTCGATTTTTATTGAAAAAGTTTACATCCACCTTATCTACACTCTTAATTTTTATATCATCTGAGATAAAGAGATTGTTTACAAAAATATAGTTTTTACCTTCATTAAAACTTATTTTTTCAAAGTTTAAACCTGCTTTAGAATTATTAATTAATAGTTCTAATTTTGAAGGTATATTTTTTTTCTTAGAATATTGGATTTCATTTATATTTAAAATACTATCATCTAAATTCAATAATGAATAAAGTTCAAAGTTATTTTTGTTACCTTTAAATTTAATATAAATATTATCCTCTTTGTCCTGTAATACATATTTGCCATCTAATTGTAATTTTATTTGATCATTTGAGTATTCAAATAAAATTTGTGGGTTCTTAATATCTAACTTATCATTATAATTTCTAAAATATTTTTTAAGACGACTTGACTTATAATTAATGTTCAACTTATCAAAATTTAAATCTGATTTTACTAATAAACTTCTAATGTTAAATGTTTTATCAATTGATAAGTTTATAGTGAAATCGGAGTTTAGGTTTATTAGTTGATCTTTAATTAATCTATCCAATTTTTTATGATAAAAATATTTTTTAAATTCTTTGGTATCGATTTTGTTATTTTTTGTCTGAAAAAATATTTTTAAGTCTGAGATTTTAGAATTATTTTTATCTAATTTGATATTTATAATGTTATTATCCAACTTATTATTGTAATTTTTATTTAGAAATGAATAATTACTGTTTAAATTAGCTTGAAATAACTTATCCTTGAAAGTTAGTTTAGCTTTGATATTTTTAAAATATACAGTGTCTTGAATTTTTTTATTTGTTTCTAATTTATCTAAATTTATATCTGAATTAATAAGATAATTTTCTATTTTTCCATTATTAACTTCAAATTTGAATTTATTATCTGTTTGAATATTAACTTTCTTTTCAGATAACAGTTTTGGGTCTAAATCTAAAAAATTTAAAAAAATTTTAGGATTTAAAAGTGTTTTTTTATTACTAAAATTACCATTTATCTCAATTTTTTTATTATTTTCACTCTTTAAATACAATTTTAGATTATTATTTTCAAAATTATTATCTAAATCTAGATTGTCAATAAAACCAAAGTTTGTAGTAAGGTCTGCAATAATTTTTTTATTTTCAAATTTTGAATTAATTGTGCCATTTTTTAAAAAGATTATATTATGGTGTTTGTTATTAAAATAGATTTCTTCAAAATTTAAGGCAGTATCAATTATAATATTTTTTATTTTCTTATTTTCATTTAATTTGAACGAAAACAAATTTTTGCTTTCAAACATTACATTTTTATCTGATAAATAATCTTGCTTTATATTTAAAAGTTTAAATATAATATTTGGATTTATTAAAGCTTTAGTATTTTCAAAATCTCCTTCGAAATAATATGCACCAGATTTTTCTTCTTTTATTAATAATTTTTTTGATGAAAAATCTACTTTTTGAAAATTTAAATTTAAATTTGAAATTTTAATTATTGTATCTTGGGCTCGAAAATCAAAGTTTACATCTTCGAAATTTTCATATCCTGGTATATTTAATTTTGCATTATTTACGGAACCTATAATAGAATAAGAAAGAACATCTTGAGTTAAATTATCGAATTTTGCATCCAATTCAAATTTTAATAATCCTTTTTGGATTTGATTATAAAATATATATCTAGTTTGATCATAATCAATTATATTTAAAAATGAGGCAATATCCTTTATTAGATTACTTGAAGATTTTATTTTAATATTTTTGATTGAACTTTCTCTCTTTAAAAATTTTATCAAATTTAAGTTTACATCTATATTTGATATTTTGATAGGATTGCCCTCAGCAATTAAATTCGCATTTTTTGTGTTAATATTTATAGCAACCTCTTTAAGATTTAATTTAATATATACTTCATCTATTTGAAGTTTTAATTTAGAATTATAATTTTCAATTTTATTATTTATTAAATTATTGAAATTATCTGTTTTAATCCCATAAATACTAAAATAAGATAAACTAATGATCAAAATAGAAAAAATTGATATACTGATAGTTAGTATTCTATTACGCATTTATTTTGTATAAGGAATTCTCCAAAAATTCATCGATTTCTCCATCTAATACCCTATCTGGATTTGAATTTTCATAATTCGTTCTGTTATCTTTAACCATTCTGTAAGGATGTAACACGTATGATCTTATTTGATGTCCCCAACCAATTTCTGATTTTGAACTTTCTATATTATCACTTTCTTTTTTTCTTTTTTGAATTTCATGATCGTAAAGTCTTGCTTTTAACATACTCACACAAGTCTCTTTGTTTTTGTGTTGTGATCTTTCATTTTGACATTGGACCACAATTTTAGTTGGTATATGAGTAATTCTTACAGCACTATCAGTTGTATTAACATGTTGTCCACCTGCCCCACTTGATCTGTAAGTGTCAATTCTTAAATCCTTTTCTAATACTTCAATATCTATATTTTCACTAATTACCGGATAAACCCATACACTAGCGAAACTAGTGTGCCTTCTTGCGCCTGAGTCAAATGGTGAGATTCTGACTAATCTATGTATTCCTGATTCAGACTTTAAAAAACCATATATGTATTCACCTGATATTTTAATAACAGATGATTTTATTCCTGCCTCATCTCCTTTGTGTTCACTAATTAATTCAACATTATATCCTCTGTCAGATGCCCACTTCATGTACATTCTTCTTAGCATTTGAGCCCAATCCTGACTTTCTGTCCCACCTGCACCTGCATGGAATTCTAAATAACTATCTAAAATATCGTTTTCGTTTGATAAGAAACATTTAATTTCTAAATTTTTTAAATCTTTTTTTAAACTTACAAATTTTTCTAAAGCTTCTTTAACTAACTGTTTATCATTTTCTTCACTTGCAAGTTTGAAGATATCATACAATTCTTCAATCTCACTATCAGATTTTTTATGAGAGTTCAGCAGATCGTCGTAACTCTTTTTTTCTTTTAATATTTTTTCAGCTTTTTTTCTATCACCCCAAAAATTTGGGTTTTCTATCAATGTATTAAGTTTATTTCTTTTTGAGACAATCTTTTGTGTTTCAAAGAAACTCCTTAATTCTTTGATTTATTTTAATTACTTCAGACTTAAATTTTTCAATTTCCTGTTCCATTAATAAAATTTTAAAATATTATTTTTTAATCCTTCAGTATAATTTTTATCATTACTAATATATGACCGTTTTTCAATTCTTTCTTTTTTGAAGGACTCAATTATCGTTTTTTTTGAGCCAAAAGTTGCTTTTTTTCCTGTATCTGTGTCAATAACCATCATTTTAATACCGTTAGCAATTTTAAACGGTCTGGCTTCATATTTATTTACAGCTTTTTTTATAAAATCTTTAAAAATTGGTAAAGCAGTTTTAGATCCAGTTTCATATTTACCTAATCTCTTTGGATTATCATACCCCACATAGACTCCAACAACTAAATTAGAAGTATATCCGATAAACCAAGTGTCAGTGTTATTATTGGTTGTTCCAGTTTTCCCAGCAAGTTGTAAATTTAGATCTCTTAATTGTTTTCCAGTTCCTCTTTGAATAGTCCCCTCCAATATTGATGTCATTTGATAAGCAGTTTGTGGCGAAAAGATTTGTTCAAAGTTACTTTTTATTATGGGAATATTATTGCCTTCAAAAGAAATATTATCACAATTTTCGCAAAATCTTAATTCATTATTGAAAATAGTATTCCCTTCACTATCTTGAATTCTATCAATAATAATTGGTGAAACTAGTTTCCCACCATTTACAAATGAGCAATATGCTGTTGTAATTTTTAATAGTGTAGTTTCAGCAGAACCTAATGAAATTGACATTAATTCGTCTGGATCGTCATATATATTTAGTTTTTTTGAAAAATTTATAATCTTATCTATTCCTAATTGTTGAGAAATTCTAACAGTCATTAGATTTCTAGATTTTTCTACACCAGTTCTTAATGTAGAAAGACCATAAAATTTTTTACCGTAATTTTCAGGTTTCCACATTTTTAAGTCCTTACCCTGATTAAGAACTATTGGAGCATCAAGAATTAATGTGGAAGGGGTATAATTATTTTCTAAAGCTAAAGCATATATGAAAGGTTTAAACGCAGATCCAGGTTGTCTCTTTGCCTGTGTAACCCTATTAAATTCACTTTTTTTAAAACTAAAACCTCCTGACATAGCTAATACTCTACCGCTAAATGGATCTATAACAACTATTCCACCATTAACATTTGGTAATTGTCTTAAACTAAATATACCATCAGAAATTTTTTCGACATAAATTAAATCATTAATTTTTAAAATTTGATCGAAATTTTTTCTTGTCCAATTAATATCCTCATAACTTATAATTCCTTTTTCTTTATTTGATGTTTGAATTACAGTTTCAAATTTATCTATTCTTTTTACAATAGCTATTTGCCAACCAATCGATTTTTCTAAATTGAATTTATCTAAATTTTTATACCAATCTTTATTATTTCTGTTATCTAAAGGTCCTCTCCATCCTTTTCTTTTATCATACTCCAATAGTCCTTTTCTTAATGAGAATGAAGCCAAGTTCTGGAGTTCTAAATTTATAGGTGTCTTTATATTAAAACCTTGTTTATGAACTTTATCATGTCCATAATTTTGAATTACTTTTTTTCTTATTTCTTCAACAAAATATCTTGTATCCTCTAGAAAAATTCTTTTTCTTTTTTTTAAAATTATTTCTTTATTTATTAATTCCTCATATTCTTTCTTTGAGATGTAAAGGTTTTCATAAAGGTTTTTAATTACAAGATTCCTCCTATAGGTAGCCAATTTTTTATTTCTATAAGGGTTATATTTGCTTGGAGCCTTTGGTAATGCAGCCAGCAAAGCAGTCTCTGAATAATCTAATTCACTAATTGGCTTATCAAAATATCTTAAACTTGCAGACGCTATACCATAAGATCCTTCGCCTAAATAAATTTGATTTAAATAAAGTTCTAGAATTCTTTCTTTAGTTAAAGCTCTTTCAATTCTGAAAGCCAGAATTGCTTCTTTTAGTTTTCTATCTAAGCTTACTTCATTAGATAAAAGAAAGTTTTTAGCTACCTGTTGAGTAATTGTTGATGCTCCCTCTAATCTATTTGATCTTATTAAATTAAAAATATTATTTTTAATTGCTCTTAATACACCCTTTGCATCTACACCTGGATGTTTAAAAAAATTCTTATCCTCTGAAGATAAAAAAGAATAGATTATATTTTTTGGTATCGCATGATAAGGAACAAATATTCTTTTTTCTGCAGAAAAATCACTAATTAAGACACCATTTCCAGAATAGACTTTGCTTGATACTGATGGTTTGTAATTTTTTAAGAACTTATAATCTGGTAACTTGTTAGAATAAGACCAAAGAATTGAAAAAATTGTTATAATGCATAATAAAGAAAACAAAGTTAAAGTAATTACAATTTTTTTTAAAAATTTACTCATTTTGGTTTAAATTATTGTTTGAATTTGTTAAAGTTAAGGCACCGAATTTATAAAACAAAAACAAATGAAAAATAATCTAAATTTATGTCAAAAAATTTATATATTGATGCATCGCATCCAAATGAAACTAGAGTTGTTCTCAAAAAGGATAATCATATCGAAGATTACGAATATGAGAGTGTAAACAACACATTAATAAAAAATAATATTTACTTAGGTAAAGTAAGTAGAATAGAACCCTCACTTCAAGCAGCATTTGTTGATTTTGGAAGGGAAAGACACGGGTTTCTATCTTTTAATGATATTCAGTCTGACTATTATCAACTTCCCCAGAGTGATCTTGAAAAAATTAAACTAGAGGAAGAAAAAGTTAGAGAAGAACTTTCAAAAGAGAGTGAAGATAATGAAAATCAAATATTAGAGGGAAATGAGGAAATTAAGCTAAATGATCCAGTTGAGAAGTTAGAAGACGAAAGCAAAGAAAAGACTGAGAATGAGAGGAAATTTCCATCTAAAAGATACAAAATTCAGGAAGTTATAAAACCAAATCAAGTTATACTTGTTCAGGTTCTTAAAGACGAAAGGGGATTTAAAGGTGCAGCTCTAAGTACTTTTATTAGCATTGCGGGAAAATATATAGTTTTAATGCCAAATACTGCAAAAGGAGGTGGTATTTCTAGAAAAATATTTAATCCTGGTGATAGAAAAAAGATTAGGAACATATTAAATGAAATCGAAATTCCAAAAGAAATGGGGATAATTGTGAGAACCGCAGGATCAAATAAAACTAAAAATGAGATAGATGGAGATCTTAAAAATTTAATTACAGTTTGGAATTCTATAAAAGATAATGCATTAAATTCAATTGCCCCATCCTTAATACATCAAGAAAGTGACATTATCAAAAGAAGTATTCGAGATATGTATGATGATGAAACTCAAAGTATTATAGTTGAAGGAAATGAGGGTTATCAAAAAGCAAAAAACTATATGAAAATTATGATGCCTAAACAATTAAAGAAAGTCAAAAAATACAGAGATAAAATACCTTTATTTTTTAGAGAAAATATTGAAAAAAAACTTTTTGAAATTTTCAAAACAGAAGTAAAACTCAGTTCTGGGGGATATCTGGTCATAAACCCCACTGAAGCTTTAGTTTCTATCGATATAAACTCAGGAAAATCGATAAAACAAAAAAATGTTGAAAGTACTGCATTAGATACAAACCTTGAAGCTGCTGAGGAGATTGCGAGACAAATTAAAATTAGAGATTTGTCAGGCTTAATAATTATAGACTTTATAGATATGTTAAGCTTTAACAATCGTAAACAAGTTGAGAGAAGATTGAAAGAGAGATGCAGAAACGACAGAGCTAGAATTCAAATAGGAAGAATTAGTAATTTTGGTTTACTTGAAATGTCAAGACAAAGATTAAGAGAAAGCAATATTAAATGGTCAATTAAACTAACAAATGAGACGTTTGCTTTAAAAATTTTAAAATTAATCGAGATTAAAACTTTTGAAGACAACGCAAAAATAGTAGATGTCTATATAAATGAAAAAATAATTAATTTTGTAGAAAATTATTTTTCAGAGGATTTAAATTATTTTAAAAAGAAAAATAAGGTTAAAATAAATATCAATGTAGGTGATAACTTAGATCTACAAGATTACAAAATTGAGTTTAAGTCAAAATCAGGTAAATCATTAGAGAAAATTGAAAAAATTGAAAATTTACAAAAAATTAAAGAGGATAAGATTGATAAAAATATAGAATTGAAAGTGGAAAAAAAATCAAATTTCAAAAGAAAAAAATTCAAAAAGAGAAAAAATTTTAGAAAAAAACTAAATTAACCCTTTTTTTGATGTAGAAGGAGAACCATTAAGATTAGGAGTCATTCTTCCCGATAAAAAAGATTTTCTTCCAGCTATTACAGCATATTTCATTGACTCACTCATCTGGAATGGATTTTTAGCCTTTGCTATAGCAGTATTAATTAATACCGCATCACATCCCATTTCCATAGCTTGCACAGCATCAGATGCCTGTCCTATTCCAGCATCAATTATTAAAGGAACTTTTGTTTGATTTCTCAAAATTTTAATATTTATTTTATTTTGAATCCCTAAACCAGATCCGATTGGTGCAGCCAATGGCATAATAGCTGAAGCTCCAGAATTTTCTAATCTTTTACACATTAGTGGATCATCATTGCAATAAACCATTACTTTAAATCCTTCTTTTGTCAAAACCTCTGTGGATTTTAAAGTTTCAATCATGTCAGGAAATAAATTATTTTTATCTCCCAAGACCTCAAGTTTTACTATTTTCCATCCTCCTATTTCTCTTGCGAGTCTTAACGTTCTTAATGCATCTTTTGAAGTAAAACATCCAGCCGTATTTGGTAAATACATTATTTTTTTTGGGTCGATATAATCCATTAATATAGGTTTAGATCGATCTGTTATATTGACTCGTCTCACAGCAACTGTAACAATTTCTGCACCAGACAATTTAATTGCCTGTGCACATTCTTTCATATTTTTATATTTACCAGTTCCTACTATGAGTCTAGATTTGAATTTTTTATTTGCAATCTTTAAAAGATCTGATTCCATTAGCCACCACCTATAAAATGAACAATTTCGATTTTATCTTTATTTTTTAAAAATATTTTATTTATTTTTTTTTTATCTACTATCTCTTCGTTTAATTCTATTGCTATTTTATCAGATGATGTTTTTAACTTTTCGATTAGATTTTTTAAAGAATATTTTAGGTTTACTGTCAAATGTTTGCCATTTACAACTATTTTTATTTTATTTTTTTTGTTCATATACTATAAGTTTTGAATGAGTAAAATATTAATTATTAATGGTCCTAATCTTAATCTATTAGGTGAAAGAGAACAAACCCAATATGGTAGCAAGAACTATAAATATCTTCAGGAAATTTGTGAAAAAAAGGCAAAAGATTTAAAAATCGATCTAAAAATCAAGCAATCAAATATTGAAGGAGATTTGGTAAACATTATTCAAGATGCTCGTAAAACGCATGATGGAATTATTATAAATGCCGCTGGATACAGCCATACATCAGTAGCTATAAGAGATGCTTTAAGTATTTTTAAAAAACCTATTATTGAAGTTCATATATCGAACATATACAAAAGAGAGGATTTTAGACATAAGTCCCTTATAAGCGCAGTTGCTACTGGTATAATTTGCGGATTAGGAATAAATGGCTATATTTTAGCCATAAATTCTATGCATGAAATGTTAAAAAATGAAGATTAATAAAAATATTATAAAAGAATTAAATGACTATTTAGAGGAATTTAATCTTACTGAAATAGAGTACACAGATAAAGATGTTAAGGTTAAAGTCTCTAAATCTACAGTATCAAAAAATATTGAACCTACAATTCTAGTTGATGAAAACAAAGTTAAAAAAGAAAAAATTTCAGCTGATAACTATAGAAAAATAACCTCACCAATAATTGGTACAGCTTATCTAGCGCCAGAGCCTGGAGGTAAAAGATTCATCGAGGTTGGTCAAAAAATCAGAAAAGGTGATACAGTTATGATTGTTGAAGCGATGAAAACTATGAATCATGTGCCAAGTCCAGTCGATGGTATAGTAAAAGAAATTAGTGTCGAAGACGGACAACCGGTTGAGTTTGGTCAAGTTATCGCAATTCTAGATTAAAATTAATGTTTAAGAAAATACTCATAGCTAATAGAGGTGAAATAGCAGTAAGGATAATTAGAGCATGTAAAGAATGGGGAATTTCTACAGTTGCAATACATTCTGATGTTGATAGAGACAGCATGCATGTAAGATTGGCTGATGAAAGTATTTGTGTTGGACCACACCAACCTAATCTTAGTTATTTAAATATTCCTGCAATAATGTCAGCTATTGAATTAACAGGATCTGAGGCAGTTCATCCTGGATATGGTTTTTTATCTGAAAATTTTGAATTTGCAAAAATATTAGAAGATAACAAAATTAAATTTATTGGTCCCCCTTCAAATTTAATTAAAATGATGGGGGACAAAATTGAAGCTAAAAAAGTTGCAAAAGAATATGGACTACCAGTCATTGAAGGATCTGACGGGGGTATAAAAGATATTAATGAGGCAAAAAGAGTATGTGAGAAAATAGGTTTTCCGGTTTTAATAAAAGCATCAGGTGGTGGCGGTGGAAAAGGAATGAAAATTGTAAACAAAATAGAAGAATTTGAAAATCTATTTTTAACGGCAAAACAAGAAGCAAAAAAGTTTTTTAATAACGATGAAGTTTATATCGAAAAATTCTTTCAGAACCCCAGACATATAGAAGTTCAGGTTCTTTCGGGTAAAAATAGAACAGTTCACTTGCATGAGAGAGATTGTTCAGTTCAAAGAAGACATCAAAAACTAATAGAAGAGACTCCTAGTCCTGTTTTAAACGATAATATTAGAAAAGATTTGTTTGAAAAAACCGTTAGTATGGTAAGTAAAATTGGTTATGAGGGAGCTGGAACAGTAGAATTCATATATGAGGATGGAAAATTTTATTTTCTAGAAATGAATACTAGAGTTCAAGTAGAACATCCGGTCACAGAAATGGTAACTGGTATTGACATAATCAAAGAACAAATATGGATAGCATATTCAGGTGATACAGCTTTAAAACAAACAGACATAAATCCAAGAGGTCATGCAATTGAATGCAGGATTAATGCCGAAGATCCAGCGAAGAACTTTCAACCATCGCCTGGCAGAATAGATATGTGTCATCAACCATCAGGCTTTAGAACCAGAGTTGATGGTTCTATATATCAAGGTTATAAAATCACACCTTATTATGATAGTATGATCTGTAAAGTCATAACACATGGAAGAAATAGAGAAGAAGCAATTCAAAGAATGTTACGATCGCTTGATGAATTTGTTATTGAAGGTATTACAACTACCATTAAACTTCACAAAATATTGCTCAATAATAAAAAATTTTTAGAATCTGACTTTAATGTTAGTTGGCTTGATAAAGAAAAAATTATCTAACTGTAGCATTTTTTCAGCCAAACGTCATATACAGGATGGTCGAATGGTCTTATCGATGGACTTGAAGCAAATGTCCAGTCATTAAATACAAATACTTTATCATTATTATTCATCGTTTTATCAGTCACTTGCATATATGCAGTGACCTCTGGGTCATCATCAAACTTTGAATTATAGCATCTTAAAACTTTTATAATTAAATTTTGAAATTTAAATTCTTCTCCAATAGAAACTGTAATATTTGAATTTTTTGAACTAACTTTATCAAGAACACTTAATTCAGCAATTGTCTCACTTTTTTCAAATGTTTCAGCAAATGTATTACTCGTTATTAAAATAAAAAAAAATGCCAATAATAAAGAATTAGCTTTTCCAACTTTTATATTTTTTTTTTGCATTATTATATTTTTTAGGATGGTAAGAACTTTTTAGCCCTGTTTGATTGGGCAAATGCTCTTTTTGCCAATCATATTTTTTTAGATTATGTTCGTTTTCTATTTTGTTATTTATATAATGCATCCATGAGTACCATTCATTTGGAATTTTTGATGCCTCAACCTCTCCATTATAAATCACCCATCTTCTTCCTGATTTGCTCTCATAATATTTATTACCATTTTTATCTGAACCAACTAGTTTTCCAGAAAATAATATTTGTATTCTTGTTCCAAAAGTTTGTTGATTCCACCAAGTGAAAATTTGCTTTAATATTGTCAACATAAAAGTTTATTTATTTTCAATTTAAAATTGTAAAAATTAAATTAGACTAAAATTTTAAATTTCTATATACCTTATATCTTTAAGATTCAATTTTATAAATAAATAAGGAAATTAAATGGCAAAATTTTTAGTTGAAACATATTACACATGCAGTTTTAAAGTAAGTCACTATCTAGACAATATTGATGAGAAAAATATGCAAAATATTGAGAAAAGAGATGATGGTAAATTTGAAGTGCTAGACGTAAAAATGGACAACAGAAAAACTAAAAATTTAGAAAAAGTTAAAAAAAATGAGATAAATGTTGTAGATAAGGATCACCCGCAACCTCAAAATAATAGTTTAAAAATAAATAAAGAAACATTGTCAAAAAGTATAAAAGATAATAACGGAAGAAGATTTAGTATGCCTGATAGAAGAAAGGGATACATCCAAAAAGCCTCTATTGGAGACCATAAAGTTTATCTTCATACGGGTGAATATGAGGATGGCAAGATAGGAGAAATATTTATAGATACAAGCAAAGAAGGGGAACTTGTTAAAGCTACAATGAATAATTTTGCTATAGCAGTTTCTCTCGGATTACAATATGGGGTACCTTTAGATGAATTTGTAAATGCATTTGTAGATACTAAATTTGAACCATCAGGAAAAGTATTTGGAAATGATAGAATATTAAGTGCTACATCAATTTTAGATTATATATTTAGAGAGCTAGCAATATCATATTTAAATAGAGAAGACTTGGCACATACTCCATCAATTGGTGGGTCGGATGTTTTGGATGAGTCTGTAACTGACGAAAATGGTGAAGACAAAACTCAATTCTTAAAATTGGTAAAAGACATTACTAGTAAAGGTTTTGTGAGAAGTAACTATAAGAAAAAATTTGTTGATTTGTCAGATATAAGAATAAATCTTAAAGGAAAAAAATAATCAATTTTTCTTTTTAACTTTTAAATTAAGTTCTTTTAATTGCTCATCAGAAATATCTGATGGTGCATTCATCATTAAATCTTGAGCATTTTGATTCATAGGAAACATCGTAACTTCTCTAATATTTTTTTCATTTGCTAAAAGCATAACTATTCTATCAATTCCTGGAGCAATTCCTCCGTGTGGTGGAGCTCCATAACTTAGAGCATTTATCATTCCACTAAATTTATTGTTAACATCATTTTTGGAGTATCCTGCCACTTCAAATAATTTATACATTAATTGAGGTACATGATTTCTAATAGCGCCCGATGATAACTCTATTCCATTACATACTATATCATATTGATAAGCTTTTAGATTTAAAGGATTAGATAGATCTAATTTTTTTAAATCTCCTTGAGGCATAGAAAAAGGATTATGGCTAAATTTAATTTTTTTAGTTATTTCATCAGTCTCAAAAATTGGATAATCAACAACCCAGCAAAATGAAAAACATTCATTGTCAATTAAATCCAAATCTAAAGCTATTTTATTTCTTGCAATACCCATTATTTTCTCTACTTCATGTTTTTTTCCACAAGAAAGAAATACTGTATCGCCGACTTTTGCTTTAGTTTGTTTCATTATTTCTAACAACGAGTCTTCTGAAAAAAATTTTCCAATTGGTCCTTTTGCACTTACTTTATCTTCATTTTCTAATGTAAAATATGCAAGGCCAGACGATCCTTGGTCTTTTGCCCATTTGTCAATGCTGTCAAAGAAGCTTCTAGGTTTATCTTTTGTATTTTTAGTTACCAAAGACCTTACTATAGAGCCATTTTTTACTAATTTTTTAAAAATTTCAAATTTTACATCTTCTCTATCAAAAATATTGGTTAAATCTGAAATCTCTAATGGATTTCTTAAATCAGGCTTATCTGAACCATATTTAAGCATGGCTTCATCAAAACTTATCTTTGGAAACTTTTCGTGAAGAATTTTTTTATTACTAAATTTTTTAAATAATTTTAAAAACAATGTTTCAATAACTTCAAAAATATCCTCTTGGTCTACAAAAGACATTTCTATGTCTAACTGGTAAAATTCTCCAGGACTTCTATCTGCTCTTGCATCTTCATCTCTAAAACACGGCGCTATTTGAAAATATTTGTCAAAACCAGAAACCATAATAAGTTGTTTAAATTGTTGAGGGGCTTGTGGTAACGCATAAAATTTCCCTGGATTTAATCTACTTGGAACAAGAAAATCTCTTGCGCCCTCTGGGCTAGATGAAGTTAATATTGGAGTTTGAAATTCTAAAAAACCTAGATTTTGCATCTCATTTCTAATAAAAGAGATTACTTTTGATCGTAAGATAATATTTTTATGTATTTTTTTTCTTCTTAAGTCTAAGAATCTATATTTGAGCCTTATTTCTTCAGCATACTCCTGATCAGAAAAAATTGGCATTGGCAATTCCTTGGTTTCACCCAAAATATATATATTTTTAATTTTTACTTCTATTTCTCCAGTTGAAATATTCTTATTTATTGTTTCATCTAATCTTTTAATGACAACTCCTGATATTTTAATTACAGTTTCTAGTGAAAGTTTTTCAATTTTCTTAAATATTTCGTTATTTTTATCAACAACACATTGTGTAATTCCGTAGTTATCTCTTAAATCTATGAATAAAAGATTTCCATGGTCTCTTTTTTTGTTTATCCATCCAGATAAGGAGATTTCTTTGCCTGTATGTGACTTATTTAATTCTCCGCAAGTATGGGTTCTATATTTATTCAATTTATAAAATCTCTTTTATTATCTTTAAATTAATTGGTTTTTTTTTTTTTAAACTCAACTCGTCAATCTTATATATAAATTCATCAATTTTTCTATAAGATCTATCAATTCTACTAATAATGAAATTGATAATTTTTTTTTCAATTTTGATCTGACGATCAGAAAAATTCTTTAATATTATTGCAAAAAGTAATTCATCATCTGGATTTTCAATTTCCGCATAAAGAAGGTTTTTAGCTCTAGAAGCTAGATCAGGTAAATAGAATTTAATTTTATTTATTGGTTTTAACGAATTTATTAACAAATATTTACTATCTTGATCTATTAAATTAAAAATTGAGTAGAGTATCTGTTCTTCTTTACATTCTTCAAAATCATCAATTATTACACATTCATATAATTTAAGACTTTTAAAAATATTGTTGTCAATATTTTTTCCTTTTATCAATAATGCTTTAGATTTTAACTTAAAAATATTTGCTAAGTGACTTTTCCCTGAAAATTTTTCTCCTGATATATTTAATATTTTTTTTTCCCAATCAGGCCATCTATCAATTAGATTAAAGGCATTTGAATTGCTTTTTGACACATAAAAATCGTGTTCATTAAAATTAGTTTTAAAATTTAAATTTAAAAGTAATTGATTTAAATTACTCATTTTACTTTCCAATTTGTTGAAGAGATATCGACATTTATATCATAAGATAGAATATCTTTTAAAAATTTTTTTGGACTACTGCTATAATAAATTTTATATACAATTTCATTATTATCAAACTTCTCAATTTCATAACTACTAACAAAATCCAGATTTGACAAAGTATTTTCCAACTTAATTGATTTTTTTATATCTGAAGAGTCTATAGAAAGTCTAATTGGTACAGATGTAGATGGACTCATTTTATTAACAGTCTTCCAATTATCTTCAAAAATTTTTTTTAAATTAAGAATCATTAAGCTTAAATCTGAATTATTTTCTATATTTTTATTAATAAATTTTTTGTTTAGTATGAAGAATTTATCATCAAAATTAATTTTTGAGAAAAATTTAATATCATTTTTATTTTTAAAAATTATTAAAATTATATAGTTTTCAAAATTATATTTTTTCAAAATTTTAGTAAAATTAAAATTTTCGATATTTTTGAAATTATTTTTTAAAGTTAAATAATCTTCAGCATCTTCATTTGGCAAAATATAGTTAATTTGAAAATAATTTTTCTTAATGTTTTTCCAATTAGTTGCAATAATATTATCATTTATATAACTAAAACTATTTGTTTCTGAGTCAACCAACACTGGAAGAAATAAAACATCTATTTTTTTAGGAATTGAAAGAGTTATATTTTTTGAACTTAAAAACTTAATTAATTTTTGTCTGTCAAATTCGACCTCTATAATAGTTTTATATTTTTGATCTATAAATTTTTCATCTAATATTGAAAAACTATCTACCAATTTTTTAATATCATCTATTGATGTACTTTGAATTTTATTTAAGTCTTTTTCCTCAAGTATCATTTGAGAAAGATCTATAAATGCATTATTAAAACCGCGGTCTATTACTTTTTGTTTGTTAAAGTTTAGATTGTATTTTTCTTCAACTTCAATTTTTGAAATAACAAAAGTTTTTGCTTTAGCTTTGCTTGTGGAAAACTCTATAAAAATAAAGTTTAAAATTACAAAAAATATATATAAGTAATTTAATTTTTTTTTTTTAACAAAAAGCATAACTTTGTTATATGACATCAAATAAGTTAACATACACCAGGAGCGGAGTTAATATTCCCAAAGCAGATAATTTCGTTAGGTTCATAAGCTCAATATCTAGAAAATCAAGCAAAAGTGGTGATTTTAGGAATATTGGAGGTTTTGGAGCAATCTCTCCTATACCCAGTAAGTTTAAAAAACCGCATATTGTAACCAGTACTGATGGAGTTGGTACAAAAATTGAAATTGCAAACGATCTTAATAAATTTGATACAATAGGAATTGATCTTGTTGCAATGTGTGTAAATGATTTAGTAGTTCAAGGAGCAATCCCTTATTTATTTTTAGACTATATTTCAATAAGCAAAATAGATTTAAGAAAATTAAAAGATCTAGTTAAGGGTATTGTTAAAGGTTGCGATATTGCCGATTGTAAGTTAGTTGGTGGTGAAACTGCAGAAATGCCAGGCACATATTCAAAGGGTAAATTTGATATTGCAGGATTTTCTGTCGGCCTAGTAGAAAAAAATAAAATACTTAATAGAAAAATAAAATATGATGATATTATTTTAGCAATACCCTCTAATGGGCTTCATTCAAATGGTTTTTCATTAGTAAGATACCTCTTAAAAAAAAAGAAAATAAATTTTAAAACGAATAAATTTCTTAAAAAGGAATTAATTAAACCAACCAAAATTTATGTAAAAGAATTATCTAAAATTAATGACAAAAATCTAATTAATGGATGTGCAAATATAACAGGTGGAGGTTTAATAGATAATATTAAAAGAATTATTCCAAAAAATTTATGCGCAGAAATAAATTTAAATAATATCCAAACTTTGAGAATTTTTCGGTGGTTATATAGTATGGGTATTAGTGAAAAAGAAATGATAAAAACTTTTAATTGTGGTGTGGGTTTTTGTTTAATAACAAATCGTAAAAATTTTAGTTCAATTTGTAAATATTTTAGTAAAGAGTTTAAACCTTACATAATTGGAAAGATCATTAAAAATTCAAAAAAAGTAAGATTAAGTGGAAAAATATCTTGGTAAAAAAAATATTGCTATCTTTATTAGTGGTAGAGGCAGTAACTTAAAGTCGTTAATAAAATATTCAAAAAAAAAAAAATCTTTGTTTAAAATTATACTTGTCATTTCAAATAATACAAAGGCTGATGGATTAAAATATGCAACAAAATCAAACATTAAAAACTTTGGGATTAAATATAGAAGTAAATCTTATTTTGAAAATCGTTCATTAAAATTACTAAAACAGCAAAATTTAGATTTACTTTGTTTAGCAGGATTTATGAAAATACTATCATATTCTTTTATTAGAAAATTTTCTAAACCAATATTGAATATTCATCCCTCATTATTACCAAAGTATAAAGGATTAAATACACATTTAAAAGCTCTTAGAAATAACGATAAATTTGCAGGGGCTTCGGTTCATAAAGTTAATCAAAAACTAGATTCAGGTAAAATTATTTTACAAAAAAAAGTAAAAATTTTAAAAAAAGATAACATTAAAAGTTTAGAAAAAAAGGTACTTAAGATTGAACATGAAATTTACCCAAAAGCCATTGAGAAATTTTTAACTAGTCTTTAAAAAAAAAATCTATTTCTATTTTAGAATTTTCTAAATTATCGGAACCATGAACTGAATTTTTATCAATTGAAATACCATATTTCTTCCTTATTGTTCCCACTTCAGCCTCCTGTGGATTTGTTGCTCCCATAAATTTTCTGTTATCTAATATTGCGTTTTCTTTTTGAAGAATCATAACAACTATTGGGCCTGAGGATAAATATGTACATAAATCATTATAAAATGGTTTAGATTCATGTACTTTATAAAACTTTTCTGCCTCATCCTTTGAAATATGTAATTTTTTTTCTTTGACAATTTCAAACCCTTTATTCTTAAACTCTGTTTTGATCTGGTCTTGTAAATTTCTTTCTACTGCATCAGGTTTAATTATTGATAAGGTTTGCTCAATATTACTCATAATTCTCCTCTATAAATTTATTTAATAATCTAACTCCATAACCAGTTGCACCTCCAGAATTTAATGCTCCAGCATATTTAGAAAATGCCATACCAGCTATATCTAAATGTGCCCAAGGTGTTTTTTTGAGAATAAATCTTTGCAAAAATTGAGCTGCGGTTGTTGAACCCGCGCCTCCAACATAATTAATATTTTGCATATCAGCATTCTTTGAGTTCATTAATTTATTATAATTTTCATGTAAAGGCATTCTCCAAACTTTTTCTTCAACTTTTTCTCCAGCATCAAATAACTGTTTAGATAATTTTTCATTATTTGACCATAGTCCTGCATATTCGGATCCTAAAGCAACAATAATTGCCCCAGTTAAAGTTGCAAGGTCAACAATTAAACTAGGTTTAAATTTTTTTTCTGTATAAGTCAAAGCGTCAGCTAGCACCAACCTTCCTTCAGCATCAGTATTTAAAATCTCAATAGTTTGTCCGCTGTAAGATTTTACTATATCTCCTGGTCTCTGAGCATTTCCTCCTGGCATATTTTCAACGAGACCTACAACACCCACAGCGTTAATTTTTGATTTTCTTAAAGCAAGAGTTTTCATAAGACCAACTACTGTTGCTGAACCAGCCATATCATATGTCATGTCTTCCATAAATTTTGCAGGCTTTAGTGAAATTCCTCCTGTATCAAAGCAAACACCTTTTCCAACAAATGCTAAAGGTTTTGATTTATTTTTATTTCCATTCCATTCCATAGTCACTAAATACGAGCCTCTAATACTTCCCTGTCCAACTCCTAGTAATGCATTACAACCTAATTTTTTTAATTTTTTTTGATCATAAACTGTAACTTTTAATCCAAACTTTCTTAGACTGGTAATTCTCCTTGCATATTCATCTGGATGTAAAATATTTCCTGGTTCAGACACTAAATCTCTAGTGAGAAAAATTCCCTCCATGAGTGCGTTTAGATTTTTTCTAAAGAAATTATTTTTCTTAATATTTTTCCCAAATACATTAAGATTTAAATTCTCATTTTTATTTTTCTCTGATTTATAAATACTAAAATTATAAGATTTTAGTTGACTACCATGCAAAATTTTTTCTAATTGAATATTCGTTAAAGTATTAGCACTTACGCTAATATAGGAATTTTCTATTTTATTATCTTTTAAAAATATGAATAGCTTTGATCCTATTTTTTCAAAATCAAGTGAAGTTTTAGAATTAATACAATTTACAAATATATAACTTTTATTATTATAATCCTTTTTGATGAATTTTTTTTCAGAGAAAAGTTTGTTTGAAATAATAGATTTGTTTAAAGGTTTGAGATATTTATTATTTATATTTTTTTCCTTTAAGAAAATAACCTCACAATCTTGAGCATCTTTTGGCAATTTATTTACAAATTTTAAATTTAGCTTCATTTTTTTGAAATATTTATTAGATAATGTTGTATATTTAATAAAACAATAATTTCAATGGATAAATTAATATTTCGTAAATTTTCTCTAGATATAATAAATTTTTTTTTTATAGCATCTTTTAGCGTAACTTTTATAGTTTGGATAATTCAAGCAGTAAACCTTTTAGATCTAGTGTCTGATGATGGTCACAGTCTTAACATCTATTTTTATTACGTTTCCTTAAATTTGCCAAAAATATTCAGCAAAACCATAATTTTTGTATTTTTTATATCTGTTTTCTATGTAATTAATAAATATGAAAACTCAAATGAGTTAATAGTGTTTTGGAATAATGGAATAAAGAAAATTCAGTTAATAAATTTCATTCTCAGATTCTCGCTAATCTTTCTGATTTTGCAGCTAATATTTACATTATTTGTTGTTCCTAAATCTCAAAATTTAGGAAGATTATTTATAAAGGAGTCAAATATAGATTTTTTACCAAAACTAATATCTGAGAAAAAATTTATCAACGTTGTAAAAAACCTTACTATTTTTGTTGAAGAATATAAAAAAGATGGACAGCTAAAAAAGATTTATATTAATGAAAAAATTGGACTGGATAAGTCTAAAATAATTGTTGCAGATTATGGAAGAATTATAAAAAAAAATAATAAGTATATTTTAAAACTTTATAATGGAGGAATAACAAATATAAATTTAGATAAAACCTTTAGCCTGAATTTTTCAGAAACAGATTACGATTTATCAAATTTTTCAACAAAAACAGTTACAACTTCTAAAATTCAAGAAATTGATACATTAAAATTAATTAATTGCATTAGAGGTTTTTTTCCTAAAAATGATTTTGATGAAAATGAAACAACTATTTTAAATTCTGAAAACGAAACCTGCAAAGGTAGAACAATAAAATCAATAGTCGAAGAATTATATAAAAGGATGATAATACCATTCTATACTCTTGTTATTTCTCTAATTGGAGCGAGCTTAATTATAGAGCCAAAACTAAACTTTTTTGTAAAATCACATAAAATCAATATTTTTTTAATGGGAAGTTTCTTAATAGCTATATCTCAAATTTCTCTAAAATATTTTTTTATCTCAACTATGATTAATTCTTTAATAATATTATTTCCATTTATTCTAGTTGTTATTTATTATCTATTTTTAAATATATTTACAAAGTTTAAATTAAATTTATTATGATTTTAAAAAAATATCATGGATATTTGACAAAGTTGTTTTTAAAGAATGTACTAATCATTTTGTTGGTATTTGTATTCTTAAGTTTTTTCTTAAACATTTTTGAGGAAATAAAATATTTTGAGAATAAAGAAAACAAAATTTATTATCCAATTATATTAACTGTACTGAATATTCCATCTATAGTATTTGAGATTCTTCCATTTATTTTTTTATTAGGTGTGATGTTTTTTTTTATCAATTTATTTGAAAGAGAGGAAATAGAACTTTTACGAAGTAACGGTATTAATAATTTCAAAATAACTGGAATTATATCTACAGTTTCTTTGTTAATGGGAATAATATTAATATTTGTATATTATTCATTTTCAGCAAATCTCAAGAGTCTATACTTAAATATTAAGTATCAATACTCAAACAGCAGCAATCATTTAGCTGTGGTTAATGAGGGAGGTCTTTGGATTAAGGAGAAAGGTAAAAATAATGAAAAAATTTTTATAATTAATGCTGGGACGTATAAAAAAAATAAATTGGAAAATATTAAAATAACTCAACTAGATAAAAATTATAAGCAAATTAATACAATTTTGTCAGATGAAGCTGATATATCAAATAAAGATTGGAAACTTAAAAATGTTAAAATTTATTCTACAGAGCAAAAGAGTAAATTTTTACCAAACTATAATTATCTATCTGCATTTGATGGTAAAATAATTGCTAATTTATATTCTAACCTTAATTCATTAAATATTTTTCAACTGATGAAATTAGAAAAAAATTATGAGTCCATTGGATATTCTGCAACAGATGTTAAATTACATTTAAACAAAATTTTCAGTTTACCAATTTATCTTACATTAACTGCCATTATAGGTGCATTACTTATGTTTAAATTTAACTTTATAAAATCAAAGTTCTTTTTAATTGTTATTGGAGTATTGGTTTCGGTAATTTTTTACTATATTAATTATTTTTCAATTTTATTTGGGAAAAATGAAACATTGCCAGTATTAATAGCTGTATGGATGCCGCAACTGATAATGTTTCTTGTTTGCATGATGGGTATTACAAAATTAAATGAAAATTAAAATTATAAATTATATAATCATATCAATAATATTGTGTATTAATTCTCAAGCTGAAACCATATTTTTTGACTCTAAAAATATTCAAATAGAAGATGAGGGTAATATAATTTATTCAACAAAAGGTGTTTCAAAAATACCAAAACAGAAAATTTTAGTTAAAGGTGATAGATCCATTTATAATAAAATAATTTCTGAATTAATAATAATAGGTAATGTGGAGTTTTTTGATAATTTAAATGATATCTATATAAAAAGTGAAGAGGCAATATACGATGAAATAGATAATACAATTTTAGCTAAAGGAAAAACATTTATAAAAATAGAAGGCAAATATGAAATTTTCTCTGAAAATGTACTATATGATAGAAATTCAATGAGGATAATAAGTGAGAAAGATACTAAAGTTTATGACGATATTAATAATATTTATAATTTTAAAGAAGGTTTCTTATTTGATAAAATTCACGAAGTAATTTCTGCGAAAATTACAAATATAATTGACAGTGATAATAATAGTTATCTATTTGAAAAAGTTAAAATTAATCTCAAAACCAGAGAATTGGCTGGAAAAGAAATAAGAGTAGATTTTGTAAATGATTTTTTTGGTGATGTAAACAATGACCCTATTCTAAAAGGAAAATCTTCAGTTTCAGATGATAAAAAAACCATAATTCATAAAGCAGTATTTAGTACATGTAATATAGAAAATAAAAAATGTAGAGGTTGGGAAATACAAACTGACGAATTTAAACACAATAAAGTTGAAAATTTATTTGAATATAAAAATTCATGGCTGAAAGTTTTTGATAAAAAAGTTTTTTTTCTTCCTTATTTTAATCACCCTGATCCATCGATCAAAAGAAAATCGGGATTTTTAACTCCTGTCTATTCAAGTTCAGACAATTTAGGAAGGTCTATTAATGTACCTTATTATCATGTGATGTCTAATTCTACCGACATGACATTTAATCCAAGAATATATTCGGAGAATGACAATTATATTATTCAATCGGAGTACAGACAAGCTTTTAAAAACTCTAATTTAATTGCAGATATAAGTATTAATCGTGATAATAAAAATACTAGCAGTCATGCAATAGTTGAATTTGGTGGAAATTTTAACGATAAAATGTCTTACAATTTAGAATTTCAAAATGTTTCGGGTAATGACAATTATTTAAAAATTCATGACTTTAAGAACATCCAAGATACAAACGTGTTAATGAGAAAAATTAATTCAAGTTCATTAACCTCATTCTTTTCAATTGATAGAGAAATAGACTCAAACACAAATCTAACAAGCTCTTTAAGAATGTATGAAGATCTTACAAGTACTAATACAAATGATAAGTATCAATATATATTTCCAGATTTCATTTTTCAAAAAGAGTTTGATTTGGATGAAAGTTATAATGGAACATTTATCTTTAATTCATCAGGCTACCAAAAGCTGTACTCTACTAACATATATGAAGCTCAAATAAACAATGACTTTAATTTTTTATCGTATGATTATATAAACAAAGGAATTGTTTCTAATTACAACTTTTTATTAAAAAACTATAATACCTATGCTGAAAACTCCTCTGTTTTTGATGAAAATAATGATCATAAATTATTTGGAACATTATTATTAAATTCAGAAATTCCTTTAAAAAAAGAACTTTCGAAATCAACAAATTTTTTGAAGCCCAAAATTCAAATTAAATTTAGTCCAACTAATGGTAAAGACATTTCGTCTACGGGAGAAAGATTAGGATATGATAGTTTATTTTCAATTAATAGAATTGGAAGAAGTGATATGGTTGAGGAAGGAAAATCCTTAACTGTTGGATTGGAATATGAAAAATTAAATTTATCAAATGAAAAATTAATAGGTTTTAATATTGGAAATATTTTTAAAGATAAAAAAAATTCCTCTATGCCAGCAAAGTCTAAGCTTGATCAAACAAGATCAGATATAGTTGGTAGATTTATTTACGAACCAAATAGCAAATTTAATTTAAAGTATGATTTCTCTTATGATAGAGATCTTAATTTTTCAAATTATGATGCTATTTCAGTAAAATTTGGAGAAAATAAATTTGTGACAACCTTTGATTATATTACAGAGAACCATGAGTTGGGAAATTCTGAGACTATTAAAAATAACACCCAGATAAGTTTTACAGATGAACACTCTCTTCAGTTTAATACTACAAAAGATTTGAAAGCAGATTTTACAGAAGTGTATAATTTAAATTATGAGTATAATACAGATTGCCTATCTGCATCATTAAATTATCAAAAAAAATTCTTTAGAGATGGAAATTTACATCCTGATAAAAGTTTGTATTTTTTAATAAAATTTATTCCTTTTGCTGAATTACGGGGATCAGCAAACACTATCCTAGATAATGAAAAAAATTAAAATATTAATAATTCTTTTCTCAATATTTTGTATGTATGTAAATGGTAAAGCAAATGTTGTAGAAATTAAAGTAAGTGTTCAAGATGAAATTATTACAAACCTCGACATAGAAAATGAAGAAAAATATTTAATTTTTTTAAATCCTAAGCTTGTAAACTTAAATTCTGATCGAATTTATAATTTAGCCAAAAACTCCTTAATTAACGACATTATTAAACGAAAAGAATTAGAAAAATTTATAAATTTTAATGCAGAAAATAATTTAGTTAATGTTGTTGAAAAAAACTTACTGATGAAGAAAAATATTAAAGATATTGATGAGTTTAAAACATTACTTGAGAAACAAAATTTAAGTTATAATCAAATTAAAGAAAAACTATTTATTGAAGCGACCTGGAATCAGCTTATTTATAAAAATTTCTCTAAAAATTTAGTTATAAACAAAGAGGAATTAAGACAGAAAATAAAAAGACAACTAAAAGAAGAAGAAAAAAAATATGATTATAATCTTTCAGAAATAGTTTTCAAAGAATTGGATAATAAAAAATATGCTGAACTTCTTAATGAAATTAATACAAGTATAAAAAACATTGGATTTGAAAATACAGCAAATATTTACAGTACCTCAAATACAGCAAAAAATGGAGGATTAATAGGATGGATAAATGAACTTCAAATTTCTGAACAAATTAATAAAGAGATAAAACAACTTGTAAAAGATCAGGTTAGCAATCCAATTAAAATAAGAAATGCACATATTATAATTAAATTAAACGACAAAAAAGAGATTAATAACAAAATAGATATAGAGCAACAGTTAGAAAAATTGATAAATATTGAAACTAATAGACAACTTAATAATTTTTCATCTGTATATTTTAAAAGAATAAAAAGGAATTTAGAGATTAATGAATATTAGAGGAATTTTGATTGTACTTGGAGAGCCAAACACAACATTCTCTGAAGTATTATTAAAATATTTTAATTCTGATAAATATAAGAAAAATAAAAAAAAAATTATTTTAATTGGTAGTAAAGAGTTATTCGAAGCCCAAATGAAAATGTTGAAATATAATATTACATTAAATGAGATATTTGATGTTAGAAATGCTTTAAAAAAAAATATAAATATCATAAATGTAAAATATAATTTTAAAAATCCTTTTTCAAAAATAAGTCAGAATTCAAACAAATATATTGAAAATAGTTTTAATTTAAGTCTAAAAATAATTAAAAAAGAAAAATATTATGCACTCATTAATGGACCTGTATCAAAAATTAAATTTTTAAAGAAAAAATTTAATGGTGTCACAGAATATGTGGCTTCTAAAACAAATTCTAGAGATCCAGTAATGCTTATCTATAATAAAACACTTGCAGTTTCACCTTTAACAACTCATGTGCCCTTAAAAAATGTAACAAAATTTATAAAAAAAAAAAATATTATTAAAAATATTTTAAAAATTAATGATTTTTATAGATCAATTCTAAATAAGAAACCCAATATTGCAATATTAGGTTTAAACCCGCATTGTGAAACTACAAGCAAAGTAAGTGAAGAAAAAAACGAGATTATACCAGCAATAAAAAAATTAAAAAAAAAAATTAACATAAATGGACCAATACCTGCTGATACTTTTTTTTTAAGAAAGAATATAAAAAAATTTGACGTTGTTTTAGGAATGTATCACGATCAAGTATTAACACCTATTAAGACTTTATTTGAATTTAACGCAATAAATATAACATTAGGTCTGCCTTTCATAAAAATTACACCAGATCATGGTCCAAACTATGATATGATAGGAAAAAATAAATCTGACCCATCTTCAATATTTTATGCTTTTGAATTTTTAAATAAAATTTAATGAAATTTGCTCCAAAAAAAAGTTTAGGACAAAATTTTCTAGTAGATGATAAAATTATTAACATTATTGTTGAAGTTGGAAATATTGAAAAAGAAGATGTAATTATAGAAGTTGGGCCTGGGAATGGTGCTTTGACAAAAAAAATATTGGAAAAGAGACCAAAAAAACTTACCGTTATAGAAAAAGATGATCGATTGATTAATTTTTTGACAAAAAATTTTTCAAGTAAATTACAAATTATAAATAAAGATATGATGAGAATTACCTACGAAGATTATCTTGAAAATAATCTAATAATTTTTGGTAACTTGCCATACAATATTTCAACTCAAATATTAACTAAATGGATAAAAACTAAAGGTATAGAAAAGTTTTGTAAAAGATTAATATTAATGTTTCAAAAAGAAGTTGCAGATAGAATAATTGCGAAAGAGAATACAAAAAATTTTGGAAGAATTTCAATTTTATCAAACTGGAAGATGAAAGTTGAAAAAATAATAGATATAGAACCAGGAAGTTTCAATCCTAAACCAAAAGTTGAGAGTTCCTTGTTATTATTTGTTCCAAAAAAAAATTATTTTGAAATTAAAGATCCTAAAAATTTAGAATATATCACAAATATTTTCTTTAGCCAAAGACGTAAAATGGTAAAAAAACCAATGAAATATTTATTTAAAAATTTTAATGAGATTGCTAAGAAACTATCAATTGATTTAACTCAAAGACCTCAAAATTTAGATAACTTAACTTACTACAGAATTTGTGAGATCTACGAAAAATCAATTAATTAAAGTGTTGATATGTTTTTTGATAAAATTTTTATTATATTTTAAAGTATTTTTTTTCTTTCTTTGATTATTAATAAATTTCATTATTAATTTGTAGCAAGTTTCTACTTTGTCATTTATTACTGCAAAGTCATAATCTTTCCAATGTAACACATCCTTTTTAAACTGCTTCATTCTTTCGGATGCTGTTTTTTTATCTTTGTGGTCTCTTTTTAACAGTCTATTAAATAATTCTTTTTTTGATGGTGGAAGAATAAAAATTGTAATTATTTTATATTTTAGTTTTTTATTTTTAATTTGTTTTGTTCCTTGCCAATCAATATCAAAAATTATATTTTCACCTTTGTTTAGTTTGTCAATTACAGTATTTTTTAATGAGCCATAATAATTTTTAAATACTTTCGCGTACTCCAAAAATTGTTTTTCATTTATTAATTTTTTAAATTCTAAGATATTAACAAAGTGATAATCTTTACCATCCTCTTCATTCATCCTAGGGGTTCTTGTAGTATGAGAAATGGAAATTTTGTAATTATTTCTTTTTGAAATTTTTTTGACTAATGTGGTTTTACCAGCGCCCGACGGAGAAGATAATATTACAATTATCCCTGCATTTTTTTCGGACATTTAGGTTAAAACTAGTTTGCTTTGTTTTCAATAAACTTAACTGCATCACCAACAGTTAAAATTTTTTCTGCATCACTATCAGATATTTCAGATCCAAATTCTTCCTCAAAAGCCATTACTAGCTCGACTGTATCTAAACTATCTGCACCTAAGTCATCAATAAAACTTGAATCATCATTTACTTTAGCCTCATCAATACCTAAGTGATCAGCAACTATTTTTTTTACTTTGCTTGAAATATCATCTGACATTTTGTTCCTTTTAGTTATTTTGTTAATAAATATTTTATTAATTTTGTCAACTAAAATACATGCCTCCATTAACATGTATGGTTTCGCCTGTTATATAGTTTGATAAATTTGAACTTAAAAAGGCAATTGTATTCGCTACATCTGCTGGCTTACCGAATTTATTAAGTGAAATTCTTGATTTTAATAATTCTGTGTGTTCTTTACTGATTTTATCAGTCATTTCAGATACTATAAAACCTGGCGAAACACAATTTATGGTAATATTTTTTTTTCCATATTCTAAAGCTAAACTTTTAGACATTGCAACTATCCCAGCTTTTGACGCAGCATAATTTGCTTGGCCTATGTTTCCTGAATGACCTACAACTGAGGTAACGTTAATAATTTTCCCAGATTTTAATTTTAACATTTTTTTTATGACGCTTTTACTAATTAAAAATGTTGATGACAGATTGATGTCAATAACCTTTTTCCATTCCTCGTCTTTCATTCTTATGGATAAGTTATCTTTGGTAATTCCAGCATTATTAATTAACACATCAATCTTATTTGAAAAAATTGAACTACAATTTTCAACAAAATCATCTATTCTTTTATGATCTGAAATATCAAATTTTAACACATTTATATTTTGATATTTATCTTGAATAATTTTTAATTTATCTTCATTAGTACCTGTAGCTAAAACTTTTGATCCTCCAAGTATTAATTTTTCTAAAATAGAACCACCAATTATACCTGTTGCTCCAGTCAGAATAATATTTAAATTTTTCAAATCAATCATAAATTTTTCAAATTATTAATATCTTCAACATTGTTTACTTGAACTAGATCTACACTTTTATCAATTCTTTTTACTAGACCTGATAAAACTTTACCAGGTCCAATTTCTACAAATTTTTGACTTCCAAGATTTATCATATTCATTATACTTTCTCTCCAACGAACTGGTTTTTCGATCTGTTGAATTAAAAGATCTTTAATTTTATCTGGGTCGTTAGAAGGTTGAGCGGTTACATTTGAAATAATTTTATTATTTGGAGCAGCAAATTTTAAATCTTTAAGTTCATTATTCATTATTTTTGTAGCAGGTTTCATTAAAATACAATGAAATGGTGCTGAGACCGGTAATTTAATATTTTTGATATTTAGTATTTTTAGTTCCTCAACAAATTTATTTAAGTCATTTTTTTTCCCACTAATAACAACCTGTCCATTTGAATTATCATTAGCTAAAAAACAATGAAAACTATTTTTATTATTTTCAATAATATCTTTTATTTTTTTTAAATTTTCTCCTAAAACTGCAACCATGCCTCCTTCATTCTTAGGAACTGCATTTTGCATTGCATTACCTCTAATTTTTAAAAGTTTAATTGTATCTTTAAAACTTATAGCATTAGAACAAGCTAAAGCAGAATACTCACCTAAAGAATGCCCTGCAAAAAAGTTTGCTTTGGTTATATCAAATGTGGTTTCCTTTTTAATGACATTAAAAATTGCATAGCTTACCAAAAAGATTGCTGGTTGGGTATTTTCTGTTTCATTAAGTAACTCTTTTGGACCTTCAAAAATTAATTTTTTAATTGAAAAGTTAAGTGTATCGTCAGCCTCATTAAAAAGATCTTTGATATAATCGAAATTATCATAAATATCTTTAGCCATACCAACTGATTGTGAACCTTGACCTGGAAATAAAACAGAAAACATAGAAAATATGTGCAAAAACTTTATTTTTTATATTGTAATTAAAAAATTATAATAGTATATCCTCTCTTTTTTAAAAGAATTATTATGAACTTATATGAGCATACAATAATAGCAAGACAAGACATAAGTCCTTCTCAATTAAAAACAATTGAAGAAAAATATTCCAAAATTGTAGAAAAATTAAATGGTGACATTGTGAAATTAGAAAATTGGGGACTGATGAACCTATCTTATTTAATAAAAAAAAATAAAAAAGGGAATTATATTCATTTCAAAATAAAAGGTGATGGAAAATTAATTTCAGAACTGGAAAAAAATGAGAAAATTGATAAAAATTTGTTGAGATATTTAACAATAAAAGTAAAAAAATTTGATCTAGATACAGACTACTTCAAAAAAGATGTGGATAAAGAAAATATAAATAAATAATTTATTTATGAAAAAAAGAAGTAATAAAAAAAAAACAAAACAAAGTAATTTTGCAAAATTAAGCATATTTCAAAATCAAAAATACAAGTTTAAGAAGAAATGTCCTTTAACAGGTAAAGGTGCTCCTGTTGTAGATTATAAAAATATTAAATTATTAAAAAGATATATTTCTGAAAATGGAAAAATCTTGCCATCGAGAATTACTTCAGTGAGTCAAAAAAAACAAAGGGAATTGTCTCTATCTGTGAAAAGAGCAAGAAATTTGGCACTACTATAAAATGAAAATAATATTATTAGAAAATGTAAGAAAAGTTGGGTCAATCGGAGAAATAATTGATGTTAAAAGAGGTTTTGCAAGAAACTTTTTGATTTCACAGAAAAAAGCCTTATTTGCATCAAAAGAAAATATAAAAGAAGTTGAAAAAATTAAACAAGATCTTAACAAAAAAGACAATGATAAAAAGATTGAGGCTAAAACAATCCAGGATAAAATTAAAGATAAAAAATATGTAATTAAAAAATTAAGCACAGAAAACAAAGAACTTTATGGTTCAGTAAAACCAACTGAAATATCAAAAGCTATCGAAGATAATGACCAAGTAAAAATAAATCCATCTCTAATACAACCATCGAAAGAAATTAAATCGCTAGGTGAATTTAGTGTTTTAATTAATTTACATCCAGAGGTACAAACAAAGATTGTGATTGAAGTTATAGCTCAAGAAGAAGCAAAATAATTATACATATTTTTCCCCAATAAGATTAAATATTTGAACTTTTTAATCTATTCTATACATTTGAATTGTGTCCCAATCTTTTAACTTAATAAAAAACAAAATAGATGAACTTCCTAATAATATAGAGGCAGAGCAATCTGTTATAGGATCAATACTTCTTACAAATGAAATATTTGATGAAATAAGACCATTAATTTCAAGCAAAAATTTTTATGATCCGATGCATCAAAAAATTTATATTGCTATTGATAAATTGATTCACAAAGGCATGTTAGCTAATCCAATTACATTAAAAAACTATTTTGAGAATGAGAAAGATGAATTAAACATACCAGAGTATTTAGTAAAAATTACTAAATTTTCAACCTCCACAAGACAAAGCATTGAATACTCTAAACTAATTTATGACTTGTATGTAAAAAGAGAATTAATAAAAATTTCAGATAACATAATTGATACTGCTAAATTAAATGATTTAAATAATGATGGACAACAAATTATTGAGAATTTTGAAAAATCCCTATTTGATTTAGCTGAAAAAGGATCATTTAGTTCTAATCTAATTAAATTTGATGAGGCCATGAAACAAACTATAGAAATGGCATCCAATGCTTATAAAAATGAGGAAGGAATTGTAGGAGTGCCATCAGGTTTAAAAGACTTGGATGATAGACTGGGAGGATTGCATAAATCTGATTTAATTATAATTGCTGGTAGACCATCAATGGGAAAAACTGCTTTAGCAACAAATATTGCTTTTAATGCAGCAAAAAATATACAAAATAAGGGGGAGAAATCCTGCATAGCTTTTTTTTCTTTGGAAATGTCATCGGAACAGTTGTCAACAAGAATTCTTGCTGAACAATCAAGAATAAAATCGAATGATATAAGAAGGGGAAAAATTTCAGATGAACAATTTGATAAGTTTATAGAAACTTCAAAAAATATTGCAGAGCTTCCTTTATACATTGATGAGACACCAGCCATATCTATTGCTGCATTGAGTAATAGAGCTAGAAGAATTAAGCGAGTTTATGGATTAGATATGATTGTAATTGACTATATTCAATTAATGAGAGGTACAAATTTTAACGATGGTAGAGTTCAGGAAATTTCTGAAATTACGCAAGGGCTAAAGGCTCTTGCTAAAGAATTATCAGTCCCTGTATTAGCCCTATCTCAATTATCAAGAGCAGTTGAACAGAGAGATGATAAAAAACCTTTGCTTTCGGATTTGCGTGAGTCTGGATCAATAGAGCAAGATGCAGATGTTGTTATGTTTGTATTCAGAGAATCGTACTATCTAAAAAATAAAGAACCAAGACCCGCAACTGTTGAGCACGCAGAATGGCAGGCAAAAATGAATGAAATTTCTCATTTGGCCGAACTACTAATACTTAAGCAAAGACACGGCCCAACAGGGACAATAATGCTTGAATTTGAAGAGATGTTTACCAAATTTAAGGATATTCAAAATAATTAATATAAATTATAAAAGCTAATATCTAATGTTAGCTAATTTTTATCAAAAAAATATAATAGAGAAACCAAAGTTAATTTTCTCATTACTTTTAATTATATTACTTTTAGCTTTTTACTATTCAAAAGATTTTCGGTTAGATGCTAGTTCTGAAACATTATTATTAGAAAATGACCCAGATTTAAAATATTTAAATGAAATTAATGAAAGATATGGTGCTAGGGAATTTCTTGTACTCACCTACTCACCAAAAGATAAAATGATTTCTGAGAATTCAATTAAAATTCTTTTAGAACTAAAAAGTGAATTACAGAATTTAAGTTGGGTTCACAGTGTAATAACACTATTAGATATTCCATTGCTAAATGCAAACGAAGATAGTTTAGTTAATCGTATTCAAAATTTTAAAACTTTAAAAAGTGAAAATGTAGATAAAGAAAGAGGGTTTGATGAAATTTTGAATAGCCCTGTGTTTAGAAATTTTGTTATTAGCGAAGATGGAAAAACCAGTGGAATAATTGTTTATTTAAAACCGAATAATGAGAAAGTACAAAACAAAGTAGGAAAGGATTTAGAAATTTTTAAGGATAAAATTAAAAAAGAAAGACACCAAAATATTTTAGAAATAAGAGAAGTAATAGAAAAATATAATCAAAATAATGAAATATATCTTGGTGGTATTCCTATGATCGCTGACGATATGATGACTTTTATAAAAAATGATATTGTTACTTTTGGCATAGGGGTGTTAACTTTTATTATTTTAACACTTTGGTACGTTTTTAGAAAATTAATATGGATAATAATGCCAATTAGTAGTTGTTTCTTTTCTGTTGTCTTAATGGTTGGATTTCTTGGATTTGTTGGTTGGAAAGTTACTGTTATTTCATCAAATTTTATTGCTTTGATGTTGATCTTAACTATGGCGATGAATATTCATATGAGTACAAGATATTTGCAATTAAGTGAACAATTTCCAAATAAACATAAATTTGAAATATTAATTTTAACAACAAAAAAAATGATATTGCCAATCTTTTACACTGTAATAACAACTATATGTGCTTTTATGTCATTAATTTTTAGTGAAATAAAACCCATAATAGATTTTGGTTGGATGATGACGTTTGGATTAATTACGTCTCTTTTAATAACATTTACACTGCTACCAACGCTGTTAAGTTTTACACAAAGTTCGAGTGTGACTCTAACTAGAAAGCGAAACTCAAAAATAACAAATTATCTTGGCAATTTAGCTCTTGATTATAAAAATTATATTTTTGGATTAACTGGCATTATTATACTCTTAAGTATTTTTGGAATTTCTAAATTGGAAGTCGAAAATAGTTTCATTAATTATTTCAACAAAAAAACTGAAATATACCAAGGTATGAAATTAATAGACGAAAAACTTGGTGGTACAACGCCTCTAGAAGTAATTTTGAAATTCCCTGTTTCAAAAAATGAGGAAAAAGATGAAGATAATGACTGGGGTGATGAAGATGAAAACGATGAAAAGTATTGGTTTACAAGAGATAAGATAGATAAAATTACAAGAGTTCACAATTATCTTGATAATATTGAAGCTATTGGAAAAGTTTTATCTTTCTCCTCAATAATTGAGGTAGCAACAAAATTAAATAATAATAATCCACTTGGTACATTAGAAATGGGTGTTCTTTATACAAAAATTCCAGACACGATAAAAAAAGAAATTATTGATCCATATATCTCTATTAAAGACTCAGAGGCAAGAATAAGTTTGAGAATAAAAGACTCTTTAGATGGATTAAGAAGAAATGAACTTATAAACAAAATAAATTTTGATTTAGAAAATAAATTGGGTATTAAAAAAGATGAATTCAAACTTGGAGGTGTGTTGATATTATTTAATAATTTACTTCAAAGTTTATTTAAATCTCAAATATTAACTTTGGGTTTTGTTATGATTGGTATTTTAATTATGTTTTTAATTCTTTTTAGAAATATAAAAATTTCACTTATAGGTGTAGTTCCAAATTTTATTGCTGCTTTTTTTATTTTAGGAATAATAGGTTTAGCAGGAATACCTCTAGATATGATGACTATAACTATTGCAGCTATCACAATTGGAATAGCAGTAGACAACAGCATTCATTATATTTATAGATTTAAAGAAGAATTGGTAAATTTTAAAGATTATGATAAAACTATCAAATATTGTCATTCAACGGTTGGAATAGCGATACTCAATACATCAATCACAATTGTATTTGGTTTTTCTATTTTAATTTTATCTAATTTTATTCCCACAATTTATTTTGGTGTCTTTACTGGAATTGCAATGTTGTTGGCTATGATATCTGTCTTAACATTATTACCATCTCTTCTTTTAGTATTTAAACCTTTCAAAATAAAATAAGTGATCGAGACGGTTAAAGATATATTTGGTAATTTTTACACATTTGATATTATTTACTTAATTTTTACAACTCTCTCATTAATCAAATGTTCAAAAAAAGGTTTTGTGTTGAGTGTTCTGTCAGCCTCTAAGTGGCTTTTAGCTTATGTAGTTACTCTTTTCTTATTTCCAAAAGCAAAACCATTTCTAAAAGATATTATTGATAGTGAATATGTTCTTGATCTGGTTGTTGGAATAGGGTTGTATATAATAATTATATTCTTAATTTTATTAATTAACAAAGGAATTAATAGAGCAATCACATACTCTGTTTTGGGTAATTTAGATAGAATCTTTGGTTTCTTTTTTGGATTTATAAGAGCTTACATTATTGTAGTATGTATTTATACAACCATAAATATAGTATATAATCATAAAAAATGGCCAATTAACTTGGATGATGCTTTTACGTATGCATGGGTTGAAAAAGGCAGTAACTATCTTATAAAAGAATTTCCAGACAAAAAAGATTATGAAGAAACTAAAGAAAAAGTTCAAGATATATGATCCTAAAATTAAAGAGGAGTGTGCGGTTTTTGGTATAAGTAATTCTAATGACGCATCTACTCTAACTGCTTTAGGTCTTCATGCTCTTCAACATAGAGGACAAGAGGGTTGTGGAATTGTTTCATATGACGGCAAGAAATATCACTCAGAAAAAAGGTTTGGTTTAGTTGGAGATAACTTTAACGATGAAAAAGTTATAAAAAAACTCCCTGGAAAATACGCAATAGGTCATAATCGTTACTCAACAACTGGTGGAACTGCTTTAAGAAATGTTCAGCCTTTTTTTGCTGATACAAACGCTGGTGGTATAGGCGTAGCTCATAATGGTAACCTCACAAATGCTATAACTTTAAGAAATAAGTTAGTTCAAGAAGGAGCAATTTTTTATACAACATCAGATACAGAGACTATTGTTCAATTAATAGCTAAGTCTAAAAGAGTGAAAACTATAGACAAAATTATAGATGCTATATTTCAAATTCAAGGTGGCTATGCACTTGTAATGATGACACAAAATACTCTTATTGGTGTAAGAGATCCTTATGGAATAAGACCATTGGTTATAGGAAAGCTAAAAAACTCATATGTTCTCGCATCTGAAACATGCGCTTTTGATATAATTGGAGCTAAGTTCGTTAGGGAGGTAGAAAATGGAGAAATAGTTTACATTGAAAATGATGAGCTAAAAAGTGTTAAACCTTTTCCACCTAGAAAAATTAGACCTTGTGTTTTTGAGTACATATATTTTTCAAGACCAGATAGTATTTTAAATGGAAAAACAGCATATGAATATAGAAAAAATTTTGGTGCACAATTAGCAAAAGAAGATGATATTAAAGCAGATTTAGTTGTACCAGTTCCAGACTCAGGAAATGCTGCAGCATTAGGATATGCTGAAGAAAAAAAACTAAAATTTGACTTAGGTTTAATTAGAAATCATTATGTAGGTAGAACTTTTATTGAGCCTTCACAACAAATTAGGAGCCTAGGAGTTAAATTGAAATTAAATCCAAATATATCTGTGATTAAAAATAAAAAAATAATACTAGTTGATGACTCTCTTGTTAGAGGAACAACATCATCAAAAATAGTTAAAATGCTTTATGATGCTGGTGCAAAAGGAGTTCACGTCAGAATAGCAAGCCCAGAAATAAAGTTTCCTGACTTTTATGGGGTAGATACGCCAACTAAAAAAGAATTAATGGCTGCAAATAAATCAACAGATGAAATATGTGAATTTATTAAAGCAAAATCTTTAAGATTCTTAAGTTTAAATGGTTTGTATCATGGGATGGGGTTCGATAAAAGAAATGAGAATTATCCTCAATTAACTGACCACCACTTCACAGGCGAATATCCTGTTAAAATAATTGATGAACTTGGTGAAGATAAAGTAACCCAGCTTTCATTACTGAGTACTGCTTCAAATAATTAATATGAAAAAAGTAAGTTTTACAGAAATGAAAAATGGTACAAAAGATGATTATCAGCTTTTAGAAAAGTTAGAAAGCCAATATGAGAGAAAAACTGCAGAAAGAGTACTAAATTATTTAGCATCACAAACAACTACACTTGAGGGTTACCAAGTGACTAGACTTGAACATGCTTTGCAGGCAGCAACAAGAGCATATAAAAATGGAGAAAACGAGGAAATGGTAGTAGCTACGTTGTTGCATGACATTGGAGACGAGTTAGCTCCAATGAATCATTCTCAATATGCAGCATCAGTAATTAAACCATATGTGTCTGAAAAAACTTACTGGATTATTTTGCACCATGGTTTATTTCAAACTTATTATTCTGCTGAACATTTAGGTGGAGATAAAAATGCTCGAGAAAAATATAAAGACTCAGAACATTATCAAGCAACAATAGATTTTTGTGAAAATTATGACCAAGTCTCATTTGATCCAAATTATAAATCAATGACTTTAAAAGATTTTGAGCCAATGGTTAGAAATATTTTTGCAAGAAAACCTTTCTATCATCACTAAATTGTCTAATATTTTAAAAAACGAGAAAAGCCCTTACCTTCAACAACATAAAGATAATCCTGTTGATTGGTTTCCATGGAATAAAGAAACTCTAGAAAAAGCAAAAAAGGAAAAAAAGCCAATATTTTTAAGCGTTGGATACGCTAGCTGCCATTGGTGCCATGTTATGGCGCATGAAAGCTTTGAAAATGAAGAAACTGCCAAACTTATGAATGAGAAATTTATAAATATTAAAGTTGATAGAGAAGAAAGACCAGATTTAGATTATGTTTTTCAAAAAAGTTTATCAATATTAACTGGTGCTCAGGGAGGATGGCCATTATCAATGTTTTTAGATGAAAATGGTGTGCCTTTTACAGGTGGAACATATTTTCCACCAAAAGAAATTCAAGGAAGACCGGACTTTAAAAAAGTCCTAAATAATGTTCACAATGTTTATAAAGAGAATAGAGAGAAAATCTTAGCTCAAGCCCCTCAAGTAAAAGATATTTTTTCAAAAATTAATCAAAGATCTGCAGTTTTAAACCAACCCCTGGAGCCATTTGTTGAAAAAATTATCAATTATTTAGATGAAAGTAATGGCAGCTTTAAAGGAGCTCCAAAGTTTCCACAATTTTATTTATTTGATGCAATGTTTTATTTTTATTTGAAGACTAAAAATATAAACTATTTTAAACCTGTTGAAACTTTGCTCACCAACCTTTGCTCAAAAGGAATTTATGATCATCTTGATGGTGGAATCTCAAGGTACTCTGTAGATGAAAAATGGATAATTCCTCATTTCGAGAAAATGCTCTATGATAATATTCAGTTTATAGATCTTCTGACTAAATTTTATCAAAATACAAAAAATAATTATTTTAAAGATAAACTTTTGCAAACCATTAATTATTTTAATAATGATTTTAAAAACAATGAAAAATTATATGGTTCAGCATATGATGCTGATAGCGAGGGTGTTGAAGGAAAATATTATGTTTGGTCATATGAAGAATTAAAAAATCTTTTAAAAGAAGATATTAAATTACTAGAAAATAAGTACGAAATTTCGGAGAGTGGTAATTTTGAAGGTAATAACATTTTGGTGGAAAAAAATTTAATACCTGACGAAGATAAAAATAACCTAGACCAAATAAAAAATAAATTACTTAATATTAGAAGAAAAAGAGTAAAACCATTTTTTGATGATAAATCTCAAACTGATTTAAATGCATATATGCTCCAAGTTCTTCTCAAAACTTCAGTATATTTAGATGATGAAGATTTAAAAAATAACACGATAGAAACAATTGAAATATTAAATACAAAATTGCATCAAAAAATTATTCATTGTTATGAAAATAAAGAAATAGAAACTTTTCTTGAGGACTATGTATATTATGCTTTACTAATGATAACGCTATATGAAGTTAATGCTGACGAAAAAGCATTAAAAAAATCAATAAAAATAATGAATGATACTTGGGAATTATTCTTTAATAAAGAAACACAGCTATTCCAGAAAAATATTATTAAAGATAATGATTTGTTTGCAAGCCCACTAGACTTAAACGATAGCAATATACCAAATGGTAATAGTGTTTATCTACTAATTTCAAATAAATTATATTCAATTACAAATGATAAAATATGGTCTGAAAGAAATGAGGTTCTTAAAAAATCATTTCATCAGGTTTTAAACTCTTATTATTCACAAATGTTTAGCTTTATTAAAACCCTAGATATTTGCGATAATAGCTTATCATTCACATTCAGTGGAACATCCCAGTCTATTAAGGAAATACAACTTTATTTACAAAAAGAATATCTAGGAGTTGCAACATTTGTTTACCTATTAAATAATGATACAAAACCTAGTGTTATTGTATGTAAAAACCAAACTTGTTCTAATAAATTAACAAACATAAACGAAGCTGTTGAATATCTGAGTAAGAGTTATTAAATCATTAATATGAATAAAGATAATATAATAGATCATTTTAAGTCTGGAATTAAGGAGCCTTTAAATTCCAAAATAGGCGTTGAGCACGAAAAATTTCTTTTCTATAAGAAGAATAATAAAAGAATTAATTATTCTACAATTAAAGATATTTTCAAAATTTTATATGAATTTGGATGGAAACCATCCTATGAAGGTGAGAATGTTATAGCGTTAAATAAAGATAATAAGAGTATAACTTTAGAACCAGGTAATCAAATTGAGCTTGCAGGTGCTCAATTAAATAATATTCATGAAGTTTGCTCTGAAGCTAATAATTATTTATTTGAACTTAAACAAGTTGTTGAAAAATTAGATTTAAAAATAGTAAGCGCTGGATTTGATCCAATATCTAAGTTGTCTGAAATTCCAAATAATCCTAAAAAAAGATATGAAGTAATGACGAAGGATATGCCTAAAGGCGGACCTCTTAGTTTAGATATGATGTATAGAACATCTGGGACACAGCTAAATCTAGACTACACGTCTGAAAATGATTTCATAAAAAAGTTTAAATTAGCAAATAATTTAGTTCCGTTAAGTATCGCACTTTTTGCAAACTCATCAATAGTTGAGAAAAAAGATAGTAAATACTTATCATACCGATCAAAAGTATGGCAAGAAACATCAAGGGGTGGCCTTCCAGAAATTTTTTTAGAAAATGTTGATTTTGAAAAATATGCTGAATTTGTAATGGATTATCCAATACTGTTTATAAAAAAAAATGATAAATATTTATCTGGTAAAAATTATAAATTTTCTGATTATATGAATGGCAATATTCAAGAAATAAATAAATCTTTACCAAGTATTGACGATCTTGGATTGCATTTAAGTACTATATTTACAGAGAATAGATTAAAACAATATATCGAATTAAGATCTATTGATACTTGTGGTTGGGACTGTATCTGTGCTGGCCCAGCTTTTTTTACTGGTCTTTTATACGGTAATTTAGACGAAGCATTAGAGTTTATTTCAAAATGGGAAAAGAAAGATTTATTGAATGCGTATAAAGATGCACCAATGAAAGGACTTGATACAAATTTAATGGGTAAAGATATGATTTATTGGATCTCTAACTTGTTAAAAATTGCTGAAAAAGGCTTAGAAAAGAGAGATTTTGTTGGAAAAAGCGGTTCAAACGAAACTAAATACCTGGAACATTTAAATAATATTATCAATAATAAAGAAACAGTGGCCGATCATGTTATAAATAAATTCTCTAAATTTCAAAATTTAGAAGATTTATATGACAAATAAAATAATAGGCATACAAGGCGATAAATTAGATAAAATTAATATATCTTCCGATACATCAATATTTTTAGCCTATGAAGCTCAGAAACTAGGATATAAAATATTTTATTATACTCCTTCAAACTTATCCATCATCAAAAATAAAACATATGCAAATGGAGTTTTTTTAAAATTAAATTATGAGAGAAAAAAATTTTATAAAATTTATAAAAAACAAAAAATTGACGTTGAAAATCTTAAATTTATTTTAATTAGACAAGATCCACCTTTCAATTCAGAATATTTAATTACTACTCTCATTTTGGATAATTTAAAAAAAACGAGGGTGATAAATAACCCAGTGGCTATTAGAAACGTGTCTGAAAAATTATATTCGAAAAAATTTACAAAATATATGCCAGATACAATTTTTTCAAATAATATTGAAGAAGTTAAGAAGTTTTATAAACAAAATAAAAGTATAATTATGAAACCTATTAATGGATATGGAGGTAATCAAATACATTTGATAAAGAATAAGTTTAATAAAAAATTAATTACAAATTTTTTAAAAAAAAATGGACATTCAATGTTTCAAAAATTTTTAAAAAATATATCCAAAGGTGATAAAAGAGTTTTTATAATAAATGGTAAAGTGTGTGGTGCAATCTCAAGAGTTCCTAAGAAAGGTTCGTATTTAAGCAATATGAGCAAAGGTGCTGTACCAAAACTTACAATCCTTACAACAAAAGAAATTAGGATTTCGAAAATTATTGGTAAAAGATTAAAGAAAGATAATATTTATTTTGCTGGGATAGACTTTATAGATCAACAGTTAAATGGAGATATTAATGTTACCTCCCCTACTGGATTAAAAACATACTACGACCTATCTAAAATAAATCTTGCTAAGACATTTTGGAAAGGTTTAAAAGCTTGAATAAATTATCTGATCAAAAAAAAGGATCATTGCTAGCTTTTGTGGCTGTAATGTTCATAACACCTGACTCACTTTTAATTAGACTTTCTAACATTGATACTTGGGGAATGCTTTTTTATAGAGGTGTAATCCCTTTTTTTGTAGTTTTCATTGGATTGTTATTATTTTATAGACAAAATTTCATAAACGCATTTTTTAAGGTCGGTATTGTTGGCATATTTTATGCTATCAGCTTTTCAATATGTAATATTACCTTCATAATATCTATTCAAAATACAAATGTAGCTAATACCCTGATCATGATTGCGTTAGCGCCAATGATATCTGCAATTTTAGGTGCTATTTTTTTAAAAGAGATACCTGGTAAAGGAACCTGGATAGCTATTTTTATAACATTTTTTGCTGTTTTATTCATATTCTATGACTCAATTAAAATAGGAAATCTCTTTGGAAATATTATGGGATTTGTTACTGCCGCAGGGTTAGCTGCCAACGCTGTACTGATAAGATATGCTAAAGACAGAGATCTTTTGCCATCTGCTGTCATGGGAAAATTAGGAGTTGCTGTTTTTGCCTTCTTTTTTGTAGAAAATTTCAATTTAATCGGATCTGATCAGATCTATATACCCTTGATGTGCATAGTTTGTGTTGCTCTTCCATTTGTTTTGGTAACAATTGCACCTAGGTTTATTCCAGCTGAGGAAGTAAATTTGTTTTTCTTACTTGAAACTATAATTGGTCCAATTTGGGTTTGGTTGGTTATAAAAGAGCAACCAACTTTAGAAACCATAATTGGAGGAATTATAATTATAACAACTATAGGCATCCACTCATTTTTAAAACTAAGAGAACCTCAAAAAATTAATAATTAATTTCTTGATTTAATATTAAATAATACATAGATAGCGAAATTATGGAGAAGATATTAAAAAACTCATGGGCCCTTTTTACCGGTATGGGGCTAATTATGTTAGCTCACGGTTTCCAAGTGTCATTGCTTGGAGTGAGAGCTGTGCATGAGAGTTTTAGTATAACAGCTACAGGGTTTATGTTAACAGGATATTTTGTTGGGTACTTTATTGGTGCAAGAACAGTACCCATCCTTATTTCAAGAGTAGGTCACATAAGGGTATTCGCAGCTTTTGCTTCAATTGCATCAATAGTCGTATTGGTCCATTCAATTATTGTTAATCCATTCACATGGTTTGTGCTTAGGGTTGTTTCAGGTTTTTCTATGGTTTGTCTTTATACAATCGCAGAAAGTTGGTTAAACGATCGAGCAAGTAATAAAAACAGAGGAAGTGTTTTGTCGGTTTATATGATCGTACTCTTTAGTTCTATGGCAATAGGAATGTTTTTTTTGAATTTTAGCCGACCTGAAAATTTCCAGCCTTTTATTCTAGTTTCATTATTTATGTCACTTTCACTTGTTCCAATACTTCTCACGAAAAAGAAGGCTCCAAAATTCAAAAAAATTATTGGAATGAAAATTAAAGAACTTTATGAAGTTTCGCCTTTTGGTATTATAAGCGCTCTTTTGTGTGGTGTTTGCCATTCGGCAATGTTTGCATTAATTGCGGTATATGCTGCGGCAATGAACTTTAGTATATTTGAAATATCCTTTGTAACCTTTCTAGTTGCAATTTCTGGTGCTATCTCGCAATGGCCAATTGGAAAACTATCTGATATTTATGATAGAAGAACAGTAACTGTTTATTCTACTTTTGCTGCAGCTTTTTTTGCGCTATGTGCAATTTTATCTGTAGGAACAATGCATTTGCCTGATGGATTAGCAAGTTCAAAATTTTGGTTTTATGTATTTACTGCTTTATATGCTTTTTTTAGTCTTCCAATGTTTGCTTTAATATTTGCACATACAAATGATTTTATAGCTAAAGAAAAATTTGTGTCTGCTGGTGCAGGTTTACAATTTGCTTTCGGTATGGGGGCTATGAGTGGTCCATTTATGTGCTCCATTTTTATGGATCTTGTTGGGGAAAATGGCTATTTTATTTTTTTAATCATGTTCCATATTTTGATTGGTGTATATGGTATCTATAGGATGAAAGTCAGAGAGGTTATTGAAAATCCAGATTCTCAATTTACACCTTTGCCAACTACAATTACACCAATCGGTTTAGAGTTAAATCCTGTAACAGAGCCAATAGAAGAACCTCAAAAAGATTAGGTTATTTATAAAACATTAAGATTAATAGTATCAAACAATATTTTAGGCATCAAATTTATTTAATTGTATATAATAATGTTAAAATTATAGAACTAATATTTATTAAATGAATTTTAAAAATCATGATGAGGAAAGAAATATTTTAAATTTTGCTTTAAAAGAAATAAAAAAAAAAAATTTTAATGCAGCAATAAATTATCTTGAACAAATTTTAAAAAAAAATCCAAAAAATCTTTTATCAAATTTCTACCTTGGAAACTTATATATGGAAAAAAGAAATTTTGAAGAATCAATTAAATATTTTACTCGAAGTGTAAAAATAAATAAAAAATTTAAAGAAGCTTTTAATAATCTAGGTATTGTTCATATGAAAATGAATAAAGATATTAAAGCAAAAGAATTTTTTGAAAAGGCTATTTTACTAGATAGCAATTATGTTGATCCTTGCAATAATTTAGGAATTTTATATAGGAAAAAAAATGATATTAAAAATTCAGAAAAAAATTTTTTAAAAGCTTATAAAATTAAAAAAGACTATCTACCTGCAATCATAAATCTCATTCAATTATATGAAAGATTAAATGATAATAAAAAATTAGATCAAATTATAACACTAGCTGAAGATAATCTTAAGAATAATTTAATAATTAAATTATACAGAGGAATATTTTTTTATAAAATTGAAGATTTTACAAAAGCAATAGAATGTCTTAGCAGTATAAGATTTTCGGAAAATGAAATAATAATGGAAAAAATTAGATGTTTAAATTTGGGAAAAAGTTTCGATAAACTGAAAAAATTTGAATTAGCTCTTTCAAAATTTGGTGAATTTGCAAAGCTCGTTGAAGTAAGTAATAAGAAAATAATTGATAAAAATTTTTTCATTAAAGGTAGCCACTTAGTTTATTTGTAGCTTACCTTTAATGATTTGTATTTAAAACTCTATTTTTTTTGATATTTTGCCGCTTCTTCAGAACCACCAGTAGCACTTCCTTTACTATAAGAATGTGCACCCATACCTGCTAATTGTCCATCCTTAACAATTAAGTATTGGTTACGTATTTCACGACCTTCAAAAAAACATTCTAAAATCTCTCTAACACCATCAGCATATCTAGCTTGTGCTGAAAGAGAAGTTCCAGAAGTATGAGGTGTCATTCCATGATTTGGCATCGTTCTCCAAACATGATCATTTGGTGCTGGTTGTGGAAACCATACATCGCCGGCGTATCCGCTTAATTGACCACTTTTTAATGCTTTAGCAATCGCGTCTCTGTTACATATTTTACCTCTAGCAGTATTCACAATGTATGCACCTTTTTTCATTTTACCAATCATTGCATCATCAAATAAATTTTCTGTTTCAGGGTGTAGTGGACAGTTTATGGTTACAACATCACAAACTTTAACCATCGACTCTACTGTTTCATGAAAAGTTAAATTTAACTCTTTTTCAACAGACTCAGGTAATCTATGTCTGTCGAAGTAATGAAGATGTACATCAAAAGGTTTCATTTTCCTTAAAGCATCAAGTCCAATTCTTCCAGCTGCAACAGTTCCAATATGCATTCCCTCAACGTCATAGGATCTTTGCACAGCATCTGCAATGTTCCATCCTCCTTCATTAACTATTTTGTGTTGATTATGGTAATCTCTTACCAAAGATACAATCATCATTACAATATGTTCGGCAACTGATCTTGAATTACAGAATGTGACTTCTACAACATCAATTTTATTATCCATTGCTGCTTGTAGATCTACGTGGTCTGAACCAATTCCTGCAGTGACTGCCATTTTTAAATTTTTTGCTTTTGCAATTCTTTCTTTAGTTAAATAATAAGGAAAGAAAGGTTGAGAGATCACTATATCTGCGTCTACAATATGTTTATCAGCCTCACATCCTTCTCCATCTTTACTATTAGTTACAATTAGTTCATGGCCATTACTTTCCAAAAATTTTCTCAATCCTAACTCTCCAGATACACAGCCTAGTAATTCTCCTGGTGTAAAATCTCTACCTTTCGGACTTGGTAAAGTCATTCCATCAGGGTATTTTTCTAGTTTTGGAAGATCTGATAAGGCATAAGAATTAGGCATACCACCTTTAGGATCATCATATAACACACAAAGTACTTTCATTTTATCTCCTAATATTTAAGTTTAAAATATTTCTCTATAGATATTTTTAAGCAAAGTTTAGCACAATTGGAACATCAATCAAATGAATAGTAAATGTTAAGGATATTTCTTTCGAGCAACAAATTTATTTAGAAGAATTCCAAATGCTATTATAATCAGACATCCAGATAGTATTGGGGACAAAAGATATTCAAATGATACTGATCCTAATATGACTATAATGGGGTTTCCCCCTGCAGGTGGATGGGTTACATCTAATAATATCATTAATCCAACCCCAAAACCTACAGCCAAAGGTATCATGATATAAATAGGTAAGGGAATATAATTATAAAATAAAATTCCAATTGCTGAAGTTACTAAGTGACCAAATAATATATTTTTTGGTTTAGCAAAAGGGCTTTCAGGATAACCATACAAAAGAACCATTGAAGACCCAAATGAAGCAATTAAAAAAAGACCGAAATTGGTTTTATAGGTTAATAATGTTAAAATACCAATTGTAATTATAGAAAAAAACGCCGCCAAAAGTGACTTATAGATTTTATCTTTTATCATTTATTAAATTATCTTTTTTAAAGCTTTAATTGGTAATGTTATA